>NZ_CP027774.1:0-600000 GCF_003019815.1 Variovorax sp. PMC12
AGCGGTAGCTGCGGGCGTTGACTTCGAGTGATTCAGGCTTCATTGGGAAAGGGCTCCTCAAGGGAAAAATAGTAAAGAACGAACGCAAGGGGGTCCTCAGCGACGAATGAACAGCGCGATGAAAGCGCTGATGAGGCAACTCGTGGCCACGATCGGGAAGACCATCGAGGTGTTGCCCGAGTGATCCAGCAACCGTCCGATCAGCGGTTCGCCGAGGCCCGCCAGCAGGTACGAGAAGAAGTTCATGACGCCGGTGGCAGTTCCCGACCGCTTGGCCCCGACGAGGTCAGGACACAGGGCCCAGAACGAAGAGGCGGGACCGTAGACGAAGAAGCCGGCCAGGAAAAGCAGCGCCAGGCCGCCGACGCTGGTGGGCAGCACATACATGCCGACGGAGGCGGCAGCGCCGAGCAGCATGTAGAGCACGATGGCCTTGTAGCGCTTGGAGCCGAAGACGCGATCCGAGATCCATCCGTTGGTGAGCGCACCGAAGGCCATGCCCACTGGCAGCGCGACGGAGATCCACACGGGATCGATCATCCCGCCGGACATCTTGCTCCAGTCCTTGCCGAGGAAATGCACCGGTACCCAGACGATCAGCCCGTACCGCGCGGCATTCTGGAAACCGATGGAAAGCGCCGCGATGAGCAGCTTCGGGTTGCCGATGACCGCCTTGTAGCGCGACCAGGAGCTTTCTTCGGACGTGCTCTGCAGGCCTGCCGCCTTCGCGTCCTGTGCATTAGCGATACCCGTGTCGGGCGACTTGAAGCCGAGGTCCTCGGGGCGCTCCCGTGCGATCAGGTAGAACGCGATGCCGCCGACGAGCATCAGCAGCACGGGCAGCCTGAAGATCCATCGCCAATCCAGTTGCAGCACGTTCACCACCACGATGGACGTGACAAAGGACAGGACCGATGCACAGCCGGCGGCGAAGGTGTAGCAGCCGAAAACCTTGCCCCGCTCTGCGGCACCCCACCAGTTCGACAGCAGGCGGCTGCCCGGCGCCCAGCCGAGCGCCTGGAAGTAGCCGTTGACGCCCCAGGGAATCGCCAGGCTCTTGAAGCCGACGGCGAAGCTCACCACCCAGTTCGCCGCGCACGACAGGACGGCGCCGGTCGTCATCACGCGGCGCCCGCCGAACTTGTCAGCCAGGTTGCCATTGATGGCCTGGCCGATGGCATAGCACCAGAGAAGGCTGGCCGATGCCCAGCCGAGCACCTCCTTCGACAGTCCGAACTCCTTCTGCAGCCCCGGGATGGCGAAACCGAATGTCTGTCGGCCCGTATAGAAGAAGAAATAGCAGAACATGGCGGCCAGCAGCATTCGCCACTGCGCGCGCCGGAATGAATGTTCCAGAGGCTGCGCATACGCGCCGGCCTGCAAGCCTTGATTTGCCAATTCCATTTTTGTCTCCTGTTCTTGACGGACGTGGGTCCGTGGGACCGGCTTCGATGCCGGCATTTTTTCTCGACGCTCTGCTCGCTCTACTGCTTCGACCGGCTAGGCGGAAACCGCCCCGATGAAGTTCTTTCCGCGCGCCCCGTCCATCGCGCGCGCGATCATGGCAGCGGCTTCGCTGTCCGCCACGCCGTAGTCCGCGAACTCGGTCTTCACGCCGAGTCCCTGCAGGAAGTCGCGCAGACGCCGGGCGGCGATGCGAAGGTCCGGCCCGAAGAGGCGCCGCAGCGTGCGGTCCCGATCGGGGGATCGTGCCCATGCCTTCTCGAGAACCAGCGGCAGCGTGAACGAACAGGCAATGCCGTGCGCCAATCCGTGCCGCAGCGTCATTTCATATGAGATGGAGTGGGCCAGGGCCGTCTTCGTGTTGGAGAACGCAAGCCCGGCCTTGAGCGCAGCCAGCGCCATGCGCTCGCGCAATTCGATGTTGCGAAGGTCGGAAGCCAGTGCCGGCAGGCACTCGAAAATGTCTTCGACGGCGGAGATGGCCAAGGCGTCTGAGATCGGGTTCGCGTTCACGTTCCACACCGACTCCAGCGCGTGCGACAGCGCATCGAGCCCCGTCGAAATGGTGGTGCCCGCCGGCACCGAGAGCATCAGGTCGGGATCGACGATGGCCGCCTCCGGCCAGGTAGCATCCAGGTGCAGCGAATACTTCTTCTGGTTCGCGGCATCCCAGATCGTGGCCCAAGGCGTCACCTCGCTGCCGGTGCCCGCCGTGGTCGGCACGGCTATCAGCGGCTTGACGCTGGCCGGCACGAAGGGCCTGCCGGCCGCAAGCAGACCCACCAGTTCGTCGAAACGGCCGCTGGCCGTGCCGACCATCAACGCCTTGGCGGTGTCGATCGCGCTGCCGCCGCCCACGGCGACGACGGCGTCGCAGGCCTCGGCCGACTCCCAGAATCGGTTGTAGAGGGCCGACAGGTGCGCCACATCGGGGTTCGGGCGCACGTCGTCGATGACTCCGAGCAAAGAGTCTTTCAGGAGCTCGCGCAGCTGTGCGACCAGCCCAAGCTCGCGCGCTTCCGGAAACGTGACGACCACCACACGCCGACCGGCAAGGATGCCTGGAAGCTGCCCGAGGCTGCCTTGGCCGCAGTGAATGGAAACTGGGTTGTGAAATGCGTGAAGCATCTGGGCTTTCTCCTGAAATGGCCGTTTTGTGCATCGCGCCATGTCGCGCGTTCTGCTTGGGTGGGCAGTGTCGAAGCCGGCCACCATCGCGTCCAATCGCATTTCCGATGGCCGCATCGTCGAAAATCGATGGATCCAGCCACCAGGCCCTAGCCTCCCGCGAGGATCGCCTCCATGTTTCACCAGTACTACAAATCAATTCGTTGCTTCCATGCCGTGGCAAAGACAGGCGGCTTCACCTCGGCGGCGCACTATCTGCACATCGGCCAGCCCACGGTGACGGACCAGGTCAAGGCGCTGGAAACACGTTTCGGGGTCGAACTCTTCCTTCGCACCGGCCGCAGCGTCCGGCTCACCGCCGTGGGAGAACGGCTCTATGCGATCACCCAGGGGCTGTTCGGACAGGAGGAGGAAGCAATCCAGTTCCTGCAGAGCGCGCACAAGCTCAAGGCCGGCGTGGTCCGTGTGGGTGCGGTGTCTCCGCCGATCGCGCTGGAACTCGCGCACAACTTCCGGCAGGCGCATCCCTCACTGGAACTGACCGTCTCGATCGGCTCCGAAGACGCCACACTGCGGGGCCTGCAGGACTTCGACATCGACGTCGGCATCATGGTGGAGCCGGCGGCGATCGAGGGGCTGCATATTGCCCCCTATCGCGACGAGCGGATCGTAGCCGTTGTGCCCGAAAACCATCCATGGATGGCACGCCCCTCGATCGGCACCGGTGACATCGCGGGAGAGGCGGTCATCCTGCGCGAGGCCGGATCGAAGACCCGCCATCGCGTCGAACGCGCATGCCAGAAAAAGAACGTGCACCTGAACTGCGTCATGGAAATCAACAGCCGCGAGGCCATCCTTCACGCGGTCGCCAACGGCATGGGCATTGGCTTTGTCACCCAGGTGGAGTTCATTCCCCTGCCCGGCCTCGCCGCGGTCCAGATCGACGACAGCGAACTGTCGATCAGCTACTCGCTATGCTGCCTGGCGGTGCGCAAGGACCGGCCGTTGATTCGCTCCCTGTTCGAAGTGGCGCTTCAATGAGCACCGCGTTGCGCCGCGAACGAGGCCGGCCCCGCGTCTCAACGAACGCAGTCCGCCCGCGCGCAGGCGAGCTGCACCGTGAAGGGCCCGCCTGCCGGCATGCCATGCGCCTGCGCCGCGCGCAGCAGGCCCTCGTGCAATGCCTCGTCGACCACCTCGACGCTCGCGTTGCAGCCCCCGCAGCGCAGGCGCACCGTGCTTTCTGGCGTTTGCGTGCGCCGCAGCCGGTGCACCGCGCGCGCGCCACCCAGGCCGCGCTCCCATTCGCGCTGCACGAGCCTGGCTTTTTCCAGCTCCTTGATCACGCGGTAGACGCTCGCCAGGCCGGTGGCCGTGCCGCGCTTGAGCATGCGGCGAAACACTTCCTCGCCACCGAGCCATTGCGAATCGCTTTCCGCCAGCGTCTGCAGCACGCACAGACGAATGACGGTGGGCCGAATACCCAGGCTGCGCAGTTGCTCTGAAAAGCCACTGCTCGCCGGCACCTGCGCCCCGTGCGTGCCTGACACTGCCGTCGACTTGCGCACCTTCCGCTGCTGCCCGTGTTGCCGTGCGTTCAGGCCGCAAGGCCTGGCGCCGGCGCCTTGGTGTCCTGCGCGATGCGCCCGGCCTTCATGTGGACGATGCGGTCGGCCACGTGGAAGTAGCGGTCGTCGTGCGAGATGACCACCAGCGAATGCCCTTTGGCGCGCAGCTCGGGCAACAGCTCGGTGTAGAAAAGATGGCGGAAGGTCGGGTCCTGGTCGGCGGCCCATTCGTCGAACACCAGCACGGGGCGGCCTTCCAGGTAGGCGTGCACCAGCGCGAGCCGCTTGCGCTGGCCCGTAGACAGATCGGTGGTGCTGAACGCGCCGTCCTTCACAGACACCTTGTGCGCGATCTCCAGCCGCTGCAGGTAGGGCAGCGCGGTCTCGGGCAGCGCCTGGTGGCCGCCCTCCTCGCCGGCAACGAGATCCTCGAACAGATAGAAGTCGGAGAACACGGTGGTGAACAGCTGGCGGTAGTCGTCGCGCGTCTCGGGTGTGATGGGCTTTCCGTCGAGCACGACCTCGCCCTGCTGCGGCACGTAGAGCCCGAGCAGCAGCTTGATGAGCGTGGTCTTGCCCGAGCCGTTGTCGCCCACGACGAAGACGATCTCGCTGCGCCCGATCTGCAGGTCGACCGGCCCCAGCGAGAAGGCCTCGCTGCCCTCTGGCGTGTCGAACGCGTAGCGCACGCCGCTCAGCTCGATGGCGTTGCGCAGCGGCGGTGAAGTCGGCGGGGAGCCGAGGTGCAGGTGCGGCTCCGGCGTGGCGAAGCGGGCCGACAGGTCGGCGATGCGCTCGAACGCCACCCTGGCGCGGCCCAGGTGCGGCAGGGCACCGACGATCTGGTCGATCGGCCCCTTGATGAACAGCAGCACGAGCACGAAGCCGCTGAGCACCACCGGGTCGGTCGTGCGCCAGGCGGCCCAGCCGAGGATCAGCGCGATCAGCAGAAAAAACAGTGCCGAGCCGAAGGACGTGGCCAGCACGAAGATGTTGATCGCGCGGCGGTTGATGTCGCGGATGTTGTCGACGGTGCGGGCGATCTGCTCCTCGTACACCCTGGCGCGGCGGGCACGATGCATGCGCAGTTCCTTGGCGCCTTCGCTGATGCCGCGGTAGGCCTTGTGCAGCAGCTCTTCCTGTTCGCGCGACTGGAAGAAGCCCGCGATGCCACGACCGTGGGCCCAGGTCTGGACTGCCACGCCGATCAGCATCGCCACCACCAGCAGGCCGAACAGCGGCAGCGACAGCCACGCGAGGTAGCCCAGGCAGCCCAGCGCGATGGCCAGGGAAATCATGGTGGCGGCCAGCATGAAGGCCACGTCGCTGATCATGTCCACGTCCTGCGTGAGCACGGGCATCAGCCGGTGCATGCGGTAGCGCTCCAGCGCATCGATGGGCGCCGCGAGAATTTTCTGGGCCAGGTCCTTGCGCACCTGCGCGACCAGCCGCTGGCCCACGACGTTGTTCGAGATGTCGGACACCGCGCGGCCGACGAGCGCCAGGGCGCACAGCGCGACGAAGGTCAGCAGCAGGCCGCCGGCCATGCCGCCGGGTCGGCTGAGCACCTCGTTGATGGTTGCCAGCAGCGCCACGGTGGCCACGCCCGCTCCGATGCCGGTGACGGACGAGAGCGCGATCCAGGGAGTGAAGGGTTGCAGCAGCCGAAGAAGGTCGGACGCCTTGGCGCTGGCGGGTTGGGTTTGCATGACGGGTAAGACGGTCCGGCGGCCGGAATGTTTAGCGCGCGCCGGTGCCGCTATTGCAGCGTCGATTCGTGCCTGGATTCTTCGCCGGACGCGGAGCCGACCATTGCCGCACCGGCCAGCGCCCAGAGCGTCAGCGCCTCGTCGAAAGCACGCACATGCTTCGCATCGCGCCCCAGCCACAGGACCAGCTTTTGCGCGCGGTCGAGCGACGGCGCGTCGTGCAGCGCGCGAAAAAGCCGCCAGGCCTCGCTGAAAGCCGGATCGGAAGGAGCCTGGTGTCGGGAGTTCATCGCATTCGGGAGGCCGGACTGCTGTGGATGCGTGGATAGACGCGACCCGCCGCCGTATGTTTAGCGCGTGTCATCCGCGCGTCGCAATTTCGTGGACCAGTGCGCCGCACTAAACCCGGGGGCGCCCGATCCGTCTCCATCAGCGATGAGCTTCATTTGCGCGGCTGCGCCTTTTCGATGATTCCCCTGCTGGTGCCGATCTTCCAGGGCGAATGGGCGGCCTACGGCGAGGCGCTGGCATGTGCGCCGCAGCCACCGGCCGGCGCGCTGCGGGTGGCCGACCTCGTCGCCGATCCCGCGCTGCTCGCCGGGCTGCTGCAGGCGCACGCGCGCCACCTGCGGGTGCGCAAGCCCGACCTGCGCCCGGTGGCCTCGGCCTGGAGCATGCATTACCTGAATGCCCTGCTGCCACCGGTGACGGCGGCGGCCAGCCTGCTGCAGCACGTCTTTCCGATGGCGCCGGCGCAGGTCTGGCTTTCATTGGCCGAAGGGGCCGTGCCGCAACGTTTTCACATTCCGCACGAAGGGCAGCCGTTTCCGGGCGCCGACACGGCGGCGCGCTACGCGGGACTGCTCGGTGAGCACCTGGCCCCGCTCTTCGAGCAACTGACACGTCTCACGCGCATTGCGCCGAAGATTCTGTGGGGCAACGCGGCGCGCTACCTGGAGCCCGTGCTCGAACAAGGACTGGCATTGAGCGGGCATGCGCCATCCATCGCGAAAGACCTCCAGTACCTGCTGCATCAGCCGCGCTGGGACGGCGAGGAGAATCCGATGTTCGCGGTGCAACGCAAGGTCGTGCGGATGCACTCGGGCATGCCCGAGCATCTCTCGCTGCACCGGCAGTGCTGTCTCTACTACCTGCTGCCCGAAGAAGGCTATTGCGGCGCATGTCCGCTGGCGCCGGAATTCCGCAAGACGGCTGCTTAAACAAACGCACTGGCCGCGCGTCATTTGCGGTTAAGCATCCATTCATCGGTGCCACTGCGATTCCCCATGCCACTGCATCCCGATCTCGAAGCCTTCCTCGAACTGGCCACTCTCGCCGAAGAAGACGGGCGCCCGCCCATGTGCGAGATGTCGCCCGCGCAGGCCCGCGAGAGCTACGACCAGTCGACCTTGGCGCTGGACGGCGTCGGCCCCGACCTGCCGGTCGAGGACATCGGCTTTCAGGCGCGCGACGGCGCGACGCTGCGGGCCAGGCTCTACCGGGGCGTCGACACAGCAGCGCTGCTGCCGACGCTGCTGTATTTTCACGGCGGCGGTTACGTGGTCGGCGGCCTCGACTCGCACGACGCACTGTGCCGCGCGATCGCGCTGCGCACGCCCTGCGCGGTGCTGGCGGTCGACTATCGGCTCGCGCCGGAGCACAAGTTTCCGACTGCGTTCCACGACGCCGAGGACGCCGCGGCGTGGCTCCTGGCGCACGGCGGCTCGCACGGCCTCGACACAACGCGCGTGGCCTTCGGCGGCGACAGCGTCGGCGGCACGCTGGCCACCGCCTTGACACTGGCCGCGCGTGAAGCCGGCCGCCCGCAACCGCTGCTGCAACTGCTGCTCTATCCATGCACCAGCATCCGACAGGACAGCGCCTCGCACCAGCGTTACGCGCGCGGGCATCTGCTCGAACAGCGCACGCTGCAGTGGATGTTCGACCACTACCTGCGCAGCGACGAGGATCGGCAGGACTGGCGCTTCGCGCCGCTGGCCGCACAAGACCTGTCGGGCCTGGCGCCCGCGCACATCGTGCTGGCGGAGTACGACCCGCTGGTGGACGAGGGCAAGGCCTATGCGCAGCGACTTCAGGCCGCCGGCGTGCGCACACAGCTGGACGTGCACGAGGGCATGGTCCACGACTTCGCGCGCCTGAGCCAGGTGGTGGAGGAAGCCGACACGCTGCGCACCGCGATCGCGCGGACGCTGGCCGACGCGTTCTGCCATCCGGCCGTCTCCGCAGCGCCGATCACGCCGGCTTCGATCGGAGCCTGGGTGTTCCATGCGCATCCCGATGGCCATCCGCTCGAAGTGCGGCTCGACGGGGCGAGGCTGACCGTCGGACCGCAGGCGAGCAAGGAAGGCGCGAGCCAATGGGCGTTGCGCGAGCAAGCCGATTCGCTGCGTCTGGAATGGCCGGGCGACAGCGTCACCGAACCCGAGGAGCCTCATCTGCTGGCAGCGATCGAGGCGGCCTTCGTGCGTCACCCCGGGCATGGCCTGCTCTTGCTGCAGGTGCCTGCGTCGCGCATCGCACGGTTGGTGGACGCGGGTGCGGCAAGCGAGGCTTCCGGTTCGCGGCCGGCGATCGTCTCGCGCGAAGCCTTCTGGCAATTGCCTCGCGTGTGGCAGCGCAACCCGCGCGAGCCCTTCGCGCAGCGCTACACCATGAGCCAGGGCAAGCGCCATCCGTTGCGCCCGGCCAAGCCATCGGGCACCGTCTACCAGCGCCACATTCCGTGGCTGTCGCAGACGCTGACACTGGACGCCGTCGACATCGAGCGCGACCTCCCAGCCTTCAACCGCTGGATGAACGACCCGGTGGTGGCCCACTTCTGGGAGGAACAGGGCGACCTCGCCAGGCACCGCGCCTACCTCGAGGCCATTGCCGCCGATCCGCGCGTCACCGGGCTCGTCGGCCGGCTCGACGGCGAGGCATTCGGCTACTTCGAGGCGTACTGGGCCAAGGAAGACCGCATTGCGCCCTTCTGCGACGCCGGTGACCACGACCGCGGCTGGCATGCGCTGATCGGCGAGCCGCGCTTTCGTGGCAAGCCTTTCCTCACGGCGTGGATGCCTTCCGTGTCGCACTACCTGTTCCTGGACGACTGCCGCACGCAGCGCATCGTGATCGAGCCGCGCGCGGACAACCACAAGATGATCAAGAGCCTGGGCCGCTGCGGCTATGCCCACGTCAAGGAGTTCGACTTTCCGCACAAGCGGGCCATGCTCGGCGTGCTGCTGCGCGAACGCTTCTTCGGCGAGGCCCTCTGGATTCCCCAAGGGGAGTCGAGCATTTCGCCAACTTCGGCCAAGGGCGCCGAACTTCCCATCGAGGACACCCTATGCAAATCCATGACCTGATCGGCGTCGGCTTCGGCCCGTCCAACATCGCCCTGGCGATCGCCCTCGACGAGAAACGCCACCACGGCCAGTTCGTGGATGCGCTGTTCATCGAGAAGCAGCCGGGCTTCGTCTGGCACAAGAACATGCTGCTGGACAACGCGCACATGCAGATCTCCTTCATCAAGGACCTGGCGACACTGCGCAACCCCGCGAGCCGCTTCACGTTCCTGAACTACCTGCATGAGAAGCAGCGCCTGCAGGACTTCGTCAACCTCAAGACTTTCTTCCCGAGCCGCCACGAGTTCAACGACTACCTGGGCTGGGCCGCCGCGCAGTTCGAGGACCGCTGCGCCTACGGCGAGGCGGTGTTCGAGGTGCTTCCGGAGATGCGCGGCACGGATGTGCAACTGCTGCGGGTGCGCTCGCGCGAAGCGGGCGGCGCCGTGCGCGAACGGCTGGCGCGCAACCTGGTGGTGAGCGTGGGTGGTGTACCGAACGTTCCCACGCGCTTCCTGCCCTTCAGGGGCGACGCGCGCGTCTTCCATTCGAGCAGCTACCTCGAGGCGATTGCCCGGCATCCGGATGCCAAGCGCATCGCCATCGTCGGCGCGGGGCAGAGCGCTGCCGAACTCTTCATGGACCTGCAGAGCCACCCGAACAAGCCCGCGGTCGACCTGATCATGCGGGCCCGCTCGATCAAGCCGTCGGATGACAGTCCCTTCGTCAACGAGATCTTCAATGCCGACTTCACCGACTTCGTTTTCAACCGCTCGGAGCCCGAGCGTGCCGAGCTGCTGGAGGAGTTCTGGCACACCAACTATGCCGCGCCCGACCTGGAATTGATCCAGCAGATCTTCAACGTGTTCTATCGCCAGCGCGTGGCCGGCGTGGCGCGCCACAGCTTCCTGCGCCGCCACGAGGTGTCGGCGGTGCGCGCGGCCGCAGACGGCATCCACCTGGCGCTGCACGACATGAACACCGGCCAGCGCGGCAGCCAGGCTTACGACGTGGTGATCCTCGCGACCGGCTACAAGCGCGACGGCCACAAGGCGCTGCTCGATCCGATCGCGCCGTACCTGGGCGACTTCACGGTCGACCGCCACTACCGGCTGCAAGCCGCACCGGAACTGAAGCCGGCCATCTTCCTGCAAGGCGCCTGCGAGATGAGCCACGGCCTGAGCGACACGCTGCTCTCGGTCACGGCGATCCGCTCGGATGAGATCGGACAGGCGCTGCTGAATGCGAATCCGCGGCCGGCGGCTCAAGCGGCAGAACGCGCGCCTCAGGCGGCAGCCGTTCTTTGAAATTTGCTGTTCCTCGGACGCGGCTCGGTGATACACTCAATAAGAATAGTTCTTATTAACACCCGTCCCCGGGTTCACCGAAGCGCAATGTCGGCACCGCCAGCATGATCGACGCCCGGTTTCCGGGGCTTATCGTCGATGCTTGCGAGAAGGCGGCCGGATGCGCGACCTCGTCCAGGAACTTGTAGCTCACTATGCGGACTTGCGCCGGCAGCTGACTCGCGACCTGAGGGATCCCCACTACGCGGCCGACATCGCGCAGTCGAGCTTCGAGCGGGTGTACGCGCAGGCCACGAAGCCGCGCGGTGCCGCGTGCGACGACGCGAACGGCGGCATCGAATCGCCGCGCGCCCTGCTCTTTCGGGTGGCCCGCAACCTGTGCATCGACGAGGCGCGCCGCCGCAAGGTGGCGCAGGAATGGGTCGGCACGCACGCCACGCTCGGCACCCACCTCGTGGCACCTTCCAGTGAATTCATCCTGGCGCAGCAACGCGTGCTTGCGCGCGTGGTCGACACCATGGAAAAGCTCCCGCCGCGGCGACGCGAGGTGTTTCTGCTGTTCCGTGCCTACGGCCACACCCGCGCCGAGATCGCCCAGCGCCTGAACATCACCGAGATGGCGGTGGCGAAGCACCTGCTGCGCGCCACCATCGATTGCTCGCGGGTGTTCGCCGAACTGCGCGCCGAACTGATCGAGCCGCAGCACGTGCACAACCACGCAGGCTTCGACACTGCGCTCGCCGAAGACTTCTCGTGAGCGGCGGCATGGCGATCGGCGCTCCGCGCGAACGGCTGATCGAGCGTGCGCTCGCGCTGATTGTCGAAGGCGAGATCGCGCCGGGCGAGGCCGCGCAGCGCGCCCGCGCGGCCATGAACCAGTGGCGCAGCAAGTCGCCGGAGCACGCGGCTGCCTTGCTGGAGGCGCGGCATCGCTGGGACGCGCTTAGCGACATGGCCGATGGCCTGCGCGCGCACTTCGACGAGCCTGAAGCCGCCCTGTCGGCGCATGCCGGCGTATCGTCCCGGCGCGGGCCGCAACGCCGCAAGCTGTTGCTGTCCATCGCCGGGCTGTTGGGCGGCGGCCTCGTTGCCGGCCGCGGCGCACAGTGGTATTGGCAGCAGCCTGTCTTTCAGGCGGCATACGCAACGCGCACGACGCAGATGCTGAAGGTGACGCTGCCGGATGGCACCAGCGAGACCAGGGGGGCAGGCGCCGTGGGCAGCCTCCTCGATCTCGCGCCGCAAAGCGAGATCGACGTCACGTTGTATCGACAGCGCCGCATCGCGCGGCTTGCGCGCGGTGAGGTGCGCTTCGAGGTGGCACACGACAGCCGCAGGCCCTTCCGAGTCCATACGCGCGAGGCCGTCATCGAGGTGGTCGGCACCGTCTTCACGGTGCGCGACAGGGGCGGCCCCGTCACCGTAGGCGTCGAGCGCGGGCACGTGCGCGTGAAGTTGCGCCGGCCTCATTCGGAGCGCCAAGCCGATGCCTTCTCTGAACCCATCGACCTGCGGCGCGGCGAGTTGCTGGAAATACGCGATGGCCAAGCCGACACGGTGCGGCAGGCCGACACCGCTGCGCTTTCCGCTTGGCGCGACGGCTGGCTGGTATTCGAGAACACGCCACTCGCTGATGCACTGGCCGCGGTGAACAGCTACCGGACCCAGCCCATCGTCACGACGGGCCAACGCACCGGCGCCATGCGGCTGACTGGACGCTTTCGCACCAACGACTCCACGGGGCTGATTGCCGCGCTGCCGTCGATCCTGCCCTTGTCCGCGATCCACCGTGCGGACGGCAGCGTGGAGCTTCAACCACGCTGAAGGCCGGGGAGCGCCGCGATCGCTCGGCAGGAAGCCAAAGTTCCTGTCTCTATTTTTCGCATTCGAACGTCTTACATGTATCGACGCCACGGCCACGCAAACCGGCCGGTGACAGCGTTCGAAAGTCAATACGTCGCCTTTTTCAGACTTGGAGCCTCGACCCATGCGTTTCTCGCCTCGCCACCGCCTCTTGAGCGCCGCGCTCTCCACCGCCTTCGGCACGGTCTTCGTCGGCTGGAGCGGGGTCGCCCAAGCGCAGCCCGCCACCCAGGCCTCGGCGGTGTTCAATATCGACGTGCCGGCGCAATCGCTGGCCTCCGCGCTCAATGAGCTTTCCCGTCAGACCGGCATGCAGGTCTTCGCAGCGGGCGATGTGGTGGCCGGCGTGCGCGCTCCGGCACTGTCCGGGCGCTTCACGCTGCAGCAGGCGCTCGACCGGCTGCTGGCTGGCAGCGGCTTGGTCGCCGCGCGCAGCGGCGCCTCGCAGGTGACGGTGCAGCGCCAACCGGCTGTCTCGTCGGACCGCGCCACGCTGCCGCAGGTGAACGTGACGGCCCAGGGCTCGGCCGACGGCACGACCGAGGGAAGCGGCTCGTACACCACGCGGGTCACCGGCGCGGGCACCCGCATGGACCTGTCGCTGCGTGAGACGCCGCAGTCGGTCAGCGTGATCACGCGCCAACAGATCGAGGACCAGAACCTGGTCTCCCTCAACGACGTGCTGCGCCAGACGCCAGGCATCGTCGCGGACAGGCAGGATGAGCGCGTGAACTACTCGTCACGCGGCTTCGACCTGAGCCCCATGATCGACGGCATTCCCACGCTGGCCTTCAACAGCGTGGCCGGCGAGTCGAGCATGATTAGCACCGCCATCTACGACCGCGTGGAGGTCATCCGCGGCGCGGCCGGGCTGCTCAATGGCGTGGGCTCGCCGGGCGGCTCGATCAACCTGGTGCGCAAGCGCCCGACGCCCGAGTTCTCCGGCTATGTGTCGGGCGGCTTCGGCTCCTGGAATCGCTACAACACCGAGGCCGACCTCGGCGGAAAGCTGAACACCTCGGGTACCGTGCGCGGCCGCGTGGTGGCCTCGCATTCGGACGGCAACAATTTCACCGACTACAAGAAGCGCCGAGAGGACCTTTTCTACGGCATCGTCGAGATCGATGTCGCGCCCAGCACCACGGTGGCGCTGGGCTACGAGCACCAGAAGAATGCCATCAAGGGCGCCAACTTTGGCCAGACACCGCTTTTCTATGCCGATGGATCGCGCACCCGCCTGCCTGTGTCGTTCAACTCCAGTGCGCCGTGGTCCACATGGGACATGACCACCGACCGCTTCTTCCTGAACTTCGAGCACCGTCTGGATAACGGCTGGCGCGTGAAGGCCGAGGGCGCATTCGCCAAGAACAGGCGCGAGCGTGCGGGGGGCGACCTGTGGCTCTACCCCTCCAACTTCGACCCGGTCACGCAGCAAGGCGAGCTGGATCGCGGCTACAACCCTGCCGAAGGCCGCAACAAGTCCTTCGACCTCTACGCCACCGGGCCGTTCGAGCTGTTCGGCCGCAGGCACCAGGCGAGCTTCGGGATGAACGTCAACCGCTACACCTACTCGGTGTTCAGCGCCAACTCCACGCCTGACGCGGCCGACCGGGTGCCGGTCAGCCTCTACGACATTGGCGCGTCGCCGCGGCCCGACTTCATCTATCCGTCCCTCCGCTTCGGCGAACAGACTGAGCAGCGCGCCATCTACGGCTCGACCCGCCTGCGTCCGACCGACGACCTGTCGGTCATCATCGGCGGCCGCGTCACCTGGTACCGCAACAAGGGCTACTCGACCAACTGGGCGCAGGGTTACGCGAACACCACCTACTCGCCGCAAGCACGACAGAACGGCGTGTTCACTCCCTACTTCGGCGTGGTGTACGACGTGAGCAAGGAGTTCTCGGTGTATGCGAGCTACACCGACATCTTCCAACCCAACACGGCCAAGGACGTGAACAACAACGTGCTCGATCCCAAGCGCGGCCACAACGTCGAGGTCGGGGTCAAGGGCGAGCACATGGACGGCAAGCTCAACACCAGCTTTGCCGTGTTCCGTACGCAGGAAGACAATCTGGCAGTGAACATCGACGGCGCGGAACCGCTGGCCGACGGCACCATCCCCTCGCGCGCAGTCAAGGGAGCGCGCAGCAAGGGCTTCGAGGCCACCGTGTCGGGTGAACTCGCACGCGGCTGGCAGATCATGGGCGGCTACACCCATTACGCCAAGCGCGACGCGAACGACGTGCTGCTGAACACGTCACTGCCACGCCGGCTGCTGCGCATCTCGACGAGCTATCGCCTTCCCGGCGAATGGAGCAAGCTCACGATCGGCGGCAGCGTGAGCTACCAGAGCGGCATCTACTACAACGAAGCCTATGGCCTGGGCACCGCCACGCAGGGTGGCATCACTTTGCTGGGGCTGATGGCACGCTACGACTTCACCAAGCAGTTGAGCGCGTCGCTCAACATCGAAAACCTCAGCAACAAGCGCTACTACAGCGGCCTGGGCGGCTACAACGGCTACACCCAGGGCACGCCGCGCAGTGCGTGGGCAAAAGTCACCTACAAGTTCTAGCCTCCTCGCGGGCCGGCTCCGCGCCGGCCCGCCGTTCCTCAAGCTGCCGTTGCAGCAGCACTGCCGGCCTTGCCGACAGCAACACAGTGCCGCACCACTTCCTCGAGTTGCGCACCATAGCCCTGCGCCAGGCCCTCGATGGTCGATGCACGGAACATCTCCTGGCTGTAGATCCAACTGATGGACAGCGTGCCGTCGAACACTTGGCCGATGATCTCGATCCAGTTCGGCAAGGCGCCTCGCGCGTCCCGCTCCGCCCCCGCGGATTCGCCACTGGTCGGCGTGAACGCCGATTCGCCGCCGAAGGTCTGATCGAACTGCCCCAGGTAGTTGAAGGTGATGCGCGGCTCGACCGCCGACAGCGAGGCGCGCACGTCCTCGTCGGCATGCAGGTAGCGCAGCGCGCCGAAGCCCACGCCCTTGTTGGGCACCGCGCGCAACGCGGCACTGACCTGGCGGATCGAATGCGCCACGCCCAGTTCGCCTGTCGGGTCACCACCCGCCAGTCGCACGGGGTAGGCGCTGGTGAACCAGCCCACGGTACGGCTCAGGTCGAGATCGGCGACGTCGCCCTCGCGCCCGTGGCCTTCCAGCGTGATGAGTGTCTTGGAGCGCTGTGTCCAGCTCGCGATCGTTCGCGACAGCGCGGCCAGCAGCAGGTCGTCGATGGCTGTGCCGTAGGCCGCGGGCGCGACGCGCAGCAGGTCTTGCGTGGTCTGCCGGTCTAGCCGCACGTGCGCCACCGCCCGGTCGCTGAAGCGCGCCGGCACTTGCGGTTCATCGCGTGGGATGTCCTTGCTGTCCGCCAGCTGCAGCTGCCAGTAAGGCAGTTCAGCCGCCAGCGCCTTCGATAGCGCCCACTGCTGCATGTACAGGGCCCAGGCCTTGTACGCCGCCGTCTTCGCGGGAAGTACGGGCTCGCCGGACCGCGCCAGTTGTTCATAGAGCGACTGCAGGTCTTCCAGCAGAACGCGCCACGATACGCCGTCGATGTTCAGGTGATGCACGACGATCAGCAGCCGCGCGCTTCCGTCGACGTGGCGCATGCAGGCCACGCGCCAGACCGGCCCGGCGGCAAGGTCGAGGCTGCGCTGTGCCAGTTCCGCTTCGCGCTCGATGTCCCCGGGGCTGGCGACGTCGCGCAGCCAAAGGACGTCGTGCGCGCCGTTCCTCGCTTGCGCGGCGTCGTCCGCCGCGTCGTAGGCCTGCACCCATGTGCCGTCCGCACGGCGGGCATAGCGCATGCGCAGCGCGTCGTGATGCCGTTGCAGAAGGTCCACGGCGCGGCGCAGGCGCGCCTCGTCCAGCCAGGTCTCGCTGCGCAGCAGCACCGATTGGTTGAAGTGGTGGCTTGAAGGAAACTCCTGCGCGAAGAACCACCGCTGGATGGGCAGCAGCGGCAGCATGCCATCCGCTTCCACCTGAATTCGCGGCTGCTCTCGCGCCGTGTTCAGTGGCGCCTGGTCTTGTTGTGACATCAACGCCTCGATGGTCTGGTGGCGAATCAGGTCACGCAACCGCAGTTCCAGCCCCAGCTTCGCGTTGCGCACACGCGAAATCACCTGCAGGCTGAGAATGGAGTCGCCCCCGAGTTCGAAGAAGTTGTCGCAGATTCCCACGCGCTCGACGCCCAGCACTTGCTGCCAGATGGCGGCCAATTGCCGCTCGACTTCGTTGCGCGGCGCCCGAAAGGCACCCTCGGCCTCGAAGGCGGGCGCCGGGAGCGCGGCGCGGTCGAGCTTGCCGCTGATGAGTCTCGGGAGTTTCTGCAGCACCATCACGCGCGCCGGCATCATGTAGTCGGGCAGGCGCTCGGCCAGTTGCGCACGGATGCGCTGCGCGAGCGCCTCGGGCGCCGCGCCTTCCGCGTCGACGACATACGCGACCAGTTGTCGACCCGACGCGCTCTCGTGCGGCACCACGGCGGCGTCGCCCACGCCTGCAACCTCGCGCACGCGTGCCTCGATCTCGCCCAGCTCGATGCGAAAGCCCCGTATCTTCACTTGGTGGTCCGCCCGCCCGATGTACTCGATGTTGCCGTCTTCCAGCCAGCGCACCAGGTCGCCGGTGCGGTACAGGCGACCGCCCGCGCCGTCGAACGGGTCGGCGACGAAGCGCTCCGCCGTGAGGGCCTGGCGCCGCAGGTAGCCGCGTGCCAGGCCGTAGCCGCCGATGTACAGCTCGCCAGTCACGCCGTGCGGCACCGGTTGCATGTCGGCGTCCAGCACGTGGGCGGTCCGTTCGCCCACGGGCCGCCCGATCGGCGCATAAGCGCAGTCGAAGGTCCGGGAGGCGTCGGCTTTCCAGATCAGCGGTGTCACCACGGTCTCGGTCGGGCCGTATCCGTTGATCAGAATGCGTGGCTTGAGCGTGCGGCACACCTTGTCGTACGCCGCCTTGGGCATTGCCTCGCCACCGAACACGTACAGCTCCACCGGCGGTGCGTCATCGCGCGGGCTCGCCCAGTCGGCGATCTGCCCAAGATAGGCCGGCGGAAAGGCCGCGTTGGTCACGCCGTAGCGATGCAGCGCCTGGTAAGTCTGTTCCGCGGTCCACAGCTCGTTGTCGCGCAGTGCCAGGCCGGCGCCGACGCACAGCGGCGTTAGCCAGCGCTCATGCGCGCCATCGAAAGAGAACGACATGAAGTGGAGTTCGCACGATTGCGGCGTCATTCCATAAATGCGGGCGGTGGCCAGGCAATGCATCGACAGTGGCCCGTGAGTCACGGCCACGCCCTTGGGCATGCCGGTAGAGCCCGAGGTATAGATCACGTACGCCAGGCTGTTGGCATGCACCGGCTGGTTCGGGTCATGCGTGGCCGAGGCGCCCAGCGTGAGGTCTTCCAGCACGGCGAGCGGAAGCCCGAGCTCGGCCGGGAGTTTCGGCAAAACCGCACGGTGTGTGAGAAGCAGCGCCATGCCGCTGTCGCGCACCATGAAGGCCAACCGATCGGGCGGATAGGCCGGGTCGAGCGGCACGTAGGCGCCGCCCGCCTTGAGCACCGCCAGCAGGCAGACAATGCTGTCGAGCGACCGCTCGAGCGCCACACCCACCAGCGTGTCGGCCCCTACGCCGCGGGCGATCAGATGATGCGCCAGGCGGTTGGCTCGTGCGTTGAGCGCGGCATAACTCAGCTCGTCGTCGCCGCACAGCAAGGCAATTGCCTCGCCGTTCTTCGCTGCCTGCTCTTCGATGAGCCGGTGCACGGCGACGTGAGGTGCGGCGCCCCACGCGGCCTCGTCGCGGCCGAGCGCCAGGAGGGCCGCATGCGCCTGCTCGTCGAGCCATGACAGCTCACCAACCGGCCGGTGTGCATTGGCGGCCAACTGCATCAGCAGATGTTCCATCTGCCGACGCAGGCCGACAACGAAGGCGTCGTCGAAATCGCTGCGGCCGTAGCAATACTCGATCTCCAGCGTGTCGTCGAGCACCACCTGCAAGTCCATTGCGTAGCCGGTGAGCCCGCCCACGGTTGTTTCTCCGAACTGCGGTCCGTAGCGGCCCAGGTCGCGCATCGCGCGGTCGATGGGCGCATTCTCGAACACGATGATGCTGTCGAACAGTGGCCGGCCGGCCGAGCCGGTCCAGCGCTGGATGTCCGCGAGTGCGGCATGTTCGTACTCGCGCAGTCGCAAGTTGGTGCCTTGAACATCGCGCAGATACTCGCCCACCGTACGCCCCGCCTGCCGCGACAGGGGCACCGGAATTGTGTTGATGAACAGCCCCATCATGTCGTGAGCGTCTTGGAGCGCGGTCGGCCGCCCAGCGACGGTGGCGCCGAACACCACGTGGTCGCGGCCGGTCTGGCGCTGCAGCAACAGCCCCCAAGCGGCCTGCACCAGCGTATTCACCGTCACGCGCTCGTGCTGCGCGAAAGCCTGCAATGCAGCAGTGCGGGCGCGGTCCAACCGCGTGTAGATCTTCTCGAAGCCATCGCGCGCCGGATCGCGCCGGCCCCCTTCCGCCAGCAACGTGGGACCGTCCTGTGCGGCCAAGGCCTGCGTCCAGAATGTCTCGGCGGCTTTCGTGTCCTGCTGCTGAAGCCAGCGCACGTAATCGCCGTACACCGGTGGCCTTGCATCCAGGGCCTCCCCGGCATAGGTGCGCAGCCATTCGCCCATGAGGCGCGAGTCGGTCCAACCGTCGGACAGGATGTGATGGCGCGTCCAGACCAACTGGTACCGGTCGTCTTCCAGTCGGATCAGCGCCACGCGCGACAACGGCGGGCGCATCCAGTCGATGGGCGCGGCCAGCGCCTGTTCCTCGTAGGCGGCCAGCCGTTGCACCGTGTCAGCTGAACCTGCGTCGCCGGCCCCATGGGCGCTGCGCCAATCGAACTGCTCCACCTCCGACGCCACCTGCCGGAACACCAGCTGCAGCGGCCGCGCCATGCCTTCTCGCCACAGGAATCCGGTGCGCAGAATGGCATGACGCTCGACCATCGCCTTCCAGGCCCGTGCGAAGCGGTGCGGCTCTATCTGGCGCACCTCCACGCTCAGCTGGTTGACGTAAAGGCCCGAGCCGGCCGAGGCCATCGAATGCAGGAGCATGCCCTCCTGTGTGGGGGCGAGCGGATAGACGTCCTCGATCTGCGCGGCATCCAGGTTCAGTGCGTCGAGGGTGCCTGCGTCCAGGAAGTCCTGGAGCCGGCCGTGCGGCAGCGTCATGGGTGGCGCGCCGTGCGGCGGCACATTGGCCATGGGCTCGGCCAACGCGGCGAGGCGCTCGACGGTCTGCTGCTCGAACATCTGGCGCGGCGTGATCGTCCAGCCGGTCGCGCGCATGCGCGCGACGATCTGCAGGCTGAGGATGGAATCGCCGCCGAGCTCGAAGAAGTTGTCCGTGCGGCCCACGCGTTCGACGCCGAGCACCTCGGCCCAGATGGCCGCAAGCTGCGCCTCGGCCTCACCCTGGGGAGCTTCGTACGCGCCGGTCGCACCCCGTTCCGGCTTCGGCAACGCCTTGCGGTCGATCTTGCCGTTGGCGTTCAGCGGCAGTGCATCGAGCACCACCAGTGCCGAGGGGATCATGTAGTCGGGCAGCACCGTGGCCAGACGCGTCTTCAGCGCCGCCGGCTCCAGAGGCTGATTCGCCTTCAACGACACATACCCCACCAGCCGTGCGCCCCCGGGACCGTCGTCGGCGATGACCACCGCCTCGCGCACCTCGGGCTGCACCAGCAGCTGCGCCTCGATCTCGCCCAGCTCGATCCGGAAGCCCCGGATCTTCACCTGGTGGTCGATACGCCCCAGGTACTCCAGCTGGCCGTCCTCGCGCCAGCGCACCAGGTCGCCCGTGCGGTACAGCCGCTCGCCCGTGTCGCCGAACGGATCGGCGATGAAGCGCTCCGACGTGAGAGCGCTCTTGTCCAGATAGCCGCGCGCCAGCCCGATACCGCCCAGGTACAGCTCCCCACCCACGCCCTGCGGCACGAGGTTCAGGCCGGCGTCCAGCACGTAGGTCTTCGTGCCCGCGATCGGACGGCCGATGGCCACGTGGTTGCGCCCGTCCGCCTGGCAGGTCCAGTGCGTCACGTCGATGGCCGCTTCGGTCGGGCCATAGAGGTTGTACAGGCCCGCGCCCGGCAGGCGCTCGAACACCCTGGCCTGCGCCTCGGCGGGCAGTGCCTCGCCGCTGCACACGATGCGCTTGAGGCTCGTGCAGGCCTCGATGCCTTCATGGGCCACGAAGGCCTGCAGCATCGAGGGCACGAAGTGGATGGTGGTGACGCCGTGGCGGCGGATTGATTCGACCAGCCTGCCCGGCTCGCGGTGATCGCCCGGCTGCGCGACCACCAGACGTGCGCCCTGCATCAGCGGCCAGAAGAACTCCCACACCGACACGTCGAAGCTGAAGGGCGTCTTCTGCAACACCGTATCCGTCTCATCGAGCGAATACGCGTCCTGCATCCAGGCCAGACGGTTGTAGAGCGAGCGGTGGCGGTTGGACGCCCCCTTGGGCCGGCCGGTGGAGCCGGAGGTGTAGATCACATAGGCCAGGTGTTCGCCGTGCAGGGGCACCGAAGGGTTGTCGTGGCGTTCGGGAACATCCAGCGCATCGAGCGTGAGCAGCCGAACGTGCGCCGCGGCCGGCAAGGCGTCCATCAGGTGCGCCTGCGTGAGCAGCAGCTTCACGCCGCTGTCCTGCAGCATGTAGGCGATGCGCTCGTGCGGGTACTCCGGGTCGATTGGCACGTAGGCGCCGCCGGCCTTCATGATCGCCAGCAGCCCCACCACCATCTCCACGCTGCGTTCCACCGCAATGCCCACGGGCATGTCGGGTGTCACGCCCAGGCCGATCAAGTGGTGCGCCAGCGCGTTCGCCTTGGCGTTGAGTTCGCCATAGCCCAGCGACCGGTCGCCGAACACCAGCGCCACCGCGTCGGGCGCGCGCGCCGCCTGCGCTTCGATCAGCCGGTGCACCGGTGCTTCGTATGCCGCCTGCCGTGCATTCACGCCCCACTGCGACAACGTGGCCCGCTCGGGTTCGCCCAGCACGTCGATGTCTTCCACCGCCAGCCCAGGGTCTTCCGCCAGCGCCCGCAGCACCGCCACGTAGTGCGCGCCCATGCGGGCCATCGTGGCCGGCTCGAACAACTCGGCCGCGTAGGTGAACACCACCTGCACGCCGCCCTGTGCGTCTTCCGAGGTGTCGAGCATCAGCTCAAACTGCGCGGCCAGCGCCTCGACCTCGTAGGCCCACATCTGCAGTCCGGGCACAGCGGCTGGCTCCTGCAAGCCATCGCGCTGATGGTTGTGCGCCACCTGGAACAGCGGACTCTGCCCGACATTGCGCTCCGGTTGCAACGCCTCCACCAGTTGCTCGAACGGCAAGTCCTGATGCGCCTGCGCGCCCAGCACGGCAACGCGCGCGGTGGCCAGCACCTGTGCCAGCGGCGTGCGGCCAGTCATCACGCTGCGCAGCACCTGCGTGTTGACGAAGAAGCCCACGACCCCCTCGGTCTCGACCCTGTGGCGGTTGGCGATCGGCACGCCCACGCGAATGTCGGCCTGCGCCGAGTGCCGGTGCAGCAGCACCTGGAAGCCCGCCAACAACGCCATGAACAATGTCGCGCCTTCCGACGCGGCACGCCGGCCCAGCGCCAGCCCCAGGCCCGGCGGCAGCACGAAGCGGTGCCTTGCGACGCGGTAGCGCCCGTCGGCGCGGCGCGGGTGGTCGGTGGGCAACTGCAGCACGGGATGCTCGCGGCCGAGCTGCGCCGTCCAGTAGCCGAGCTGGTGCTCGGCTTCGCCGGCTTCGAGCCATTGCTGTTGCCATGACGCGTAGTCGGCGTACTGCACGGGCAGTTCCGGCAGCTCGGGCGCCTGCCCCTGGGAGAACGCGCGGTAATACGCCCAGAACTCGTCCACGCAAAGCCGCATCGACCAGCCGTCCGACACGATGTGGTGCATCACGACCACCAGCACATGCGCTTCGCCTGCCAGGCGGATGAGCGACACGCGCAGCAGCGGCCCCGCGGCAAGGTCGAAGGGGGTGCCACAGGCACGGCGGGTTTCCTCGCGCGTCGCGGCTTCGGCGTCGCCCGCCGGCAAGCCGCTCAGGTCCACCGTGCGCAGTCCGAAGGTACTTCCGTCCCTTATGCATTGCTCGCCCTGCCCATCCTCGCTGGTGCGAAACACCGTGCGCAGCGACTCGTGCCGCTGCACCAGTGCCGAGAAGCTGGCGCGCAGCGCCTGTTCGTCGAGCCGGCCGTTCAGCCGCAGCGCGCCGGCGATGTGATAGGCGGTGTCGTCGGGTGCCAGCTTCCAGAGGAACCACTGGCGCGACTGCGCGTAGGAGAGCGGATAACAGCGTGGATAACGCGCTGTCGGCGCGGCCTCGCGGCGCAGGATCGGGAACTGGCCCATGGCCATTCCTTCGGCGCGGATCTTCCGGTACACCGCGCGCCGCTGCTCCGGTGCAAGCCGGGAAAAGCGCTCGGCAATACGCCGCACGTTCGAATCGGTCGTCACATCGTCTCCAGACTGTCGATGAAGGAATCAATCTCGGACAGCGCTTGCCCGGCGGTCGCCTGCTGGCCGCGATCGTCCAGCAGAGCCGCCAGCCCGGCGAGCACTGGCGCCTGGAATGCGTCGACCACGCTCAATTGGCGTTGCATGGCGGCCTGCACGCGCGCAACCATCTGCATGGCCAGCAGCGAGTGGCCTCCGAGTTCGAAGAAGTTGTCGTTCCTTCCCACGCGTCGAGCGCCGAGCACTTCGGCCCAGATCGCGGCGAGCTGTGTTTCCAGCGCACCGCTCGGCGCCTCGAAGGCATCGCCGCTGTGCCATTGCGGTACCGGCAGCGCGTTGCGGTCGATCTTTCCGTTCGCGTTCAGGGGCAGCGCATCGAGCACCACCAGTGCAGAGGGCACCATGTAGTCGGGCAGCGCGGACGCGAGGCGCACGCGCAACGCGTCCGCATCAAGGCTGGCGGGCGACACATGCGCGACCAGGCGCGCGCCGCCAGGGCGGTCGTGCGCCACGACGATGGCCTCCCTCACGCCAGGCTGGGCCAGCAGCAGCGCCTCGATCTCTCCCAGTTCGATGCGGAAGCCCCGGATCTTCACCTGATGGTCGATGCGTCCCAGGTACTCCAGCTGGCCGTCCTCGCGCCAGCGCACCATGTCTCCCGTGCGATAGAGGCGCTCTCCGTCGTCGCTGAACGGGTCCGCGACGAAGCGCTCCGAAGTGAAGCCCGCGCGGTTCAGGTAACCGCGCGCAAGCATCGCACCGCCGACACACAGTTCACCGGCCACGCCCTCCGGAACCAGCTGCAGGCTGGCATCGACCACGTGCAAGGAGCGGCCAGGCAGCGGGCCGCCGATGGGCATTTGCGTCGGCAATGGCAGTTCGCCGGCGACATAGGGGGTGCAATCGAGCACCGAGGCCGTCACCGTCGCTTCGGTCGGGCCATAGGTGTTCAGCAACTTGACATGCCCCAGCCCCGCGTCGCGCCAGGCATTGATGCCCTCCGGTGGCATGGCCTCGCCACCGGCATGCACCTGCCGCAGCGCACCCCAGTCGCGGGGGCGCTGCCGGGAAAAGTCCTGCGCCATCAACAGCCAGTAGGCGGTGGTGAGGTCGGCCACGGTGATGCGCTGGCCAACGATCTCGCGGTGCAGCCGCGCGCTGTCCCACAGATCGGTGCCTCGCAACACCACCGATGCGCCTGCCGCCAGTGGAGGAAAGGTCTGCTCGACGAATCCGTCGAAGTTCAGCGTGGAAAACTGCAGCATGCGTTCCGACGGCGCCAGACCGAAGAGGCCGATGGAGGCCCGCACATGCGCCGACAGCGCGTGGTGCGCAATGCCCACGCCCTTGGGCCTGCCGGTGGAGCCCGAGGTGTAGATCACATAGGCAAGGTTTTCGCCATGCAAGGCCACATCCGGGTTGTGCTGCGACTCGCGGCTGGTGTCGAGGGCGTCGATCTCCAGCAGCGCCGTTGAGCCGGAGACCGCGAACCTGGACTTCAACGCGCGTTGCGTGAGCAGCAACGTCATGCCGCTGTCCTGCACCATGTGTTCGAGCCGTTCGGCCGGATAGTCCGGATCGAGCGGCACGTAGGTGCCGCCGGCTTTCAGCACGGCAAGCAGCGCCACGAGCATGCCGATGCCGCGTTCCAGTGCAATGCCGACTCTCACGTCCGGCTCCACGCCCGAAGCAATGAGCCGGTGTGCGAGCTGGTTGGCCCGCAGGTTCAGTGCCGCGTAGCTCATCAGGTGTTCGCCGCACAGCAGCGCGGGCGCTTCCGGCTGCGCCTCGGCCCGGCGCTCGATCAGGCGGTGTACCGGCGCAGAGGCAGGCCATTTCGGATCGTTGATGGCGCGCAAGGCCAGGCGCTGCTTCTGCCCCGCACCGAGGAGGTCCAGTTCACCCAGCGGCCGCAGGGGGTGCGACAGGCTGTCGGCGAGTGCCTCGACGAGCCGCTCCATGCAGGAGACCAGCATGTCGATGCACGCGGCGTCGAAGCGGTCGCGCGCATAGGCAAAACCCAGCATGAGTTCTTCCCCCTGCTGCTGTACGGTCAGCGTCAGCGGGTAGTGCGTTTCTTCGCACTGTGTCACCCGCTCGAAGCGCAAGCCGCCCGGCGCGGCCTGCTTCAGCGCCTCGTCGATCGGGTAGTTTTCGAACACCAGGATGCTGTCGAACAGCGCCTGGCCGCTTTGCCCGGCCCAGCGCTGTATGTCGTACAGCGGTGTGTGCTCATGCTCGCGGGCGTCGAGGTTGCGTGACTGCAGCGCGCGCACCCATTCGCTCGCCGGGCACCCGGGCAGCGGCGTTGCGACGACCGGCAGGGTGTTGATGAACAGGCCGAGCATCTGTTCGGCGCCCGGCAGTTCCGAAGGACGGCCCGCCACCGTGGCGCCGAAGACCACCGTGCGCTGTCCCGTCACGCGGGACAGCAGCAACGCCCAGGCGGACTGCATGAGAGTGTTGAGCGTCACATGCCCGCGACGTGCCGCGTCCTGCAACTGGCGCGTGCGTTGCGTGCCGAACGACAGGCTGCGGTGGCCCTGCCCCCGCCCTTGATCCGGATTCAGTTGCTGGCCACGGTCCGCCGCGCGTGGCAGCACATCGGCCAGCAGCGTGGGCGCGTCCAGCGGCGCGAACTGTTCGCGCCAGAAGGCTTCGCTACGGCGACCATCACGCAGCGACAACCATGCGATGTAGTCGCGGTAGCGGGCCGGTACGGACCTTGCCGAGTCAGGCTGGCCGGCGTAGCGCCTAAGCACTTCGCCCATCAGCCGCGAACTGCTCCAGCCGTCCAGCAGCAGGTGATGCACGGTCCAGAGGAAGTGATGGGTGTCGTCGTGCGTACGCACGAGCACCAGGCGCATGAGCGGCGGTCGGGCCAAGTCGAACCCGGCTACCCGCTCGGCATCGGCCATCGCGTCGAGAGCCTGCGGCAGATCGGCGAGTCCGCGCCAGTCGTGCTGGGCCAGCGGCAGCGCGGGACGGCGTGCCACCCACTGCATCGGCTCATCGCCCTGGAAGAAGCCGCTGCGCAACGCCTCGTGGCAGTCGAGCACGGCTTGCCAGGCATGCAGGAAGCGGCCTGCGTCCAGGCCCTGGATGTCGACCCGCAACTGGTTCACGTAGCTGGCACCGGTCGGATCGAGCAGGCTGTGGAACAGCATGCCCTGCTGCATCGGTGAGAGCGGGTACAGGTCGTCGAGCTCGGCCGCTTCCAACGGCAGAGCGTCGAGTTGCTGCTGCGTGAGCGCGGCAAGCGGGAAGTCCGAAGGTGTCACGCCACGTGCGCCGCCGGTGCAATGGGCGATGAGGCCTTCCAACTCCTGCTGAAACCGCTCGGCCCAGCGCTGCACCGTCGCGCGCTCATAACGTGCCCGGCTGTAACCAACGCTCAGGCGAAGCTCTCCGTCTTGGACCTGGCCATTGACGGTGAAGGAATGCGAGAGTGGTGCCGCCCCGTCGGTCGACGCACCGGGCGACTCACCCGCCAAGTGCCAGGGCCCCTGCGCATCCAGGCTGCCGTCGAGCTGGCCGAGGTAGTTGAAGACCACCTGCGCCCTGGGCAGTGCCGCGAGCGCGCGGCGCTGGCCGTCATTGCCCATGTGCTTGAGCACGCCGTAGCCGATGCCGCGGCCAGGGACGCGCCGCAGTTGTTCCTTCGCGCGGCGCAGCGCGTCGCCCGGGGTGCCGAGCGGGTCGAGCAGCACCGGGAACAGGCTGGAGAACCAGCCAACGCTGCGCGAAAGGTCGAGCTGCACGAAGAGGTCTTCGCGTCCATGGCCCTCCACATCGACCAGCACGCGCTCGTGACCGCTCCAGTCGCACAGCGCGCGGCCGAGCGCCGTCAGCAGTACATCGTTGATCCGGGTACGGTAGGCGGCGGGTACGTCCTTGAGCAGCGCCTGGGTATGCTCGCGGTCCAGCCGCAGCTCGACGAACTCACGCGTCGCCGCCGTGTTGACGCCGTGCGGGTGGTCGCAGGGCAAGGTGACGGGGGCGTCGGCCAGCGCCTGCCAATAGGGCAGTTCGGCGTCGAGCGAAGCGGCGCGCGCCTGCAATGCCAGTGCCCAGTCCTGGAAGCTGCTGCTCTTGGCGGGAAACGACGGCAGCCGGCCTTCAAGACACTGCGCGTGGGCGCGCTGCAAGTCCTGGAGCAGCACGCGCCATGACACGGCGTCGACCACCAGGTGATGGATGGCGAGCAACAGGCGTGCGCCGCCGTCCGCCACCTCGATGGCAAGCGCACGCAGCATGGGGCCGCGGGCCAGGTCGAGGCTGCGTTGTGCCTCTTCGCACAGCGCTTCGATGGCGCCGGCGTCGCGAGCCTGGCGCACCCACAGCAGGCGGCCGGCAGGCGAGGTTTCGGCGGGCGAACACGCCTGCCGCCACTGGCCGTCTGCGCCCTGCACGAAACGCAGACGCAAGGCATCGTGGTGCCGCACAAGCGCCTGCAGCGCGGCTTCGAGTGCCACCGGGTCGAGTCGCTCACGGCTTTGAAACAGCAGCGCCTGGTTCCAATGATGGCGGCAGGGAATGTCGGTGGCGAAGAACTCGGCCTGGAACGGCAGCAGCGGCACCATGCCCTCGACCGTGCCCCCCACTCCCGCCTGCGCTGTCACCGCATCCTCGGGCTCGGCCACCTCCGCGAGTTCGGCGATGGTCTGCCGGTCGAACATCTGCCGTGGCGTCAGCTTCCATCCGGCCGCGCGAAGCCGGGAGACGATCTGCAGGCTGAGGATGGAATCGCCGCCGAGTTCGAAGAAGTTGTCGTGCCGCCCGACCGATGCCACGCGGAGCACCGCAGCCCAGATGCCGGCCAGAACCTGTTCGACGCCCTCGGCGGGTACCTCGTGCAAGCCGCTCAGCGGCCGCTCGGGTCGAGGCAACGCCTTGCGGTCGATCTTGCCGTTGGCGTTCAGCGGCAGTGCATCGAGCACCACCAGTGCCGAGGGGATCATGTAGTCGGGCAGCACCGTGGCCAGACGCGTCTTCAGCGCCGCCGGCTCCAGAGGCTGATTCGCCTTCAACGACACATACCCCACCAGCCGTGCGCCCCCGGGACCGTCGTCGGCGATGACCACCGCCTCGCGCACCTCGGGCTGCACCAGCAGCTGCGCCTCGATCTCGCCCAGCTCGATCCGGAAGCCCCGGATCTTCACCTGGTGGTCGATGCGCCCCAGGTACTCCAGCTGGCCGTCCTCGCGCCAGCGCACCAGGTCGCCCGTGCGGTACAGCCGCTCGCCCGTGTCGCCGAACGGATCGGCGATGAAGCGCTCCGACGTGAGAGCGCTCTTGTCCAGATAGCCGCGCGCCAGCCCGATACCGCCCAGGTACAGCTCCCCACCCACGCCCTGCGGCACGAGGTTCAGGCCGGCGTCCAGCACGTAGGTCTTCGTGCCCGCGATCGGACGGCCGATGGCCACGTGGTTGCGCCCGTCCGCCTGGCAGGTCCAGTGCGTCACGTCGATGGCCGCTTCGGTCGGGCCATAGAGGTTGTACAGGCCCGCGCCCGGCAGGCGCTCGAACACCCTGGCCTGCGCCTCGGCGGGCAGTGCCTCGCCGCTGCACACGATGCGCTTGAGGCTCGTGCAGGCCTCGATGCCTTCATGGGCCACGAAGGCCTGCAGCATCGAGGGCACGAAGTGGATGGTGGTGACGCCGTGGCGGCGGATTGATTCGACCAGCCTGCCCGGCTCGCGGTGATCGCCCGGCTGCGCGACCACCAGACGTGCGCCCTGCATCAGCGGCCAGAAGAACTCCCACACCGACACGTCGAAGCTGAAGGGCGTCTTCTGCAACACCGTATCCGTCTCATCGAGCGAATACGCGTCCTGCATCCAGGCCAGACGGTTGTAGAGCGAGCGGTGGCGGTTGGACGCCCCCTTGGGCCGGCCGGTGGAGCCGGAGGTGTAGATCACATAGGCCAGGTGTTCGCCGTGCAGGGGCACGTCGGGGTCGACGCTTGGACCCGTCTCCAGGTCCAGCAAGTCCAGTTCGATCGTCTGCACGTCCTCGCGCACCGGGATCGCACGCGCGATGTGGCTCTGGGTGAGCAGCAACGAGACGCCGCTGTCCTCGAGCATGTAGATGATGCGGTCTTGCGGGTACTCGGGGTCGATGGGCACGTAGGCGCCACCGGCCTTCAGGATCGCCAGCAGCCCCACCACCATCTCCACGCTGCGTTCCGTGGCAATGCCCACCTTCGTGTCGGGCCGCACGCCGAGCGCGATCAGGCGGTGCGCCAGGCGGTTCGCGCGTGCTTCGAGCTGCGCGTAGCTCAGCGACACATGCCCGAACACCAGCGCCACCGCTTCCGGCGTGCGCCTGGCCTGCTGGCCGATCAGGCGGTGCACGGGATCGGCGCAGGCGCGATGCGGCAGGTTCTCGCTCTGACGCATCAGTTGTGCTTGCTCGCCCTCGCTGGTCAGCACGAGCTTGGCGAGCACGCTGTCAGGCTCGGTCGCGAGGGCTTCAAGCACCCGCAGATAGCGCGCCACCAGACGTCGCGCGGTGCTTTCCTCGAACAGGTCGGTGTTGTATTCGAGGCGGCCGCGAACGCCCCGCGCGTCGACATAGAAGTCGAGCGACAGGTCGAATTTGGCACCCGCGTCGTCGAACTCCTCGATTTCGGCGCGCACGCCCTCGAGATCGAATGCCACCGTCTCGCCAGCCATCTGCACGCCGAACATCACCTGGAACAGCGGGCTGCGCGCCGGGTCGCGCCGGTCCGTGCGGCTCGCGAGCAGCACCTCGAAGGGCAGCTCGGCATTGTCGAGCGCCGCCAGCGCGTCGGCGCGCACCTGCCGGCAGATCTCGCGCAGGCTCTGGCGCGGCGACAGCCGCGCGCGGAACACCTGGGTGGTCACGAAGAAGCCGAGCAGCTCGCTCACTTCCTCGTGCTGGCGTCCGGCGTTGGGCACGCCGACGGTAAAGTCGTTCTGGCCGCTGGAACGGGCAAGCAGCACCTGCCATGCCGCGAACAAGGCGACGAAAGGCGTGCATTTCTCGGCGCGGCAGAACTTCTGCACGGCGAGCGCGAGCGCTGGCGGCACATCGAAGCCGAGCGCGGTTCCAGCGAAGCTCTTGCGCGAGGGCCGCGCGCGGTCGGTCGGCAGGTCGAGCACCGGAACCTCCGGACCCAGATGCCGGTTCCAGTGCGCAAGCTGGCGCTCCAGCGCGCCGCCCTCTACATTCGCGCGCTGCCACACCGCATAGTCGGCGTACTGCACGGCAAGCGGCGGCAGCCTGACCGGGCCGGCGCTGTGCAAGGCAAGGCGGTAGGCCTCGGCCAGATCGCGCGCGAGGATCGGGTTCGACCAGGCGTCGGACACGATGTGGTGCAAGCAGACGGCAAGCACATGCCGTTCATCTCCCAGCTTCACGAGGCACGCGACCATCGCGGGCGCCACGCCCAGGTCGAACACATGCCCGGCCGTGCGTCGCACGGCCTCGTCCAGCGGTGCCTTCTGCGCTTCGACGTCCAGGCCCGACAGGTCGATGCGCTCCACCGCGAACGGCGCGTCGGCCTGAACGCTCTGCATTGGCACACCGTCCTGCTCGAAGAAGCGGGTTCGCAAGACGGAATGGCGCGCGATCAGTGCCTGGAAGGCACGCTCCAGCGCGCCCGCATCGAGCAGGCCGGCCAGCCGAAAGACGCGAGGCAGGTTGTAGGCCGTGAGCCCCGGTTCGAGCTTCTGCAGAAAGCACAGCTGCTCCTGCGCATAGGACAGGGCCACGGCGTCGCCCTCGGACACGGTGCGGGCGATGGTGGGATGAATCAGGGAATGGGTCATGCGGTCTCGCTCATGTGTTCTTCGGGCCGCCTGTGGGCCTGCGCACGCTGCTCGAGCTGTGCGGCGTCCTCGCTGCCTTCGCGCAGCGCGGCCGCCAGCGCCGCCGGCGTCGGATGGTCGAACACCACCCCCGCCGCCACCTCGACCTGAAGCAGCTTGCGGATGCGCGCGACCAGCTTGATGACTTGCAGCGAGTGCCCGCCGAGTTCGAAGAAGTCGTCTTCCACGCCGATGGGGCCGCTGCCCAGCAGCGAGGCCATGCCGTCGGCGAGTACCGCCTCGAGCGCGTCGCGCGGCTCGATGCGGGCCTTGTCTGCGCGAGCGGCAGGCGCGATCGCAGACAGCGCCAGCCGGTCGATCTTTCCGTTGGGAAGCCGGGCAAAGGCATCCGTGGCCATGAAGGTCGCCGGCACCATGTGCGCGGGCAGCAGCTCGGCCAGCCGTTCGCGCAAGGCGCGGCCATCGGCGAGCGCCGCATCGGCGACAAAGAAGGCGGACAACGTGGTCGCACCTGCGGCATCCGGCACCGCAAGCACCACTGCCTGGCGCACGCCCGGTTGCGCCAGCAGCACCGCCTCGACCTCGGCCGGCTCCACGCGGAAGCCATGGATCTTCACCTGGTGGTCCGCACGCCCCGCGAGGCGGATGCCGCCTTCGGCCAGCACATACGCCAGGTCGCCTGTGCGATACAGGCGCTGGCCCGGGTTGAAGGGGTCGGGCACGAAGGCGTCGCCCGCCGCACGGTTCAGGTAGCCGCGGCACAGCTGCGCGCCACCGACGTAGACCTCGCCCAGCGCGCCAGCTGGCACGAGGCCCAGCGCCCCGTTGAGCACATGCACGCGGTTGTTCGCGAGCACTCGCGTCAGCGGCAGTTGCTCGGGCACCTGCCTGTCGGCGGGCACCGCGTGAACCATCACGCCGACCGTGGTCTCGGTCGGGCCGTAGTGGTTGTACACGGCGCACTGCGGCGCAAGCCGCGCGATGCGCTCGACAAGCGCGCGCGGCGCGGCCTCTCCGCCCAGCACCAGCGTGCGCGGCAGGCAAGGCGATGCGCATTCGAGCAGCGCCTCCAGGTGCGAAGGCACGATCTTGATCGCGTCGATTTCATTGTCGGCCATGAAGCGGGCGAAGGCGTCTGCGTCCTTCACCTCGTCTTCGGCCGCCACCACCAGGCAGGCGCCGTTGAAGAAGGCGGCGAAAAGCGCCGTGTTGCCCAGGTCGGCGACGACCGAACTGGTGAGCGCCCAGCGGCGGCAGTTGCCGAGCTTCATCGCAGCCGAGGCGGCGGCCACATAGTTCAGCAGATGCCCTTGCTCGATGGCGACGCCCTTGGGCTTGCCCGTGGACCCGGAGGTGTAGAGCACGTACGCCAGGTCCTTCAGGGCGATGCGATGTGCAGGCGCCGCATCCGTCGTGCCGTCGATGGCAGGCAGCATGGCCGCATCGAGCACGATTGCCGGCTGCGCGTCCGCGAGCACGGCCGCACGGCGCGCCTCGGGCCATTCGGGCTCCAGCGGCAAGTAGGCGGCACCCGCGCGCCAGGCGGCGAAGATCGCCACCGGCAGTTCGACCGAGCGCGGCAGGTTGAGCGCGACGATGGAACCGGGCGTTACGCCCTGTGCAGTGAGCCAGTGTGCGAGCCGGTCGATGCGGGCATCGAGTTCGCGGTAGCTCAGGCGCTGGCCGCCCGCTTCGAGCGCGGGGGCATCCGGCGTGGCCTGCGCCCAATGCGCGATGCGGTCGGCCACGGTCTGCATGCCCGCATCGATGCGTTCGCCGCAACCCTGCGCGAGCAACAACTCACGTTCTTTCGGCCCGACCAGCGACAGCGCTTCAACCGGCGCATCGGGCTGCGCGGCAACGGCAACGAGCAGCGTGACGAACTGCAGCAACAGGCGTTCCAGGACCGCCCGGCCGTAGCGGGCGGCATCGGCGTGCAGCGACAGCACCGCGCCTTCTGCCTGCCATGCGGCCTGCAGCGCGAGTTCGAAACAGGGCATCGGTCCGGGCAGCCCGATGAGGTGCCACCGCGCATCGGTGCCGTGAGGCGGCCTCACCACGTGCGAGGCAAAGCCGACGACGGTGTGCGTCGAGATGGGCGGCGCATCGACAGGCCAGTATTCCTGCGCATCGACATGCGCCGCCAGCGCGGCGTCGAACCTGCCGGTCCAGCCTGCGAAGGACTCGCCCGGCGCCACCTCGACCATCACCGGCAGCACCTTGTCGAACACGCCGACCGCGCCTTGCATGGGTTCGTAGTCTCGCCGGCAGTCGTGCTGCCAGCCGCCGATGAAACGGCCGGTACCGCTCAACCTGGCAAGCAACAGCCACCACGCCGCGTGCAGCAGGGTCTCGGGCTGTGCGCCGAGCGCATCGGCACACGCGGCCACGCGGCCTGCGAGCGCTGCGTCTACAGCAATCGAAACACGATGGCGCGAGGCCTCTCCCTGCGCAGCACGGAGCCGCTCATGCAGGCGCGGCGGCGGGAGGGCCGAGGCGTCGGCCACGAGCCGCTGCCAGTAGGCACGTCCCTGCGCCGCATCGTCGCCTTCGAGCAGGTCCTGCCGCCATTCGACGAAGCGCGCGTACTGGAAGACCTCCGCCGGGTCGAAGGCGCCTTCGCCCGAGCAGGCCGTGGCGATCTGGCCGAAGAGGTTCTGAAGGCTTTCCCTGTCCGCCGCCAGCGGGTTGACCGAAAGGCCCAGCATGTGTCGGGTCTCGCCCGTGCGCACAACGGCGGCGCTGACGAGTTCCCCGCGCTCAGTGGCGAGCGGCTCGGCGTTGAAGGCGTCGAACCAGGCGTCCAATGTGCCGTCGTCCGCCTCGCTGAGGTCGGCCAGCTGCCATTTCAGCGGCGGCACCACGTCGAGAGACTGTTGCCGCAGGCCCCTGTAGCCCGGCACCGGGCAGATGGCCATGCACAGGGCACCGTGCGCGCGCAGCACACGCTCCACGGCGAGGCGCAGGCGCCCCGTGTCCAGCGGGCCTTCGATGCAGGCTCGCAAGAGCAGGCGCTGTGCGCCGGCGGACACCGCGCGCTGTTCGGGAGAAAGGGGGAACGTGGCTTCGAGACTGTCGTTCATCGCGTTCATCGCGTTCATCGCGTTCATTGCGTTCAGGCCCCCTGCTCGTCGGCCAGGCGCGCATTGGCGGCCACCTGCGGCGCGCCTTCGAGCGCGGCACGGTCGAACATCGCGCCCATCGCCACCACGATCTTGCGCGGCCCCTCGTACGGATCGCGCGCATGGGCCGCAAGCATGTTGTCGAGCATGACGATGTCGCCCTGCTGCCAGTCGAAGCGCACGGCGCATTCCTCGTACACCCGCCCGACGATGGCCATGGTTTCGTCGGCGATGGGCGAGCCGTCGCCGTACATCACGTGGCGCGGCAGGCGGTCGATGCCGCCGATGGCGAGCAGGTCCTCGCGCACCTGCGCCTCCAGGCAGGCCACGTGGTGCAGCTGGATCTGGTTGAAGAAAACCTTCTCGCCCGTCAGCGGATGGCGGATCACCGCCGGGCAGCGCGTGCGCGTCTGCAGCGTGTCGTTGTCGAGCCAGCGCCAGGCGATGCCGGCGGCGGCCAGGCGGGCCTCCACCTCTTCGCGGCGCTCTGTCTTGTAGAAGTCGCGCCAGCTCACGTCCAGGCCCGGCGTGAAGGTACGCACGTACAGCAGTTCCCTGCGTTCGAACTCGGCCACCATCTCGGCGGGCAGGCGGCGCAGCATCTCGCGGCAATCGACGATGGGCGTGGCGCCGCCCACGGGCGAAGGCAGCTCGCAGAAGAACCACTGCTTGCGCGGCCAGCGGTCGAGGTGCGAGCTTTCGTTGTGGAACAGGATCATCTGCCGCTCCGGGTACGGCGTGGAGCGGTAGGTCTTCTTGCCGCCTTCCTTCTTCGGCAGGTCGCCGTAGCTGCCGTACAGCTCCGGCTCGATGGCCTCGGCAAAGGCCTCGAAGTCCTGCGGTGTCTTCAGGCCGAAGTTGCGAAACAGGATGCCGCCGTGCCTTGCAACCAGCATCTCGATGTAGTCGGCCTGGCTCCTGGCCCAGGCCACGGTGTCGAGGTCGTCGGTGGTGGCCTGCAGCACGATGGGGAATTCGGCGCCGGGCTGGAGGAAAGAGGTCTGCACGACGGGGCGCGCCACGGCGCGCGGCGCTTCGCGGCCCGGTCCTGCCTTGACCAGTTTGTCCAACTTGCCGAGCTTGTCCAGCTTGCCGGCGGCGCCGGTGGATTTCGCGGTGTTCATGTTGATTCGCTCCTGCGTTTGCGAGGGGGCCAGTGCCTCGATAGCCTGGCCCGGAGTTGCGACGATCCGCTCCAGCAGCGCATGCCACGAAGCGGTGAACTCTTCGACGGTCTTCCGCCGGTACAGGTCCGTGGCGTACACCCACTCGACGGTGAGCGCGCCGGCCTGTTCCCTGGCGAACACCGCCAGGTCGAACTTGGATTCGTTCATCTGCTGGGGCAGCACCTCGACCTCGGCGCCTTCGATGGCGAACCGGATCTCTGGCGTGTTCTGCAGGACGAAGAGCACCTGCACCAGCGGGTTGCGGTCACGCGCGCGCCGTGCGCCCGACAGCTCGACGATCTGGTCGAAGGGCACGTCCTGGTGGTCCATGGCGGCAAGCGTCTGCTGCCTGGCTTGCGCAAGCCATTGCCGGAAGTCCATCCGCCGGTCGTCCAGGCGCGAGCGCAGCGGCACCACGTTGACGAAGAAGCCGAGCAGCTGTTCGAGGTCCGGGTGGCCGCGGCCAGCCACGTCGGTACCGATCACGATGTCGTCCGCGCCCGAGGCCTGGTGGAAGAACAGGAAGAAGGAGGACAGCAGCAGCGTGAACAGCGAGGTGTCGCATTCGCGCGCCAGCGCGGCCAGCGCCTGCGACAAGGCCGGCGGCAGCTCGAGCACCACCGAATCGCCCGCATGCGAGGCGGTGCCCGGACGCTGGTGGTCGGGCTGCAGGGTCGAGACCTCCGGCGCGTTGCGCAGGCAGGTACGCCAGAACTCGGCCTTGGGCGCGAATGCCTCGCAGGCGAGCGTGCGGGCGTACCACGCGGCGTAGTCCACGTACTGCACCGGCAGCGGCGCAAGCGCCAGCGGCTGCCCGCGCAGCGCCCGTTCGTAGAACTCGCCGAGCTCGCGCGCGAACACCGCGATCGACCAGCCGTCGAACACGATGTGGTGCACCACGAGCACCAGCACATGCTCGCGCTCGCCCATGCGCACGATGGTGGCCTTGATGAGCGGGCCTTCAGCCAGCGAAAAAGGCGTGCGCACGAGCTCGTCGAACAGGGTCGCGTAGCGGCGCTCGCGCGCGGCCTTGTCGGCTTCGTCGATATCGACGAGCGGAATGTCCAGGCGCGCGCCGGCACCGATCACCGACACCGGTTCGCCCTCGTCGTCCTCGGCGAACACGGTACGCAGCACCTCGTGCCGCGCGACGATGGCGTCGATGGCCGCGCGCAGCACATCGACGTTCAGTTCGCCGTGCAGAGCCAGTCCGGCCGACATGTTGTAGGCCGCGCGGCCCGTCACATTGCGGTCGTCGGTGAGCCGGTCGACGAGCCAGAGACGGCGCTGCATGGGCGACAGCGGCAGCGCACCCGTGCGCGGAATGGGCGCGATCTCCATCGCGGCGGCCTGCGTCGGCCGGGGCGCCTTGCCATTCGCCGGCATGTGCGCGATCAGTCCGGCGATGGTCGGCGCCTTGAAGAACTCGCTGGGATGCAGCTCGACCGCGTAGGCCTTGCGCACGCGCGACAGCAGCTGGATGGCCACCAGCGAATCGCCGCCCAGCTCGAACAGGTTGTCGTCCATGCCGATGGGCGCGATGCCCAGGCGTTCGGTCCACAGCGCGGCCAGGGCATTGGCGAGTTCGCCTTCGGGCGCGGCGAAGGGTGTCTGCAGCGCGGGGCGCGGATGGCTGCCGCCGCTCGCCGCGGGCTGCGCGTCCTCGGCCGCGAGCATGTCGAGCATGCCGTTGTCCAGCGGGCCGAGGCGCTGGGCGAGGTCGGTGGTCGAGATCACGGTCTGCGGCCGCAGCGGGCCGTTGACGATGCGCTCGAAGGTGCGCGCGCCTTCCGGCCCGTCCATGCCGATGCCGTCGGGCACCTCCATGTGCTCGGCCATGCCCAAGCCGCGCCAGGCGTCCCAGTTGACCGAGAAGACCGGGAACTTGCCGACGCGCGCATGGGCGATGGCCACGGCGTCGAGGTACGCATTGGCCGCGGCGTAGTCGCTCATGCCCAGCCCGCCGGCCACGCTGGAGATGGAAGAGCAGAACTGCACGAAGTCGAGCGGCCGGCCGCGCACCGCGTCCAGCAGCACGCGGGTGCCGCGCACCTTGGTCGCGAAGACGGTGTCGACCTGGGCGCGCGTGCGCTGCGCCAGCATGCCGCCGCCCGCGTCGCCTGCCGCGTGGACGATACCGTGCAGCCCGCCGAAGCGCGCGTCCGCCCGCTCGAGCGCGGCACGCAACTGGGCAGCGTCGGACACATCGGCCTCGACGCTCAGCACTTCTGCGCCCAACGATTCGAGTTCGAGCAACTGGCGCAGCCTGTTCTTCAGCGGGGAGGGCTGCGCCTCGTCCTCGGCCAGCGAGGCCCACGCCGCGCGCTCCGGCATCGCGGTGCGGCCGAGCAGCACCAGCCTGGCCTGCCAGTGCTGTGCCAGATGCTTCGCAATGGCGAGGCCGACGCCGCCGAGGCCGCCGGTGATCAGGTACACGCCCTGCTTGCGCAGGCGCTGCGCGGCGGCGGGAAGCGGCGCGGGCTCGTATGCCTTCGCCCAGCGGTGCGCACCGCGATAGGCCAGCAGCGGCTCGCCGGGATCGGCCCGCAGCGCGGCGGATTCCGCGGCGATCTGCTCGACCAGCAGGGTTTCGGCATCGCTCTCGGGCGCGGGCAGCATGACGTCGATCACGCGGCAATGGATGCGCGGGCATTCCTGCCCGATCACCTTGGCCATGCCCGGCAGCGTAGCCTTCTCGGGACACAGCGGCTCGGTGCCAGTGACATCTTCGATCTGGTTGGCGACGACGGTGATCGGCAGCTTGCCGGCCAAGGCCGCCGAGGTGCGCGTGTCGAGCGCCTGCACGAGCGCCAGCAGGCTGAAGAAGCTGCGCTCCAGCAGCTCGGGCTGCGGCTGCGAGGCCGGCACTTCGTCGAGGCACCACAGATGGTGGATGGCCGTGACGGCGCCGAAGTCGGCTTCGACCTCGCGCAGCAGCTGCGCATGGTCGTCGCGCTCGCCGGGGCGCAGGGCCCAGTCATCGCGGCCGGTACGCGCGAAGGCCGGGCCGCGCTGGGCGACGACCACCGCATGGCCCAGTGAACGCAGATGCCGGACGAGATGGCCGGTGAGGCTGCGGCCATCGCCGAACACGAGCACGCAGCCTGCATCGGCCGTGTTCCCGGGCGCGGCGGACAGCAGCGGCTCGATCCGCTTCCACGAAGGGACGTAGAACGCATCCGAAGGTGCCTTGCGCGCGGACTTCGCCGACATGGCATCGGGCGCGTCGACCCAGTAGCGGCGGCGCTGGAACGGATAGGCCGGCAGCGGCACGCGGCGCCGCGCCTGTCCCGCATGGCAGGCAGCCCAGTCGATGTCCACGCCCGCAAGCCACAGGCTGGCGAGCGCATGGGCGATCTGCTGCGCGTTGCGCGTGCGTTGCTGCGGATGTGCCTGGCTGGCGTGCACGGCGGCGGCCGAGGCGGCCATCGGGTGCTGGCGCGCCAGGCCGGCGAGCGTTTCGCCGGGGCCGACTTCGAGCACCACCCGCCCCGGCACCTCGAAGAGCGTGCGCAGTCCGGCGGTGAACTGCACCGTGCCGCGCAGGTGTCGCGCCCAGTAGGCCGGGCTGACCGCCTGCTCGGCCGTGATGAGCCGGCCGGTGACGTTGGAGATGAACGGAATCTTCGGCGCCTGCCGCGGCACCGAGGCGATGAGCTGCTCCAGCTGCGCGAGCAGCGGCTGCGTCATCGAGGAATGCGAGGCGATCGACACGTGCAGCCGGCGCGGCAGGTGGCCCTGTGCGCGCAGCTTCTCTTCGGTGGCCTCGATGGCGTCGAGCGGACCGGAGATCACGCACAGCTGCTCGCCGTTGTCCGCTCCCAGGTCGCAGCCGTGGGTCAGGAAAGGCGCGAGTTCTGCCTGCGACAGCGGCACAGCCGTCATTGCGCCGGGAGGCATGGATTGCAGCAGGCGACCGCGCAGGGCGGCGAGGCGCAGCGCGTCTTCCAGCCGGAACACGCCCGCCAGGCAGGCCGCCACGTATTCGCCCAGGCTGTGGCCGAGCATCACGGTGGGGCGCACGCCGCGCCGCATCCACCAATGCGCCATTGCATATTCGACGACGAATAAAGCAGGCTGCGCGAAGGCGATGTCGAACAGGCGCGCGTCGGCCCCGGCCTCCACTTCCGTCGCGGTAAACAGCAGTTCGCGCAGGTCGAGACCGAGCTCGGGGCGCAGCAGTTCGCAGCAGCGGTCGATGTCCTCGCGGAACGGCGCATCGTCGCGATAGAGCGCGAGGCCCATGTTGGCGTGCTGCGTGCCGCCGCCGGGGAACAGGAAGGCCACTTCAGGCGGCTGCTCGGGTACCGGGGCGGAAGCCGTGATGACACCTTCTCCCGAAGCGAGCATGCGCGCGGCGGCCTGCGACTCGTCGGCGACCACGGCGCAGCGATGGGCGAAGGGCCTGCGGCCAGTCTGCAGCGTGTATGCGGCGTCGGCCAACGCGGCATGGGGCTGTTCCGCGAGGTGCGAGCCGAGCCGCTGCGCGGCCTGCCGCACGGCGGTGGCGCTCATGGCCGACAGCGGCAGCACCTGCCAGCCGCCCTGCCCTTGCGGCGACGCCGCGATGGCCGGCGCTTCGGGCGCCTCTTCGAGCACGACGTGCACATTGGTGCCGCCGATGCCGAAGGCGCTGACGCCCGCGCGGCGCGGCGCATCGCCCTTGGGCCACGGCCGTGCCTCGGTGTTCACGTAGAACGGGCTGTTCTCAAAGTCGATCTGCGGATTGGGTTGCTCGAAATGCAGGCTGGGCGGCAGCGTCCTGTGCCGCAGCGCCATCGTCGCCTTGATGAGCCCGGCCACGCCGGCGGCCGCGTCGAGGTGGCCGATGTTGGTCTTGACCGAGCCGATGGCGCACCGGCCTCCAGCCGCCGCCCCGCCGCTCGCAAAGGCCTGCGTCAGCGCGGCCATCTCGATCGGGTCGCCGAGCGTGGTGCCGGTGCCGTGCGCTTCCACATAGCCGATGGTGTGCGCGGGCACGTCGGCCATCATCTGCGCCGCGCGGATCACGCCGGCCTGCCCCTGCACGCTGGGCGCGGTGAAGCCGATCTTGTCCGCACCGTCGTTGTTGGCGGCGCTGCCCTTGATGACGGCGTGGATGGTGTCGTCGTCGCGCAGCGCCTCCTGCAGCCGCTTGAGCACGACGATGCCCGCGCCGCTGCCGATGACGGTGCCCGCCGCCTTGGCGTCGAAGGCGCGGCAGTGGCCGTCGGGCGAGAGGATGGCGCCGCTCTGGTAGCGGTAGCCGCCCTCTTGCAGCAAATTGAGCCACACGCCGCCGGCCAGCGCCATGTCGCAGTCGTGGCTCAGCAGGGCCTGGCAGGCCATGTGCACCGCCACCAGCGAGGTCGAGCATTCGGTCTGCACGCTGACGGCAGGGCCGCGCAGGTCGAGCTTGTAGGCCACGCGCGTGCACAGCGAGCCGGCGGAGTTGCCGCTCATCAGGCCCAGCATGTCGGCGATGCCCGTGCCGGCGTCGACGCCGAAGGCGGGCAGCAGGTGCCGCATCAGGTAGAGGTTGGGTCCATCGCCCGCGTAGACGCCGACCGACGCGGGGTTCTTCCTGGCCTGCCAGCCCGCGTGCTCCAGCGCCTCCCAGGCGCATTCGAGGAAGATGCGCTGCTGCGGATCGAGGTGCTCGGCCTCGCGCGGGGAATAGCCGAAGAAGCCGGCGTCGAACTGGTCGAAGCCTTCGAACAGCACGCCGGCCTTCACATAGTCGGGGTCGGCCAGCGTGCGCTCGGGCACGCCGCGCGCGCGCAGTTGCTCGTCGCTGAAAACGGTGACCGATTCGACGCCGTCGCGGATGTTGCGCCAGAAGGTGTCGACATCGGGCGCGCCCGGAAATCGCCCAGCCATGCCGACGATGGCGATCTCGATGCCCGTGAGTCCGGACGGCGCTGTGTCTTGGTCTTGCATCAGAAGCTTCTTTCGGTGGGACGGCGGCGCTGCAGCAGGGCAGCGCGCTGGCGCTGGGCGCGCGCCTGCTCGCTGTCGCCGTCGTCGTTGCGGGCGGCCTGTGCCGCGCCACGTCCCTGCTCGATGCGGCGCGCCAGCGCGCCGACGGTGGGAAACTTGAAGAGATCGACCACGGTCAGGCCCGGACTGAGCCGGTCTTCCATCAGCCGGTGCATGCGGATCACCAGCAGCGAGTTGCCGCCGAGATCGAAGAAGTTGTCGTGCATGCCCACCTTCTCGACCTTGAGCAGTTCGGTCCAGATCGAGGCCAGCGCCTGGGCGACGTCGCCCTGCGGTGCCTCGTAGTCCTGGCGGTCGGGCAAGGCGGGTGCCGGCAGCGCGCGGCGGTCTACCTTGCCGCCCGCGGTGAGCGGGAAGCTGTCGAGCGCCACGAAGGCCGAGGGCACCATGTAGTCGGGCAGGACGCGGCCCAGTTGCTCCCGCAACGCCGCTGTGTCGATCTGCGCGGCGGGTGCGGGCGATACATAGGCCACCAGCGAGGCGCCGGCTGCGCCGTCGTGCACGAGCACCAATGCCTCGCGAACCGCCGCGTGCTCGCGCAGGCGCGCTTCGATTTCGGCAAGTTCGATGCGAAAGCCCCGGACTTTCACCTGGTGGTCGAGACGGCCCAGGTATTCGAGCTGGCCGTCGCCGCGCCAGCGCACGAGGTCGCCGGTGCGGTAGAGCCTGCCACCCGCCGCATCGAAGGGATCGGCGACGAAGCGTTCGGCCGTGAGGGCCGCGCGGCCGAGGTAGCCGCGCGCCAGCCCTTCGCCGCCGAGGTACAGCTCGCCGGGAACGCCCTGGGGAAGCGGCTGCAGGTTCGCGTCGAGCACATGCGCGGTGCGACGGCCCACGGGACGGCCGATGGGCACGTAGCCCTGCGGCGCCTGCTCCGCGTCATCCGCCGTGCCGTGCCAGGCGGTGGGCGTGATGACGGCTTCGGTCGGGCCGTAGGCGTTGACGATCTGCCCCGGGCGCAGCACGCGCCGGATCAGCGCGATGTCTTCGCCGGTCCAGGCCTCGCCGCCGAAGAGCGCAAGGCGCACGGCATGCGCGAACGGTACCTGGCCCTGCATCAGTTGGCGTGCATAGGCCGGCGGGAGGTCGACCACGCTCACGCGGTGTCGCTGCAGCAGGGCGTCGAGTTCACCGGCAAGAGAGCACCACTGCGGCTGCACCACGAGCGCCGCACCCGCAACCAGCGGCAGCAGGCATTGCTCGATGGATGCGTCGACATGCGGCAGCGCAAACTGCAGCGACCGGTCTTCCGCGCGCATGCCGCAGGCCCGCGCCATTGCCTGGACATGCATCGAAATCGCGCCGTGTGCCACGGCCACGCCCTTGGGCCGCCCCGTGGTGCCGGAGGTGTAGATGACGTAGGCGAGGTGGGCGTCGTGCAGCGCGATGTCTGGATCGGTGGCCGGCTCGGCGCCTTGGGCCAGCGCCTCACTGAGCACCACCCTGGCGATGCCGCCCGCATCGAGCGCATCGGCGTTGGCGCTGTCGGTGAGCAGCACGCGCGCGCCGCTGTCTTCCAGCAACTGCGCAAGCCTTTGCGGAGGATGCGAAGGGTCCAGCGGCAGGTAGGTGCCTCCGGCCTTCAGCACGCCGAGGAGGCCAGCCACGCGATCGGCCGGTGCTTGGATGGCCACCGCGACAGTGCGGTCGGGCACCACCCCCTGGCGGACCAGCCGGTGCGCGAGTCGGTTGGCACGCGCGTTCAGAACCGCGTAGCTGAGTTGGGTGTCGCCGTCGATCAGGGCAATGGCCCCGGGCGTGGCTCGCGCCTGCGCCTCGAACAGGCGGTGCACGGGCTGCGCGTGCGGCGCCTGCGGCTCGCCGGCCGACCATTCGCGCAGCCGATGCCGCTCGGTGGCATCGAGCCACTGCACGTCGCCCAGCGCCTGCGCGGGATCGGCCGCCAGCGCTTCCAGCAGCGCGCGGTAGTGCGTGGCCATGCGCGCGATGGTGGTTGGCTCGAACAGTTCGGCCGCATAGGTGAGCACCGCACCGGTGCTTCCGTCGGCATGTTCGCGGATGTCGAGCATGAGTTCGAACTGCGCGGCGCTGTCGGCGATGCGGTGCTCGCGCGCCTCCAGGCCGGGCAGCAAGCGCGGCATGCCCGTGTCTTCGCGCAGGTGGTTGAACATCACCTGGAACAGAGGGCTATGGCTCAGGCTGCGCTGCGGCTGCAGGGCCTCGACGATCTGTTCGAACGGCAGGTCCTGGTGCGCCTGCGCGCCGAGCGCGGCTTCCCGTGTCTGCGCCAGCAGTTGCACAAGGCTCATGCGGCCCTGCAACGTGCTGCGAAGCACCTGAGTATTGACGAAGAAGCCGATCAGCCCGGCGGTTTCCGGCCGCTGGCGGTTGGCGACCGGCACGCCGACACGCACGTCCTGCTTGCCGGTGTAGCGGTGCAGCAGCGCCTGGAAGCCGGCAAGCAGCGCCATGAAGAATGTCGCGCCGTGCGCCTGCGCGGTGGCGCGCAGGCGCCGGGTGAGTTCGGCGTCGAACTCGAAGGCATGGCCGGCCGCGCGGTAGGCCGCGACCGCATGCCGGGGATGGTCCGTGGGCAGAGCCAGCACGGGATGGTCGGCGCCCAGCTGTCCGCGCCAATACGCGAGCTGGCGCTCGGCCTCGCCGGCGGCGAGCCAGTCGCGCTGCCAGAGGGCGTAGTCGGCATACTGGACCGGCAGCGGCTTGAACTGCGGTGCCGCGCCTTTCGCACGGGCGGCATAGGCGGCGCCGAGTTCCTCGACCAGCACCTGCATCGAAGCGCCATCGGACACGATGTGATGCATGACGACGACCAGCAGGTGCCGGGCTTCGTCGATGCGGATCAGCGCCGCGCGCAGCAGCGGGCCTTCACCGAGGTCGAAGGGCTCGGCGTGGCACTGGCTGGCATGCTCGGCGGCAGCGGCCTCCCGCGCTTCGGCGGGCCATGCGCCGAGGTCGATACGCCGCAGCGCGAGCCGCAGCGCCGGCGCAATGACCTGAGCAACCGTGCCGTCCGCCGCCGCGCGAAACACGGTGCGCAGGCTCTCGTGGCGATCGACCAGGTCGCCGAGCGCCGCGTCCAGCGCATCGGCGTCCAGGACGCCGGCCAGATCCAGCGCCACGCTCACGTGGTAGGCGGTGCTTTTCGGGTCGAGCTGCCACAGGAACCACTGGCGCTCCTGCGCGTGCGACAGCGCGAGCGGCTTCGCACGATGCTCGGCCGGCATCACGGGGATCACGCTGCGCGGCTTGCGCAGGCCGGTGGCGAGCAGGCGGCGCACTTCCGCAGCCAGCGCGCCGAGGCGCGGCCGCTCGAACAGCGCGCGCACCGGAAACTCGATCTCCCATCGATCGGCGATGCGGGCCGCCACCTGCGTCGCGGCGAGCGAGTTGCCTCCGTGGATGAAGAAGTGCGTGTCGCGCGGCGGCGCGGTCTGTGCGTCGCGGCGCAGCACTTCGCTCCAGATCGCGACGACGGCCTTCTCTACGTCATCGAGCGGCCGCTCGATGGCGGGTGCGGGCGCCGCGGCGGAATCGCCGAGAACGAACGCACCGTGCGCATACATCGCATAGGCGTCGGCGGTGCGGTCGATCCAGCCCTGGCGGCATGCACCGCGCTGCAGCTTGCCGCTCGTGGTCTTGGGCATGCCGCCAGGGTTCAGCAGCATGACGACGGACAGCGGCTCGCCGAACTGCTCGCCCACCGCGGCGCTGAGCGTCTCGACCAGCGCTTCGGGCTTCACCAGCTTCTGCGTGCTGCGCGATACCTCGGCGGCCAGCCCGATGCCTTCCCCCTCGGGGCCGTCGACGGCGAAGGCCGCCACACGGCCCTTGCGCACGATGTCGACCTCGAGTTCGATCATGCGCTCGATGTCCTGCGGGTACAGGTTGTGGCCGCGCACGATGATCATGTCCTTGATGCGCCCCGCCACGTAGAGCTGGCCGTCGTGCAGGAAGCCGAGGTCGCCGGTGCGCAGCCAGATCGCGCCGTCGTGCGCGACGAAGGTCTCCCGCGACACCTGCGGCTTGTTCCAGTAGCCGCTGCCGATGCTGGGGCCGCTGGCCCAGATTTCGCCGACATGGCCCGCATCGCGCACCGCCAGCGTGACGGGATCGACGATGCGCACGGCATGGCCCGTCACGGCGCGGCCGCAGCCGACGAGGGTGGCACTTTCTTCGGTGCCGGTTTCGACGATGCCGCGGGCCAAGCCGCTGCTGGAGAAGTCGCGCGCCACCATGCCGGCGCCGCGCTCGCCGCCCGTCACGAACAGCGTGGACTCGGCCAGGCCATAGCAGGGGTACACCGCGCCGGCGGCAAATCCTGCGGGTGCGAACTGCTTCCTGAACTCGCGCAGCGTGTCGGCGCGCACGGGCTCGGCACCGGAAAACGCCAGGCCCCAGCTCGACAGGTCGAGCTTCTGCAACTGCGCTTCGGACACGCGGTCGAGGCACAGGCGATAGGCGAAGTCGGGGCCGCCGCTGATGGTCGCGCGGTGGCGCGAGATGGCTTCGAGCCAGCGCACGGGCCGCTCCAGGAAATAGCGTGGCGACATCAGCGCGACGGGAATGCCGCGATGCAGCGGCTGCAGCAGGCCGCCGATCAGCCCCATGTCGTGGTTCAGCGGCAGCCAGGTCGCGAAGATGTCGTCGGGTCCGACCGAGAGCCCTTCTTCGATCGCACGCATGTTCGCCATGAGGTTGGCATGCGTGACCATGACGCCCTTGGGCGCCGAGGTGGAGCCGGAGGTGTATTGCAGGAAGGCGATGTCAGTGGCAGAGGGGGTATGCGGCGTCCAGCGTTCGGCGTCTTCGGCACCGATCCCGTCCACGGGGATCAGCGGCACGTCGACGAAGGCCCCGCCCACGCCGGCGATCGCCGCTTGGATGGTGGCGTGGGTCAGCACGCAGCAGGCGCCGGCGTCGGCCGCGATGCCTTCGAGCTTGCCGAGATGCCGTTTGCGCGTGGATTCCGGCGGAAACACGGGCACGGCGATGAGGCCGGCATAGAGGCAGGCGAAGAAGCTCACGACGTAGTCGTCGCCGTTGTCCAGCATGATCAGCGCGCGTTCGCCGCGGCCGAAAGTCTGTTGCAGATACGCCGCGAGGCCGCGCACGCGCGTGTCGAGCCGGCGATAGGAGATGGGCGTGTCCAGGGCGGCGCCGTCGCGGTCGGTCACGGCGATGAGCGCGGTGTCGTCGGGCCGCCGTGCAGCCAGGTCGCGCAGGTGGCTCACGAAGTCCATGGGATGCATCGGATTCACATCGGTTCCTTGATTTGCCGGGCCGGCAGGACGGCGGGACCCGGCGACGGCGGCTCAGGCCAAGGCACGGGGCGCATGGACGCCTCCCGTCGCGGACTGGGCCAGGCGCTGCGCCAGTACGGCGAGCACCGGTGTCTCGTGCTGCCGGATGAAGAAATGGCCGCCCTCGAACCAGTTCAGCGTGAAGCCGGGATGGGCGGTCTCGCCGGACCAGGCCTCCATGCGCCAGGGCTCGATGTCGTCCTGCCGGCCCGCGAAGGCGTGCAGGGGAACGGGTAGCGGCGCGTTGCCCGGGTGTTCGAAGCTCTGGCACACGCGATAGTCGGCGGCGAGCGTGTCGAGCGTCATGCGCAGCAGTTCGGGGCTGGTGAAGAGCTCCTGCGGCGTTCCGCCCTGCTTGCGCAGATCGCCGATGAGGGCATCGTCATCGTCCATGTCGACGAAACGGTCCGGATCGCGCTGCGAAGGCGCGGCGCTGCCCGACACGAGCAGCGTCCGCGGCAGCGCCCGGCCGTTGGCGCGAAGGCGCTGTGCAATGCCCCAGGCCAGCAAGGCGCCCATGCTGTGGCCGAAGAGCGCGAAATTGCCGCGCAGCGCGGCGTCCTGCTCGGCGCACAGCCGCGCGACCAAAGAATCGAAATCTTCGACGAAATCCTCGCCCAGGCGCTGGCCACGACCGGGCAGCTCGACCGGCACGACCTCGATCCAGCGCGGCAGCAGGCGGCGCCAGCGCAGGTACATGGTGGCGCTGGCGCCCGCACAGGGCAGGCACAGCAGGGAAAGGGGCGCCTGCATTCGCTCAGGCGGCGGCCGACGCGCTCTTGCTGCTGTCCTGCTGCGCCATCCAGTCGCGCAGAGACTTCGGACGCATGTCGGTCCAGGTTTTCTCGACGTACTCGAGCACGGTCTTCTTGTCGCCCTGGACGCCGTCGACAGCCTTCCATCCGCCGGGCACGGCCTTCCATTGCGGCCAGATCGAATATTGCTCTTCGTGGTTGACCAGGACGATGAAGGTTTCGTCTTCGCGGTCGAAGCAGCTGGTAGACATGTGCGGTCCTCTTGGGGTTGTTGAGACGACAGGCAAGAGGCTTCGCACACCCCTTCCCTTTGCGATACATGACGGGGCGGGAGGCCGGGTGTTTAGGGGGTGTGAACCCATTTCCCGCAGCGGCATGCGCGGGCACGGCTGCGCCGCGGCATGGCCGCTGGAAATCGGGCGCGAATGGGAATGCGGAGGTCAGCGGCCGCGGCTAGCGGCCCGCGATGCCGTCGGGTGAATGGTCCGGCGGAGGGACGTCGTTGGCGGGCGGCACCAGGCCCACGAGCAGCCAGAGGCGGGCCGCCTCCTCATGGGTCTTGCGGTGAAGGGGATCTGCGGCGAGCCACTGCATGAACTCGTCGCGCGTCGCGCCGTCGAGGCTGCCGCGCTGCTCGTGCTGGCGACGCACCCAGGTCCATGCGGCCTGCCAGACCGGGTCGTGATCCTTGTCCTTTGTCATCGGCGCATCGTATCGCCGATGGGCGATGCGGGGTCAGCCGCCCTGCACCAGGTACCGGCAGCTTTCGAGGGCCGCGTCGGCGTCCTTGATCATGAAGTTCACGAGCGTGGCGGAGCAGCCGAGCCGCACGCCGATCTCCCGTTGAGTCATGCCGCTCAGGCGGTTGAGCTCGAAGGCCAGGCGGGTGCGCGCGGGCAGCGCGTCGAGCACGCGGTCGATCGCGGCCAGTGCCTGGCGCCCGTCCAGCAGGCGCTCGGGCGCGTCGTTGCTCGGGGGGGCTGACAAGCTCCACGTCCTCGCAGTAGGTGCGGTAGCTGGCTTCGACGGAATGATGGCGGTGGTAGTCGAAGGCCACGTTGCGCACCACCTGGCAGCAGTAGCCGAGCGGCTTGCGCACCTCGCGCAGGGAGGCGCCGTCGGCCAGCTTGAGATAGGCGTCCTGCAGCACTTCGTCGGCCAGGTCCGCCGTGCGGACGATCTTTTGCGCGACGCGCTGGAGCTGGGCGCGGTTGGCGACGAAGACTTCCGCCAACGTGAGTTCGGCTGGCTGCAGCGACATGTCCATGGGTACTCCTGAAGTATTCACTGTAGACAATACAAATGAGAACTATTACTATCTTGTGACGGAAGAAGGCCCGGATTTCCGAGCTGCTCCCTGTCTCTTAACCTAAAGACGTTTGAACCGCCCAAAGCGAGACAGGCGGACGATCGCGCCGGCGCCGACTCAGGGACGCACGGTCACGCGCCGCAGTTGTGGATCGCGCGCGATGTCTTCCTCGCGGAACGGAAAGCGCAGCCAGTCCTTGCGCGCATAGCGCGCCACCGGTCCCAGTCCGCTGCCGCCGGTCACTGCGGTTTCGCGTTCACCGTGTGCAAGCAGCGTGCGCGCCTGCACACCGCGTCGGTCGAAGTACACGACCTGGAGGTAGGTGTTGCCATGCGAGCGATCGTCCATGGCGTAGTCGCCGTCGTTGGCGCAAGCGACCGTGAAGTAGCCTTCCGCGTCGCAGCCGCCGAAGAGGGGTAGCTTCCTGCCCTCGCTGCGGGCGAAGCGCTGCTGGCCCAGCGGCGTATCCAGCGCCCAGCCCTTGCGCGCCATGTCGTGCACCGCGCCGGCCAGCGCGGAGGCCACGCGCGGGTCCGCCGCTTGAATCGCCGACGGTGTCTGCAACGGCGCCGATGCCGAGAACGGCTGCGCATAGAGCTCATTGGCCGGGATTTCCTGGACCCGGGTCCAGAAGGCATCCCAGAGCAGCGCGCCCCGGTCGTTCGCATCGGCGCGATTGGACCAGCGCCGCAGCACGTCGCATGCCCGCTGGATATCCGCCTGGTCTTTCGCACAGGCGCCGCCGAGCAGCGCTGCCTTGAACCGGTCCGCGGTCGATGCGCGTGCCTCCAATGCCTTGCGCATGACGCGGTCCGCCAATGCCTTGGCCGAGGTCGCGCCGGCACTGGCGAGTTCACTCGCGATGCGATGCCCTTCCCACCCCCGCATCGTCAGCGGCTGGCCTTCCCCTCCGAGGATCGATGCGAACCCCGACAACGGCCACGCCGGGTTCGTGAGCCAGTAGCTGTCGTTCATGTTGGCGACGTAGTCCTCGCGCAGCAGGCTGGGCATGCGATCGGCGGCCATGGCGCCGGGCTGCACCCCGTTCTTCGCGGACTGCCATTCGCAGGCCGACCGGCTGCCATCGAGCACCGGCATGGCGGGGTCGAGCGCGGCAAGCGCCTTCGACATCGGCGTCGCGCATGCCGCGCGAAGGTCCTCGGGCACGCCGGGTACCGCCCCGATGTCGGCATACCAGGCCCGACCGTCGCCGCGCCCGATGGCCGCCGTGTTGACCCATGGCATGGCCGTCTCTTCCCGCTGGATGGCCATGAACTCGTCGAGCGAGCGCGCCTGGTTCCAGCGGAAGAAGTTGCGGAAGATGCGCAGGTTGTCGGCATTGATGTCGCGCATCGCGAGCGCCTTGCGCGCGCCCCATGCCAGCGCCGGGTTGCGCGCCCCCAGGTCGACCACCGGGCCGAAGCGCGTGCGATAGAGGGTGCGTCGCACCAGGTCCACCGACCCGTCGGACCGGCGCACCGCCACGGCAAGCGTCTGGGCCTGCATGGGTTCGGAGCGGCCGTCGACCATGTAGCGCGTGGGGTCGGCCGTATCCAGCGTCAGGTCGAACAGTCCGAAGCGTCGCGCGGCGGAGACCGTGTGGCTCCAGGCCACATCGTTGTTGAAGCCGATCATGATGACCGGAATGCCGAGGAAGGACACGCCCGCCACGTCGAGCTTGCCCGGCAACGTGAGGTGCGCCTGATGGAAGCGGTCGGGCCCGCCCCAGTACCAGTGCGGATTGCCGAACAGAACGCCGCCGCGTTCACCGGTCGCCGCCTGGCCAAATGCGAGCACGTTGCTGCCGATGCCGCGCGCGTCACCCACCGGGATGTCCAGCCGCGAAGACAGCGAGAGCTTGTCCGCCGGCACGGGCGGCGCGGCGGCCGCGGGCTTCGCATTCACGATCTCCGAAACGAAGCGCGTGTACCCACCGGCCAGTCCCGCGGCGATCATGCGGCGGTAGACATCCTCGGGCCCGATGGCTCGCACCCAAGGCGCGCCGGCACATGCATGCGACGGCGCGCCGCGTCCGGGCTTGCGTGACTGCAGCGTGCGCAGATGGCGGTTGTAGCCCTCCGCGTAGCCGGCAATGAGTTCGTTGAGGTCGGCCGGCTGTTCACGCTTGAGCGCCTCGACCGCCTCCGGACCTGCGAATGCCCGGAAGAAGAAATCCAGGTCGAGATTGTCGGCCTCGCCGAACGTCGAGCGCGTCCGGGGCTTTCCCTCGGCGCCAAAGTACAGCGAACGCTGCCCGCTGTAAGTGACGAAAGCCTCGGCGAGCGTGCACAACGCGTCTTCGGCCTGCGCCTGCCCGTAGCCGAGGCCCAGCCCGCGCCAGTTGTTGGCGCGCACATGCGGAATGCCGTCGGTGGTGCGCCGGATCTCTATGGAGTCGGTTGGTGCCCCGCCGCGAGCCGACGCCGGGGCGGCACCGAAGACGGCAAAGGAGATTCCCAGGGCGGCCACGCACAGGCCCCGCGCGGGCACGCGAAAAAAAGAGAGTAGGTCCACGTCGTCGTTCGCTGGTGGCATGAATGGATGCCGCGACGCCAGCACAACGCCGCTTCCTGCACAGACGGTTCGGCGCGCGCGTTGTTTACGCCGAGCGGTGAAACACGAGCGGCCGCGTCCTCAGCCCGGGATGTCCGGCTCCACCAGTTGCGCCAGGGCGACGAGCGATTCTTGCCAGCCCAGGTAGCACATCTCCACGGGAATCATGTCGGGGATGCCTTCCTGCACGACCGATAGTTCCGTGCCGCAGGACACCGCGGTCATCGTCACCGTCGTCTTCATGGTGCCTGGAAGATTGGCATCGTCGAAGGTCGCGTCGTAGGCAATGCGCTTGTGCGGGACGAGTTCCAGGTACTTCCCGCCGAACGAATGGCTGTGCCCGGTGCCGAAGTTGGTGAAGGACATGCGCCAGGCGCCTCCGACCACGGGCTCCATGGCGTGGATCTTGCCGGTGAATCCGAACGGCGGCAGCCAGCGTTCGAACGCGCCAGGCTCCACGAAGGCCCGGTAAAGGCGCTCCGGCGAGGTGCGCAGCACGCGATGAAGACGGACGGTATTGGTGGCCATGGTTGTTGCTCCTGAAGAATGAGGAAGACCCTCAATGGATACGTCGGCCGAGCCTCCTCAAGATCGACATGCCGAAGGACTGGGGTCCGCGGTTTCGGGACGGCCCCGCAACTTCATAATCCACGCCTCTCCAACAAAGCCGAACGAATCGAAACACCCGTGAGTGCTGCAGATTTTCTCCTGTCCCCCGCCGTGCAAAAGATCATGCAGGTCCTGTATGCGGCCCCCGACCAACCGTTCTCCGTGGACGAGCTGGCCCGGCAAACCAGGCAGGAGCCGGGCGAGGCCGGCCAGACGATCGAGCACCTCGTCAATAGCGGCATCCTCGCCAGGCAGAAGGCGGCGGCAGAGCAACCCGACACCGTCAAGCTGGACCGTTCGTTCGTCTTCTATGGCGAACTGCGCAGCATCGCCCTGAAGTCGTTCGCCGCGGCCGAGCCGGTCCGCGCCATGCTGCGCTCGAAGTTCAAGGATTCGGTCGTGCGTGCCTTCGTGCTGGGAGAGGATGCCGACAACGTCATCGAACTGCTGATCGTGCATGGCGCCGTGACGCCTGACGAGACCGCCATGACGGCGGCCTGCAAGAAGCTGTCCAAAGCCCTTCATCGGCATTTGCAGGTGCACGTGATCTCCGTCGCCAGATTCAATGGCCTTGCCGATCACGACACGCTCGCGGCCAAACTGGCGAGCGCTTCGGCGTTCGAGATCATCGCGCCCGGCGACACCAAGGCGCAGTTGCCGGCCGAGCGGCTCGGGCTGCTGCAAAGTGCGAAAAAGAAGCTGGCCGCGTTGTCGCTGGCCCAGCACCGGCGCGAGTCGCGATAAGGCGCACTACCGCTTCGCGCCCTGCCTCGTCGTGCCCGGCCTCACGCCGTCGGCGCTCCTGTGCCGCGGAATCCAGTACGCCAGCGTCCCGGCCGCGGTAAAGGCGATCAGCCCGGTCACGGCGATGCCCGCAGCCAACGACAGCCCGCCGGCCAGGAGGGACAGCAGCGCCGGACCGCACGAGGAGCCGATGTCGGACATCAGGCGCCAGATGCCGAGGAAGTGCGCGCGCCCGTGGCGCGGGGACTGGTCCGCGCCGAGGGTCATGATCATCCCGGACCCGATGCCGTTTCCGAAACCGATGGCCAACGAGGCGAGCAACAGCGTCAGGGCGCCGGACGTCAAGGGCATCAGCAGCATGGCCAGGCCCATGATCAGCATCGACGGCACGGCGACCCAGCGCCTGCCTTTCCTGTCCATCACCTTGCCGGCCGGATAGAAAACCAGCATGTCGATGGCGCCCGCAAGACCGTAGATCAGCGAAGCCACCGAAGGGGCCAGCAGCAGGTGGTCGGCCCACAGGGGAATCACGGCCTGGCGCGAAGCCCGCACCGCGCTGACGAGGACCACGCCGATGCCGAGCGTGAGGAACACATGGCGGTGATCCCGCAGCGTCGAGACGACGGAGGTCGAAGCGGGTGCCGCCTGCCCGGGCGGGACCGGTGGCACCGCGAGGTCGGGGATGCGGGCGCCTATCGCGGCGGCCCCCATCACCGCCACGATGCCGACCACATAGGCGGCCTGCAGGCCGAATGCATGCACCGCCGCCGCCGCCAGGAAAGGCCCGGCAAACATGCCGATGCGCATGACGCCGCCCAGCGTCGACAGTGCCCGGGCCCGGTATTCGACAGGCACGGCTTCGGTCATGTAGCTCTGGCGCGCCAGGTTGTAGACCGCCTGCGACATCCCCACCATGAAGCATCCCGTGGCGAACAGGCCCAGATGGGTCGTCAGCACGCACAGGAGCATGCCGAGACCGCTCCACACACCCGCCGCGACGATGGCCCAGCGTTCGCCCCAGCGCATCGTGATCATCGAGGCGGGAATGTTGTTGAGCAGCGAGCCGATGCCGATCATCGCAATCACCAGCGCCGCCATGGGCACGGAAGCCCCCAGGCCACGCGCCGTCAGCGGCACGATCGGCAGGATGGCGCCCTCGCCCAATCCGAACAACAGCGAGGGCGCAAAGGCCGGCACGGCGATGCGCCACAGGGAGAACGAGGTTGCGGGCGAAGGGGTCGAATCGGCGGGCGGGGATGACATGCGCAGAGGGGTTCGGGTAGTGGCCGTCGCCCGCCTGGCGGACAAGACAGCGTGATTGTCTCGCCGCCGACGAATTCCTGCAGCGCCCTGGCTCCCGGTCGATCACGCGCAAGCGCCCTGCGTTTCAGGGCGAGTGGCGTGCAACAGGACACTTGGTATCGTTTCACGCAACCCGCGCACAAACTTCACCCTGACTTCACCTGCCCCGAGCACACTGCCCTTCGACAGTGGTTCGGCGCTGGTAGAGGCCAGGGAGAAAAAAGCCGCTCAGGGAAACCGCCTCGATGCCGGCCACTGTCACTCTCTCGGCTGCTGATCTTGCCGCACCACGATCGCCGCAGCGACCGCTCAGAAGGTGACCCACTCCCTGTCGTTCTCGCGCTGGCCGCCCTTCGTATTGCCAAGCACCGGCACGGCTGATGCACCGTTGGAAATGCGCTGCGCCCGAGCAGGGGCCGTGGCGCTTTTTTCTTTGGCGCGCCGTTCGCCGCCGTGCGCCGTGCGGGAGGACAGCTCCGTCTCGGCGCGCTCCGCTCGCCAGCCCGTCCCCAACTGGAAGAACTCGACGAGCGAAGACAGCCGCACCGCCTGGCTTTTGAGGCTTTCCGCGGCGGCAGCCGATTCTTCGACCAGCGCAGAGTTCTCCTGGGTCATCTGGTCCAGCTGCGTCACCACCGAGTTGATCTGGTCGATCCCGGCCGCCTGCTCGACCGCTCCCGCACTGATTTCGCTGACGGTGTGGGAGACGCGTTGAATGCTCTCGACGATCTTGCCCATCGTCGCGCCCGCATCGTTGACCAGTTGGGTGCCCGACCCCACCTTGTCGACCGATGCTTCGATCAGCGTCTTGATTTCCTTGGCCGCGACCGCGCTGCGTTGCGCTAGGTTGCGGACCTCGCTCGCCACCACGGCGAAGCCCCGTCCCTGTTCGCCCGCCCTGGCGGCTTCCACGGCCGCGTTCAGTGCCAGGATGTTGGTCTGGAAAGCGATGCCGTCGATCGTGCCGATGATGGCGGCGATCTTCTGCGAACTCCCGTGGATGTCACGCATCGTCTCCACCACTTCCGAGATGACTTCCCCGCCGTGCACCGCGACCTGCGATGCGGCCTGTGCCAGCTGGTTCGCATGCTGCGCGGCTTCGGACGCCGTCTTGACGGTGGTCGTGAGTTCTTCCATCGATGCCGCGGTCTGCTGAAGGCTGCCGGCCGTCTGCTCCGTGCGGCTGGAAAGGTCGACGTTGCCCGAGGCGATCTGGGCGCTTGCCGTGGCCACGGAATCGCTGCTCTCGCGCATGCCGGTCAGGGTCTTGATCAGGTTGTCGCGCATCGCCGCGAGCGCCCTGAGCAAGTCGCCCACTTCGTCCTTGCTGCTGGCGCTCAGGCTGCGGGTGAGATCACCGCGCGCGACGGCCTCCGCCAGGCCGACGGCTTCCTTCAGCGGAATCACGATGCCCCGTGCCACGCTCCACGACAACAGCACGGCCAGCAGGATGGCAACGCCGGTGCCCGAAGCGATGAGGAAGAATCCGGTGGTGAACGTCTGGTTGCTTTCTTCGGCCTCGGCCTTGGCGCGATCCTCGTTGTGCTTGACCAGCTGAGTCAGCGGCTCCTTCAAGGCCAGGAAGGTCTCCCGCGCCTCGCCATTGAGCAGCTCGACGGCTTCGGCCCGCCGCTCTTCCTGGACCAGCCGTTCCACCTTGGCGTGCGACGCGGTCCATGCCGGATACCGGGCCTTCACCCGGTCGTAGATGGCCTGCTCGGTCGCATCGCCGATCGACGCCGGATAGGCCTTGTCGATGTCTTCGTAGGCCTTGGAGGTCTCGGCGATGGACTGTCGGACGGCCGCGGCTTCGGCCGCCGGCATCGTCGCCAGGCGGAATTCGAGCAGGCGCACCCGGTTCGCGATCTCGCTCATCTGGCCCGCATCGCGAACGCTCGCCATGCGCGCCGTCACCATGAAGTTGGTCTGATCGTTGAGGCGATCGAGGCGGTGGATCGAAATCACGGCCATCACGATCATCAGCAACACGATGCTGAGAAAGGCAAGTGCCAGCTTGGCGGAGATTCTGAGATTTCTGAAAAGCGTCATGGCGGTTGGGTCCAGGTTGCGGGGCGGGGCCGGTACCGTGCGTGGCGCCGCGCCCATGTCTATTGCTGCCTCCTGTCTATCGGCAGCGGTGACCCACAACGCATCTGACATATGTCATGCCCGGCGTCCTGACGGGATTTCATCGATCCCTCGGGCTGCCCCTGCTAGAGTGCATAGGGCTCGCGTCGTTCATCGCGAGACGCGTGTCCAGCGTGACCAGGCTGGCGGTGAGTTCGGTGACCCGGGGGCGGCGGCGATGGCGTCGAGGATGATGGAAAACGGAAACTTCGACGCAGGAACAACGGCCGACGTGCTGATCGTCGAGGATCAGGCGCTCGTGAGCGCCGGCATGCGCTCCCTTCTGCAGAAGGCCGCACCGCATTACCGGGTGCACGAGGAATCCTCGTACCAGGGGGCGATTGCTCGCCTGGCGGCCGGCTCGTTCCAGTTCGTCTTCATCGACATCCACCTCGGCTCGGAGGCCTCCGGCCTGGACGTCCTGCGTTTCGTGCGCGAACGCGAAATGCCCTGCCACGCCATCATGCTGTCGGGCGACGACGACCGTGCGCTGGTTCTCTCCTGCATCGCGCAGGGCGCGTCTGGCTACATCACGAAGGCCACCGGAGACGGTGGCGTCTTCTCGGCCGCCATCCAGACGGTTCTCGACAACGGGATCTATCTTCCCGAATCGATCCTCGAGCGCGCTCCCAGGAGCGAGACCGCCGCGGGCGCCTATGGCTGCACCGCCGCATCTCTGGGGCTGGCGCCCAGGCAGCGCGAGGTTCTGTATTACCTGTGCCAGGGCCTGCCCAATAAGGCCATCGCCAACCGCATGGGCATCAGCGAAGGGACGGTCCGAAAAAGCTATGTCTCGGAACTGCTGCGATTCTTCGGCGTGGCCCGGCGCACGGAACTGCTGATCGAGGTGTCTCGCCGGCGCATACGGATTGCCGTGCCGGGCTCGGAGGGTTCATGAAGGCCGCGAAGGCCGCGAACGCCGCTCACGCCGCGATCGCGGGCCTTCTTCGAATCGTCTTCTGCTGCGCGTTGGTGCTTGCCTGCCATGCCGCCTCGGCCGATGCCGGTCACAGGGTGCTGCAGGTGGATTACCTGGTCGAAGACGGCACGCCGCTTTCCTTGTCCGAGGTCACCGCGCTTCCCGAAAAAGCCTGGAAACGCAGGCCCTGGTCATCAGCCAGCTATGGCTTCGCAACAGCGCCCCACTGGTTCAGAAGCGATCCGCTCACCGCGAGCCCCGGCGACGCGGGCACCCTGATGGTGGAGGTGGGGTACCCCCTGCTCGATCATCTCGACCTGTACGTCAAAGCCGGCGCAGCCACGTCCTGGACGCGGTGGAGCCTGGGCGACCGGCTGGCTTTCGCGCAGCGTCCCTACAACGCGCGAAGCTTCGTCGTGCCGGTGTCGGTGCAGCCCGGTGACAAGGTCGAGATTCTTGCGAGGGTGCAGACCGAAGGCGCGATGCGCTTTCCTCTGGGCATCTGGCAACCGCGGCAATTCGAGAAGGTCGAACACACGGCGCTGCTGGCCAACGGCATCTATGTCGGGCTGATGGGCGGGCTGTTCTTCTGCCACCTCATCATCTTCCTGGTCGTGCGCGAGCGCATCTATCTCTACTACGTCGGATGGATCCTGATGACCGCGGGATTTGTCCTCAGCTACAACGGCATCGCGTTCCAGTACCTCTGGCCGGAGGCCACGGCATGGAACGACTGGTCGCGGATCGTCTTTCTCCTGCTCGCGGCCGGGCTCTTCACGTCTTTCACGATTCAATTCGTCAGCAATGCCGCAGCTTTGGCGCGGCGGTGGCACTGGGCGCCGGTGCTGCTGGCGGTTGCCCTGGCCATGGGCGCGAGCGGGCTGCCCTTTCCCCAGGCCGTTCGCGTGGCGTTCCTGGTGCAGTTCGTGGCCATGGTGGTGTGCTTCGGTCTCGCGCTCGGCAAGGTTCGGGCCGGCCATGCCCACGTCCGTGTCTTCCTGGTGACGTTCTCGGGCGTCCTGATCGGCGCCGTCCTCAACACGCTGGATATGTTGGGAATCACCGCCCGTTTCGGAGGCTCCATCGAGTTCGAGGTGGCGCCGCAGGTGGGCTCGGCACTCGCGGTGCTTCTGTTCTCGGCGGCGTTGGCCCACAGGCTGCTCGAAGAGCGCCGCCAGCGCGCCATCGCGGCGGAGCTTGCGCGGACCAACGCGACACTGGCCGACTCCATGCGCGTGCAGCAGCAGCGCTCCGAGCTCCTGCTGAAAATCAAGGACCGTCTGCGCACCGATGCCGAGCGCAGGGACCAGCGAAAATCCCGCTTCCTGGCCGATGCCATCCACGATTTGCGCCAGCCGCTGCAGGTGATCGGGAACGCACTCGAACCCATCGGTGAAGCGATTCAGGCGGGTCGCACGGCCGACGCTCTTGGCCTCGCCGGGATGGCGAGCCGCGCAGCGGGCAACATGCGCGCCCAGCTGGCCGCCATCATGGATCTCTCGCGGCTGGAGTCGGGCTTCGTGAAGGCGGAGCTGTCCGACTTCGACCTGGTGGCGCTGCTCAGGGACACGGTCGAGCAGACCAGGGCCATCGCCCACGAAAGCGGCACCTGCGTCGAATTCGATCCGCCCCCGGGGAAGCCGGTGTTCGTGAGGAGCGACCGCCACTTCCTCCAGCGCATTCTCTTGAATCTCGTCAGCAACGGCGTCAAGTACCGGTCCGCGGAAGGGGGACGCCGCAGCCACGTGCGCCTGCTCCTGACGGCGCACGGCGAGCTCACGCGCCTGGCCATTCAGGACAACGGCCTCGGAATAGCCGAGGAAGCCCTGCGCAGCGACATCATCTTCCGCCCCTTCGTCCAGCTGAACAATCGACATGCGCAGGCGGCCGACAAGGGCGTGGGCCTGGGGCTGTCGATCGTCTCGGCCATGCTGAAACTGCTCGACGGCCATCAGCTTTCGATCCAGTCCGAGGTGGGCGTGGGAAGCACCTTCACGCTGGAGATTCCGGCATCGGTGATCGCACCGGCCTTCGACGGCATTGCGCTCGACGACTTCATGGCCGGCGGCGTCGAAGCGAGCCGCGGCAAGTACGTCGTGCTGATCGAGGACGACGAGTTGGTCAGGCGGTCGCTCGCCGCGGTATTCAATGCGCACGGCGTGTTGCACGAGGCGTGGGGGTCGATCGAGGAGATGAGGCGACAACTGCCGCTGACCGAGCGGGCGCCCGATGTCCTGCTCAGCGACTATCGTTTGCCGGACGGGAAAACCGCCCTCGATGCGATCGAACTGATGCGCGCGCACTGGGGCGATGTGCCCACCCTCATCGTGACCGGCGAGTCGCTGAACTCCTATGCGCTCACGTCCTTGCGCGGGATCCCGATCTGCTACAAGCCCGTGGCGCCTCTGGACCTGCTGCGCCGGATTGCCGCCAGCGCGAGGCGCGCGGCCGAGCCGCCGGGTGCTGCCGGCGACGACGATCAATCGCCGTAGCTTTTCCCGACCCGCATCAGTTCCGGCGTACCGATCACCTCGTTGAGTGCGTCGAAATCCAGCATCTGTGAGCGCCAGGGCTGCGTGGTGCGGTGCCGGTGCAGGCTCGCGTAGTAGCCCTGCAGGGTGTGCACCACCGCACGGGCGGTGCCGCCGGGGAAGATGGCGATGCGAAAACCGTGCCTTTGCAGCGCGTCCGCATCCTGGATCGGCGTCTTGCCGCCTTCGACCATGTTGGCCAGCAGCGGCACGCGGTGCGCGAAGCGGCTGCAGGCCGCATCCATCTGCTCGGGCGAACGCAATGCCTCGATGAAGAGCGCGTCCACACCGCATGCGAGGTACGCTTCGGCCCGCTCCAGTGCGGCGTCCAGGCCCTCCACCGCCACCGCGTCGGTACGGGCCAGGATCAGCGTGTCGCTCGACGCACGCGCGTCGAGCGCGGCCTTGAGCTTTCCGACCATCTCGCGCTCGGGCACCACGGCCTTGCCGTCGAGGTGCCCGCAGCGCTTGGGGAAGGTCTGGTCCTCGATCTGGATCATGGCCGCGCCCGCGCGTTCGAAACCGCGCACGGTGCGCTGCGTGTTCAGCGCATTGCCGAAGCCGGTGTCGGCATCGACGATCACCGGCAGGCGCACGCGCTCGGTGATGTGCGCAAGCGTGTCGGCCACCTCGGTGAAGGTCGTCAGGCCGATGTCGGACCGGCCGAGTCGCGTATAGGCGATGGATGCGCCCGAAAGGTACAGCGCCTCGAAGCCCGCCTGCTCGGCCACCAGCGCGCTCAGCGCGTCGTACACGCCGGGGGCCAGCACCACGTCGGGCTTCGACAGGCGGCTCTTGAGGGTGTGATTCGTCATGCCGACGTCTCCTTGGATCGAATGAGCGCGGCGGCCGTGCGCGCCGCGATGAAGCCACCGGCCACGGCGCTCAGCAGTCCGTTGCCGGAGAGGTAGCCCCACACCGCGTCGCCGGAAACGCCACCGGCCGCGCCGCCTGCGGCCAGCAGGTTGGGCAGGGGGGTGCCGTCCTCGCGCAGCACGCGGGTGTCGGCGGCAATGTCGAGGCCACCCTGGGTGTGGAAGAGCGCGCCTGTCACCTTGACCGCGAAATACGGGGCGTCGAGACCGCGTGCGAACACGCGTCCATCGGGTGCCGGCGCGCTGCCTCGCAGCGTGTCGAGCGTTTGCTGCAGCACGGCGTCGTCGCAGCCGATGCAGGCGGCCAGTTCGTGCACCGACTCGCATCGGCGCAACGCGCCGGCCGCTTCGGCATCGCAGAAATCCGGAAAGCCCCGTGCCAGCGCGAGCAGCGGTGTGTCGAACACGTTCCATGCCACGCCGCCGGGCTGCGCCAGCACATGCACCGCAGCCTCCGAGTAGCCCTGCGTCTCGTCGTGAAAGCGCCGACCCTCGCGGTTGATCTGCACCCCGCCTTCCATCATCACGGCCCACGACATCAGCGCGCCCTGCGGGGTGACCCAGGAGCCGTGTCCCTGGTAGCCGCCCAGGTCGCGCAGCCGCGCGCCCAGCGCCTGGCCCCAGAGGATGGCGCTGCCGTCGTTGCCCACATGGCCGCCGAATGCGGCTTCGGCCATCTCGGGCAGCAGCGCGCGCACCATCTGTGCATTGCCCCCGAAGCCGTTGCAGGCCAGCAGCAGCGCGTCGCAGCCGAGCGACTCGCGCCGGCCGTCAGGGCGCAGGTAGTCGATGCCGATCACGCGGTCGTCGGCGTCGAGCACCAGCGTCTCGGCCACGGCCTGCGTCAGCACCGGAATGCCCGCGGCTTCGGCCGCCGCCTGGAGCCTTGCCATCAGCGCGGCGCCGGTCTTCTGGGGCAGCGTGTGCATGCGGTGCACGCTGTGGCCGGGGTAGAGAAAGCCGTCGAGCAGCGTCCAGTCGAAGCCGTGGCGCGCCTGCAGCGCATCGAGCGCCGGGCCGATGGCGGCGGCATACGCATCGACCAGCACCGGCGCGGCGCGGCCGTGCGCCTTGGCCTGGATGTCGGCGGCGAATCGCGCGGCGCTGTCGTCGACACCGTGCGCGCGTTGCACGCGCGTGCCCGGCGCGGGAATGAAGCCCGAGGACAGCGCCGTCGAGCCGCCCGGCTGCGCATCGCGTTCGAGCACCACGCAATCGACGCCTGCGTCCGCCAGCATCAACGCGGCCGTGAGCCCGCAGGCACCGCCCCCGACAACGGCCACCGACACATGCGCGTCGGCCGGAAGCGACGCCGCACGGCGGACGGTTCGCACGGGCGCCGTCGTCATGCCAGCGAATCCGCGAAGGGTTGGCACGCCGTGACCTCGGCCACATTGCGCATGTCGGCCAGCGCTGTCTGGTGGCGCTCCTCGCCGAAGGCCGCGCAGCCGTCCGCCAGCACCAGCGTGCGGTAGTCGCGCATGTGGGCGTCGCGCACGGTGCTCGCCACACCGCCGTTGGTCACGATGCCGCATACGGCCACCGTGTCGATGCCCGCGCGGCGCAGCACCCAGTCGAGCTGCGTGTTGAAGAATGCCGAGTACGCGACCTTGCTGACCGTCACGTCGATCAGACCGGTTAACGCATCCACGTTCGCCTGCCCCCAGCTGCCGGGGGCAAAGTCGCCCTTCTTCAGGTATGGGCGCAGGGCCTTGAGATGCGGCGACACCATCGGCTCTCCGCTCGCATCGGGCCACAGCGTGAACTGGCTCGCGACGACCAGTCCACCGGCCGCCTTCAGCGCGCGTGCCACGGCTGCCACGCGATCGGGCAGCAGCAAGGCGGGTGGATTGGTGTCGCCGCCGCGTGCGTAAGCGCCCTTCGCGTCCAGGAAGTCGTTCTGCAGATCGATGATGACCAGCGCCGTATTGGCCGCGACGATGCGTTGCCCTTCGCTCATGACGGCCTCACCAGCAGGTTGCCGTACGCATCGACCTCGGCATGGAAGCCCGGCTCCAGCCAGACGGTGGTGTCGGCCTGCTCCAGGATGGCGGGGCCGTCGATGCGCGCGCCCACCGGCAGTTCGAGGCGGGCGTAGCGCGCGGCGTCGTGCCACTGGCCCTGATGGAACACGCGCTGCGTGCCCAGCGGCGCAATGCTGCCCTCGCCTTCGGGCGCCAGCACGGCCAGGTCGAACTTGGGGCGCACGCCGATGCGCGCATAGCGCAGGTTCATCACGCGGATCGCGATGCCGTCGAGCACGCGGCCGAAGGCGGCGCTGTAAGCGGCTTCGAAGGCGGCGCGGACCGATGCGGCGGTCAGCGGCGTCTTGCCGGTGTCGGCCAGCGTCACCGGCAGCGTGTGCGTCTGGCCCGCGTAGAGCATGTCCAGCGCCACCACCTCGCGCACTTCGTCGAAGCGCACGCCCGACGAGTCCAGCCGCTGCTGGCAGCTGGCGGCCAGTTCGTCGATGCGGCGCCGCAGGTCGGCCACGTCGAGATCGGCCAGCGGCGTATTGAGGGTCTGCACCGCGTCATGCCGCATGTCGGCGATCACGCAGCCCAGCGCCGAGGTGACACCGGGATAGCGCGGCACGATGCCGGTGGCCACGCCCACTTCACGCATCATCGCGCACACGTGCAGCGCTCCGCCGCCGCCAAAGGGCATGTAGGCGAAGCGGCGCGGGTCGTGCCCGCGCTCGATGGAGACCAGACGGATCGCGCCGGCCATGCGTGCATTGGCCAGAGTCAGGATCGCCTCGGCCGCCGCATGCACGTCGAGCCCCAGCGGGCGCGCCACGTGCACTTCGATGGCCTCGCGCGACTTCTGCGCATCCAGCGCCGCGAGCAAACCGCCACCCAGCGGCCGGTCGGCGGCGATGCGCCCGAGCAGCACGTTGGCATCGGTCACCGTAGGGCGCATGTTGCCGCGTCCGTAGCATGCCGGCCCGGGCACGCTGCCCGCCGACTCCGGCCCGACCTGGAGCATGCCGCTGGCGTCGACGGACGCGATGGAGCCGCCGCCGGCGCCGATGGTCTCGATCTGGATCATCGGCGAGCGGATCACCATGCCGAACTCGATGGCGGTCTGCGCCGCCAGCGCGGCCTCGCCGTTGGCCACCAGCGACACGTCGAACGACGTGCCGCCCATGTCGCCCGTGATGGCGTTCGGAAAGCCCGCCGCACGCGCGATTGCCGCGCAGGCGATGACGCCCGCCGCCGGGCCCGAGAGCGCGGTGCGCACCGGCAGGTCGCTCGCGGTCTGGCGCGACATCACGCCGCCGTTGCTTTGCACCACCAGCAGTTCGCCCGCGAAGCCCTGCGCACGCAGGTCGCTCTCCAGGCGTCCGAGGTAGCTGCCCACCACCGGCTGCAGCGCCGCGTTGAGCGTGGCGGTCGAGCAGCGCTCGAACTCGCGGATCTCGGGCAACACCTCGCTGGCCGAGGTGACGTGCGGGTTCGGCCAGATCTCGCGCACCGCCGCCACCGCGAGGCGCTCGTTCTCGGGGTTGGCGTAGGTGTTGATGAAGAACACGCAAACCGCCTCGCAGCCGGCTTCGAGCAGCGAACGCGCTTCGGCGCGCACCTGCGCCAGGTCGACTGCCGTGTGCAGCGTGCCGTCGGCCAGCACGCGCTCGTCGACCTCGCGGCGCAGGTCCCGCGGCACCACCGGCAGGAAGCTGCCGCGCAGGCCCCAGGTCTGCGGGCGGTCGCGGCGGCGCATCTCGAGCACGTCGCGAAAGCCGCGCGTGGTGATGATGCCGGTGCGGGCCACCTTGCGCTCGAGCAGCGCATTGGTGCCGACCGTGGTGCCGTGCACGATGGTGGCGATGGCCGCGGCCGAATTGGCCACGCGCGCCACGCCGTTCATGAAGCCGCGCGCTTCCTCGCCACGCGTGGAAGGCACCTTGACGATGCGCGCGGTGCCGAGGGCTTCGTCGAGCACGAAGAGGTCGGTGAAGGTGCCGCCGACATCGACGCCGACGACCAGGGATTTGCCAGGGGAACTCATTGGGACGCTTTCTTGTCGTTGCTGCCGTTGGTCACATAGCCCATGGCGGCATCGGCTGCTCGCTGTTCGAGGGGCCGCCCGGCGGCGTGGCCCCAGCCGCCGCCGCCGGGGGTTTCGAGGCGCACGCGCTCGCCGCGCGCCAGCGTGATGCCACGCATCTTCGACACCATGGGCGGCGTATGCCATTCGCCGGCGTTCTCGTAGCGGAACACGTTGACGGCACCGCTGCCGCCGCCCGCGATGCCCTTGGGCGGCGAAGTGCCGCGCTCGCCGAAGACGAACACTTCCGCATCCTTCTCGAGCAGCTCGATTTCGTAGACGGCCCCCAGGCCGCCCCGATGCTGGCCATCGCCGCCGGAGTCGGCGCGCAGCGACCATTCGGTGAATCGCACGGGATACGCCGCCTCCAGAATCTCCAGCGGCGGAATCGTTGCCGTGGAGATCGGCGCGTTGCCGTGCGCCAGGCCGTCGCCGCCCGAATGGCCGCCATGGCCGCCGCCGAAGAAGCTGAACATCACCCAGCGCTGGCCCTCGCGGCCCTTGTCGCTGCGATGCCCGGCAATCGACAGCGCATTGATGGTGCCGTAGGCCTGCGCCACGGCGCGCGTGGGATCGGCCTGCGCGGCGGCGCTGAAGATCACGTCGATCATGCGCAGGATGGTCTCGGTGTAGCCGCCGACCGGGCGCGGGCGCTCGCAGCTGATCACCAGCTTGTCGGGAATGACGAAGTCCACCGCGTCGAGCACCCCCGCGTTCGCGGGCACGTCGGGAAACAGGTGCTTGAGCGCGACGTAGCAGGCAGCCACCGCGGTCGCGCGCGAGATGTTCACCGGCCCCGCGCATTGCGGCGACGTGCGCGAGAAATCGAGTGTGAGCCGGTCGCCCGCCACGGTCATGTCCAGTGCGATGGTCAGCGGCTCGTTGACGATGCCGTCGTTGTCCAGCACATCCTCGAAGCTGTAGCGCCCGTCGGGCAGCGAGGCGATGTGCGAGCGCATCAGGCGCAGCGCGCGGCCGCGCAGTTCGCCCAGCGCGTTCATCACCAGGTCGTCGCCGTACTCGTCGAGCAGGCCGTTCAGCCGCCTGGCGCCGAGTTCCAGCGCGGCGAGCTGGCCGTTCAGGTCGCCCCAGAGGCTGTCGGGCAGGCGCGTGTTGGCCTGCAGGATGGCGAGCACGTCGACGTCGAGTTCGCCATTGCGCACGATGCGCACGGGCGGGATCTGCACCGCCTCCTGCCAGCATTCGGTGGCGGCGGGGTTGTAGTTGCCGGGTACCGCGCCGCCGACGTCGTGCCAATGGGCCGCCGAGGCCATGTGGCAATACAGCTTGCCGTTGCGGAAGAAGGGCTTGACCAGCTTGAAGTCGTTGGCGTGCGTGCCGCCGTCGTAGGCGTCATTGCTGATCCAGACGTCGCCGTCCTTCATCCCGCCGCGGGCGTCGGCGGCCTTGGCCGTGGCTCGCACGGCGAAGGCCATGGCGCCCACGAACACCGGCAGGCCCGACTTGCCCTGCACCAGGGTGTCGCCGGTGACGGCGTCGTACAGGCCGTGGCAGGCGTCGTGCGCCTCGGCAATGATGGGATTGAACGCGCTTCGATAGAGCGTGGCATCCATTTCGTCGGCCACCTGTTCGAGGCGGCCGCGCAGCACGGCGAGCGTGACGGGGTCGAGGGTCGGGGCACAGGAGAGATCAGGCATCGGGGGCTTTCGTGAAGGCGGTTCGGGCAGCGCGCTGGCGCAGCTGGTTCAACAATCCGCCGGCGCGGACCATGTCCATGAGAAATCCGGGCACCGGCTCGCAAGCCAGGCGCCGTGCGCCGGGCGCGACGATCTCCGGCGAGCCCGTGTCGAGGGCGATCTGATCGCCCTCGCTCAGCGTCTCTGCCTCGGCGCAGGTCAGCAGCAGCAGCCCCACGTTGAAGGCATTGCGAAAGTAGAGGCCGCTGTACGAGGGCGCGATGACCGCCGCCACGCCCAGTTGCACCAGCACGGCGGCGGCCTGCTCGCGCGAGGAACCGATGCCGAAGTTGGGCCCGGCCACCAGCACGTCGCCGGGCGCCACGCCCGCGGCGAAGTCGGGGCGGATGGCCTCCAGGCAGTGCTTCGCGATCACGTCGATGCCGTGCTTCATGGCATGGCCCGGCGCGAGCAGGTCGGTGTCGATGTCTGCGCCCAGGCGCCAGACGCGATGGGTGGCCCGGGTGACGCTCATGCCAGCACCTCGCGCGGATCGGTCACGCGGCCGCGCAGTGCCGCGGCGGCCACCGTGTAGGGTGAGCCCAGGTACACCTGCGCGGTCGGCGAGCCCATGCGGCCCTTGAAGTTGCGCGCCGTGGTCGAGATGACGGTGATGTCGTCGCCCATCGGGTCGCCATAGCCCGAGCAGGCTCCGCACGCGGTCGGAAGCAGCTCAGCGCCCGCGTCCATCAGCGCCTGCAGAACGCCCTCGGCGCGCGCCTGCTCCTGGTCCTGGATGCTGGCGGGCGCGACGATCAGGCGTATGCCGGGCGCCACCCTGTGTCCGCGCAGCACCTGCGCCGCGGCGCGCAGGTCGTCGAGCTTCGCGCCGGTGCACGCGCCGATGTAGGCCACATCCACGCGCGTGCCCGCATAGCGGCTCACGCCGTGCGAGTTGGCCGGGCTGTGCGGCGCGGCGATGTGCGGCTCCAGCATGGCGGCGTCGAAGCGGTGGCGCGTGAAGTCCGCGTCTTCGTCGGTGAACCAGCGCGCCATGTCGGCGCGCGGTGCGCCCGCGCCTTCGAGGAAAGCAGCCGTGGTTTCGTCGGGCGCGATCAGCCCGGCCTGCGCGCCCAGCTCGGCGCTCATGTTCGACAGCGTCATGCGCTCCTGCATCGACAGCGCGGCCACCGCCGGCCCCGCGAACTCCACGGCCTGATAGCGTCCACCGTTCATGCCGAAGCGCCCGATCATGTGCAGCATCATGTCCTTGGCGGTCACCCCGGCGGGCAGCGCGCCGTCCCACCACATGCGGATGGTCTCGGGCACGCGCAGCCAGATCTCGCCGGTGACGACCACGCCCAGCATCTCCGTGCTGCCCACGCCGAACATGTAGGCACCGAATGCCCCGCCGGTGGGCGAGTGCGAGTCGCCGCCCACGCACAGCATGCCGGGACGGATGTGGCCGTGCTGCGGCACCACCACATGGCAGATGCCCTGGCTGTCGTACACGTGCGGCAGCTGCTGGTCGCGCGCCCAGTCGCGCGCGATGCGCACGATGCGCCGCGAGTCGTCGTCGCGCTCGGGCACGTAGTGGTCCATCACCAGCACGATGCGCGAGCGGTCCCAGATCTGTGCGCCCAGTTCCTCGAGCATGGGTTTCAGGCGGCGCGGACCCGAGGAGTCATGGAACATGGCGAGGTCGACGCCGCAGGTCACGATCTCGCCCACCGCCACGTGCGCCCGGCCGCTCGCGCGCGCGATGAGCTTCTGCGCCAGTGTCTGCGGCGCTGTGCGGCTTGGCATTCGGGTTGCTGCGGAAGGGCTCATTCCGGCTTGGCTCCCGAGAACTTGACGACCTTGGCCCAGCGCGGAATCTCGCTTTGCACGAACGCGGCGAACTGCTCGGGCGAGTTGCCGACCGCCACGGCACCCTCGGTGTCCAGCCGCTTGAGCATGTCGGGCTGCTGCAGCGCATGGCGCGCCGCGTCGCTGAGCTTGCGCGCCACGTCGGCTGGCAGGCGCGCCGGGCCGAACAGCCCGAACCACGCGCTCGACTCGTAGCCCGGCAAGGCCTCCGCGATGGCCGGGACGTCGGGGAACGCGGGCAGGCGCTTCGCGGTGGTCACGCCCAGCGCCTTGAGCTTGCCGGCCTGGATGTGTGCCTTGACGTTGCCTACCGCCGCGAACATCAGCTGCACCTGGCCGGCGAGCAGATCCTGCACGGCGGGCGCGGTGCCTTTGTAGGGGATGTTCACGATGTCCACGCCCGACTGCATCTTGAAGGCCTCGCCGGCCATGTGCAGCGAGGAGCCCACCGCGCCGATGGCGAAATTGAGCTGTCCGGGCCTGGCCTTGGCCAGCGCTATGAGCTCGCGCACGTCCTTCACCGGCAGGCTGGGACTGGCCACGAGGATGGACGGCGAGGTGGCCACGCAGGTGAGCGCGGTGAAGTCCTTCACCGGGTCGAAAGGCAGCGTGGGGTATAGCGTGGCATTGATGGCGTGGCTGGTGAAGCTCAGCAGCAGCGTATTGCCGTCGGACGCGGCCTTGGCGACCGCGTCGGCGGCGATGTTGCCGCCCGCGCCGGGCCTGTTCTCGACGATCACGGTGCGGCCCAGGGCGGGGCCCATGCTGACGGCCAGCGAGCGCGCGAGCGTGTCGGTCGAGCCGCCGGCGGGCGCACCGACGAGGATGCGCACGGGCGCGTTGCCGACCTGCGCACGGGCGCCGGCGGCAAAGGCCAGCGCGGCCAGTGCGGGGGGCGCGATGAGGATGTCACGGCGTTTCATCGGGAGGTCTCCTTGTATTTCTTGAAGGGCTCGGTGGGCTCACAGGCCCAGGTACGCACGCCGCAGCTCGTCGCTGCGCATCAGCGCATCGGGCTTGCCGGAGAAGCGCACGCTGCCGTTCTCCAGCACGTAGGCGCGGTCGGCGATCTCCAGCGACTGGCCCACGTTCTGCTCGACCAGCAGCACCGCGAGGCCGCCGTCGCGCAACTCGCGAATGAGCGTGAACATTTCTTCCACCAGCAGCGGCGACAGGCCGAGCGAGGGTTCGTCGAGGATCAGCAGCACGGGTTCGGCCATGAGCCCGCGCGCGATGGCCAGCATCTGCTGCTCGCCCCCGCTCATGGTGCCGGCGTGCTGCGCCATGCGTTCGCGCAGGCGCGGGAAGATGTGGAACATCTTCTCGACGTTGGCCGCGCGGCGTGCGCGTGCGCGCGTGAAGGAGCCGAGCTCCAGGTTCTCCAGCACGCTGAGGTTGGGAAACACCTTGCGCCCTTCGGGCACCTGGATGAGACCGGCCTTGACCACGTCGCGGTAGTGCGCACCGCTCAGGTCCTTGCCGTCGAAGCGCACGCTGCCGCTCCATGCGGGCACCAGGCCGCAGACCACCTTGTTCAGGGTCGACTTGCCCGCGCCGTTGCTGCCGAGCAGCGCGACCATCTCGCCGGCGTCGACCTGCAGGTCGACGCCGCGCAGCACCTCGACGCGGCCATAGCCGCCGCGCAGGCCCTGGATGTCGAGCAGCGCGCTCATGCGGATGCTCCCGCAGCGGCCTTGCGCAGCCGCGCCGCCGTGCCGTGCCCGAGGTACGCCTCGACGACCCGGTCGTCGGAAGTCACCTGCGCGGGGTTGCCCTCGGCGATGAGCCGGCCCTGCGCCAGCACCCACACGTGCTCGGCGAGGTTCATCACGGCCTGCATCACGTGTTCGATCATCAGCACGGTCACGCCGCTGTCGGCGATGCCGCGCACCACCGGCATCATCTCGGCGATCTCCTGCGGGTTGAGGCCTGCGAGCACTTCGTCGAGCAACAGCAGGCGCGGGCGCGTGGCAAGCGCGCGGGCGAGTTCCAGGCGCTTGCGGCCGGCCACGGTGAGGTCAGATGCGGCCTTGTCCAGCTGCGGCGCCAGGCCCACGCGCTGCGCGACCGCCTCGGCGTTGCGCAATGCCTCGGCGCGGTTGCGCACGTGCAGGTGCGCGCCCACGGCGATGTTCTCGCGCACGGTCTGCGCGGCGAAGGGCTTCACGATCTGGAAGGTGCGCGTCATGCCGAGCACCGCATTGCGGTGCGGCTCGTGGCCGGTGATGTCCTGCCCGGCGAAGCGCACGCTGCCGGTGTCGGGCTTCAGAAAGCCGGACATCAGCGCGAACAGCGTGGTCTTGCCCGCGCCATTGGGACCGATCAGCGCCGTGAGGCTGCCCTGCGTGACGGCCAGGCTCACGTCCTGCACGGCTTTCAGGCCGCCGAAGGAGCGCGAGATGCCGTCGAGTTTCAACAAGGGCTCAGTCATTGCGCTCTCCCTTTGCCTTCCACAACTGCCGCACCGACAGGCCCAGCCCCGCCACGCCGCGCGGCAGGAAGATCACGATCAGCACGAGCACCGTGCCGTAGATGACCATGTTGATGCCCGGCAGCTCGCCGAACAGGTTGCGCGTGAGGTCCGACAGCAGATGCAGCACGGCCGCGCCCAGCACCGGCCCCCACAGCGTGCCCATGCCGCCCACGATGGCCGCGACCAGCGCCTCCACCGAGGTGACGGAGCCGTAGGCGATGCCCGCGTCGATGTACTGGAACACCTGCACGTAGAACGCACCGGCCGCGCCCATGAAGGCGGCCGACAGGCCGATGGCCGCGAGCTTGACGCGAAACGGATTCACGCCCACGGCGCGCGCGGCGTCCTCGTTGTCGCGCACCGCCTGCAGGTAGGCCCCGAAGCGGCCGTTGCGCAGCCACCAGGTCACGAGCAGCGCCACGACCACCATTGCCAGCACCACCCACAGGTAGCCCGCGCGCGACGCGAACTGCATGTTGCCCACCGCTTCGCGCAGCGGCACCATGAGGCCGACGCCACCGCCGGTGAAGGGCACCGAAGTCGCGACGATGCGGAACACCTCGGCGAAGGCCAGCGTGACCAGCGCGAAGTAGGAGCCCTTCAGGCCATAGCGGAAGGTGAGCGCGCCGACGAAAAGGCCCACCACCGCGGCACCAGCCACCGCCAGCGGCAGCGCGACCCACGCGTTGATGCCGCCCTGCAGCTGTGCGATGGCCTGGATGTAGGCGCCGGTGCCGAAGAACAGTGCGTGCCCGAAGGAGAACTGCCCGCCAAAGCCGCCGAGGATGTTCCAGGCCTGCGCGATGAGCGTGGCGTAGAGCGCCATCATCACGAAGTTCAGCATGACGCCCGACTGGGTGACCAGAGGCACGCAGCCGACGACCACGGCAAAGAGCGCGATGGCCGCGAGCTGTCTGTATCCGGCGTTGATTCCCGCTTTCATGCCTTGGCTCCGAACATGCCCTGCGGGCGGAACAGCACCACGCCGATGAAGATGGCGAAGATGCCGATCTGCCCGAGCGACTCGCCCAGGTACAGTCCGCCGAGCGACTCGACCACGCCCACGAGGAAGCCGCCGATGAGCGCGCCCACGAAGCTGCCCATGCCGCCGAGCACGACGATCGTGAAGGCCACGAGCACGAAGCCGCTGCCGACCTGCGGGTTGACGTAGTACGCGGGCAGCAGGAAGCACGCGGCCGCGCCGAGGCAGGCCAGGCCGATGCCGAAGCTCATGGCGTACACGTGGTCGACGTCGATGCCCATGAGCTTGGCGCCCTCTTTCTCCTTGGCGACGGCGCGAATGGCACGGCCCAGGTCGGTGCGGCCCATGATCCAGAACAGGATGCCCGAGACCACCAGCGCGCCGGCAAAGGCGACCAGCTTGGGCACCGCGATCATGGCGGGGCCGATGGCCACGGTGCTCAGCGAATAGGCGGTCTCGATGCTGCGGGTGTCGGACTTGAAGAACAGCAGCGCGAGGTTCTCCATGACGATGGCGATGCCCAGCGTGGCGAGCAGGATGTTCTCGTCCTTGCCGTGGCCTGCCTTGTTGATGACGACGCGCTGCAGCGCATAGCCCAGCGCGAACATGCCGATGATGGCAATCGGCAAGGCCATGTAGGGGTCGATGCCCCAGCGCTCCTTCAGGAAGTACACGGCGTACAGGGCCAGCATCAGGCTTGCGCCATGGGCGAAGTTGATGATGTGCAACACGCCGTAGATGAGCGTGAGTCCCACGGCGATCAGGGCGTATACGGCGCCCGTCGTCAGTCCGTTGAGGACCGAGGGGAAAAGAATGTTGATGTCTGGCATGAGGCTGGCTGGTGCTTGGCTTCTTGTCTCTTCATGAAGGCCGCCCGCCATGCGGTGCCGGCCCTGCGGCTCAAGCCTTCAGCGGGAAGACGGGGTCCACTTCGCGGTAGTCGCGCGGGATGATCACCTTGATGTCGTTCTTCACCACCTGCGTCATCAGGGGCTGCGCGCCTTCGTTCTGTCCGTTGACGAACTTGGTGGGGCCGTACGGCATGATGTGATTCGAGAAGGTGCTCTTCTCCAGCGCGTCGATGATGGCGGCGCGCTCCGTCGACTTCGCGCGCTCGATGGCATCGGCCAGCAGCCACATCGAGGTGTAGGTCATGAAAACCTCGTAGCTGAAGAACTGGCCCTTGGCCTCCACGCGCTTGCGCAGTTCCTGCGAGCGCTTGTCCTTCGGGTTGAACCAATGGTTGCAGTCGATGATGCCGTTGGCCGCGTCCGGAAACTCCTTGACGAACTTGTAGCTCGACGCGGCGCCGCCCAGCACCGAGAAGATCGCCTTGGGCACGACCTTCTGTTGCTGCATGGTGCGCACCAGCAGTGCGTATTCGTTGTAGTAGTTGGCGGGGATCACGATGTCGGGGTTGACCGACTTCATGCGCAGCACGATGTTGTTGAAGTCGCGCGTGGGGTTGGCATGCTTGACCACCTCCTTCACCTCGAAGCCGTAGCCCGGGAGCTCGCGCGACAGCAGCTGCGCGGTGCCAGCGCCGAACAGCGACTCCTCGTGGATGATCATCACGGTCTTGGCGGGGCTGCCCGCGGCCTTGTTGAGCACCAGCAGGTTGGCCATGGCCACCTCGGTCGACTTCCTGTAGCCGGGACCGAAGCGGAAGGTGTTCTTCAGGCCGCGCTCGACGATCTGGTCGGCCACGCCCACATCCACCACATGCGGCAGGTTGTACTTGGCGGCGGCCTGCGTGGTGGCCAGGCAGATGGCCGAGGCGAAGGCGCCCACGATGGCCGAGACACCGGCTTCGTTCATCTTCTCGACCTCGGCCGCGCCGGCCTGCGGCTGCGACTGCGCATCGCCCAGCAGCGCCTCGAGCTTCGCGCCGCCGAGCGACTTGATGCCTCCCGCGGCGTTGATGTCCTCGATGGCCATGAGCGCACCCAGGCGGCACTGCTGGCCGGAATAGGCGAGCGCACCGGTGACCGGATGCAGCACACCGACCTTGACGGTCTTGGGCTGCGCGCCGGCCACGAGCGGGAAGGCGACGGCAGTGGCCAGGGCGGCGGACTGCGAAACGAAACTGCGGCGGTTCTGCATGGGGCTTTCCTTCTTCTTCAGTTGAACTGGGCTGACACGTCTTTGCTGACCCACACCTTCGCGTCGATGCTGCCCACGCGGGAGAGCTGCATCTCGTAGGTGTAGCGGTCGGGGCGATAGAGGCCGTGCAGCCACTGCACGGGCCGCTCGTCTTCGTCGTAGATCAGGCGGCGCACCGCGAGCAGCGCGGAGCCGACGGACACATCCAGGTGCTGTGCGAGCACGTTGTCCGCCAACCGCGCCGAAATGGTCTGGTGCGCGCGCCCCACCTTGACGCCGGACTCTTCCAGCAGCACGAGAATGGGCTTCTTCGACAGCTCGCGCCGGCCGAAGCGGCGTGCGATGGAGTCGGGCACATAGGTCGTGATGTGCGAGAGCGGCCCTTCCTTGGTGGAGCGCACGCGCACGGCCTTCTGAACCGGATCGCCGAGGTCCAGTTGCAGAGCCTGGGCGACCTGCGTGGACGCGGTGATGGTCGCCACCTCGATCACCTTGACGGAGGTATGAAGGCCCATGGTCACCAGGTTCTCGAGCAGGCCGCGCAGATTGGCACGCTCCATGCTCTTGCCCTCAGGCCCGTCGCCCGCGACGGGCGGCGCCAGTGCGCGCGTGCGGCGCCCCGGGTTGCGCGCGATCAGGCCCTCCGAGGCCAGCTGTTCCAGCGCGCGCCGGACCGTGACACGCGCGACATTGAACTGCGCCATCAGCGCAAGTTCGCCCGGCAGGCCTTCCGCGAAACGCCCCTCGTGCAACTGCTCACGCAGGACCAGATAGATCTGGTGGTATTTCGGCAAAGGCATTTGCGACATGCCTTTGATGTTTTTGCAGTTTCAATGTTCTGTCAATGGGACATTTAAAACGCCAACGCTTTCCGGACTAGTCGCACGGTCACCCTAAAGTTTTCCTATTTGTTACCGATATGTGAAACCGTGGGCGTTCAGCGTCCGGCAGGCGCAGTCCGCGTGGGCAAGGCGATGGCGGAGCGCTGACGCACATGCGACGCGACCGGCGAGGTCGATGCGCTTCGTTTCGGCCCCAGTCCCGGACGGATTGGCTCGGCGCCAGACACCGCGTAAGGGGCTCTCACAACCATCAGAGGAAAAGACAAGTGACTATTCGGACTTACTACAGGCCACTGGCTGCGGTGAGCGCTGCCGCGCTGCTGCTGCTTTCAGCATGTGGCGGTGGTAGCAATGGGGGAGGCTCGTTCTTCGCGGGCGTCGGTGCAAACGGGAACACCAGCAGCAGCGGCAACAGCGGCAATCCGCCTACCAGCGGCGAGACCACAACCAACACCGACTCGACCGCCAAATTCACGATCGGCGGCACCATCTCGGGCTTGAGCGCCGAAGGGCTGGCACTTCAGAACAACGGTGCGGACTCGCTTTCAGTGGCCAGCGGTGCCACGAGCTTCAAGTTCTCAAGGGCACTGACGTCCGGCGCCTCGTACAGCGTTGGTGTCGCGGGCCATCCCTTCGGCGAAGTCTGTTTCGTCAACGGTCCGTCTGGTACCGCGACCGCGGACGTGGTGTCGATTGCCATCGTATGCGGTGACTGGGTCGCGGTCTCGGCGAAAGTCGATGTGTTCTCGGGCGCCACGACGCCGGGCGTCGCGGACGGGGCCGGTTCCAGCGCACGCTTCAAGGGACCCTATGGGCTCGCCTTCGGTCCTGACGGAACCATGTACGTTGCGGACACCGCTAACAACACGATCCGCAGTATCACGCCCGCAGGCGTCGTTTCGACGCTCGCCGGCGATTCCAGCCTGCCAAGCGGGGGGCACGACGACGGAGCCGGAACGGCAGCGAGCTTCAAGGGACCCAGAGGTGCCGCCGTCGGTGCGGACGGCACCATCTATGTGGCCGACTATGAGAATCACATGATCCGCAAGATCACGCCCCAAGGTGCCGTGAGCGTCTTTGCGGGCAGTACGGCTGCGGGCAACGCCGATGGCTCGGGCACCAGCGCGCAATTCCAGTATCCATGGGGCATCGTGGTGGACGCCGGCGGCAATCTCTTTGTCGCGGACCAAGGCAATCATCTGATCCGCAAGATCACGCCCGCGGGTGTCGTTTCGACCTTCGCTGGCTCGGGCGCGCCGGGATTCGTGAATGCCAACGGGACGAGCGCGCAGTTCCACTACCCCACCGGACTGGCCATCGATGCCGCGGGCAACCTCTATGTGGGAGACCAGAACAACAACGTGATTCGCCAGATCACCCCCCTGGGGACAGTGTCGACATACGCCGGCAGTGGGGTGTCGGCTTCCATCGACGGCACAGGCTCGTCGGCGGCGTTCAATCTCCCGATCGGCGTCGCGATAGATGCCGGCGGCAACGTCTACGTGACGGAGTTGCTCAGCAACAGCATCCGCAAGATCTCGCCGGCGCAGAAGGTGACGACGCTGGCCGGTGGCAGCTCTCTCGGCGCATACGTGGATGGTCCCGGTAACGACGCGCGCTTCAGCGACCCGATGGGTGTTGCCGTCGATCGCAACGGCGATGTGTTCGTTGCGGATCGCTCGAACAACATGATCCGCAGGATCACGCGCACCCACTGACCCTGTCCTTCCCACGAAGCCGACGGGCGCATCCTGTATGCGGAAGCGCCTGGCGGCTGGTGCGCAAGAAGATCGTCGAGCGTGCTGGCCATTCGCTTGGCGCCTTGGCAGCCGTCAGCAGCATGCGGAGAGTGCATGAGCCGCGAACTCGCCAGCAAATGCAACCCCGACGGTCCTGACCCGCAGAGCCACGACCGAACCAAGGCGCTACTTGAAATCGTCCGCCAGGATGTCGAACTTGCGCAGCTTGTCGTGCAGCGTCTGCCGCGCGATGGCCAGCGCGGCGGCCGTGGCGGGCTGGTCGCCCTTGTGCTTGCGCAGCGCCTCGACGATCACCGCGCGCTCGAAAGCCTCGACTTGCTGCGGCAGCGCACGCGGCAATGCCGGCAGGCCGTCGCCGCTGGCGCGCGTCTGCGTGAGGCGCTCGCCGAGCAGGCCCAGCACGAAGCGGTCCGCCACGTTGCGCAGTTCGCGTACGTTGCCTGGCCACGCATAGGCCATCAGGTCGGCCAACTGCGCGTTGGTCAGCGCTGGCGCCGGGCGCTCGTAGCGGTTCGCGGCCAGCAGCGTGAAGTGCTCGAACAGCAGCGGAATATCTTCGCGCCTCTCGCGCAGCGGCGGCAGTTCGATGAAGGCCACGCCGAGCCGGTAGTACAGGTCGGCCCGGAATTTCTGGCGGTCGCTCATTTCCTTCAGGTCCTCCTTGCTCGCGGCCACCACGCGGCAGTCGAAGGGAATGGCCTTGTTGGAGCCGATGCGCTCGATGCTGCGCTCCTGAAGCGCGCGAAGCAGCTTGATCTGCACCGGCATCGGCATGCTCTCGATCTCGTCGAGGAACAGCGTGCCGCCGTTGGCGTATTCGAACTTGCCCACCCGCGCGCGGTTGGCGCTGGTGAAGGCGCCGGCTTCGTGGCCGAACAGCTCGCTCTCGGCCAATGCCTCCGGCAGGCCGCCGCAGTTGAGGGGCACGAAATGCTGGCGGCGGCGCTCGCTGTGCGCATGCAGGCATTGGGCGACGAGTTCCTTGCCGGTGCCGGTTTCGCCGTAGACCAGCACGTCGGCCGAGGTCTCGGCCAGCGTCATCACGGTGCGGCGCACGTGCTGCATCTGGGCCGAGCGGCCGAGCAGCACCGACTGGATGCCGTTCCAGTTGTCCAGCGCGTCGCGCAGCTTGCGCACCTGCAGCGTGAGCTCGCGTCGTTCGATGGCGTGGCGCACGATGGCCACCAGTCGCTCGGAGCTGAAGGGTTTCTCGATGAAGTCGTAGGCACCCTCTCGCATCGCCTGCACAGCCATCGCGATGTGTCCGTGCCCCGTGACCAGGATGACTGGAAGCTCCGCGTCGGCCGTGTGCAGTTCGTTCAGCCATTCGGTGCCGCTCATGCCCGGCAGGCGCACGTCGCTGATCACGATCGCCGGAACGCCGAAACTGATGTGCGCCCGGGCGCGCTCGACACTGGCGAAGGCTTCGACCTCGAAGCCCGCCAGGGCCAGCACCTGGGCCGTGCTCAGGCGGACGTCTTCGTCGTCCTCCACCAGCAGCACACGGATGGCAGGGTTGTCGCTCACTTGGGCATCACTCCTGTGCATTGGAATCAAGGGAATTGGAAGGAAAGGAACCGGGCGGGTTGTGGATCACGGCAATGGCAGCAGGCAAGTCGACCACGAAGCAGGCACCGCCCTGCGGCAGGTTGGCTGCGCGCAGCGTGCCGTCCATCGCGCGCACCAATTGTGCCGAGATCACGAGGCCCAGGCCCAGACCGGCACCCGCCGGCTTGCTGGTGACAAAAGGTTCGAACAGCCGCGGCAGGATGTCGGGATGGATGCCGGTGCCGGTATCGCTCACACGAAGGATCACACGGCCCTCCTCCAGCCGCGCTGCGAGCCTGAGTGTGCGCACGGGCGCCTCCTGCATGGCGTCGACGGCATTGCGCATCAGGTTGGCCAGCACGCTGCCCAGCGCCGCCTCCTCGGCCATGACGCTCAGCGTGGCGGGCTGCACATCGACCTCGATGCCGATGCGGTGCTTCCTCGCGGCCTCGGCCACCATCGCCTGTGCATCGGCTATGGCCTGCGACAACGGCAGCGGCACCAATGGCAGGTCGCTGCGGTGCGCGAATGTCTTCAATTGCGAGGTCAGGCGCGCGAGCCGGTCGACCATGCCGCAGATGCGCTGCAGGTTGCCGCGCACGTCGTCTAACCGATTCCTGTCGAGCAGGATGCCGGCGCTCTCGGAGAGAGTGCGCATGGCCGTGAGTGGCTGGTTGAGTTCGTGCGCCACGCCGACCGACATCTGGCCCAAAGCGGCCAACTTGCCCGCATGCACCAGTTCGCCCTGGGCCGCGCGCAGCTGCGCGGTTCGAGCCACCACGGTCGATTCGAGCGTGTCATGCGCCGCCTGCAGCGCCGCCTGGTTGGCGAGCTTCTGGTGCACCGCGCGTCGGCGCTGCAAGAGCGCGACGGCCACCAGCAACAGCACCGCCATGGCCAGGCTCGCGGTGATGGCCGTGTTGCGCGCCGCCACCCGCACCGGCGCCAGATTGTCGAGCACCATCAGTTGCCAGGGGGCATCTCGCAGAGGCCTAGCCGAGGCGAGCTGATCGGTACCGTCCAGCGCGATCACCTGGACGTTGCGGTCCAGCGCCTGCTTCTGCGTCCACTGCAGTGGCTGCAACGTGGCGTTGCCGTAGGGACGCGAGCGCAAGACCTCGGCGCGTTGCAGGGCGTCGAGCGGCAGCAGTGGACGGAATTTGAGGTCTTTGCGCGTGGAGAGGATCACCACGCCGCGCTGGTCGATCAGCGCCACGTCGCCCGGCAGCTTGCGCCAGGCGCGCTCGGCCTCCTCGAGGTTGACCTTGACGGCCACCACGCCACGCGTGGGCTGGCCACGCCGAAGCGCGTACGACAGGTAGTAGCCTGGCCGGTTGCTGGTGATGCCCACGCCATAGAAGCGGCCTCGCCCCTGGCTCAGCGCGTCGATCACGTAGGGTCGGAACGACAGGTCCTGTCCCAGGGTGGTACCGGGCCTGTTCCAGTCGGACGCCGCCTGCGAGATGCCGGAGCGGTCGAGCACGTAGAGCATCTCGGCGCCCGCGGTGGCGTTGACGCCGTCGAGGTAGCGGTTGACCGCGTCGCGCAGGTGTGTGTCTGACGGCGTTTCGAGCAGCGCGGGGACGATCGGGGTCATCTCCAGTAGCGCAGGCAGGTACTCGAAGCGGGCCAGGTCGGCGTCCAGGCCCGTCGCGAGCATGTCGAGGCGATGGTCCGCAGCTTCGCGCAGCCGCGCCAGGCCGGCCTGCATGGCGAACTGGTGGCCCGCGAAGGCGGCCATTGCCACCAGCGCCAGCGCGCCGCACCAGCGCGCCAGGCCGCGCCATCGTCTGGAATCGTCGAAAGGCAAATCGAAGCGCCGGGCCGGCTCCCTTGAAGTCAAGGAAGCGTTATTGCACAAGGCCGTGGGGCGCGCATCGGTGCCTGCCCGGTGACGGGCGGGCAGTAAGTGAAAGATGAGGTGGGCCGCGGACCGCATACCACCGAGTATCGGGGCGGACGGCCGCCTGATCTTGCTGTCGCGCGCCGCCTCGCCGCTTGCGAGACAGCGACGGCGCTCAGCGCACCGAGCCGGCGGGCATGTGTGCCTCGGTGGCGTCGAGCACGCGCTCGGGCTCGTCGGCTTCCAGCGGACTTTCCTGGTTCAGGTGCTGGTGCATGCGCACTGTGTCGAGGTCGCCGGTCCACTTGGCGACCACGATGGTGGCCACGCCGTTGCCGATCAAGTTGGTGAGCGCACGGGCTTCCGACATGAAGCGGTCGATGCCCAGGATGAGCGCGAGCCCCGCCACCGGTACGTGGCCCACAGCCGACAGCGTGGCTGCCAGCACGATGAAGCCGCTGCCCGTGACGCCTGCGGCCCCCTTCGATGTGAGCAGCAGCACCGCCAGCAGCGTGAGCTGCTGCGTGAGCGTCATGTCGGTGTTGGTGGCCTGCGCGATGAATACAGCCGCCATCGTCAGGTAGATCGACGTGCCGTCGAGGTTGAACGAGTAGCCCGTGGGCACCACCAGGCCGACCACAGACTTCTTCGCGCCCAGATTCTCGAGCTTGGCCATCATGCGCGGCAGCACCGATTCGCTGGACGACGTGCCCAGCACGATCAGCAGTTCTTCCTTGATGTACTTGATGAACTTCCAGATGCTGAAACCATGGGCCCTGGCGATGCCCCCGAGCACCACGAAAATGAACAGCAGACAGGTCGCGTAGAAAGTGGCCATCAGCTGGCCCAGTTGCAGCAGTGAGCTCACGCCGTACTTGCCGATGGTGAAGGCCATCGCGCCAAAGGCGCCGATGGGCGCGACCTTCATGATGTAGCCCACGATCACGAAGAGCACGTGCGAGCCCTTCTCGATCACGTCGAACACCAGCGTGCCGCGCCCGCCGAAGCGGTGCAGCGCAAAGCCGAACAGCACGGCAATCAGCAGAACCTGCAGGATCTCGCCCTTGGCGAAGGCGTCGACCAGCGTGTTGGGGATGATGTTCAGGATGAAATCGGTGGTGCTCTGCATCTTTCCAGGGCCCGTGTAGGCCGCGATGCTCTTGGTGTCGAGCTGGCTCACGTCCACGTTCATGCCCGCACCGGGCCGCACGATGTTGATGATGACCAGGCCCACCACCAGCGCGATGCTGGAGACGATCTCAAAGTAAAGCAGCGCCAGGCCGCCGGTCTTGCCGACCTTCTTCATGTCCTCCATGCCGGCGATGCCGACCACCACCGTGCAGAAGATGATCGGCGCGATGATCATCTTGATGAGCTTGATGAAGCCGTCGCCCAGCGGCTTCATCGACGCGCCGGTGTCCGGGTAGAAATGCCCCAGAAGCACACCGAGCACGATCGCGGTGATGACCTGGAAGTACAGGGACTTGTAGAAGGGTTTGGGTGCGGATTGGGATTGGTTGTCCACGGAGGGTCTCCTAGAAATTGTCGGGGGCCGGCAGGGGCGAGGCATGGCGTGGCAAGGTCGGCGACGGCACAGTGGTGCCGTACATCTCGCCCGTGGGGACGAGCTCGCCCATGTGGCTCATCGGCCTGTCTCCTGTGTCATGGCCGCGACTCGCATCGGACATGCGGCGGGCCTTGTCCCTCAGCAATCGACATGCCACGGCCCCGGCGCACGCAGAAATGCGCTAAGTCGTTGATTTTTCGAGGGCTCCTGCAGACGAAGGAGCGCTGTCGCGCCGACATCCCGGATGAAGCGGTGACGAGCCGTCCGGCCATCCGGATCAACGGATGAGTACAAACCCTAGGGTTGCATCCTGGTCGCGGCGAACGCTCGGTGTGGATGAGATCCCCGACGACCTTTGAGCGCGGCTGATGACCGCCGCGCTGAAGGAGAGCTGCCGGACCTCGAGAAGCTTGGCCGAAATCGTCGTCCAGGAATGCGGCCTGTCCGAAGCGGCACTGACACTGCTGTTCCCTGTCGAGCACAAGCGCGGTCTTGGAGTTGCACCTAACCTCTCCCCTCGCCGCTTGGCCCCATCTTTTGTCTGCCGCGAAAGCCCTGAATAGAGTCAGTTAAAAAAAGACTAACGGCATTGGCCGCAAAAGAAACCAGTTTTCCGAAAGCAAGTCGCGCAACTCCCATATTGATGCATGCCGTTAGTATGTTTATCATCCTGAACCATGGCCGCCGCCCCACCACCTCCTCGCCGTGCCGACGCTCCCCACCCTACAGGAAACGTGACTGCCTTCGGGGAAGCTTTCGAGGCTTGGCTCTCCGACCAGCGCGACTCGGGCCTGCTGCGTCAGGAAGGCTCGGTTTCCGTCTACCAAGACATGTGGCAAGCCTTTGTGGCCTGGTGCCTGGGACAGTCCCCTGTGGTGAGCCTGTCCAGCCTGGATCTGGCTGACCTGCAGGCATTCCAAGCAGCACGCTTCGGTCGCAAGACCTCGGATCAGTCGCTCACCCCCCGCTATGCACTGCGGCTGATACGACTGATCGACAGGGTGCTCCGCCACCATGCAGCGAGAACCGATACCAAGGTCAACACGGCTGCGGCAAACTGGCTGGCGGCCAATCCCGAGGTCCGCTATGCAGATGCCTCGCATGCCGATCCGCTGCCGGAGTACCTCTCGCCGAGCGAAGCCGGGCAGCTCATCGCCTTTCTTTCGGCCGCCCGACCACGGCCCGGCACTGTGCGAGAAACTCAGCCAGCGCTGCCCTGGCAGGAAGTCCGCAACCGCGTGTCCGTGGCTTTGCAGCTCGGCGCCGGGCTCACGCCGGGCGACGTGCGGGCGTTGACGCTCGCCTCGCCTCTCACGCAAGGCGGCAACGCACGCGAGCGACCGTGGAAGCTTCATGTGCCTGGAAACGGCAATTCACCGGCGCGCGAAACGCCGGTGGCGCCCTGGGCTGCGGAGCTGCTGCGGCACTGGCTGACTGTGCGAGCAGAGTCAGGTGTAACGGGACAATACCTGTTCCCGTCCACGCGCAGCGGCAAGCAATGGCAAAAGCCCTCTCAGTACGAGCGCGCGAGACAAGTGCTCGAAGACGCCGGCGTGAGCTCTCGAGAAGGCGGATCGTTCCGCCTGCGGCACACCTTTGCCCTTAGGCAATTGCGACGAGGAACATCGCCGGAGGAGGTAGCCCGATGGCTGGGCATCGAGCCGGGGAAGATGAGGCGCTACGAACGGGTGCTACCGGCCTTGGTCGAGGTGGTCTGAGTAGAGGTTTGTGAGGTGCGCCAAGTCGCGATTCCGCCCGCAGATCGAATGGGCCCGTAGTAACCGTCCGCTCACCGACTCGCGGAGGGTCGCTTGGGCATTGCTTGTTGATTTCCATGCAATCCTGACCCACGGGGGGTGCGGATAAAAACTTGGACTGGTTTTATGCCGCAAGTCTAAGGCTCACCCGGTACTCGATAGGGCTGAGAGAGCCAAGGGAGATCTTGATCTACTTCTCGTTGTACCAGCGGATGTACGAGTCGACCACCTCGATGAAGTGCTCAATGGTGGCGTTCTTCCAGTCTCGAGGATAGAACAGCTCATTCTTCAGCCGTCCGAAGAGGCCTTCGCAAGCTGCGTTAGCTGCCGCCCTCTGTTGCTTCGAGAACTTGGCTGCTCGGCCCGTAAAGCCCGTCGGCAAGTCGAGCTTCTGCTGGTCTTCGTTGTACCAGCCCTTCAGAGAATTCTTTGTTGGATAACCCAACTGACGGATAGTGGGTCTGACGCGTTTGCCAAGCTTGATGTAGAGCTCAACGGATCGAATCCGATCTTCGTATGCTCCCCCGCAGCCGCTGGGTCTTCTACGCCTTCTATCCGGCACACCTCTCGCTGCTCGCAGTGGTACAGCAGCGGGTGTGAAGTACCTCAACCGCAGCAGCGATAGCTCTCAACAACCCATTTCTCCACGTGACTTTCGCATTCGCGCTCCGGACATCCATTTCGCCTGTCCGACGCAGAAGCTCCCGTCTCACATCGAACAGGAAGCTCATGGCGCCCGCCCACTGTTAAAGCTACTCCCCTTGCCATGAACAAAAAGGACGCCAGCCGCAGCAACAGATGCCTGCTCAGCTTTCGTCACTTGACAGCCGAGGCTTGCATTCATTCGGGAAAGAATCGCAGAATACACCGCCATCGGCGACAGCTCACGCCGAGGCCTTGGCGGCAGCCGTCGCTCACGGGCTTACCGGGCCTGCTCGTCCGCTGATCTGGTACTCGTGCGCTCCGAAGTTTGGCTTCTGACCTGCTCGCTCCAGCGATCGGCCATTCGCCGCGCATCGGTCTCTACGACCGGCATACGCGCGATGAAGCGATCAACACGGTCCGCCAGATCGCCCTGCCCTTGCCTTCGAAGCACCTCTGCCGTGGCAAGCCAATCTGCGACCACGGCTCCTCGTGTACGTTGCATCACATCCTTGCCAATGTCCAAGACACTGCGTCTTGAGCGTAGGGCCTGAAGCACGCCTTTCAGCTTCAGGAGCATGAAGACTGAAGTCTTCGGCGGTTTGCGAGCCGCCCGTTCGCCGCTCGGCAACTGCTCAAACGTTCGAAGCGCCCGCAATCGGTGAAGCATCGCGTCTCTGAACGGCTTGCGAATCTGCCCCCGAATCTGTCGCGGCGTCGCATTGGCTGCCACGCCCTGCTCGCGCATCAGGGCGGCAAACTGCTCTCGCCATCGCCGCAACGTGTCCTTGCGGATATAGAGACGCTTGCCGAGCTCGAACTCATGCTCGCACTTGACCACCAGGTGGACGTGCGGGTGCGGCTGATCGGTGTGCAGCACCATGGCATAGCGGTATTGCAGCGCGAAGTTCTCGCGCGCGAACAGGCGCGATGCGGCCAGAACCTTTTCCGCCGGCGTGCCAGCCGGCATCGACAACACGATGTTGTGGACCAACTTCGCACGCGGGTCTTTCCGATCTCTGGTCGACTTGGGCTTGTACTGGCTCCTGCAAAGGTCCAGTTGCCAGTCCGACGCGATCTCCTGGACCGCGCCTCGACCCTGGAGCGTCAGTCCGTCATCGATTTCAATCGGCAGCTTGCCGTGCCGGCCAATGTAGCCCAGATGCGCGCCGACCCCGGCCACATCTCGTCCACCACCAGAAACCTTCACCATCACCTCAGGTGTGCGGGTCACAGTGCGCTTGATTTGTGCGATCTGGTCGACGCCAAAGCGCAAGTTGCCCCCCGGCCCTCGCCGGCCATAGCTCACGATATCGAGCGCCATGTCGCTCATTGCACGAGCCGGCCCGCAATTGCTGCGCCCAAGCCGGACCGTCTGCTTAGGCATGACCCATCTCGCTGCCGGTCTCCCAGCTGACAAGGTTCCAGCGCACAACAGCAGCCGTAACTTCACATGCCATCTCGACTTCTTTCCGGACCAGTGTGATCACGTCGATCAGTTCGGACGTTGCCGCCGCCGAGCGGTTCGACATGCCGAACATCCGAAGCAGCCGTCCGAGCGCGGCCAGTTGTGCACAAGTCACCCTGATCTGGTCTAGTTCCTTCGGGGGCAATACCGCCGGACCACGGACATGGTTGTGGATTAGCATGGCCAAGTAGGTGCCGGTCTTCATTCGACGGGCAGCGGCTCGCTCTGCTGCCAACCTTCGATCACCCTCGCGAAGCCGCAGTGTGACGCGATCTTCGAGAGGGTCAGGGGCGATCGAAACGGGGGTGAGCGACCGCGTGGCTGACCCGCATGTCACCGGGTCGTTGGTCTTCACCACTTCGTTGATCATCGCGGCGAGCAGCCCTGCCTCGCTGAGTTCATGGCGCGCGGCCAGCGCGGCGAACCGCGCCCTCGCTTCAGGCTGCACCCGGACACCAATCACGCTTGATCGAGAGGGCTTGGTCATCGCAACGCCATGGCTGTTAACAACGTCTGACGGCAGTCTATCCTGCCCTCATCACCGCACAAGAACCTCGCTCAGCACGCGTGCCCACGACCTTCACCGCCCCCTCACGGCAGTGCAGGGAGGCGCGCCCCCGCCCCGTTTCAACCAGGGCGCGCCCGCCGTCACCGCTGCCGCCTCTCCCCCCTGTCGCCAGGCCGAACGCGTCTCGATGTTCGGCGCGCCGAACATCGACTACGACGCCTCATCTGGCGTCGACTCCGAGATCACGTGCAGCGGTGCGGGCAGCCAGCGCGAGCCTTCCAAGCTGACGGCGCAGTGCACCAAGAGCTCGGCTGAGCTTAAGGCTAGCCATGGCCTGCGCGGCATCGATGTCGCTGACCTCCTTCACGGCATCCAGCACCTTGAGGCCGATGCCGCACGGCGCGTAGCGCAGTGGCTGGGCTGGCAGGCCCAGGAGCGCGTCCGGTGAAGCCTCGAGCGGCGCCTGCGCGATACGCATATCACGCAGTTCAAGCTCATCGCAGACTTCGACTGCAGCTGGCCCACGCAGGTCGATCGCTCGGTCATCGAGGAACTCATGACGCTGCAGTTCCTCGCCGACGCCACCCACGGCGTGGGCAAGAAGATGTGCGCCTGCAACCTGGGCTGCCAGGCCATACTCTCCAGTCAAACGGCGCTGTTCGTCATCGCCGGGCAGTTGCTGGGAGACCTCGCCGCCCCGGACAGCGACTCGGCCCTGCGCAGCAAGCTGCGCCGCTACGCCGCGCCCGACGTACTGCTCATCGACGAGGTCGGCTACCTGTCCTGCTCGAACCGTCACGCCGACTTGCTTTTCGAGTTCGTGAGCCGCCGCTATCAGCACAAGAGTACCGTGGTGACAATGAAAAAGGCGTTCGCAGACTGGGGCGAGGTCTTCCCCAACGCGGCGCGCGTCGTCTCGCTCGTGGACCGCCTCATGCACCGCGTCGCGGTCATGCGTATCGAGGGCGAGTCCTATTGCGCCAAGGAAGCTCAGGAGCGGCTCGCCGCGCGCGCCGGGCAGCGCTCGGGCAAGTCTGGCAGGAGCAAGTCGTGAGCTCGCCAGGCGCCGCACCACCGCCACTACGCACGCACTGGACGCCGCAGTAGGCCCTGGCCGTCTTCGCGTGTCTGCATGTGCTGCGCGAGCAGTTGTGGTCGATGTCTGGATCGGCCGCGCAGCAGGCCTGGCGGGAACAGCTTGTGCAGCACCCGCCTGAGCCGTCCTTCGATCCGGACGAACCGTTCTGAGCTACCGCGACTCCTCCAATGCAACGCGGGCCTCTCACGGGCCCTCAGCGTTTGCGACTCACGCGGCCGGCAAACCCGCCGCCTCGCCGCCGAATTGAAGCGGATCTACGCCGCCGCCAACAGTTGGGGCCGTTCGAGCGCGGCGCTCCCGCTTGAACAAGCTAGACGACCTTGTAGACCCGGATCACCACCGCCTCGCGCTCCGGCCGCAGCGAATTGAGTGTGCCGACCTAGACGAAGTCGTTCAGCCAGCCGTACTTGCCCTCGGGCGCGGTGATTTGCAGGGTCGAGAACACGTGGCGCGGGCAGTCCTTGGGCGAGCGCGAAAGCACGGTGTTGCGCACCGAGATGATCACGCCGTCCTCGGTCTTCAGCTCGTAGATCGCATCCAGGTTCTTGGCGCCGTCGTGGCGCAGCAACTGGCGGTCGGCGCCGCCGGCCATCACCTTGCCGCGCAGGCCAGGCCCCTCGAAGCTGCCACCGATGATCGGCACCATGAAGCGCTCGCCGAAGGGCGATGCGCCCAGCGGCAGCGAAGGCGACAGGTCGACGATCGACTCGTAGACGAACTCAGTGCGCGTCAGCACGACCGGGATGCGGGCGCTGGTGGGCGTGACGGCGGCCGAGGGTGCGTCGGCCGCGGTGGCGGCAACGGCCGAGCCGGACACCGCGGCGGCCAGGCCGGCCAGCATCAGCTGGCGGCGTGACCCGGCGGGCGCGAAGGAAGTGGTGGGCGAAGGCGTCATCCGGCGGTCTCCCGGAAGCCGGCGCCACGCGGGGTCAGCGCGCCGGGCACTGTCGATCATGGTTATAGAAAAAAATCAAATAGTCGAGACTTACTCGGGCGCCCAGCCCGGGCGCCGATGCGCCGGCGCTTCAGCCCATCACGTGCGCGCAACCCGACACCCGCACGCTCGCCCCCCGCTCCGGCGTGATGCCGACGTGCAGGCGCGACCGCATGCCCATGTCCTCACCCTGCACGATCTCGATCGCGCCTGCGTGCGGCCAGCCGATGTTGCGCAGGTAGCCGCCCAGCGCCGCGGCGGCCGCGCCGGTGGCCGGGTCTTCAAGCACGCCGCCGATGGCGAAGGCATTGCGCGAATGGATCAGGCGCGGCGTCTCGGCATGGATCAGGTCGATGGTGCCGATGCCTTCGGCCGCCATCAGCGCGCGCCCGACCTTGAGTTGGTAGTGCATCGCCGCGAGGCGTTCGCGGCTGCGCAGCGCCAGCACCGGGTGATCGATGCCGGCATTGGCGATGGCGGGCGGGATCCGTGGATCCAGGTCGCCGCCGTGCAGCGTGAACAGTCGCAGCGCGGCCTGGCGCAGTGCGCCGTCGCGCCGCCCCTTGACGCTGATCCGGGCGGCATTGAGTTGGAGGGCATAGCGGGCGTCGCCCAGTCGCATCGCCAGGACGGCACCGAGCGCGATGGTCGCGTGCCCGCAGAACGCCACTTCCACTCCAGGCGCAAAGTAACGCACCCGCCAGCCGCCTTTCAGCAGGGTCCTCGACCAGTTCAGCGGCACTTCTTCAACCTGCCGGACAGACGCGCATGCATACAGGATTCAATACCTTCGAGGATAGGAGCCCAGAAGCCGGAACTCTGCGTGCTTCGCCAGCAGTTGGACGATCTGCGGCTGCGACGCATGACCCGCGACATCGACCACATACCGGTGCCCATCCAGCGACTGCTTGCCAGGGCGTTCGTAAATGGCGAGCACCCGGGCCGACCTCGCGAGCGCCTGTAGCGAACGCTGGAAGCGGGCTTCGTCGACCGTCAGCAGCAGGCTGGTCTTGTCGTTGCCGCTCGGCGCGGGCAGTGCGTGCCCCAGCACCCACCAGCGTGTGGTGTTGTGAGGTCCCTCCTCGATGCCGTCGGCGACCGACTTCAGCCCGTGGATGCGCGCCGCGCTCGGCGGCCCCATCGCCGCCATGTCCAACCCCGTCGCCTGTGCCACCAGTTGCGCCGCGGCGCCAGCACTGGCCGCGGGCCGGCGCTCGACGTGCGGCATCTGCTGGTCCAGCCAGGGTTTGACCTCCTGCAATGCCACAGGATGGGCAACGACCGTGCGTATGTCCTCCCGGCCGGCCCCCGGCTTCGCCAGCAGGCTGTAGCCGAGCACCTTGGGGTACTCCGCCACCACCTGAACGTTCTCCAGCGCCAGCACATCGTCCAGGTAGGGTGTGGCGCCGACCACCGAGGTCGTAACAGGCACACAGGCGCGCTCGATGGTCTTCGCGCGCATCGCCTCGAACAGCGCGGCCCCGTCGAGGGCGATCAGGTCGGCATCGCCGAAGAGTTCGAGACAGGCCTGGTGGGTCCAGCTGCCGGCCGGCCCCAGGTAGCCGGTGCGTACACCGGCGGCGGTGCAGAGACTCATGGACAGCATGGTAATCACGGCGGCGCATTGGGAAGGAATTTTCATGGTTGGTGCAAGACAAGAAGGCAGCAAAGCGAAAATGCGGTCCTCGGACAACGGAAGCCAGGCAGCTTGCACATCTGAATCAGGGACGACGCCATGATCCGGGTGCGGGACATCTCCCGCAACGCTTGCATGGCATGCATCTGCCGCACGTCGGCATGCCCCGCTCTTCCGGGCGCCAGGCTCATCGGCATTGCGCCGCGGGAAACCCCACGCAAGCCGGACGCGCGAGCGCAGCCGATCAGAATGACAATGTCCGACGAGATTTCCGTGTGCCTTCGATCAGGAGTGATGGCTGGTATTCGGCGCCAGCGTCCCGACGTGCGCTGGCCCGTGCGTCGACAGCCCGCGGTCCGGCAGCGGAATCGCGGCCCCTTCAAGCGCAGGCATCTCTGGCACTTGCAATGAATGCGCAGGCGACCTCGTTCCGCCCCCCCGTTGCCGAGAAACCGCCGTGCGATCGGCGCGTCGCACGCGCAGCAGGCGGCCATGCGAAGGTCTTGCTCGATCGGCAGCCCCAGCATGCCGCGCAAGCCCGGCCAGCTCCGCAAGGCTCACGCAGCCCAAGCTCCGCAAAGCCCATGCCGAGGTCGCACAGGGTGAACGCGATGTCGGGATCCTCGAGGTCGATCTCGCTGAGCAGCCAGGTGGCGCCCGCATCGGGCGTGAACAGCTTGACCACGGACAGCGGATCGAAATCCGCCTGCGCCCTCGCGGTCAGGCCGTTGGCTACCAGCTGGTCGAACTGCGCGTCGGTGAGGAAGGGAAAGATGGAAGCAGCCATGGCGTTCTCCTTGAACGGCTGAGGGCGGGATTGCCCGGCACCGCCCTCGGGCACGCCGCAGCGCAGCGGTCACGGTTCGAAGACGGCCCGCGCACCGCCAGCGCGCCACGAAGAGGCGCGCGCAGCCCTTGACGGCAAGAACGACGTGCCATGCTGAAGGCGCCCACAGCAAGCCAGCCATCCCCCTTCCGCCTTGCTTCTTGCCGTGTTTCTTTTCTGCTTCTTCAGGCGGCCACGAAGCGAGCCGATGCGGGCCGCGCCCGCGAAGCGCAGCTCACGGCCCCCGGATGCCGTCGCGTGAGCGCACGCGGTTAGGATCGACCTCTATTCACAGGAGCGAGGCAATGAAGAAAAAAGCGGGATGGCTGATCGGAATCTGCATGACCGCGGCAGCCATGACGGCAGCGGCCGGCCCCTTCGGGCTCAACGCAGGAGACACGGTCGAGACTGTGGGCAAGGTCGCACAGCTCAAGCCCACCGAGCAGCAAGGCGTCTACACGGTGAGCCGCCTTCCCAACGGTCATCCCGACCTCGACGGCTACCGGTTGATCTTCGGCACCACCACCGGGTTGTGCCGCATCGCGGCGTGGACACCGATCGCCCAATCCAGCGCATACGGTGACGAGATCCGGCGCGATTTCCGCTCCTGGCAGGAGGCCCTGACCTCGAAGTACGGCGCGCCCGAGAAGTTCGACTACCTGCGCTCCGGAAGCATCTGGAACGAACCGAAGGACTGGACGATGTCGCTCGCCAAGAAGGAGCGCAAGCTCGTCGCGTTCTGGACGCCCACGCCGCCCATCGATCAGGTCTCGAGGATCGCCGTGGAAGCGATCGCGACGAGTGCCGGCAAGTACTCGATCAACCTTGAGTACGAGTTCGACAATTTCGATGCATGCAGCGCGTCGCTCAAATCCAAGAAGAACGCCAATCTCTGATGGCACGCGGGACCTGCGCCTGCTTTGGTTCTTGCCGCCCCCTCTCTCGGGGCCGCCCCATCGTCTGACCAGACCGCGGCTGGCCAGTCGCGCCGCCAGGTTGCCGAGCTAGTCAAAGTGGCCGAAGACCTGCACGCGTGGGTGAGCGCCGGTTGCAGGCCGGCGCCGGCACGCCGCAGCGCGGAGGGTTCGAGCGACGGCCACGAGGCCGCCAGCGCGCCGCAACGAAAGAGGCAAGAGGCGCGCACAGACCTTGACGGCAAGAACGGTGTGCCACGATCAAGGAGCCAACAAGCACATCCACGCACCGCCAGCCCACGCGTCAGCGCACGGCTGGCCCGCCTTGTTTCTGCGCTCCTCCTTCGGGCATGCGCCAGCACCTGCTTGGGTTTTCGTGCATGCCCGTCGGGCAACGGAGCCCGTGATTTGCAACCGTCGCCGAAGGGAAGCGCCGCCTCGAGCTCGGCGAAGCGGCGCATCAAGCCTTCAGCGCGGCATCAATCCGCCGGCCCCACCATCGCCTGCAGCCGCTCGATCACGCCTGGCTCGACGAAGACGCAGGGCACATCGGGCGCCAGCGCAATGTTGGCCACCCTCGCGAAAACCTCGCGCTTCAGATGCGCCAGCCGCCCCGTGCGCCAGGCCTGCTCGGCCCGCATGTGGTGCTGGTCCGCCGGCACGCCGCTGCGCTCGGGGTCGCATTCGATGAGCGCGACAAAGCCTTCCTCGAACAGCTTGCGGTGCGCGTCGCACAGGCCCCAGCCTGTCACGGTGTGGCGCTCCATGCTCTGGCGCAGGCGCCTGTCGAACAGGATGCCGCCGGTATCGAAGCCGAGGCCGCATACCAGGCAGAGGTGCTGTTCCAGCGAAACGTGTGATTTTCCGTTCATGACGATCTCCGGTTGTTCGGGCGGAATTGCCCGCCGCTGGGACCGCACGGCGCAGCGCAGCAGTCAGGGGTCGACGACGGCCGCCAGGCCGCCAGCGCCGCACCGCAGCGCGCAGCCCTTGACGGCGAGAACGCCGTGCTACGGTGAAGGCCACTGCAAGACCGCCCTCCCCTTCCGGCTTCTGGGTGCGGCACGGGGCGACACGGACCGACGCGTCCATCGCACGGCCCGACCGGATGTCGCACACCCAGGGGCGCCCCAGCGCCCCCGGTCTCGCTCAGACGAGGCCGCGCTCGGCCATCGAGACCGCCCGGTTGCCGGCGACCACGAAGTGGTCGAGCACGCGCACGCCGATCAGTGCCAGCGCCGCCTTCAGGGCTTCGGTCACGTCCAGGTCCGCAGCCGACGGCTCCACGGCGCCCGAAGGGTGGTTGTGCGCCAGGATCACGGCCGCCGCGTTGTGCCGCAGCGCGCGCTTGAGCACCTCGCGCGGGTAGACCTCCGTCTGGGTCAGCGTGCCGCGAAACAGGTCCTCGAAGGCCAGCAAGGCGTGGCGCGCATCGAGGAACAGGACTGCGAAGCTCTCGTGCGCCTGTCCCGCGAAGTGCAGCTTGAGGTAGTCCGAGACGGCCGACAGGGACCGGAACGCCTCGCCCGGGCGCAGTTCCTCGGCCAGCAGTTCCCGCGCCAAGCGCAGCCCGCACAGCAGCTGCGCGCACCCCGGCAGCGAAGAGTCCTGCGCAAAACAGACCAGCTTGTGCAGCGAGCGGCCCTGCGCCGTGTACAGCCCCTCGGCCTCGGCACCGAGAAACGGACGCAGCGCGTCGAGCACGCCCAGCTCGCGTGCCGTGAAGACGCCGGACGATGCGGCGGAACAAAGCGACGACGGCCCGGACGCAGAAGGATCGACGGGGCATGAGGATGTGTTCATGACGAACTCCTGTGGATGACACAGGCGGGATTGCCTGCGAGACCCCGCCACCCCCTCGCAGCGCAGCGCTCAGGGCCGCCGCAGGCGCGCGGCACGCGCCGAGCACGCGAAGCGCGCGCAGGGCCTTGAACGCGAGAACGAGGGGGTAGCCTCAGGGCTCACAGGCAAGCCCTCCCCCACCCGAAAAGAGGCCACGGAGGTGCCCGCCTCCGACCCCATTCGCCGCCGTGCGGCGAGCGCCGTCACAGGCCGCAGGCAGGTCCGACAGGAACAGGATGCCCAGGGGGCGCAGGCGCAGCCCCCGCACCCTCCCCAGCGATCCAGGCGCAGCGGCAGCGCGCGATCGAACCGTCAAGCCTTGTCCGTGACCACTGTGAGGTGCCGCTTCGGGGGCCTCCCTCTCAGCGTGAACACCATCGACGCGACGGCACCGGCCGGACCTCGCTCGCCTCGATCCCGGGCAGTGTCTGCGCGTCGAACCGAGGCGAGCCCTCTGCCCTCGCCTCGACCACCTTGGCACCGGCCCCTTGAGGCCGCATTCGGTGATCGATCAGAACCGTCAAAGACCGCACGATACGGCAGCGACGATGCGGCCCCGTGCCCTGGCAGCCCATGAGCGAAACCGCCTCTCAGCCACGATCGAACGGCCGGGACGAGCCCAATGGTGCTAGCTGCGGCATCTCCCTGGCAACGATGAACGCGAAGGCTGCGCTCGCATCGCGTGCGGCTGCGAAAATGGCGCTCGGGTCGCTGCGCAGCATCCGCAGCCACGCATCGAGATAGGAAGAAGCGGCATGCCCTTGCATGCCCCCCCCGGTCAGGCCGCAATGGCCCATGAGGAAGATGCTGCCGAGTTCGGCCACCAGCTCCTCGAATACCCAGGCCGCCTCGCCCGTGCAGCGTCCGAAGTCGCGGTCCAGCCGGCTCGCATGGCCGCTCCAGTGCACCAGCGCGCGCAGCAAGGCCGCGCAGTGGGCCTGCGCGCTCGCGAAGCTCGCGGGCCACGGCAGGCGGATCTCGTCGAGCACCGGCAGGTAGGCGGCGCGTTCATAACCATGGCGGATGACCGCGTCGCAGCCGCACAGCAGGCGCAGCACACGTTCGACGGGCGAGAAGGACGACGGCAGCGTCGCCTCCTCGGCGCAGCGCGCGAGAACCTCGGGCGGCAGCCCATCGATCTGCGCGACGTTGAAGAGCCAGAACGGCTCGCACCGCAGCACGCCGCGCGACCGCGGCACACCCCGCGCCCTCCCCGCCTTCGGACCTTCCACATCCCCGGCGGGATTGCCACCTCCCGCACCACCTCCCGCACCACCACCACGCCCGCTACGCGCGAACCGCGCACACAGCACTGCCCGCTCTCCCCGGCGCACCTGGGCACCGAGGCCGGCGGCCTGCCGGTAGGTCAGCCACACGTTGGAGGCATAGCCCTGTGCGGCCATAACCTCCAGCAGCAACAGCACATTGATGCCACGGTACGGCACCCCGGTCCGCCCATTGCGCGGCATCCCGTGCATCGCCGCGCGCCCCCAACGATCGCGGAACACGGACTCGCCCGAAGCAAGCACTGCGGCGACCCGATCGGTCACGACCCGCTGGACATCCATATCCCCGCGCCCGCGAGGACGACCGCCGCGAAACGGGCTACCCGATCTCCCCTCACCTGCGGCAGCCCGGAGATCACGCTTGCGCACAAAAGGAACTGGCGTCAATGACAACGAAGGACTCGCATGCATGGCAGATACCTCCAGCAGAGCGCGCCGCAGCGCGAGAATTGACCGAACGTCGGACCCGCGATACCTTCCCCGACATCACAAGCGCGAGCGATGCCTCTGTCGGACAGCGGCCCCAGGGCAAGCCCTACAGGGCCTCAACTACGCCCTGAGCGTGAACACCACCGAGAGGTACGACACCGGACCCGAATGGATCGCCTCGATGCCATGCAGCGCCGTCGCATCGAACAGCAGCGTGTCCCCCGCATTCACCTCGAACGCTTTCGAACCGTAGCGGTAGGTGACAGCCCCTGACAAGAAGTACAGGCACTTGAGCCCCGGGTGCTGGAAGGTCACGTAGGGCCCGGCCTCCGGCATCAGCGTGACCAGGTAGGGCTCCACGAACAGGTTGCCCGACAGCGAGTGTCCGAGCAGCTCATACCGGTAGCCCGCCACGGCGCCGATGCGATCGACCACCAGCCCCTGCCCTGCACGCACATGGCAGAAGTCCGTGCGCCGGGCCTGATCCCCGAAAAAGCGCGACACGGGCACCTGCAAGCCCTGCGCGAGCCGCTCCAGCGTCGCCACCGAAGGCGAGACCAATCCGCGCTCGATGCGCGAACGCATCGAGGCCGAGATCTCCGACGCTAGCGCCAGTTGCCCGCCAGACAGCCCCGCCGCCATGCGAAGCGCCCTCACCTGCGCACCAATACGAGCGGCGGACAGGCTGCGTACAACAGGTGCGGGTCGCTGGGGCCGCGCGCGCGTGATCGACGCCGGCAGCTTCGGCAAGTGCCCCGTAGGAAACGGAGATGGAAGCCAGACATTTCGCATGAACACAGACCCATTGCAGAAGCATTCAGCAGGTCTATTGACTGTGACTCAAACACGGCTGACTTAAAAGCATCTTTCTCGAAGACTTCCACTGTGACTAGTTCTAGGAATTCTTCGAAGCAACCCGCAGCCTCGGCAAGAGAAGTGCTTGCGTTGAATTTGATCCGGCAACGCGGATTGAGGGGATGGTCACAGGAGGCCCTGGCGTTCGAGGCAGGACTGCATCGGACCTTCGTCGCTCACGTTGAACGTCAGGCTCGCAACATTTCACTTGACAATCTTGAGCGTCTCGCAGTGGCATTGGAGCTCAGGCCGTATCAGCTTCTTGAAGAGTAAATGCCGTTTCTCTTCCGAGGCGATCATAGAAATTCGTCTTACGTGAAGCGCGCACCAAGGCGCACTACACCCGGGGTGCGTTTGCACGCACCGCAGACCCAAGAGCGGATCGATAGTAAAAATATGGCACCGAAGCGCCGCTGCGGCGCTCGCCCCGCCTGCATCAACAACACCTTCTGTTGATTTCCATGGAATCCTGACCCACGGGGGGTGCGGCGATCCCAAGGGCACCTCGGTACTCGACGGGGCTGCAAGCGCCCAGTGAACTCTTGATGCGTTGCTAGTTGTACGAGCGAGGGCCTGCATACCGCGGGACAACATATCATGTTCAAAACGATAGGAGCCGAAGGGTGATCGAAATCATGCTCAATGGCCGTTCTCTGGAGGCAGCCTCGCTCGAGCAACTGGATGTTTACTTTGACTTGGTCAACGCCGTTCCACAGTTCGAGCTGTGGGTGTCAGTGCTGGAGGGCCCGTCGATGTGCATGCTGCGCAATGGCCAGAGCGCTTGGCTGATGTACCTTCGAGGATCAGGTGACAGTGGCTTCAGATCGTGTGGTGAGCCAGGCCGACTCGGGGACGAGAATTTCGTGTTGAATAACGGACAGGTTGATGAGTACCCGCTGTCGTGGTGCATTGATCTTGAGCAGTGCTACAAGGCTATCGCCTACTTCTATCTGAACGATGGCGCGAGGCCCGAATGCATCACGTGGCATGAGGAATAGTGACGGTCTTCAGAGCCAGTACGTTCAGTGCAAGATCCAAACCCATAATTGCCCAACACGTTACGCCGCCGAGACGACTCGGCTTGGGCCCGAATCTGTCGACGAAGAAGGCACGCAAGCGCAAGTTCCTTGAGGAGATGGATCGGTTGGTTCAGTGGAATGCGCTGGAGTAAATTGTCGAGCCGCACAGCACGCGGGCCAGGACAGGACGCCCAACCTTTGCCGTCGAGACGATGCTGCGGATTCACCATATGCAGCAATGGTTCGGGTCGAGCGACCCTGCTATGGAGGAAGCACTGCACGATGTGCGTTGTACCGAGAGTTCGATGCACGCGGCATTCGGCGACTCGGTCTATCGGGGCACGCACAAGTGAGCGGAGGCTGCGGGACGGACCTGGCACGTGGCGATGCGCCCGGGCAATCGCAGGCTGCTGAATCCGTTCATTGAACCTGACTTCGTGGCCGAGTGGGTGAAAAAGATGAACGCCAGCATCCGAGCCAAGGTCGAACACCCGTGCCAAGTGCGGAGGGCGCTTGCAGCACTCGAATCTGGCTGATAAAGCCCATGTGAGCGTGTCTGGTGCCGCGGAACGATGTTGGAATTGATCGCCCGCATGGCTCGCCGTCACCCAATTCAATCCGCTGCGATTGCAAACCACGTTCTGCAGACCATCCCTGGAAAAACTGCCACGAGTAAAGCGAGGACGTCAGATGCTGCCCCTTCAATCGAGGACCAATTCTTGGGCGGCGCCAACAGGACAAGGTCTGCTTGTCACGCATCATCGAATGCTTCGATGGGATAGTGGCGAGTTGAGAAAGTTCTGCTGCCACGACGCTGCTCGCACCAGGCGGACATCGCGCGGAAACCGCGCGATGTCCGCACGACGCTGGCTTGACAAGCACGGCTATACAGTCGGGACTGTTCCGCCATCAATCACGTGTTCCGAGCCCGACACCGATCCCGCGCGCGGCGACACCAGGAAGGTGATCAGGTCTGCGACCTCCGTCGGCGTGGCAGGCCGCCCGACCGGAATTCCGCCTAGCCAGTCCATGACCATCTTCTTCCCACCTTCGTAGTCGGTCCCTGCTTCAGCACCCATTCGCTGGGCGAACACGATCGACGCTTCCGTTTCAATCCAGCCGGGTGAGACGCGCAGAACGCGGACACCTTTGGGCGCGACCTCCTTCGACAAGGACTTACTGTAGGTCGAAAGGGCACCCTTGGCAGCCGCGTAGGCGGTGGTCGATTCTGGAAGCGGAAGCACACGCTGGATTGAGGTCACATGGAGCACGACGCCTGCTCCTTTGGCCAACATCGCCGGCAGCAACGCACGGTCAAGACGAACTGCGGACATGAAGTTCAGGTTGAACTCGTTGAACCATACCGCATCATCGAGTGCGGCAAACCCGCCTGCTGGCGCGCTCGAACCGCCCACGGAGTTGATCAGGATATCGACACCGCCCCAACGCTGCTTCACCGCGCGCGCCAGCTCGGTCACTCCTTCCCCGGTCGCGAGGTCGGTCTGGACGTAGGTCACTCCTTCCAGCGGATTCTCTGGTGCAGCGCGCGCACTGGTCATGACCTGCACGCCGACCTCTCGGAGACCCTTAACGAGTGCAGCACCCAGACCCTTGGTGCCGCCCGTGACCAGGGCACGCTGCCCTTGCAGTTGGAGGTCGAAGTTCATGCCGTGATCTCCAGCGATGCGATCAGGCCGCGTTCCAGGCGAAACCGGTACGACAGATCGATGGGGCTACCGGGGAAGTTGCCAGTGACCTTGGCGCGGACAATCTGGAAGTCATCCTCACGCTCCAATGCAAACGGCATGCTTGTGGCGCTGTACTTGGCGGACGCCTCAGCGATGAAGGCCTTGATGGCATCAACGCCCGCGTAGGTGTGGCCGTCGTCTTTCATGACGGCTTGCGCTGTGAAGCAACGCGCAAGAGCTTCGGGTTTGTGCTCGGCCGCGAAGTAAGCGGCAATGGGCTCAGGAAGGGTCAAGCTGTTCATCTCGATGGCTCCATGCAGTGAACGAAGGCTTGAGAATGCGCGTTGGAGTGAATTTAGTGAATACTCTAGAATTCGGATGGGCTATGTAGAAACGGATGCATGATGCGAGGGTCTGAATTTGCGGAGCTGAAAGCCTTCGCTGCAGTGGTCGAGCGGGCAAGCTTTGCCCGGGCCGCTGAGCATCTGGGCCTGTCGCCTTCCGCACTCAGCCAGACCATCCGCCAACTCGAAAGCCGGATCGGTGCTCGACTTTTGAATCGCACGACACGAAGCGTCGCACCCTCGGCAAGTGGCGAATTGCTCTACCGGCGCATCGCACCGTTGTTCCGCGAGATGACGGCCGCGGTCGCTGAGGCTAGCGAAGCCGCCGGCCATACACGTGGCACGCTTCGTATCAACACGCTGGGTATTGCGGCGAGAACCATCATCGCGCCCAGGCTTCCACGCTTTCATCTGGCGTACCCTGACGTGGTACTCGACATCGTGGTCGATGACGCGCTGGTCGATATCGTCGGCGGCCGATTTGACGCCGGCATTCGCGTGGGCGGACGGCTCGAGAAAGACATGATTGCCGTGCGTCTCACGCCAGACCTGAACATGGTCGCCGTGGCGTCGCCCGATTACCTCGCGCGGCGAGGCACACCCAAAAAGCCCGAAGAGTTGCATCAGCACGCGTGCATCAACTGGCGACTCCAGATAGACGGCAGGTACTACCGCTGGGAGTTCGAGAAAAGGGGAAAGCGTCTCGAAGTGCCGGTAGACGGTCCTGTTGTCACCAACCACGCTGACATAGGCCTTGCTGCTGCGCTCAATGGGCTAGGCATTGCCTATCACTTCGAGCAGGACGGCGTGGGTGAGCTATTGGCGCAAGGACGGTTGGTCCAGGTCCTCGCGGACTGGTCAATCTCCCGGCCCGGACTGTTTCTCTACTACCCCAACAGGCAGCACCGCCCAGCCCTGCTGGGTGCCTTCATCGACTGCCTGTTAGACAAAGATTGGGCATGAGCCCGCCGCCGCATCAGAACTGCGATTTGCTGGTAGTTCGTTGATTCCGGGCTGCGGCCGGTTTCACAGACACCTTGTCAGGTGTGCAATAGAACCGGAGGTGGTTCATGGGAACGAGAAGGCAAGTCAGCCGAGAGTTCATGTGCGCGCAAGCCAGTCACCCGCCCCACCCCCCGCCGTGCGCATCGATAGCGGCATGATCGTCAACGCCGGCTTGGTCACCGACGCCCCTGCCTTCACATTGCTCCAATCTAGTACATGAGGGTTGGCAGCGCATTCACACTCTCGGCGCCGTCGACGATGCTGTCGCGCATGCCCGGCACCTTGTTCAGGATGTGCTCGGCGTAGAAGCGCGCGGTGGCTACCTTGGCCAGCATGAAGTCGGTGTCGAAGCTGCGCGAGGCCAAGTCCTGCGCAATGATCAGCGAGCGCGCGAGCTGCCAGCCGGCCACCAGGTTGCCCGCGAGCATCAGGTAGGGCACGCTGCCGGCGAACACGGCGTTGGGCGATGCCTTGGTCTGCCCGGCCACGAAGTCGACCACTTCGACGAACGCCAGGCGCGCGGCCTTCAGGCGCTTGAGCACGGCAACCGCGGCGGGGTTGTCGCTCTTGGCCAGCTCGGCTTCGGTCTTCTCGATCTGCGCGGCAATCGCCTTGGCGGTCTGGCCGCCGTCGCGCGCGGTCTTGCGGCCCACGAGGTCGTTGGCCTGGATCGCGGTGGTGCCTTCGTAGATGGTGAGGATCTTCGCGTCGCGGTAGTACTGCGCGGCGCCGGTCTCCTCGATGAAGCCCATGCCGCCGTGCACCTGCACGCCGAGCGATGTCACTTCCAGGCTCATCTCGGTGCTGTAGCCCTTGACCAGCGGCACCATGAATTCATAGAAGGCCTGGTTCTGCTTGCGCGCGTCGGCATCGGGATGGTGGTGCGCCGCGTCGTAGGCGGCGGCGGCCACGCTGGCCATCGCGCGGCAGCCTTCGGTGTAGGCGCGCATCGTCATCAGCATGCGCTTGACGTCAGGGTGGTGAATGATCGGTGCGCTGGCGTTGATGGAGCCGTCGACCGGGCGGCTCTGCACGCGGTCTTTCGCGTAGGCCACGGCGTGCTGGTAGGCGCGCTCGGCAATCGCGATGCCCTGCATGCCCACGGCGTAGCGCGCGGAGTTCATCATGATGAACATGTACTCCAGGCCGCGGTTCTCCTGGCCTACGAGATAGCCGACAGCGCCGCCATGGTCGCCGTACTGCAGCACCGCGGTGGGCGATGCCTTGATGCCCATCTTGTGCTCGATGCTCACGCAGTGCACATCGTTGCGCTCGCCCAGGGAGCCGTCCTTGTTCACGAGGAACTTGGGCACCACGAACAGGCTGATGCCCTTCACGCCTTCGGGCGCGCCGGTCACGCGCGCGAGCACCAGGTGCACGATGTTCTCGGCCATGTCGTGCTCACCGTAGGTGATGAAGATCTTGGTGCCGAACACCTTGTAGGTGCCGTCGGGCTGCGGCTCCGCGCGGCTGCGCACCATGGCGAGGTCGCTGCCGGCCTGCGGCTCGGTGAGGTTCATCGTGCCGGTCCACTGGCCGCTCACGAGCTTTTCGAGATACACCGCCTTCAGCTCGTCGGAGCCGGCCGTGAGCAGCGCCTCGATGGCGCCGTCGCTCAGCAGCGGGCACAGCGCGAAGCTCATGTTGGCCGAGTTCAGCATCTCGCCGCAGGCCGCGCCGATGGTCTTGGGCAGGCCCTGGCCGCCGAAGTCAGCCGGATGCTGCAGGCCCTGCCAGCCGCCCGACACGTACTGCGCAAAGGCTTCCTTGAAGCCCGGCGTGGTGGTGACGGCACCATGCTTGAACGACGAGGGGTTGCGGTCGCCCGCGATGTTCAGCGGCGCCACCACGTCCTGGTTGAACCGGGCGCACTCCTCGAGCACGGCCTGCGCGGTTTCGAGGCCGGCCTCCTCGAAGCCGGGCAGCTTGGCGATCTCGCCGATGTTGGCCAGGTGCTCGATGTCGAACAGCATGTCCTTGATGGGGGCGGTGTAGCTCATCTCATTGCTGCCTTTAAAAGCAGTTCCAAATTACTCGGTGAAAACAAGTCGCGTGCGGATCGTCCGATCAGCCGGCTCCAATTTCTTTTTCCATCTTTTCCTTCTTTTCATGCGCATCGACGAGCTGTGCCAGAAGCCTCATGAACTCGGCGCGATCTTCGGGCGACAGCGGTTCAATCAGCAACTCCTGGGAGCGGTGAATGCTTTCCTGCAGATCGTTGATCAGGTTGAGCCCATCCGTCGTGATCACCGAGAGTCTTGACCGGCGATCGTCCGGATTGACGCGGGTTTCAACCAAGCCCTTGTCACCAAGACGTTTGAGCACTTCTGCAGTCGTCGTGCGGTCGAGCGACAGTTCCCGACCGATCGCTTTCTGATCCAGCCAGGGGTTCATCGAAAGCGCCGTCAGCATGCCGACCTGAAGCGGTGTGATGCTTTCCGACTTGCAGAGATCGAAGAAGATCGCCTGTCCGATCTGCGTCAGCCTGCGGATGAGGAAACCCGGCCGGCGCCACATGACCTGGCGCAATGGATTGAACGGCTCCAGGATCGGATGCTTTGCCACATCGGCTGAGCCGACCATCTTTTTTTGAGCGGGGGAACGCTTTGTCATCATCTCGAGATCGCTGAAGGTGTCAGCCGACGAGTTTATCGACTCCCCTGTCTGTGAAACGGAGCAAGACACGCTTCGGATTGCGCTAACGCAGATCGAGCTTCAGGTAATCGCCGAGCAAGCGATAGAAATCTTCTTCGTCATCCCACGGGATCATGTGCCCGGCGTTCGACGCCGTGCATTGCGACAACCCGGGCGCAAGAGACCCGATCTCGGCAAGGTCCTCCGGCAGCATCACCCCTCCGCGGCCTGCCGCCATCAGAAGCCCGGGCGTCTTTAATTGGGGGAGATCGGCGTGGATGTCGTCCTCGTGGAAGCCGGCGTGCGCCTGGACGATGGCATCCGGGTCGCAGGTATGGAGCCATTCGGCCCTGAGGCGCAATTGGTCGTCCGTCCACGTGGGTGCATAGGGGCGAAGCTCTTCGGCCGTGATGCCCTTGAGCGCCATCTGGATGGAATCGACATACCAGGCCAGCGGAACCGGATAAGGACGCCGGCCCGGGCCGGACACTGGCGGATCGACGAGCAGCAGCCTCGCCATCCGTCCCGGATCGCGCGCAGCGGCTCGAATCGCCACGCGGGCACCCATCGAGTGGCCCAGCACCGTCACCGACGACCACTGCAGCACGTTCAGCAGGTCCAGCACATCAGCCGCCATGGCATCGAGGCTCGCGACCATGCCCGGCGCGCTGAAGGACAGGCCTCGCCCCCGGAAATCAAGCACATGAACATCGAAATGGCGAGCCAACCGCTCTGCGACGAAGCCCCAGGTGATGGCGGGACTCGTGATGCCGGGCAACAGCAGCAGGCGAGGACCCTGCCCTCCATAGCGCAGAAGATGCAGCCGCACCCCGTTCGCACGGACGTGATAGCCAAGAAGAAAGGAACTCATTCGGACGCCCTCGGCGGCTTGCCGAACCAGCCGCGGAAGCGGTTCCAGAGCACGCTCCACATCATCCCGGCGACAGACACCGTGGGTTGCGGCTCGTCGGTCACAACCGTTTGGCCGCCCAGCCTTCGCGTGATCTGCTTTCCGAAGTCTGCGACCATGCGTCGCACGAAGTCCTTCACGAGTCCGGAGCGCGAGAACTGCGCGAGTGGACCCTGCAGCGCATAGATCATGTCTACGTGCACACGGGTGCTGTCGGCCGTCAGGGCTTCCAGCCGATAGGTGATGTCGCCCTGGGTGCGTGACTTGCTCAGGCTGTCCTGGCCGGCACCGCGCAGGACCGCGCGCCTCGCGGCGTCGTCGCGCTCCAGCCGCGCAGCGCCTGCGAATGCCGCCGACATCGGACCGAACTTGATCGCGATGGTGCCCTTGACACGCTCTCCTTCGTATGAGTCGATGGTCGCACCGGGCAGGCAAGAGGCCACCGCAGGCAGGTCTCCCATGAACTTCCACACCTGGTCTTCCGGATAAGGCACGTCGAAATGCACTTCGATGGCGTTGCCCTTGGCCTTGGCCTTGGCCATCGCGGCGGGATCGACCTCTGCCATCTCCGCGGACGCCGCAGATTCCGCCGCGGCCTGCCTGGCGGCGGCAACCGCGAGCGGCTGCGCCTGGCTCGGCGCCGTGGCCGGGCGCGGTGCAATAGTTCGCGGGGCACTCAGTGCATGCCGCAGCTTTTCGACTTGTGCGTCCGGGGTGTCGCGCTGCTGCTGCAGCACATCGAGAATGGCGTCCACGATGCCCTGGTAGCCGGTGCAACGGCACAGGTTGCCGGAGAGTTCGAGGCGCACGCGCGCTTCGTCGGCCTGGGGCAGACGCAGGACGATGTCGCGCGCCGTGGTAAGCATTCCGGGTGTGCAGAAGCCGCACTGCAGCGCGTGATGCCGCGTGAACGCCGGGCGCAGCCGCTGCATCACCGCATCATCGTCGTAGCCTTCGATGGTGGTGACTTCCTGGCCCTCGCACGCCACGGCGAAGGTGATGCATGAGCGCGTCGGCTGGCCGTTGACGAGCACCGTGCATGCGCCGCAAACGCCATGCTCGCAGCCAAGATGGGTACCTGTCAGGCGCAGTTCGTCGCGCAGGAAGTCACCAAGATGCGTCCGTGGTTCCGCGTGCCGGCTGAAGCCGCGGCCATTGACCTGAATAGCGATGGGGATCAAGTCTGTTACTCCGCTGGCTTGTGGTTGGAAAAAACACCCGACTGCGCTAGGGCGCGCTCGACGCAGGCCGTGAAGAGCTTTCGGTCGATGCCGTCGCGATCAGGCAGCGCCCGGCCTACGGCCGCGCCCACCTTGTCGCGCTCTGCGGCTTGCGCGCCCTTGCTTGCAACTTCCGCCGCGAATTCGTTCAACAGGATCGGCGGCCCGTCAGCCGCCCCCAGCACCACGCGCGCACGGTTGCGCGAAACATCGAAATACACCGCGGCGCTGGCCTCGGCAAATTCGCCAGGCTTGCGGCAGACCTTGTGATAACCCCAGCGCGTGGCCGGCGTCTCGCACGGCACGTGGACGGCCACGATCAACTCATCGGACTCGAGCACAGTCGTATAGGCTCCGAGCATCACGCCATCCGCCTCGATCGTGCGTTCGCCGCGCGGCGACCTGAGCACGATGCGTGCACCGAGCGCGGCGAGCGTGACCACCCAGTCCGCGGCAGGATCTGCATGCGCCAGGCTACCTCCGACAGTGCCGCGGCTGCGGATCGCCCGGTAGGCGATACCGGCCGCGACCTGACGCATGGGATGCGCCGCCAGCGGCGGGTGCACGCCATCTTCGATCTCGGCATGTGTGACTGCCGCACCGATCTCGATCCACTCGCCATTGCGACTGACTGCGCGCAACGCTGCGATGCCGGCGATGTCAACCACCTGCGCCGGTCGCGCAAGTCTCAAATTGAGCATCGGGCCGAAGGACTGGCTCCCACTCATCGCCTTTGCCATGCCGTCGCCCTTGGCCAGCACCTCGATTGCCTCATCCACGCCGAGCACTCGCGTGTACTCAAATTTCGCGGCCTTCATTTGACGAGCTCCTGTTGCGGCTTCGCGCTCTCGAGGGCCTTGAGCAGGCGCCGCGGTGTCAGAGGCGTCATCAGCACCTCGGCCGCGCCCGTGCCTCGCAATGCGTCGTTCACGGCGTTGAAGATCACCGCGGGCGGCGCGATGGCGCCTCCCTCCCCCACGCCCTTCGCGCCGAATTCGGTGTGAGGCGACGGTGTCTCGAAGTGCTCGATGCGGATGCGAGGCACTTCCGTGGCGCCAGGCAGGATGTAGTCGGCCAGCGTGGAAGCCAGCGGCTGGCCTTGGTCGTCGTACGGGCTCTCTTCGTACATCGCGGTGCCGATGCCCTGCGCGATGCCGCCGATGGTTTGGCCCTCTACGATCATCGGATTGACCATGGTGCCGCAATCCTCGACCACGACGTAGTCGAGGATCTCGACCTCGCCTGTCTGCGTGTCGACCGCGACGACGACGGCATGGGTCGCATACGTAAAGGTACCGGTGTCGACTTTGGGCTTGTACGCACGCGAAACCTCCAGGCCACCAAGATGCACGTTCTCGGGCAGGTCCTGCGGCGTGAGGTACCACGCGCCACCCACCTGGGACAGCGGAATCGACTTTTCTCCGGCCACGGCGAACCCTTCTACCAACGCGACGGTCTGCGGATCCACGCCCATGAGATAGGCGGCGATCGACTGGATGCGGGGCAGCAGTTCCTTGCACGCGGTCGCGATGGCGCCTCCCGACATGACGGTCGCCCGGGATGCGTAGGTGCCCGATGAGAAGGGCGTGAGCGCGGTGTCGCCATGCACGACCCGGATACGCGCAACGGGAATGCCGAGCACATCGTTGGCGATCTGCGCGAAACTGGTCTCCATGCCCTGGCCATGCGAGTGCACGCCGACGCGCACTTCGAGCCCGCCGTCCGCGGTCATCCGCACCACCGCCTGATCAAAACCGGGCACCACCGGAAGACCCCAGTTGGCGAACACCGTCGTGCCGTGCGCGGACTGCTCGGTATAAGTGGCCGTGCCGAACCCGATCCGGCGTCCGTCCGGCTCTCCCCGGGTTTGACGCTCACGCACGGCAGCCACTCCGACCATCTCGACGGCGCGGCGAAGGCTCGCGGGAAAGTCGCCGCTGTCGAAGTGCTTGTTGGCCACGTTGACGTAGGGCATGGCATCGGCCGGCACGAGGTTGTCCATGCGAACCTCCCACGGTTCCCGGCCCACTTCGCGCGCCACGGCATCCATAAGAAGTTCGATTGCAAAACAGACACCGGTGCGCGCCACGCCGCGGTAAGCCATGAAGCCCGGCTTATTGGTCGCGACACACAAGGTCTCGCATCGGTAGCCACGGAAGGTGTACGGACCGGGCAGGTTGCCGATCGCTTGACCAGGCTCCAGGCCCACGAAGAACGGATAGTACGAATAGGCGCCGCCGTCGATGGTGATGACAGCGTCCAACGCCAGGAGCTTGCCCGTGCGGTCCGCGTAGGCAGTGAGCTTGTAGTGATGCTGCCGCGTGTTGGCACCGACGATCAGATGCTCGCGCCGATCCTCAAGATAGCGAAATGGGGTTCGGTACGTCTTGGCCAGCCAGGCAATGCACAGATCTTCGGGGTACAGCTGCCCTTTATAGCCAAAGGCGCCTCCCACGTCGGGGGACACCACACGCACCGCCTCCTCGTTCATCGAGAGGTGCTGGGCGATGCCGACGCGCAGCAAATGCGGAACCTGCGTCGCACTGACGACCACAAGTTGATCGGCCTGGAAGTCCCAGTAGGCCAGCACCGACTTTCCCTCCAGCGGCACGATGCACTGGCGCGACAGCTCGACGGTGCGACTAACTTTCACCTCCGCCTTCGCGGCAAGTTCATCGAAGTCGCGATTGGCCCGCAGCGTGAGAAAGACATTGTCTTTCCACCCAGGGTGAAGGAAGTCTCCCGTCGCCGCAAGAGAAGACTCGGCGCCGTGGTAGACGGGCAGCTCGTCATAGGAAACCTGAACCTCTTCGAGCAGGTCTTCTGCCACTGCACGCGTTGGCGCAACGGCCATGGCGATCGCCTCTCCCACGTGCCGGACCTTGCCCGAAGCCAGCGGCGGCAAGGCCGAGTACTGGTATGTGGGCAGCGAAGACGGCGAACCGATGTCCGCCGCGTCCGTCATCATCTCGCGCACGAAGATCTTCCCCGCATGCTCTTGCGGAATCTCGACACCCGTGATGGTGGCGTGCGCCAGCGGGCTGCGCAGGAAGGCGACCTCCTGCAGACCAGGCAGCACGAAGTCGCCCACGAAATTGCCTTTGCCAACCATGTGGCGCGCGTCTTCCTTGCGAGGCACACGGGCGCCGATGCCCTCGGGCTTAAGAACTCTCGCCGGGATGTCTGCCTGGTTCATGCGTTTCCTTCTGCTTGACTGATTGTTCCCGGGCGCCGCTCGGGATGTGCGGCATCGTCCGAGGTCAGGACTTCATGCGTATTTGTGACAGTACACGTTCATAAGTATAGGCCTGCTTGTCACGCGCGTGAAGACGGTGGTTGATGATGAAAACCCTGATCCATCCATCTCCCTGATTCGGTGCACTTTAGCGCCTATACGCACTGTGTCCGAACTTTTCACACAGGCATCTCCGTCCACTCTGGTGCAAGTCCAACAAGTACAAACCCGCACTTGAAAAAAGAATTCGGCCGCCCTAATATGCCAGTTCACTGAGTATTTATTTCAGTTCTCTGAACGACAGGATAGAAGCCCATGGATTGGATCAAGGTCGCCTCGGCGCAAGAGCTGAGCAACGATGAAGCGAAGACCGTCGATGTCGCTGGCTATGGGGTTGCGCTGTACCGGATCGACGACGAATTCTTTGCCACCGACAGCATGTGCACTCATGCCACCGCGCTGCTGTCGGAGGGCTACGTGGAAGACGGTTGTGTCGAATGCCCGCTGCACCAGGCCCGCTTCGACATTCGCACGGGCAAGGCGATGTGCGCGCCGGCCACCGTGGACCTGCGCACCCACACCGTAAAGCGGGAGGGCGATCACATCTACGTGCTGTCGCCCGCTGGCAAATGACATCGCGCGGCATCGTCATCGTCGGTGCGGGCCAGTCGGCGGCCGTTGCGGCACACGCCCTGCGCGAGCACGGCTATAGCGGGCGCATCACGATGGTGGGCCGGGAGCGCCACAGGCCGTATGAGCGCCCTCTGTTGTCGAAGGCCGTCCTGGTGGCTGCGGAGGCGCCCAGGCTCGACGTGCTCACCGACGACGCCTGGACACGCAGCGACGTCGAACTGCTGAGCGGCAGCGAAGCGGTTGCACTGGATCTCCAGCGGCAGCATGTCCGTCTTGCGGACGGGCGGATACTCGCGTACGAGTCCTGCCTGATCGCCACCGGCGGTGAGGCCACCACGCTGGCGTGCGTGCCGGCCGGCCGCGCGGGCGTGCACTACATCCGCACGCTGGACGACGCGCATCGGCTGCGCACCGCACTCCAGGCAAAGCCGCAGGTCGCGGTTCTTGGCGGTGGATTCCTCGGCCTCGAGGTCGCAAACTCGGCGCTGTCCGCGGGCGCCTCGGTGACGGTGCTCGAACGCGCGCCATCACTGCTAGATCGCTTCGTGCCGCCGCAGGCGTCTGAATGGCTCGAAGCGAAGTTGCACGCAGCGGGCGCCAGGCTCCTGCTCGGCGCTTCCTGCAGTGGCGTCCATTCATTGCCGCAAGGCCGGTTGCGCTTGAGCACCAGCACCGGCGATCTCGAAGTGGACGAGGTGGTCATCGCCATCGGCTTGTCTCCGAACGACGCGCTGGCCCGCGATGCGGGGCTGGAGACGGCAGCAGGCAGCGGCATTTTGGTCGACGCGTCTTGCCGCACGAGCAACGCACACGTGTTCGCATGCGGCGACTGCACCAGCCAGCGCCGTGCCGGACAGGCGGCGCCGACGCGCCTTGAATCCTGGCAGAACGCGAACGAGCAGGGGCGCACTGCCGCTGCCGCCATGCTCGGCCTGCCTCTTCCCGCACCCGCGGTGCCGTGGTTCTGGACTGACCAGGGCAAACACAACATCCAGATGCTGGGCCTGCCGGCCAGCGATCTGGAATACGTGCGCCGTGGTAGCCCGGCCAACGACAAGGTGCTATGGATCGGCCATCGGGACGGCGTGCCGGTGCACGGCGTCGCAATCAACGCAGGCGCCGATCTGCGGGCCGTTCGCCCGCTCTTCGAACGCGGGCGGCGCGTGCAGTGGGACGACTTCGCACTGGACGCTACCAACCTTCGCACATGGGCCAAGCAGATGCAAGCCGACGTCGCGACCACCACTTAAACCACCTCTCTCAAAGCTAAGGAGCTTTCATGTATCAATCGCAGGCGGTCATCGGCATCACGAATGCCCGGAAGAATCCGCCCTTGGAGCAATGCGTCTGGCCCGCGGACGCCATGAACAACATTCCGGACTGGGTCTACACCAGCCAGGCGAACTATGACCAGGAGATCGAGCGCATCTTTCGGGGGGACACCTGGAACTTTGTCGCCCTGGAAGCGGAGATTCCCAACCCCGGCGACTACAAGCGTGGTTATGTGGGCGCCACGGCCGTCGTGATCGTGCGCGCGGAGGACGACACGATCTCCGTCTTCGAAAACCGCTGTGCCCATCGCGGCGCGGAGTTCTGTCGCGCCAGCCAGGGCAACACGAAGGAGTTCGTCTGCCCCTACCACCAGTGGTCATACGACCTCAAGGGCAACCTGCAGGGGGTCCCGTTCAAGCGTGGCATCAACAAGGTGGGCGGCATGCCGGCGGACTTCAAGAACGCCGACCACGGCACCCGCCAGCTGCGCGTAGCCACCCGCAACGGCGTGGTGTTTGCCACCTACTCCGACAAGACCCCTCCGCTGGAGGAGTACATGACGAAGGAGATCGTCGAGGAGTTCGACGTTCCGTTCTCGGGCAAGAAGCTAAAGATTCTCGGCTACTGCCGCAACGAGCTCCCGTGTAACTGGAAGATGTACCACGAGAACCTCAAGGATCCGTACCACGCGACGCTGCTGCATTCGTTTCTCGTGGTGTTCGGTCTGCTGGTCCCCGGCATCAAGTCGATCGTCTTTGCGGACAAGGTGCATGGCCGGCACGGCTTCATGGCGTCGGCCAAGCCGGACGAGATCTACGCTACGGTCGCCGACGACGACAAGGCGCAGATGCGCTCCTTCAGCGACAACCTTCGGTTGCGCGACGAACGGTTCCTCGACTACGTGCGAGAGTTCAAGTCGCCCTGGTCCGCCAACATGATGACCATGTGGCCGAACCTCATCGTGCAGCGCCAGATGAACACGATGGGCGTGCGCCAGATCATTCCGAACGGCCCGAACAGCATGGTGATGCAGTGGACGATGTTCGGGTACGAGGACGACACGCCGGAGATGACACGGCACCGCCTTCGCCAGGGCAACCTCATGGGCCCGGCCGGCTTCCTGGGCCTCGAGGACAACGAGGCTTTGAAGTTCGTGCAGGAAGGCCTGCGCAATTCTTCCACGGACAACAACGTCGTGAAGCTTGATGCCGGCCACCAGGGCACGACACGCAATCTCATCTCCGAGTCCTGCATCCGCTCCCTCTACCAGTATTACCGGGACGTGATGGATGTCCGTGTCGCGGAGAAAGCAGCATGAAGGATCGCCTCGCCTACGCCAAGACCACCATCTCGCCGCGACGCGCGGCCGAACTGCGCGCCGAGATCGAGTCGTTTCACGTCGAGTACTGCGCGGTCCTGGATGCGAACGACGTGGAACGCTGGCCGGACTTCTTCAGCCAGGAAGCGACGTACCGCGTGACATCGCGCCAGAACGCGCTCTTGAACATGCCCGTGGGACTCATCTACTGCGAAGGCCTGGACATGATCATCGACCGCGCCCTCGCCGTCGCGCACTCGCAGATGTTCGCGCCGCGGCACATGCTGCATGTGCTGGGGATTGCCCGCGTACTGGAAGAGACGGAAAACACGATCAGTTCCCAGACGCCCTTCATCCTCATGCAGACCCTTGTGGAGGGCCCATCGACGGTGCATCTGGCCGGGGTCTACCACGACCGCTTCGTGCGCGAAGGCGACCGGCTGCTGCTTGCCAGCCGTGAAGTGATCCACGACACCGAAATTCTCGACACCGCCTTGGCGTACCCGGTCTGAGGCCACCCAGGAAGACTATGAAACAAACTCCCAAAATCGCACTGGAAGAGCACTTCTCGGCCCCAGGGTTCGACGCGTACTCCTCCCCCTACACGCGGGCGCTTCCCGCCGCATTCGTCGCCAAGCTCGACGCTCGGCTGACCGACTTCGACGACCAGCGCCTCTCGGAAATGGACGCAGGCAACATCGAGTACGTCGTGCTATCGCAGACCATGCCCGGCGTACAGGCCGAGGTGGATCGCGACACCGCCATCCGCCGGGCGCGCGAGAACAACGAGTTCCTTGTCGAACGTGTCTCGCGCCATCCGCAGCGCTTCGGTGCCTTCGCCCACGTGGCCATGCAGGATCCGGCCGCCGCGGCCAAGGAGCTGGAGCGCACCGTGGTCGAACACGGTTTCAAGGGCGCGATGATCAACGGCCACACCCTCGGCCGATATTACGAAGGTGCCGCATTCGATGTGTTCTGGGAGCGCGCAGAGGCGCTAGGCGTACCCATCTACTTGCATCCCAACGCGTTCAGCCAAGCACCGGCTCTGCTCGAAGGCATGCCGGTGCTCCAGGGCGCAGCCTGGGGATGGGGCGTCGAGACAGCGGGCCATGCGTTGCGCCTGCTGTTCGGCGGGGTGTTCGACCGCTTCCCGCGCTTGACCCTGGTGTTGGGCCACATGGGCGAGGCCCTGCCGTACCAGCGCTGGCGCATCGACAGCCGCTTCGCCGCGTATCCATCGGGCATCACGCTGGCGCGCAAGCCCAGCGAGTACATCGGCAGCAACATCCTGATCACCACGTCGGGCGTGTGCTCCGCACCGGCGTTGCTGGGCGCCATTGGCGAGCTCGGGGCACAGGCCGTGCTCTTCTCGGTGGACTACCCCTACGAGTCGACCGCCGAGGCCTGTGACTTCATCGAAGCCGCCCCGCTGGACGACAAGACGCGGGCACAGGTGTGCCATGGCAATGCGCGCCGGCTCTTCAAGCTGGGCAGCCCGGAAGACCTGGCGCTGCTTCAGTTCTGACACTCACTCGAAAGGAAAAAAGATGGCAGTCAGCGACTATCAGATGATCAGGGCGTGGGACGAAGTCCTGAAGCTCAGCAAAGTGGAGCGCGGCCAGACCGTCTCCATTCTGTGCGGCCCCCACACACACCCGCAGACACTCCAGACGGCGACGATCGCCGCGCAGGCCGCGGGCGCGATCGTGACCCGGATCGAGCTGCAACCCATCAACGCGGAGAAAGCAACCAGCCGCGACCGGATGAACTATCTGGGTGAAACACCGCTCACGAACAATCCAGTCGCACTCGCTGCAATGAAAAATAGCGATCTCGTCCTTGACTTGATGGTTCTCCTGTTCTCTCCAGAGCAACTGGAAATTCTAGAGTCCGGAACAAAGATTCTTTTGGTCGCGGAGCCGCCCGAGGTACTGGTGCGAGCGATTCCTACTGAGGACGATCGCAAGCGCGTCTTGGATGCATCGAAGCTTCTCAAAAAGGCTAAAAAGATGCACGTGACGTCGGCGGCTGGAACGGATGTGACGTTCCAGCTCGGCGAATTTCCCGTCATCACGGAGTACGGTTTCTGCGAGGAACCCGGGCGCTGGGACCACTGGCCGAGCGGCTTCCTCTTCACTTTCGCCAACGAAGGCGGCAGCGACGGAACCATCGTGATCGATCGCGGCGACATCCTACTGCCACAGAGGAACTACGTCTCGGACAAGATCACATTGAACTTGCGCGACGGTTTCGTGCGCAGCATTGAAGGTGATGTCGATGCCGCCATGCTGCGCGAGTTTATGGAGGCCTACAAGGATCCCGAAGCCTACGCTATCGCGCACATCGGCTGGGGAATGCAGCCCCGTTGCTACTGGCACACGTTGTCGCTGATGGACCGCGAGGCGACAACTGGTCAAGATGCGCGCGCGTTCGAAGGCAACTTCCTGTTTTCCCTGGGCCCGAACAACGAGGCTGGTGGCTCCCGCACCACGCCTTGCCACCTCGACATTCCGCTGCGCAATTGCACGGTGGCGCTGGACGGCACCGTCGTGGTCCGCGACGGCAAGGTGATCGACGAGGCCTTCCAATGAGCTTCGATCAGGCTATCTACCAGAAGCAAGGATTCGGCAATGCCGTCGCGCCGCTGGCGCCCTACGGCCTGCTGATCATCGACTTCGTCAATGGTTTCGCCGATCCGCTCACCTTCGGTGGCGGCAACATCGCCGACGCGATCGAAAGCACACGCGGGCTTCTCGACAAAGCGCGACAGCGCCAATGGCCGATCGTGCACACGCGGGTGGTGTACCAGGACGATGGTGCCGACGCCAACATCTTCGCGCTCAAGGTGCCCCCCATCCTTGCCTTGCGTGAGGATGCGCCGGAAAGCCAGATCGTGCCTCAACTGCAGCCGGAGGCCGGGGAACTGGTGCTGCGCAAGACCAGCCCCTCGGCCTTCTTTGGGACTTCGCTGGCCGCCTGGTTGTCCCTGCGCGGCGTACGCACGCTACTGATTGCCGGGTGCACGACAAGCGGCTGCGTGCGCGCCAGCGTGGTCGACGCGATGTGCCACGGGTTCCGCCCGCTCGTCGTGACCGACTGCGTGGGCGACCGTTCGCTGCAGGCCCACGACGCCAACCTGTTCGACATGAATCAGAAATACGCGACCTTGATGGCCCGCGACGTCGCCCTCGAAGCGACCGGCAAGGCAGCAGACATCGCGCCGGTCTGATACGCCGTTCGGAGCTCCGCCAACTCATTCGACCCTCCGGTGCTCACTGCACCGGCCACGCCCCACTACCCGGATAGAACAATGACCATCAAATTTGTTGCCGCCCTGGCGGTTTCCCTCGCGACGATCTCCTTTCAGTCCCGTGCCGACGTCATCAAGGTGGGCGTCATCGCGCCGATGTCCGGGCCGTTTTCGGTCGTGGGGCAAACCTGGGAGGGTGCGACCAAGGCCTATCAGAAGCTCAACGGCACGACCGTGGGCAAGCACACGATAGAAGTCGTCTACCGCGACCTTCCCGAGATCAACCCTGCGCAGGCCAAGGCGCTGGCACAGGAACTGATCGTCAAGGAAGGTGCGCAGTACATCGCTGGCCTTTACTTCACGCCCGACACCCTGGCCGTGGCTGCGCTAGCGCAGGAGGCCAAAGTACCGGTCGTGATCTTCAATGCATCCACGTCGTCGCTGCTCGACAAGTCTGACTTCCTGCTGCGCACTTCATACACCCTGCCGCAGATGGCGGTGCCCGTGGCCAAGTACGCGCTCGAGAAAAGCGTCCGCAATGTCGTCACGCTGGTTAGCGACTTCGGTCCTGGCCTGGACGCCGAGAAATCCTTCACCACGGCCTTCATCGGCGGCGGCGGCAAGCTGCTCGAGGCCATCCGCGCGCCGTTGAAGACAACCGATTTCGGTCCGCTGATGCAGCGCGTGAAGGCGCTCAAGCCCGATGCCCTCTACGTCTTCGCCCCGGGTGGCCCTTCGACCTATGCGATGGTCAAGGCCTACAACGAGGCCGGCCTCAGAACTGCCGGCGTGCGCTTTCTCGGCACCGCCGAGACCGATGAGGACCAGCTGCGGGCCATCGGCCCAGAGCTTCTCGGCATCGAGACCGGCATGTTCTATTCGGCCACGCACAACTCGGCGCTGAACAACGCCCTCATCAAGGCATTCGGCGAGGTTGCACCTAAGGCTATTCCGACCGTTCAGCTCGCCAACGCCTACGACGGCCTCCACGTGATCTATCGCATGGTCCAGGCCACCGATGGGCAGCGCGATGGGGTCAAGGCGCTCGCCAGCGCCAAGGGGTACGCGTGGGAGAGTCCGCGAGGCCCGGTGAAGATCGACCCGACTTCCCGCGAGTTCGTGCAAAACGTCTACATGCGCGTGGTCGAGAAAGACCCGTCAGGGCGCTTCGTGAACCGCGAATTCCGCACGTTCGAGATGCAGCCCGATTACGGCCGCACCCAGAACGTGTCCAAGTAACGCAGAGCCTGCAGCATGTCTCTCTCGCTCCTGAGCAGCATTCTGATCGACGGGATCGCCTACGCGATGATCCTCTTCATGATCACAGTGGGCCTGTCGATGACGATGGGCCTCATGCGGGTGGTGAACCTGGCGCATGGCGCCTTCGCGATGCTCGGCGGCTTCTTTGCAGCCACCATTCCGCAACGCCTGGGGGTGCCGGCCTGGCTGGGATTCCTGCTGGCCATCGCCCTGGTCGGGCTTGTTGCGCTGCTGTTCGAGCGCATCCTGCTGCGGCGCTTCTATGGACGTGACGATCTCGACCAGATGCTGGTGACGATCGGGCTGATGTTCCTGGCGACGGCTGCGGTGAACCTGATGTTCGGCTCCACCGTGACATCCGTGGCGCTGCCCGAGCTTTTCAACGGCACGGTCGATCTGGGCTTCCGCTCCATCCCGCGGCATCGGCTAATCGTCGTGGGCTGTGGGCTTGTCGTCGTCTGCGTGCTCTGGCTGACGGTGGACAGATCTTCCTTCGGCATCCGGGTGCGCGCCGCTGTCGACAACGCGCCCATCGCACGCGCGATCGGCATCGACACCACGAAGATCTACGCAGCCACCTTCGTGATGGGCGCAGCGCTTGCGGCACTGGGCGGCATCGCTGGTGCAGAACTTCTGCCCATGGAGTCGACGTACGCGTCCAAGTACCTGGTGATCCTGCTGGCCGTCGTCGCCGTCGGGGGCAACGGAAATCTCTTCGGCTCATTCTTCGCAGCGTTGCTGCTCGGTATTGTGGAAACTTCGATGAAATACATGGTCCCGCAGCTCGCATCGGCTGCGTTTTTCCTCACGATGATCATCGTCCTATTGGTTCGGCCGCAAGGGCTGTTCGGGAGGCACGCATGAACACGGTCACTGCGCCGCGGGCAGTGCCCGCACCGTCTCGCGCCCGCCCATGGATGCAGCTGCGCGGAGAACTCGTGCTGCTGCTGGTGGGGCTGCTGGCCTTCGTGCTGTTTCCGCATGACCTCGGCTTGCTGACCAACATGGCGACCATGTCGATCTTCGCGCTGTCTCTGAGTCTCGTACTGGGGCAGGCCGGCATTGCGACCCTGGGCCAGGCCGCGCTGTACGGCAGTGGCGCCTACGTCGCGGGCTGGACGGCGCTGTACCTGACGGCAGACCCGATCGCCGGCTTGCTGCTCGGCGGGCTCGGCGGCGGAGTGATCGCGGTGCTAAGCGGCGCAGTGATGCTGCGGTCGACCAAACTCACGCTGGTCATGCTGACCATCGCGGTCGCCCAACTGCTGCTCGAACTGGCCAACTGGGCGAGGTGGCTCACAGGCGGCGACGACGGCCTTGCCGGTTTCAACATCGCGCCGCTGTTCGGCATCTGGGAGTTCAGCTTCCTGAGCTACACGGGCTACTTCTATGCCCTGGGTGCACTCGTGCTCGTGTACTTCCTGCTGAGGAACCTCGTGGAGTCGCCTTTCGGCCTGACGGCCAAGGCCATCCGCCAGGACCCTGGACGGGTTCAGGCGCTGGGGGGCCGCGTCTACCTGCACCTGCTGGCGGTCTACACCGTCGGCGGCATTGTGGCGGGGCTGGCGGGCGCATTGACGGCACAGACCAGCAAGGTCGCCAATCTCTTCATGCTTGACTTCTCGACGTCGGCAGGCGTCGTCGTCATGATCGTTCTGGGCGGAACACGCCGCCTGTCGGGCGCCGTGCTCGGCACCGTCGCCTACATGACCATTCATCACATCGCATCGACCCTGAACCCCTACCACTGGCTGTTCATCATCGGGTCGATGCTGATCGTCGTCCTCATCGTGTTGCCCGAGGGGCTGATCGGGCTGTTCGACCGCGCCGTGGCGTACGCCCGGCAGCCTCGCCGTAGCGGGGTGGCACGATGACTCACCGGCTCCAGACGCACAACCTGAGTCACTCCTTTGGCGGCCTCGCGGTCACGCAGAACGTCTCGCTGTCGCTTCCCCACGGCGCGCGCACGGCATTGATCGGCCCCAACGGCGCCGGCAAGACGACGCTGGTCAACCTGCTGAGCGGCGCCCTGCGCCCGCAGTCGGGCGACATCCAGTTGGACGGGCGCTCGATCGTCCAGTTGCCGCAGTACGCTCGCGTGCGCAATGGCATCGTCCGCACGTTCCAGATCAGCCGCCTGTTCAAGGAACTGACCGTGGCGGACAACGTCAAGGTCGCGGTGCTGCAGCGGCATCGGGCCTCCATGCAGTGGTGGCCCTCGCCTTCGCGTTCCGCGCGCGTACAGCAGGATGTGGACGAGACGCTCGGCATGCTGGGCCTGCACCCGTATGCGAACCGTGTGGTGGGACAACTGGCACTGGGAGAACAACGGCTCGCGGAAATTGCCCTGGCACTCGCGATGCGGCCCCAGGTGCTGCTGCTCGATGAACCGGGCGCAGGCGTGCCGCAGGGCGAAGGCGGCCGCATCATGGAAGCCATTGCGCGCCTGCCGAAGGATCTGTCGGTACTGCTGATCGAGCACGACATGGACCTGGTGTTCCGGTTCGCGTCGCACATCATCGTGCTGGTCGCCGGTGCGGTGATGGTCGAAGGAACGCCACAGGAAGTCGCTGCCAACGAGCAAGTCAAGCAAATCTATTTCGGACGAGACGGTCATGCCCCAGCCCACCACTGAACTCCGGTTCGACGACGTCACCGCAGGCTATGGCGGCCTGCCGGTGCTCGAGCATCTCAGCTTCAGCGTGCGCGAAGGCGAGCGACTCGGCCTGATCGGGCGCAACGGCGCCGGCAAGACCACCACGCTCGCGACCGCCATGGGCCTGGCCGACCTGATGAAGGGACACATCCACTTCGGCGGCGCCGACATCAGCAACGCGAGCACCTATGCACGCTCGCGCGCCGGCCTCGGCTACGTTCCGCAGAGCCGCGACATCTTCCCCTCGCTGACAGTCGAGGAGAACCTGCTGTCCGGCTTGCAGGGGCGCTCGGCAAGCGTCGCCCTACCACCGATCTATGCACTGTTTCCTCGGCTCAAAGAGCGCCGACGCAACGGAGGCACGCAGCTGTCGGGCGGCGAGCAGCAAATGCTGTCGGTGGCACGCGCACTCGTGGGGCAGCCGCGAATCTTATTGCTCGACGAACCGCTCGAAGGCCTGGCGCCGATGGTGCGCGAGGAGTTGATGGATGCCATCGTCCGGATGAGTGATCAGCTCGGCGTGGGCTGCATCATCGTGGAGCAGCACGTGGATGTCGTTCTCGAGTTCTCCAACAACGTGATCGTGCTGGAACGCGGACTGACCGCCTACGCCGGGTCTGCGGCGGTGCTGAGTGGCGAAGAGGCATTGCTCAACCGCACCATCGGCATCCAGAAGTGCTGAAGACGAACTCGCCGGTGGCTCAACGCGATTCGCTCCAAAAGGAAGGTCCACGCTCGTGCAGCAATGCGCATCTTTGATGACTCGGCGCGGTCAAGCACTGAAGCCACCGATCGACCGGCTCCGTTCGATCGCGGTGTAGGCCAAGGCTGCTGCACGTTCTTCTCGGCGTGCGTAACGACCGCGCCATTCCACCGTTCACATTCACTTCGTCATAAGGATCCGCACATGACGCCCTCTCCTCGTTCACCTTCAGAACTGCGGCAGCATTGGCGCTACGTCCTGGGTTGCTTCCTTGGCTTGGCCAGCGGCGTCTCATCGCTGTACTTCTACAGTTCAGGTCTGTTTCTGAAGCCGCTCGCCGCCGAGTTCGGGTGGACCCGAGGCACTGCGTCCCTGGGCTCGCTGATCAGCAGCGTGCTGCTCGGATGCGCGGCGCCGTTCATCGGACAGGTGATCGACCGGTACGGCGCGCGACGCGTCACCCTGCTCTCCCTTATGGGCCTATCCACCTCGTTCCTGCTTTTGGGCGTTTGGACACAAGGGTTGGCCAGTTTTCTGGCGCTGGTCACGGTCTTGACACTGCTCGGTGGCGCGACCTCGCCCTTGTCCTTCACGAAGATCCTCGTAGGCAAGTTCTCTCGGCAACGCGGACTGGCGCTGGGCATCGCCATCACCGGAACGGGCGTCGGGGCTATCCTGATTCCCCTGATCGTCACGCCGGCCATCACCCATTTCGGATGGCGCGCCACCTACCTGGGCCTTGCGGCGGTCGTCCTTGTACTCTTGCCGTTGATCGCCTACTTCCTGCGGAGCGCGGATGCGGCCCCTGCAGACGAGGGCCGCCGTGCCTCAGCCGGACATAATCTGAAGGCGCTGGCCGACCCGCACTTCTTCCGCATTGCCGCGGTCTTCCTGTTGTGCTCGGTCGGCATCTTCGGCACGATCGTGCACGTCGTTCCGATGCTCACCGACCTGGGGCTTTCCCCGAACCGTGCCGCCGGTCTCGCCAGCATCCTTGGCGTCGCGGTCATCGTCGGTCGGATCGTCACCGGCTTTCTTCTGGACGTGTTCGATGCCGCGCGCTTGTCAGCGACGCTCTTCATGCTGTCTGCCACCGGCATGCTGCTTCTGGCAACCGGCCAACCGGCGCTGGTGCTTCCGGGGTTGCTCATGACAGGCTTCGCGGTCGGCGCAGAGTTCGATCTCGCAGCCTATCTGGTGAGCCGAAAATTCCCACTGAACCTCTACAGCACCCTCTTCGGGGGCGTCTATGCCACGGTGGCCATCGGCGCCGGCATCGGGCCATTTCTCGCGGGACGGCTCTTTGACATTTCCGGCAGCTATGTCTCGTGGCTCTGTCTGGCAGCGGGGCTGCTGGTCGCGGCCGCAATGCTCTGCCTCACGGACCGTCCGGCCGCCAGGCACGCGAGCGGCACGGCCGCAGCGGCGGGTCCGGGCGAGCGCTGAGTTCGCTGCGCCTTCACTTTGGTCACGATGCACAGTCTCCGTGCGCTCCTAGGCCCGCTGCGCGTGTTCGATGCAGTGTGCCGCGCCAAGGGGATCACGCGCGCCGCTCAGGTGCTTCATGTGACGCCCGGTGCGGTCAGCCAGCAAGTCAAGCAGCTGGAGGTCGGGCTGGGCGCGCAGCTGTTTCAGAAATCTGGCCGCGAGATCGAGCTCACCGCGGTAGGCAGACGACTGGCCCACCGCGTCTCGGACGCGTTCGACCGCCTGAACGATGCGCTCGCTGACGTGGGCGATCTCCAGACGGACAAGCGGCTGCGCCTGAAAGTGACGCCGAGCCTTGCCATCCGTTGGTTGGTACCTCGCCTGCGCGGTTTCTACGCGCAATACCCCGACATCGATCTCGAGATTTCGACGATCGCGATGGCCGACGATATCCGGCTCGAGGGCGCTGATTGCGCGATCCGTCATGGCATGGGAGAGTGGGCCGATGTCGAGTTGGACCACCTCTTCGACGACGAATTTCTTCCCGTCTGCGCACCTAATCTGGCCGGGCATTTGACTACGCCTCAAGACCTGCTGCAAGCCAACCTGCTGCACTCGATGATGCGCCCGGAAGCCTGGTCACTATGGTTCCGTTCGGCTGGACTTGTGGATTCCCCAAGCCTGCATGGAATCACAATGGCGAATGCTGCGCTGTGCTACCAGGCTGCGGCTGATGGATTGGGGATTGCTATCGCCCAGCGCGCCTACGTCGACGAGGACCTGCGCAGCGGGCGGCTCGTCGTTGCCGTGGATCACGTCGCCAGGACGGAGTCTGGTTACTACTTGGTCTGCGATCCGCTGAAAGCGGCAGAGGCCCCCGTGAGGCTTTTCAGAAACTGGATCCGTTCCGTCCGATAACAGCGATGCGAGGCAGCGCGCCGCACTGCCCTCCCTGCGCGTCGGCAACACTTTTCAGCACGCTGACAGTCGCGGCGGACAACCTGTCATCGCCCATGAAACCTTGCCACCGCGCGCGGCGCCCCCTCGAAGACAGCGTCAAAGACTGATGACCGCGATTCCGGCCATCACGACCGCGACGCCGGCGAGACGGCGCTCGAGATGCCCCTCGCGGAACCATATGCACGCGACGAGCGAGCCGATGACGATCGACGACTCGCGCAGCGGCGCGACGAGCGCCACCGGCGCCTTGAGCATGGCGGTGAGAACCAGGATGTACGCGAGCGGAGAGAACACCGCCACGATGAGGATCGGCAAGGCGTCGGCACGGAGGGCCGCGCGAGCGCGACGGCGTCGGTGCAACACGCTGGGCGCCAGGATCAGGCTTTGCACCAGCAGCGTGGCGGCGTAGTAGCTCACAGGCGCCAGGTTCAGATCGATGACCGAGTAGCCGTCCCACAGCGTATACGCAGCGATGGTCGCCCCCGTCGCAGCCCCCCAGATCAAGCCCTGGACCGGGCGGCGGCCTGCGCGGCTGAGCGGGTTGCCAGTGACCACGAGAATGCCTGCCACGACGAGCGACGCGCCGAACATCGCGTCGGTGCTGAGCCGTTCACCCAGAAGCAGGATCGCGAAGAGCATCGTCAGTACCGGTCCGGTGCCACGCGCGACCGGATAGACCACGCCCAGCTCGGCGCGGTCGTACCCGGCTTGCAAGGTGAGCGAGTAGGCGGTGTGCAACACGGCGGAGAAAGTGGCACCCGCCCACAGTCGCCAGTCCAGCATCTGCTGCTCGCCGGCGCCGAAGGCAAGGCTGATCGGCACGCACAGCAGCGCCGAAGCACAGGTATAGGCGCCGACGAACAACACGGCATCACCGCGCTTGAACTTCGATGCCAGGTTCCATGCCGCGTGGGCGACCGCTGCCGCGAGGACCATCGCGACGGTGCCGGGCGGCATCAGCCGATATCGGGCAGGTCGATGCCCGCCCTTTCCGCACGGCGGCCGCGCTGCGGGTCGCGCAACGCGAGGGCCGCGACCAGTGCGTCGATCACCACGAGCTGCGCCAACCGACTTCCAGCCGCAGCCATCTGGGCCGGCAGCGGTGCGCCGCCGACAACCAGCGCGACGTCCGCGAGAGTCGCCAGGGGCGTGCCATATTGGTTGGTGACGGCGATCAGCGAGGCGCCGGCAGAAGACGCCGCGTCGGCGATGGCCAGCGTCGTCGACGTGCGTCCGGTCGAACTGACGGCGATGACGGCGTCACCGGGGCCGAGGAGGCGCGTGGCGATCATCGCCGACAGGTGATCCTGGATACCGATGGTCGTCACGCCGACCGCGCGCAAACGGAACACCGCATCGGCGGCGACCGTCGCAGACGGGCCGGCGCCGAATGCGATCACCTGGCGCGCGCGCTGGATGGTGCTCACCGCTTGGTCGAGCGCGGCCAGTTCAATGGCACCGCCGAGCGCGGTCAGCGCGTCGGCACCTGCGCGGATCGAGGCCTCGAGCACCGCGGCCGTTGTCGCACCGACCGCGAGTACCTCAGGGGGCGCGAAGAATTGCGCGGTGCCGCGTGCACGAGCGATTTCGATCTTGAGTTCGGTGAACCCGCTGAACCCGATCGCACGCGCGGCACGGACCACGCTTGGCGGCGAGACCCCGGCGCGGGCGGCCACCTGGGCGGTCGTGCTCGCCCCGACAAACAAGGGATCAGCAAGCAGCAGCTCGACCACCTTGGCCTCGCTTGCGGCCAGGTCGCCACTGCGCGCCTGGATGCTTCCGATCCACTGCACCAATCGCGCTTCTCTTGAAACTCCATTACCATTATCATTCATCTTAAGTAATATGTTACATAACAACCGCGGACCGTGCAAGCCTGCTAAGCACGGCACCGAACACGCAATTCAAAGGAGCCTGTCTTATGAGTGCACCGAGCGATTCATCCATCGCCGTTGTGGGTCCGGGGGCCATCGGCACCGCCGTCGCGGTGGCCCTGCACGAAGTCGGTCGCACGCCGTTGCTATGCGGCCGCACACTCCGCGAGCGCCTGACGTTGGAAGATGGCGATCGCCTCGTGACGGTCCCCGGCCCGGTCCGGGTAGATCCCGCACAGATCGGGCACACCGTCGACCTCGTGCTTCTCGCGGTCAAGACGACACAGATCGAGGCCGCCGGCGCATGGCTCGCCGCGTTGTGCGGCCAGGACACGGTGGTGTGCGTACTGCAAAACGGCGTGGAGCAAGTGGAGCGCGTCGCCCGCCAGGCCTCGCACGGGAAAATCGTTCCCGCGGTCGTGTGGTTCCCTGCACAGGCGCAACCCGATGGCTCGGTGCGTCTGCGTGGGGAGATGCGCCTCAGCCTGCCGGACACGTCGGACGCCCGCGTGGTGGCCGAGATGCTGCAAGACACCCGGTGCGGCGTCGAAGTGTCGGCGAGCTTCCACGCGCTGGCTTGGCGCAAGCTGCTGCAGAACGCGGTGGCCGGACTCATGGCGCTCACGCACCGGCGCTCCGGCATGTTCGGCCGCTCCGACATCGCCGAGCTGGCCCTCGCCTATCTCCGGGAATGCCTGGCCGTGGCCCGCGCCGAAGGCGCGCAACTCGGTGACGAGGTGCCGCGGGAAATCCTCGACAAGTTCCAGGCATCTCCCGCAGACATGGGCACCTCCATCCTCACGGATCGCGAGGCCGGCCGGCCGCTGGAATGGGATGTGCGCAACGATGTCATCGCGCGTCGCGGCCGCGCTCGTGGCATCCCGACGCCGATCAGCGACATCCTTGTGCCGCTCCTCGCGGCCGCGAGCGACGGCCCTGGCTAATCCTGCGGCCGACGAGCGCACTGTCGCGCCTCTTTCTCTTCGAAGCCGCAATCCTTGGTGGTGCTGCTCTCCGGAAGCGTGCGATCACCGGCCCCCACGGCCCACGGTCCTAGTCCGCTTTGAATCCCGAAGCTTTGACTACGGGCTCCCAGAAGGCACGCATCTCGCCGAACCTGGCTCGGGCCTCAGCCGGCGAACTTCCCGTCTCCACAAAGCCGAGCGTGCGGATCTTGCGGGCGAACTGCTCGGTTGCAACGGCTTTTCGGATCGCAGTGCTCCATTCGGAGACAACGGCGGCAGGCGTTCCAGGAGGCAGGCATACGGCCAATACGCCAACTGAGGTGAGCTCCTTTCGGCCCAGCTCGCCGAACGTAGGAACATCAGGCAGAAGCGCAGAGCGTTGCGCAGAGGTCACCGCCAGCACGCGAAGCTTGCCGGCGTTGTGGTGCTGTGCGAAGTCTCCGACAGTTGAACTTCCCGCTGCGACATTGGCGCCTACGAGGTTCACGATCATCGGCGCAGCGCCCTGAAACGGCACGTCCTGTAGGGGGGTCCCGATGACTTTGGCGATCTGCAAACCCAAGAAATGGGTCGGGCCTCCCGATGCGGCATGGCCGAAGTTGGCATGCTCAGGATGAGTGCGCACCCATTGGGCATATTCAGCAAAGGTCTTGACGGGCGAGGACGCTGGTACAGCCAGCGCCATCGGAAACTCGACCACCGTCGACGCCGGCAGGATATCCCGCTGCGCAGCGTAGTTGAGCTTGTTGAAGACGAATGGATAGATCGATTGCAGGAAGTCAGGACACAACATGGCCACGCTTCCGTCGGCCGGGGCCGCACGCAGCGCATCGATCGCGATCTTTCCGCCGGCGCCGGGCTTGTTCTCCACCATGACGGTGCGGTTGAGCGGCTCATGCAGCTGATCCGCAAGCGCCCGTGTGACGACATCGAGTGTCCCGCCAGGCGAGAAGCCCACCAGAATCCTGGCGGGCGGTTGGCTGGCCGACTGCGCGATGGCAGACGGCGCGCCGAAAGCCGCGGCAACGATGAGTGCGAGGCTGTAGCGCCAGGCGGTACTTGGTTTGTTCAAGAGCTGCTCCAGGGAAATTCGGCAGGGTCACGTCGGTTGTCGCGACGTCGGCACGAGGCCACTCGAGGTACTCGAGCGCTCAGCAACACACGACGCCTGCGCCCTTTGTGCGAGGCAAAGTCAGCGACCCCGGAAGACCGGCGCACGCTTGTCGGCGAACGCACGGCGCCCCTCCAGTCGGTCCTCGCTGTCCCTGAGCACGCCAAACGCCTGTCGCTCCAGTTCCAGTCCACCGGCAAGCGGCAGCTCCCGTCCGGTCATCGCCAGACGCTTGGCGGCGGTCATCGCCAATGGCGCATTGGCTGCCATTGCTCGCGCCAGGTTGATCGCCGTTTCCTGCAGCGCGGCAAGGGGAACCACCTTGCTGACCAGGCCGATCCGCAACGCTTCGTTGGCATCAATGCGTTCGCCCGTGAGCAGCATCCACATCGCATCCGACTGGCCTACCGCGCGGATCAGGCGTTGCGTGCCCCCGGCGCCTGGGATGCTGCCGACGCGCACTTCCGGCAAGCCGAACTGCGCGTTGTCGGAACAGATGCGGATGTCCGCGAGCAACGCCAGTTCCAGGCCACCGCCGAGGGCATAGCCGTTGATCGCGGCGATGACAGGCTTGTCGGTCTGCAGCGTGCCGAAATTGGAATGTCGGGTGCCGGCGCGAAAGACCTGCCGGGCTGCGCTGTCGGCAGGCGGCATCGTTTTCTTGAGGTCTGCACCTGTGCAAAACGCACGCTCGCCCGCACCGGTCAGGACGACTACGCGGACTTCTTCGTCGCTCGAGACCTGGTCCCAGATCGCGAGCAGCTGCTCGTTGGATTCCGGGTCGATGGAATTCATGGCTTCGGGCCGGTTCAGGGTGATGATGGCCACGCCATCCTGGACTGTCTTGACGATGGGCATGGTTTTGTCTCAGTTCAATGGAGAGTCAGCGGCGATGATCGCCTCGATGTCTTCTGGTGGCATGCCCAGCTCGTCTAGCACCTCGCGCGTATGCTGTCCAAGCGTCGGAGCGGCCCGTCGCGCTCTAGGCCGCTCACCCACTGCACCGATGACGCTACGCGGCAGCGTCAACGCACCTGCGACCGGGTGCAGCAGGTTCTCGGTGAGCGCCGCTTCGACGAAGGGTGCGGACTGCGCGACCTCGGCATAGTCGTTGATCGGCCCGCAGATGATGTCCACGGCCGCGAACCGCTCGAGCCAGAAGGCACGCGGGTGCGCGAGCATGCGTGCTTCGAGCAGGCGCAGCAGCGCCTCGCGGTGCTGCAGCCGATTCTTGTTCTCGGCGAAGCGAGGGTCCGATGCGAGCTCAGGTGCACCGATGGCCGTGCACAGCGCCAGCCATCGTGCGGGGTGATAGGCCGCCACCATGATCCACCCGTCGGCGCAACGCAAGGCCTCGTTGGGCGTCGAGTAAGGCGCGGCGTTTCCCTGCGGGCCGGGCACATGGCCGTCGGCGAAATAGGACGCGAAACTCACATGCTGCAGTGCGATAGCACTGGCAAACATGCTTGCCTCCACGTGCTGGCCCGACCCCGTGCGTTGGCGCAGCGCGAGCGCGGCCAGGATCGAGATGGTCGCGAACGAACCCGTGACAAGATCGACGACGGGCACCGGCACCTTGCACGGCTGCCCGCCAGGCGCGCCGGTGACGCTCATGAGGCCGCTCACGGCTTGAAGCACGCCGTCCACACCGGGCAGGTCCCTCGCGGTCCCCTGCTGACCGTACGCGGAGACGGAACAGTAGATCAACCGCGGGTTCTCGGCAGATACCTCGGCGTAGTCCAGACCGAACCGGGTCATAACACCCGGGCGAAAGCTCTCGACCACGACATCGGCTTCGGCGACTAGACGCGACGCTACCAGCCGGTGCGCCGACTGCTTGAGATCCAGAACGATGCTGCGCTTGTTCCGATTGAGCGCGAGAAAGGCCACGCCTTCGCCATGGACCCAGGGCGAGAGTGCGCGCGAGAGATCGCCCGAGGGTGCCTCGACCTTCACCACGTCGGCGCCCAGGTCGGCCAGGTACTGGGTGCAGCTCGGGCCCGCCATGACCTGGGTGAAGTCGATGACCCTCAGGCCCTCGAGAGAATTAGCAAGCATTTTTCAGGCACCCATCTTGATCAAACAGACGGGCTGCTCAAGCTGCGGCCGCCGCAGACATAGAGAAGCTGGCCGGTGACGTAGCTGGAACCGGGCTCCGCGAAAAACCGGACAGCGCGAGCGATGTCTTCAGGCTGACCGATGCGCTCCATCGGCACAGTCTTGTGGAGACTCTGCCGCACCTCCTCGGTGAGAGTCTCGAACAGCGGCGTTTCGACGATGCCCGGCGCAATGGCATTCACGGTGACACCCTTGCGCGCATATTCGAGTGCCAGCGAGCGGGTCAGGCTTACCACGGCGCCTTTGGAAGCGGAATAAGCCGCCTGGCCACGATTGCCCAGCCAGGCACGCGAGCCGATATTGATGATGCGTCCGAACCGGTTCTCCGCCATCTGCGCCAGGACGGCCTTCGAGCAGATGAATTGCGAGTGGAGGTTGACCTCGATCACGCGGCTCCAGAAGGCCAAGTCCATCTTGGAAACGAGCTTGTCTCCACCGATGCCGGCATTGTTGACAAGGATGTCGATGCGCTGATGGGATGCGAGCAGTTGGGCCACGGTCGACTCCACCTGTTCCACGGAGCTCACGTCGACCTTGAAGGTCTGCACATCGGCACCCTCGCTCGCAAGGCTGCTCTTGGCCGCTTGCAGGGCTTCGTCGTCGAAGTCCCACAGCGCGATGCGACAGCCGCCCTGCGCAAGCTCGCGGGCGATGCCAAGGCCGATGCCCTTCGCCCCTCCGGTCACGACGGCAACGAGGCCCTGCAAAGAGGCAGGCGTGGTTGAGTTTGTCTGGTTCATGTCGACCTGTTCAGAGCGAAAGAATATGGATGGAGCAGGCGGCGTGATCCACCCCCCAGATGCCGCCGCCAGTCACCTGCGTGAGGCCGATGCGCGCCCCCTGCACTTGCCGGGCGCCCGCACGGCCTTGCAACTGCTCGCAGACCTCCACGATCTGTGCGACGCCGGTCGCGCCGGGCGGATGCCCCTTGGCAAGAAGGCCGCCGCTCGGATTGACAGGGACCCGTCCGCCCAGAGTCGTCGCACCGCTGCGCAGCAACTCTGCCGCGTCGCCGCGATCGCAAAGCCCCAGCGCTTCGTAGTAGAGCAATTCGGAGATGGTGAAGGCGTCGTGCACTTCCAGCAGGCTGAGGTCCTGCGGTCCCACACCGGCCTGCTCATAGGCCAGCCTGGCCGCACGCGCCGTGATCTCGGCCTCCGTCATATCGACGGGCGTGGTTTCGAACAAGCCGGACTGCACCACTGACGCCAAGACCTGAACTGGCTTGGCAACGCCCTGGGAGGGCTTGGTGCTAAGCACGAGGGCCGCTGCCCCATCGACCACGGCGGGACAGCACTGCAGCAGCGTGAGCGGCTCGGCCACAGGGCGGGACGCAAGAATTTCCTCGCGGGTGGCCAGCTTCGCGAACTTGGCGATAGGATTGAGAACGCCGTGCTTGCGATTCTTCACGGAAATGTCCGCAAGCGTCTCGACCTTGAGGCCGTGGTCGTGCATGTAGCGACGCGCGCGCATAGCGTACAGGGCAGGCATGATCATCCCCCGTCGATTGTTCCAGTCTTGCTGGCTCAGCTGCAACGGCCCGCCGCCGAGCGCGCTCAGATGGTCCATGCCGAACACCAGGACGGTGTCGTACTGCCCGACCTTGAGCGCCTGCAATGCGAGATTCAGTGCGGTCGCGCCGCTGGAGCAGGCGTTGTCCACGTTGTAGACTGCGCCCCCATGCGCATGCAGTTCACGCAGTGCCCGCTGCCCCGGCAACATGGCGCCGAGCGCGTTGCCGCAGTAGAACGCCTGTACCTCGGAAAGCCGCGTGCCGGCATCCTCCAGGGCGCCAAGAATGGCCGACTGGACCATGGCCTCTTCGGTGAGCTCCGGGAAGCGGCCGAAGTCGGTGATGCCCACGCCGGTGATCAGTGGTTGCTTCATCTCATTGCTCCTGGAAGGCGTAGTCGGGTGTGCCGTCCGGCAATGCGAAGGGCACCACGCGCACCCTGCTTTCGATCGCAGGCGGGCTTCCATCGAACAAGAGCCGCCCGAAGGCTCGAACGCCCGACTCGAAGTCGACCATTGCGAGTGCGTAGGCGGGCTTGTCCTTGCCGGGATGGACCACCGTGAAGCTGTAGAGGGACCCGGTCGGGCCGAGCTCGATTTCCTCGATCGGCTGGTCGTGGTGGACGAACTCGATCGGCGGAAACTGGGGGGGCTGACCGCCTGCCTGTGTGGCCACAAGCACCATGCCGCCGGGGGTGTCACGGAAGTGCGAATCCGTGCGCTTGATGATCTTCAAAGGTGTCTCCTGTTCCGGTGGCGATGGCCACGGCAACCGGAAGTTTGGTGACCCAGGGCCGCCCCGTCATTGGATTTGTTCTGCGCATTCTTTAGCCTTCCTAAAGCGTGCGAAGCGTGTAGTTCTGCTAAAGCCAGAGCAGCCGAACTGCAAGGACGCACGCCCTGCGCACGCGCATACTGAATGAATGAAAGAACAAATCAGCGTTCCAGTGACCTTGATGCGCGGCGGCACAAGCAAGGCTGTTTTTCTCGCACGGCGTGACGTGCCCGCAGATCCGCAGGAACTGCAGCGATTCCTTCTGGCTCTGTTCGGCAGCCCGGACGTGCGCCAGATCGACGGGCTTGGAGGCGCCGACATCCTCACGAGCAAATGCGCAATCATTGGGCCGCCGTCACGACCCGACGCAGACATCGACTACACCTTTGTGCAGATCGGGATCGATCAGCCCAGCGTGAGCTTCGAGATCGTCTGCGGCAACATTTCATCGGCCACCGGGGTCTACGCGCTGCAGGAGCGGCTGATTCCCGTGCAGGAGCCCGCCACCACCGTGCGAGTGCACAACACCAATACCGGCAAGATTCTGCGCATGGTGGTGCAATGTGCCTACGGCGAGCCGCGCGTGGAAGGCGACACCGAAGTGGATGGGGTGCCCGCCAAGGGCGCCGAGGTCGCGTTGGATTACTCGGGTACCAGCGGTGCCACGACGGGCCGATTGCTTCCCACCGGGCAGGCACGCGATTCGGTCTACGTCTCCAAACTTGGTCGCGAAATACCCGTTTCGATCGTCGACGTGGGAACGGCGTGTGTATTCATCCGCGCTGCGGATCTGGGCGTCACCGGCACGGAGCTTCCCGGCCAGCTCAGTTCTGATATCTACGAAATGGCCGAGGAAGTCAGACGATGGGCCGCCGATCGTTGCAACCTGCCGGCGTCAGGAACCCTCACGCCCTACCAGATCCTCATCAGCGAAGCTCAGGACTACCGCACCCTCGGCGGAGATCGAATCGTCAAGTCGTCGGAAATCGACTTGGTGGCGCGCATGGTTCTCCATGGTGGGGCGATGCACAAGGCATTTCCGGGCGGTGGCTCAGTCTGCCTTTCCGTGGCAGCACAGATCGCAGGGACGATTCCGGCGGAGGCGCGAGGCAGTCATGCCGGCCCGACGCGCATCCGCATTGGCCATCCGAGTGGTGTGATCGGAATTTTTGCGAGCGTCGCGCGCACTGCCGAAGACGAATGGTCGGTGCAAGAAGTTCACTTCACTCGAACCGCTCGGCGGCTGTTTGATGGGACCGCCTATGTGAGGCGTGCTCTCCTCGATGTTGGTTGACCTCAGCGGACTGCCAAGGCATAGCAATGATGACGCAAGATCTTTTTTCTTTGCGAGGCCGCACGGCTCTCGTCACCGGTGGCTCACGGGGTATCGGTCGCATGATCGCCGAGGGATTCCTGGCGCAAGGTGCACGTGTCTACATCAGCGCGCGCAAGGCTGCGGCATGCGATCTCTCGGCTTCGGAACTCTCGAAGAACGGCCATTGCGTCTCGCTGCCGTACGACGTGTCGACAGTCAACGGCTGCCAGGCGCTGGCCGCCGCCTACGCGCAGCATGAAACCACTTTGGACATCCTGGTCAACAACGCCGGCGCCGCTTGGGGAGAAGACTTCGATGCCTTTCCCGAAACCGGTTGGGACAAGGTGGTCGATCTCAATCTGAAGACGCCCTTCTTCTTGACGAAGGCGCTGTCCGGGCCGCTGCGCGCCGCGGCCAAGGAGCGTGTTGGGAAGATCATCAACATCGCCTCCACCGATGGCATCGGGCTCAACCCTCAGGAAAATTACTCCTACGTCGCCAGCAAGGCGGGCTTGATCCACTTGACGCGGCGCATGGCGCTGCGCCTGGCGCAGGACAACATCGCGGTCAGCGCCATTGCGCCGGGCGCGTTTCCATCCGAGATGAACCGCAACGCGCGCGACCGCGGCGACGAGCTGTCCGAACACATACCCGCCAGACGCATTGGCACTTCAGAGGACATCGCCGGCGCGGCGATCTTCCTGGCGTCGCGTGCAGGCGACTATGTGATGGGCTCGACCCTGGTGGTGGACGGTGGCGTGACCCACGCCCGAGCCTACAGGTAAGTGTGTGCATGGGTTGGCCGCTGGCGCCCGGCCATGTAGTGACCTGAAAGGACGGGTCATCCGCCGACCCGGAAACGGTCGCTGATGTAGGTCGCAGGAGGCTTTCCAAAAGCCTTCTTGAACATCGTATTGAAGGCAGAGGGCGACTCATAGCCCAGGTCATAGGCGACTTGCTGGACGGTCGCACCACTGGACAGCTCGCGCAGCGCCACGATCATCTGCAGCTGGCGTCGCCAGCGGCCAAAACTCAGGCCTGTCAGCGAGGTGCACAGTCGATTCAACGTCCGGTCGCTCATGCCCAGTTCACGCGCCCAGTTCGTCAGGGTCCTGCGATCGGAGGGATCGCGCATCATTGCCGTTGATATCTCTCTGAGCCTTGCGTCCTCGGGCATCGGCAGGAACATTGCTTCCGTGGGCATCGTGCAAAGTTGGTCGAGCAGCACCTGCGCCAATCGGTCGGTCGGCCCGCCTGCTTCGTAGAGGGGCGGCAATGCTGCGAGGTACTGGATCATCTCGCTGAGCATCGGGCTGATGTGAAAGGTGCAGCAACTCGCAGGCAAGGGGGCAGCGCCAGGTTCGACGAAGAGGAAAAAAATCAGCGCGTTCGCCGTTCCTCGGTTGCTGTGCAGCGTACCGCCCGGAATCCACACGCCCGCCTGGGGCGGGACCATCCACAGCGCGCCGGGCACTTCGCAAGAGACCGCACCGCGCAGTGCGATCACAAGCTGGCCGGATCGGTGCTCGTGCACGGGAATCTCCCGCTCCTGCGCCGCGACATCGACGCGCAGCGCCATCACGGGTACTGATGGCTCGTAGTCCAGGCCTGGCTCGCCGAATTCCGCTCTTCGCATCTTGGGAAATTTGATGTTGCGCCCGCCGCCGGGCTTGTTTCAGCCTTGGAATCAGTGCTCGGTCTCAATCCCCCTCAGCGATGGCCGAAAAGAGAAGTCATTCGTCCAAGTTTGCAATTCTCGACTCGTATGCCGCTCAGTAGCATCGTCGCATGAAAATGATTCGCAATAAGAATGAAGTGGTTTCGGTTCAGGCACTCCTCATTCTTCTCATCGGCCTGGCGCTGATTGGCTCGCACTACTGTTTGGTAGGCAAGCGTGCTCGTGAGATTCATCGAGGCGCAGCATGATCGCGCGACCTCGTTTCTCCCGACAGGAGTTGCTCTTTTCTCTCAAGAGCTTTGCCGCAGCCATGCTTGCGCTCTACCTGTCGAGCCGCTTTGCGCTGCCTCGGCCCTTCTGGGCCATGATGACCGCCTACATCGTAGCCCACCCGCTGGCCAGCAATGTGCGCTCCAAGGCTCTCTACCGCTTCCTGGGCACGTTGCTAGGGTGCGCAGCGACCGTGGTGCTCGTCCCCTCGCTGTCCGGGTCCCCGGAACTCCTGTCGCTGGCTTTGGCGCTGTGGGTGGGGCTTTGCCTTTATCTTTCGCTGCTGGACCGAAGCGCGCGTTCCTATGTCTTCATGCTGGCCGGCTACTCAGCCGCATTGATCGGTTTCCCGTTGGTCGAAGCGCCCGCGGCGATGTTCGACACAGCCGTCGCACGGGTCACTGAAATCGGGTTGGGCATCCTGTGTGCCAGTTGGGTCCACAGCCTCGTGCTTCCCAACGGCCTGGGTCCGTCCCTGCTTGGCGTGATGGATCGTGCACTCGGCGATGCGCGGCAATGGCTCACAGACCTGCTGCGCGAGACGCCCGCCAAAGGACTGGACCCTCGAATCCCGGCGGACCGCCAGCGGCTGGCACTGGACATCACGCAACTGCGCCTGCTCTCCACGCATGTGCCCTTCGACACCGGACTGCGCTGGAGCGGGGGCGCCATCGACGCGCTGCGATACCGTGTGACCGCCCTCACCCCGGTGCTGTCGGCAGTTGAAGATTGCCTGCAAGCGCTGTGCACCGCCACAGGTGGTGTGCCGGATGACATCGGCTCGACCTTCGCGCAGCATTCGGGCTGGCTGGACCCACGCGCGACGAGCGCGGGAGTGGACGACGCATGCGCCGCCTTTCGCGCCATTGCGGACGGTCCGGCCGCTTCGCCGTGGATCCTCGCGCTGCGGATCGATCTGGCAACCCGCTTGGAGGATCTGGTCGCGCACTGGGATGCCTGCACCACGCTGCGCAACGATATCGATGCCGGCATTGCCGGAAACCCGGTGCCCCTGCGGCGCACCCCGGCCCTGGCTCGCGGGGCGCTCCACCTGGACAGAGGGCTCGCGCTGCGCTCGGCGATCACTGCGGTGTCGGGCACCTGTCTATCGTGTGTCCTGTGGATCGCGACGGGCTGGCCTTCGGGATCCGCCATGGCGATGAGCGCCGCCGTCTTCTGCAGCTTCTTCGCCACCATGGACGATCCGGTGCCTGCGATGCACAAGTTCATCACGGCGCTGTTGTGGTCCTTGCCCGTGTCGGCCTTTTGTGTCCTGGCTGTCATGCCTTGGGCACATGACTTTGGCATGCTAGTCTTGTGCATCGCGCCTGTGTTTCTGGTGATCGGCTGCTACATGGCACGACCAGCCAGTTCCCTGTCGGCCCTTGGCATGTTCTTCGGTGTCGCCGGAACGCTCGCCCTTCAAGACACAGCCACCGCCGATTGGGTGAGCTTCATCAGTTCCAACCTGGCCCTGTTCGCGGGTGCGGTGATCGCGGCCCGCGTCACCGCGCTCATGCGCAGCGTGGGGCGTGACTGGACAGCCAAGCGCATACGCCGTGCGGCATGGCACGACCTCGCCGATCTGGCCGCCCATCCGCAGCACGCGTCCACCCGACACGCCTTTGGCTCACGCATGCTCGACAGGATTGCGCTGCTGGCGCCGCGCGTCGCTCCCGACGGTCCTGAAGAGGTCCAGGTCGCGGCACACCGCGCGCTGCGCGAACTGCGCATGGGGGCGGACATCGCTGCACTGCAGCGGCATCGCGGGAGCCTTCCTGGAGAACCCCTCGCTCGCCTCTTCGGGGAATTGGCCCGCATCTTCCGCGCCCATGTGGCGGGAGCACCGCCGCGTCATGCGCCGCTGCTGCCGCATGTCGATCGGCTGTTGCTAGGCGCGCTGACTGCAGATACCGAGCGGCCTGCCATTGCGGCACTCGTTGGCCTTCGACGCAACCTCTTTCCAACCGCTCCCCCCACGCTCCAACCATGATCGAAGTCAACATTTTTGGCGTGCAGTTGCCCTGGCTCTTGGTCGTCGCAGGCGGCGCGCTGCCGTGCTCCTGGGCAACGCGGCGCCTGCTGGCCCTCTTCGGTGCTTACCGATGGATCTGGCACCCGGCCCTGTTTGACCTCGCGCTGTACGTCCTGGTGCTGTGCGCCTTGGCTTCTCTCACTGGCGCAACCGCCACCTCGTCTTGAAATCCGGACCGCTTCAACCCATGAAATCTGACGCCCTTCCCTTGCCTGCCTGGACTTCGCGTCTTGCCCGTCCCGTCGTTCGTCTGTTGGTCACCGCGCTGATGGTGGCCGCAGCCGGCTGGGTGGGGTGGCGCTTATGGGACCACTATGAACTCGCCCCCTGGACACGCAACGGACGCGTGCGGGCCAATGTCGTGCAAGTCACGCCTGACGTGTCTGGCATCGTCACGAACGTGGCCGTGCACGACAACCAGTCCGTTGCCGCTGGCGCCTTGCTTTTCTCGGTGGACACGGCCCGCTTCGAGCTGGCGCGGGAACAAGCCCAGGCCGCCGTCGCGACGCAACGCGTCGCGATCGGCAACCAGCGCATCACACTCGCTCAGGCGCAGCGCGAGAGCCAGCGCAATTCCGGCCTGGGCGATTTGATCTCGCTGGAAGCTCGCGAGCAGTCGCGCCTGAAGGTGGACCAGGCCAAAAGCGCGCTTCAAGCGGCCGAAGCGGCATTGCGACAGGCGCAGGTCGCATTGAACACGGCGACGTTGAACCTGGAACGCACCCAGGTGCGTGCACCCACCGCCGGCCTGATCACCAACCTCGACCTGCGCCAGGGTGCCTACGCAAGCGCCGGACACCCCGTGATGGCGTTGGTCGACACGAGTTCCATCTATGTCGAAGGCTACTTCGAGGAAAACAAGTTGGCTCGGATCCATCACGGCGACCGCGTGCGGGTCACGCCCATGGGCAACGCGGCGCTCGAGGGCACCGTCGAGAGCATCGCTGCCGGGATCGCCGACCGTGACCGCAGCACCAGCACCAACCTGCTTCCCAGCGTCAATCCCACATTCAATTGGGTGCGGCTTGCGCAGCGCGTGCCGGTGCGCGTGAAGCTCGATCAGATGCCTGCGAGCACCCGCTTGGTGGCAGGCCAGACGGTCACCGTTGAAATACTTGAGACTGTTCGGACCACGGATGCCAAGGCCCGGGCTTCAGAAAGCCGGGGATGAACGCCATGTCCCCACTCCTTGCCGCCGTCACGGCAGGCGCACTGCTCGCCGGTTGTGCCCTCCCGCCCGTGGGCCCGGACTACGTGTCCCCCGCCCCCCTGTCTTCGGCGCAATCCGCCTCCGCAGGCACCTTCGGATCTGCGAGCGGCGCTGCGGCGGATACGACGCTGCCGCCACGCTGGTGGAGGCTCTACGACGACCGGCAGTTGGACGCGTTGGTCACACAGGCGCTGGCACACAACACCGACCTGCGGCAGGCCGTGGCCACCCTGGAACGCTACCGGGCGCTGGAGGCCGAGGCGCGCGGAAATGAGAAGCCGATGGTCGCGGCCAGCGGGGGTCCCGGCTTCGGGCACGTATCGGGCTTGAGCCTCCTGCAGCGTGGCGGCGAACCGCCCAGCCGCGGCACCTACAGCGCCGGCATTTCCTTGTCGTATCAGTTGGACCTGTACGGCCAACTGCGTCGCGCCATCGAAGCGGCCGAAGCCGGCTCTGGCGCCGCCCAGGCGGCGTTGGACCTTGTACGTGTGAGCGTCGCCGGCGGCGTGGCACATGCCTATGCGCAAGCATGTTCAAGCGGCTATCGCTTGCGCGCCACGCAGGCGTCGGTTCATCTGCAGGAAGAGGCTCTGCGACTCTCCGATCGGCTCCAACAAGCGGGCAAGGTGGGGGAAATCGACATGGCACGTGCGCAAGGCCAATTGGAACAACTGCGTGCTGCACTGCCGCCGCTTCGGGCACAGCGCCAAGGCGCGTTGTACCGGCTGGCAACGCTGACCGGCGCGGCACCTCGCGACTTCCCTGCGGCGGTGGCCGCATGCGAGCAACCGCCGCGCGTGGCAGGACTGCTTCCGGTAGGAGACGGCGCTGCGCTGCTGCGCCGGAGGCCCGATGTGCGCCAAGCGGAGCGCAGCGTGGCCATTGCCACTGCCCAGATCGGCGTCGCAACAGCCGACCTCTACCCGAAAGTGTCGCTGGGTCTCTCGGCCAGCTCAGCAGGCTTCCTGGCAAGATTTGGAAACCGGGAAACGCTCAGCTACAGCCTGGGCCCGTTGATCAACTGGACGCTACCCAACGCCGGCGTTGCCCGCGCTCGCATCGCGCAGGCCGAGGCGGCCACCCGGGTTGCCGCTGCCCGCTTCGACGGGACTGTACTGACGGCACTGCGCGAGGTCGAAACGGCATTGGATGCCTACGCACGCGAGTTGGAACGTCATGACGCGCTTCTGGCTGCGCAAGAACAAAGTGCCATCGTCGCCCGGCAGGCCCGCACACTCTATGTGAACGGCAAGACGGGTCAGCTCGAATCACTGGATGCGGAGCGCACCCTGGCAGCCAGCGAAGCCGCTCTGGCAATGTCGGCAGCCCAGTTGGCAGAGGACCAGGTCGCCGTGTTCATGGCGCTGGGCGGCGGCTGGGAAACCGACGATGCCCCCGTGAGTGGCGTGCGCTAGCCACGCCTTGGCGTTGCTGAAGCGAAACATGAGGCAGACGGAAACTCCACTGCGTGCGTCCGAGCGGGACGGGTTGGTCAATGGACGGGCTTAATCTCTTGAAGACATTCCTGGAGGTCGCCAACGTCGGCAGCTTCTCGCGCGCAGCGGGCAAGCTCGGAATCTCCAAGGCCAGCGCGAGCAAGCATGTCGCGACGCTTGAGTCGCGCTTCAACGTGCGGCTCTTGAACCGCTCGACGCGCTCGGTGACATTGACCGATGCTGGCAGGCTTCTCCAGCTTCGCAGCGCGCCGCTGATGGAGATGGTCGAGTCGACGCAGAGCGAATTGCAGGCGCATGGTTCGCGCCCAAGCGGTCGTCTGCGCGTCGCGGGGCTTCATGGGCTCGTGCAAACCGACTTTCCGAGCCTGCTGAGCGAGTTCCTCACGCTCTATCCAGATGTCCATATCGACCTGCAGATCGGCAATCGTGTGGTCGATCTCGTGGAGGAAGGTGTCGACGTTGCCCTTCGATTCGGGCGCATTGGTGATGAGAACCTGATCGTGCGCCGCCTCCAACGCGTGGAACTCACGCTTTGCGCCACGCCTGGCTACTGGGCCAAGCGCGGCATTCCTCAGACGCCCGACGACATGCGATGGCACGACGTGCTCACCTACTCGCTATCGGCGGGCGCACCGCACATTCCCTTCGAAGTTGATGGCGAACCATACAACCTCCCGATCTACGGACGCATGGATGCCAACGACTCAAGCACGCTCATCGCCGCGGCGCTCGCCGGCATCGGCGCGGTGTGTGTGCCGGCGTTGCTGGCTCAGCCGCACACAGAACGCGGCGGCCTGGTCCCAGTGCTCAAGGAATTCATGCCCCGTGACATCTGGCTGTACGCAGCGTATACGCAGCGCCGGCACAACAGCGCAGCCCTGCGAGCCCTGCTGAAGCTGCTTGAAACGCGCATGGGGGGGCAGCGCACATGACCATCCGACCTAGAAGCGGAGCGCCGAGACACATCCATTCACAGTTGCCCGCCACGTATCGCTGGATCTCGCGGAAGGTCGATCACTCCGCCGTGATATTGGCCGACTTGATGATCTGCGCCCACTTGCGCGTCTCGCTGGCGATGAACGCGCTGAACTCGGCGCTGGTGCTGCCGCGCAATTGCAGTCCCGCTGCCTCGGCCTTGCGGCGGACCTCCGGGTCGGCCACCGCGGCGTTGATCTCGGCATTGAGCCGCGCCACGATGGCAGCCGGCGTTCCGGCCGGCGCGAGCATGCCGTACCAGCCGTAGCCCACGACGGACGGCAGCCCCTGCTCGCGCAAGGTCGGCGCATCCGGGTAGAGCGGCGTGCGCTCTTCGTTGGCGACGCCCAGGACCCGCAGCTTCCCGGCCTGGATATGCGGCACGGCGGTCGAGATGGCTGTCAGCGTCGCGTCGAGCCGCCCGGCGAGCAGATCGGTGTAGGCGGGCGCATCGCCGCGGTACTGCACGACGACGCCTTTCGCCTCAGCGGCGCGCAGCAGCAGCTCGGCCGTCAGGTGCGGCGCCGAGCCGGCGCCGGGCGAGCCGAAGCTCACGCCATTGGCATGCGCCTTCGCATACTTGATGAATTCCGCAAGCGTCTTGTAAGGCGCATCGGCATTGACCACCAGGAACAGGGGTGCGATCGCCGTGCTGGCGATCGAAGCGAAGCTCTTGTGCACGTCGTACGGCAGGTCCTTGTAGAGCGCCTCGCCGATGGCGATCGGGGCGGCCGCATGCAGCAGCGTGTAGCCGTCGGCCGGTGCCTTGGCCACGAAGTCGTTCGCGATGCGCGTGCCTGCGCCGGCCTTGTTGTCCACCACGATGGCCTGCCCCAGCCTGCGCCCGAGGAAGTCGCCGAGCACGCGCGTGAGGATGTCGTTCGAGCCGCCCGCGCCGTAGGGCGAGACCATGCGGATCGGCCTTGCCGGCCAGGCCTGCGCCTGGCTCGGCAGACACCAGGGCATCGCCAGGCCCGCCGCGGCTGCGGTGAGAAGTTGTCTGCGGGTCGTTGTCATGTGTTCTTGTCTCCGTGGGTTTTCTTGGGATGTCAGACCGGCTCGATGGGCGGATAGTCGAACCGCAATTCCAGGTGATCGGCATGCGGCTGGTAGAGCCGCAGCACGACGTAGAACGGCTCGCCCGCGGGTGCCGGAAGCCAGTTGGCGCCGGGTCCCGGGTCGTCGGCCTGCAGCCGGATGACCAGGCCGCCGTCGGGATCGTGCCTCAGGCCCGGGGTGCGGTCGCCGATCGAATACCGATCGATCGGATTCGCCACGAACAGGCAGTCGCTGCGACGGTACATCGTGAGCGACCAGAAGGCCCCCACCTTGAGCCCCTTGCCCGGTGCGAAGCGCAGCGCGTAGCGCCGCGATCCGTCCAGCGGCGCGCCGCGCGCGTCCACCTCGGCGGTGGGATACATCGCCTCCTCCACGCCCAGCGCGCCGATGAAGTTGCGGGCGATGCGCGCGCGCGTGAGGTGGTCGTCGCCCCAGTGCGTCTTCACCATGACCGGGATCGCCCAGCCGCCGCCCAGGTCGTGGGGCTGGTTGCCGGTGCGCAGCCGCTCGTACACGGCGGGCAGCGCGGTCGCGAGCTCGGCCTCCATGGGCGGCCATGCAAGGGTTTCTCCGGCCGGCACCGGATTGCGCCGCAGCGCGGCGCTCACGATGGCCAGGTACGGCGCTGACGCTGGCGCACCGGTGTCGCGTGCGTCGAGCCATGTGTCCACGCGCATGGCGGCATCGCTGCCGTCCGGTCGCACGAGTCTCATCGCGCGTTGCGCGTCGCGCACGCGGGCGGCGTCCTCGCCGTCGTCCTCCACGAGGTGGCGCCCGATCAGCCACACGTCGTCGCCGGGGGCGGCCACGGTCTGCGTGATGCCGGACGGCACCGCGCCGCGCCAGCCGGGGCCATGCACCAGCGTGCGCTGGGGCCGGTTGCCGGTCGTGCGCCGCCCGACGTAGGCGAACGGGTTGGTCCACGCATCCAGCAGCCCCAGCGTCCAGTAGCGCTCGCCCATGTCCGGCGTCTCGATGACGACGGGTCCTTCACAGAGGTCCAGCCAGGCGTTGCTGTAGACCGTGTCGTTGTTCGGGCTGACGACCTCCCTGTCCTGCGGGCCGAGCCGGCGATGGGTGTGCGTGAACTGGTTGACCCAGCGCATGGCCGATGCGGGATCCGGCGCCGCGAAACCGAGGACCGGATGGCGTCGCGCGGTGGTCGCCGCGCGCATGCGCATCATCTCGAACAGCGGCAGCGTCTGTTTCACCACGTCTTCGCAGCCGCGGGGGATGGCGGCGTTCGTCATGCGACAGCTCCGGCGCGGCGAAGGCCCGCGATCTCGTCCGCCGAGAGGCCGAGCTCGGCCAGCAGCCGGTCGGTGTCGGCCCCGCACGCAGGCGCGGCCGGCGGATTGGCGCGCGGCGCATCGCCCAGCCGGTAGGGCAGCGCCAGCGAGGGATAGCGCCGGCCGTCGGCGCCTGGCGCATCGACCAGCAGTCCGCTCGCCTGCACGTCCGCGCTCTGCAGCACCTGCGCGTAGCTGCGAACGAAGCCGACGACGATCTGGTTGCGGCTCAGCAGCGCCACGCATTCCTCGCTGGTGTACGAAGACAGGCATTCGCGCAGCACCACGCGAAGCTCGCCGCGGTGCTGCACGCGCAGGGCGTTGGTGCAAAACCGCGGATCGCTCGCGAGCGACGCGCGCCCCACCACGCGGCAAAAGCGCGCCCAATGCTCGTCCGCGTAGGCCGACAGCACGATGTGCCCGTCGCGCGTGGGCACGACCTCCGCCGCCGGCGCGTTGTTGGGCTGGCCGTCGCCGATGCGCGTGGGCTCCGGGGCGCCGCCGAGGTAGTCGCACCAGGTGGTGGCCTGCAGATGCAGCGCCACCTCCAGCAGCGAGGTGCGCAGCGTCTCGCCCACGCCGGTCTGCGCGCGGCCATAGAGCGCGGCCAGCACCGCCTGCGCGCCCAGGTGCGCGGCGGCCGCGTCGATGATCGGCACGCCTACCTTCTGCGGCAGGCGGTCGGGTTCGCCCGTGACCGACATCAGCCCGCTCTCGGCCTGCGCCGCGATGTCGTAGCCGGGGCGCGCGCTCGACGGGCCCTGGTCGCCGAAGCCGGAGATCGACAGGTAGATGACCTTCGGAAACCGCGCGCGCACCTCGGCCGGGCCGAGGCCCAGGGCCTCCACGGCGCCGGGGCGCAGGTTCTGGATCACGACGTCGCAGCCGCCGATCAGGCGCCACGCGATGTCGCGCCCGGCCTCGCTCTTGAGGTCCAGCGCGATCGACTGCTTGCCGCGGCTGTACGCGCGGATCATCGACTCGCCGTAGCGGCCGATGTGCCGGGCCTGGTCGCCCGCCAGCGGTTCGATCTTGATCACCTGCGCGCCCAGCTCGGCCAGCACCATGGCCGCGCCGGGCCCGGCGATGTACTGCCCCATGTCGATCACGCGCACGTTCTTCAGGGGCACGGCGGGCCCGGATGTCTCTTGGGTCGTTGCATTCATCGGAGCGAACGTTATCGCCTTCCCCGATTCTTGAAAATTCGATAATCGTGAGGGAGTGATCACGAACAGCTATGCCACCGGATGCGACATGGACACCAAGACCGACCGCCTGATCCGCACATTGCGCCTGCGCCACCTGGAGCTTCTCGCCGTGCTTTCCGAAGCCCGCACCATGCGCGGCGCGGCCACGCGGCTGCACCTGAGCCAGCCCGCGATCAGCAAGATGCTCGGCGAGATCGAGGGCTGCTTCGGCGCGCGGCTTTTCGAGCGCAGCCACCAGGGCATCCATGCGAATGCGCTGGGCGCGAGCGCGGCCTTCAGGGCGCGCGCGGTGCTCAACGAGCTGGCCCGCGCGACCGAGGACGTCGACGCGATGCAAAGCGGGATCACCGCGGTGCTGCGCGTGGGCGCACCCTCGGTGACCGCGGCCGTTCCGGCGGCCATCGTCGAGCTGCGGCGGCGCATGCCCGGCGCCGCCGTGCAGCTGCGCGAGGGCCGCGTGCATGAACTCATCCACCGCCTGCTCGACGGCGAGCTCGACTGCGTCTTCGGCGCCATCACGCCCGAGCTCGTCGCCAGCGACCTGATTCCCATGCTCGAGCCCGTGGTGCTGCTGGAAGACGAACTCTGCGTGCTGGCCTCCTGCGCGAACGAGGGCGTGGCCGGCCGCCGGCTGCGCTGGACCGACCTGCAGGCCGGCCCCTGGGTGCTGCCGCCGAAGGAAACCCTCGTGCGGCAGGCCTTCATGACCGCCTTTCTCAACAGCGGCGCGACGCCGCCCGTGCCCGTCATCGAGGCGCTCTCGTCGGTGACGATCGGCACCGTGCTTCGCAAGGACCCTTCGCTGCTGTGCGCGGTGCGCCTGGAGCACGCCGCGGACGAGGTCGCCCGCGGCGGCGTTCAACGGCTGAAGGTCCTGCCGAAGATGGTCCTGCCGTCATTTGGCCTGTTCTTCCGGCGCGACGGGATGGAGAGGCCGCCGGTCCTGGGTGCGTTCGCCGAGGCCATCCGGCGTGTCAGCGGTTCCCTGAAGAAAACGGGCGCGAGGCCGTAGCCCGCCACCGCGCTTGCGGCCTCAGCCGGGCTCGTCCTGCGGCCGTGGCTGCGCCATGCCCAGGCTCCACAGCCGCAGCGCCATGTGGATCTCCAGCGCCCGGCTGGCGCTGCCCCAGTGGCCCAGCAGCTCCTCGACGCTGGCCAGACGCTGGCGCACCGTGTTCACATGGATCCCCATGCGCACGGCCGTCGTCTTGGCGTTCTGGTTGCAGTCGAAGTAGGCCAGCAGCGTCGCCGTGAGCTCCGAGCCGCGCTTGCGGTCGTGGGACGTCAGCGCGCCGATGGTGGCGTCCAGGAAGGCATGGAGGCTGCCTTCGTCGTGCGTCTCGAACAGCACCGAGTACAGCGCCATCTCGTTCTGCCCGACGATGCACCCGCGCATGCCCAGGCGGCCCAGCACCGGCAGCGCGCGCCGCAGCGCCGCATACACGGCGGGCATCTCGGCCGCCGAGCGCACCGGGCGCGAGAGCACGCCGCGGTAGGCGTCGCCGAGCTCGCGGCGCGCGAAAGCAGAGAGCGCCTCCACGGCGTCCTGCGCCCTGGTGGCGGCACATGCGATGACCAGCGCCCCGTCGATCTCGTCCGTCACGTGGTCCCAGGCGGGCGCGCCCGCGCGCAGGCGCCGCGACCAGAAGCCGGGCCGGGGTTGCGCCATTTCCACCACCATCAGGGAGAGCGGTTGCGACAGATCCAGGCCGAAGCGCTCCGCGCGGTCACGCGTCAACGCGGGCTCGTCCTGGCGCGGCGAGACCAGCGTGCGCAGCAGTGCCGACACCTCGCGGCTCTTGCCCGCCTCCACGCGTTCCTGCGACAGCAGCACGATGCCGATGACGCTCGAGCTGCGCTCGAAGGTGCGCAGGCTTACGTCGCGCAGCTCCTCGCGCCTGAACAGCAGCACGGCGCCCAGCACCTCGCTGCCGCCGAGCACCGCGATCACGCGGCACAGCTCGCCCTGCGTGGAATACGCCACCACGGAACGCCCCGCCTGCCGGCTCTCGCGCAGCGCCCGCGCCAGTGCCGCGCTGTGCGCGTCATGGGGCGCGTAGGCGTCGGCGGCGGTGCCCGCATAGCCGGGGGCGCGTCCACGGCCGATGACCTCGCACGCCTCGTCGAGCACCAGCACGCTGCCGTCGAGCAGCTGCGCGACCGATTGGCACAGCGCGCCGAGCGAAGCGCCCTTGGCCAGCAGCGACGTGAGCTGCTCGTGCGCCTCGGCCGCGCCCTGCACGTCGCGCACGTGCCGCTCCAGTTCGCCGCGGGCCAGGTCGGCATGTTCGAGCGCCGCCGCGGCCTCCGCGAACGCCTTGGCGTTGTTGATGGCCACGGCCGCATGGGTGGCGAGCGTGCACAGGATCGACACATTGATGGCGGTGTGCGTGCGGTGGTAGCGGTCGGCCACGAACAGCAGCCCGATCACGTTGTCGTCGCACATCAGCGGCGCGCCGACGAGCGCAGCCACGCCTTCGGCGCGGAAGGTGTCGTCCAGCACCGGGTCGTGCGCGAAGCGGTTGTCGTGCAGGTAGTCGGGCGTGAAGAACGGCAGGCGGGTGGACATCACGATGCCCGCAACGCCCAGGTTGCGGGCCGCGGTCATCTTGCCCGTGCGCTCGGAGATGGCGCCGTCGGCCACGACCACCTGGAACTCGCCGCTGGCGGCGTCGTAGATGGTCAGCCAGCACAGGTGCGAGCCCATGAGGTGGCGCGCGCGCCCGACGATCGCCTTGAGCAGCCCGTTCAGGTCGAGGCGGCTCGACAGGTCCTGCGCGGATTCGATCACGGCGAGCATGCCGCGCTCGCGCTGCTCGTGCACCTCGAGCCGGTTGCGCAGCGCCATGGCCATGCGCACCAGCTCGACCAGGCCCGGCTTGCGCTGCACCGCGTCGGGCAGCGCCTCGACGCCGGCAAGCCGCGCCGCGAATTCCTCGGCCGGCGCGTTGCGGTGCAGCAGGCCCAGCAGCTCGGCGGCGATCTCGTCGGCATGGACGCTTGCATCGGCCGGCGACCCCGGCGCGCGGGCTCGTTCGGGAGACAGTAAGGACATAGGGCCGCGAAGGCTAGCAGAACGCTGCCGCCATGCCCATGGGTTGCAGCCCTGCCCCTGCGGGCTGTGAGGACGGGCGGCACCACGCGATCACATCGGCGCAGCCGCATCGATGTGCGCGGCGCACATAGTGCCGCGCAGCGCCGTTGCGGACACTGCGTGCAGCAAGCGGGAAGGCCGCGACACACACCACAGGAACACATGAGCATCATCGATTCACTGCGCCCGCCACCCGGCCTGCGCGTGCTGGTCAGCGCGGGGGCGGCGGGCATCGGCGCGGCGGTGGCCCTGGCATTCCGCGAGACGGGCGCGCGCGTGCATGTGTGCGACATCGACCGCTCCGCGCTCGAACGCCTCGCGCGCGAAGCGCCCGAACTCACCTACAGCACGGCCGACGCCTCGGTTCCCGAGGACGTGGAGCGCGTCTTCGACGACGTGCAGGGCGCGCTCGGCGGCCTCGACGTGCTGGTCAACAACGTGGGCATCGCCGGCCCCACCGGCGCGATCGAGGACCTCAAGCGCGCCGACTGGGAGCGCACCGTCTCGGTCAACCTGAACAGCCAGTTCTACTTCGCCCAGCGCGCGGTGCCGCTGCTCAGGCGCTCCACCATGGGCCCGAACCTCATCGCCATGAGCTCGGTCGCCGGCCGTCTCGGCTATGCCTACCGCACGCCCTACGCATCCACCAAGTGGGCCATCGTCGGGCTCATGAAGTCGCTGGCCATCGAGCTCGGCCCGCAGGGCGTGCGGGTCAACGCGATCCTTCCGGGCACCGTCGAGGGGGAGCGCATGAACGGCGTGATCGGTGCGCGCGCGGCCACCGCCGGCGTGTCGGTGGAGGCCATGCGCGCGGAGTACCTGCGCAAGATTTCGCTGCGCCGCATGGTCACCGTGGAGGACGTCGCCGCCATGGCGCTGTTCCTGAGCTCGCCCGCCGCGCGCAACCTGAGCGGCCAGGCCATCAGCGTCGACGGGAACATGGAATACCTCTGAGCCCCCTGCGCCGCACGCACAACGGGCACCCTATTTTTTCAAGAAGCATGGAGACATCAATGCACACACTCGCCACCTTTCCCTCCGCCCTGGCCTGCACGCTGGGCCTGCTGTGCTTCGGCGCGTCGGCCGCGCCCGTGAAGATCGGCGTGCTCGAGACGCTGTCGGGCCCGCAGGCCTCGTCGGGGCAGGCCTACCGCACGGCCGTGCGCTTCGCGGTGGACCAGATCAACGCGGCCGGCGGCTGGAACGGCGAGCCGGTGCAGCTGCTGGAGTACGACAACCAGGGCGGTCCCGCGGGCGCCGCCGACAAGCTCAAGGCGGCCGCGGCCGACGGCGTGCAGCTGATCGTGCAGGGCGCGTCCTCGGCCATCGGCGGGCAGATCACGGAGGACGTGCGCAAACACAACCTGCGCAACCCCGGCAAGGAGATCATCTACATCAACGTGGGGGCCGAGGCGCTGGAACTCACGGGCGAGAAGTGCAACTTCCACCACTTCCGCTTCAGCGGCGACGCGCAGATCCGCACCAAGGCGCTGGTGAGCGCGATGAAGCAGGCCAATGCGCTGGGCACGCGGGTGTACGCGATCAACCAGAACTATTCGTGGGGCCAGGACATGGAGCGTGCCATCTCCGACAACGCCGCCGCCGGCGGCTACCAGGTGGTGGAGAAGACGCTGCACGACGTCAACAAGGTGCAGGATTTCGCGCCCTACGTGGCGAAGATCAGCGCGTCGAAGGCCGACTCGGTGCTCACCGGCAACTGGTCCAACGACCTGCTGCTGCTGATGAAGGCGTCGAAGTCCGCCGGGCTGAAGGTGCGCTTCGGCACCGTGTTCCTCGACCAGCCCGGCAACCTCGCCAACGCGGGCGACCTGGCGGTGGGCCACTTCGTGGCGCACACCTTCAACGCGGAGGCCGGCGGCGCCGAGGGCGAGCGCTTCGTGAACGAGTACAAGGCCAAGACCGGGCACGCGCCGGCCTTCATCGAGCCGCAGACGGTGTTCGGCATGGCCATGGTGGCCGACGCGCTCAAGCGCACCAGGCCCGAGGGCGGCGTGCTGAACGTGAACGCGCTGGCCAGGGCCATCGAGACCGCGAAGATCAAAACGCCCATGGGCGAGATGAGCATGCGCGCGGCCGACCACCAGGTGCAGATGCCCATCGTGGTGTCGACGGTGGCCAAGGACGCGCGCTACAAGGCGGACGACACCGACATGGGCTTCAAGCCGGTCAAGCGCTTCTCGGCCGAGGAAGCCTCGACGCCGGCGCAGTCGAGCTGCGCGATGAAGCGCCCCGCCTGAGCACGGCCCTTCGCGCCACTTGCATCCACCACACCGACGGGGCCATGACGCCCCCGCCGGCGCAGCCTCGGCTGCCACCAGGAGAAAACCCATGGACCAGCTCATCGTCTCGCTCATGAACGGCATCGTCTACGGACTGCTGCTGTTCATGGTGTCCGCCGGACTGACGCTCATCTTCGGCATGATGGGCGTGCTGAACTTCGCGCACGCCTCGTTCTACATGCTCGGGGCGTATTTCGCCTACTCGCTGCAGGGCGTCATCGGCTTCTGGCCCGCGGTGATCGCCTCGCCGCTGCTGGTCGGCGTGATCGGCGTGGTGGTCGAGCGCTTCTTCCTGCGCCGGGTGCACCACCACGGCCACGCCCATGAGCTGCTGCTGACCTTCGGGTTGTCCTTCATCATCGCGGAGTCGATCAAGCTGTTCTTCGGCAACTTCCCGGTCGACTACCGCATCCCGGCCGCGCTCGACGTGCCGGCCTTCTCCCTCGGCGGTGCGCAGTACCCGGCCTACCGGCTGGTGATGGGCGGCATCGCGATCGCCATGTTCGTCGCGATCTACCTACTGCTCACGCGCACGCGGGTGGGCATCGTGGTGCGCTCGGCCATCTACAAGCCGCGCATGGCGGAGGCGCTCGGGCACAACGTGCCGCTGGTGTTCATGGGGGTGTTCGGTGTGGGCGCGGCGCTCGCGGGCCTGGCCGGTGCGGTGGCCGGCGCGTTCTACACCACCAACCCCAACATGGCGCTCGAACTCGGGGTGATGGTGTTCGTGGTGGTCGTCGTCGGCGGGCTGGGCTCGCTCGGCGGGGCCATGCTGGCGTCGCTGCTGATCGGCGTCATCACCTCGCTGGCCGTGGGCATCGACCGCAGCCTGGCGGACCTGCTCGCGCTGTTCGGCGCCGGCGACTGGGCGCGCGGCGTGGGCGGGCTGCTGACGCTGAAGGTGTCGAGCCTGTCGGCCACCATCCCGTTCGCGCTGATGCTGCTGATCCTGCTGGTGCGCCCGGGCGGGCTCATGGGCGAGAAGGGCTAAGCCGATGAGACCCGCCATCGTCTCCCTGCGCGCACTCGCGCTCGCGGCCACCGGCGCCGCGCTGCTGGCCGCCCTGCCCTTCCTGCTGACGCAGGGCCTGCTCAATGCGGCGATCCAGATGCTCATCGCCGCGCTGTTCGCCAGCGCCTACAACCTGCTGTGCGGCCAGGCCGGCATGCTGTCGTTCGGCCACGCGGCCTACTTCGGCGTCGGGGCCTTCGGCACCGTGCACGCCATGAACGCCGTGGGCGGCGCGGGGCTGCTGCCCACGCCGCTGCTGCCGCTGGCCGGCGCGGCGAGCGGGCTGGTCTTCGGCGCCATCGCGGGGTGGTTCGCCACGCAGCGCAGCGGCACCTACTTCGCGATGATCACGCTGGCCATCGCGGAACTGGTGCATTCGCTGGCGCCGCACCTCAAGGGCCTGTTCGGCGGCGAAGCGGGCGTGTCGACCATGCGCATGCCCGCATGGGGCCTGGACTTCGGCTCGACCCTGCAGGTGTACTACCTCACGCTGGCCTGGGTGCTGGTGTCGGTGGGGCTGCTGTACCTGTACACGCGCACGCCGCTGGGCCGCCTCACCTTCGGGCTGCGCGAGAACAGCCACCGGCTGCGCTTCCTCGGCTACAACGTGCACGGCCTCGGCATGCTGGTGTTCGCGCTGTCGGCGATGTTCGCGGGCATCGCCGGCAGCCTGCAGGTGGTGTCCAACGAATCCGCGAACTACGTCGTGTTCGACCCGGCCCTGTCGGCCGCCGTGGTGCTCAACACCTACATCGGGGGCGTCAAGGTGTTCCTCGGCCCCGCGCTGGGCGCGGCGCTGATGACCTTCTTCGGCTATGCGGTGTCCGATCTCACGCAGTCCTGGCTGCTGTACCAGGGCATCCTTTTCGTGCTGGTGATGATGTTCATGCCCTCGGGGCTCGCGGGGCTGGGGGGCACCGCCGCGCGCCTGCGCCAGCGCTTCGGCCTCGCGCGGATCGTGCCGCTGGCGGCACTGTCGGTCGGCGCGGCGCTGCTGCTGAGCCTGGGCGGCACCTTCGCCATCGAGATGCTGCAGCGCGTGTTCTCGCAGGACTATCGCGCGATGGCTCGCCTGCAGCCCGCCGGCGCCTGGCCGCCGCTTCAGTTTCTGGGCCGCGCGTGGCTGCCCGCCGCGTTCCCGACCTGGGCCGTGCCGGCGGCGCTGCTGGCGTCGGGCGCGTGGCTGGCGCACCTTGCCCGGCAGCGGTTGCGCGCGCTGGCCGACGCTGAAAGCCCCTCGGCGGCCGGCGCGAACGCTCACCCCTCCACGCGCCTGGCCGCACACCCGGAGGGCACCGCATGAACGACGCGATCCTCAGCATCCGCGGTTTGCGCAAGTCCTTCGGCCCCACGGAAATCATGCGCGGCGTGGACCTGGAGCTGCGCGGCGCCGAACGGCACGCGCTGATCGGGCCCAACGGCGCGGGCAAGTCCACGCTCTTCCACCTGATCTCGGGCCACCTGGCGCCGTCGGCCGGGGAGATCCGCTTCGAGGGACAGCAGATCGCCGGGCGCACGCCGCAGGCCATCAACCGGCTCGGGCTGGCGCGCTCGTTCCAGATCACCAACATCTTCCCGAAGCTCACGGTGTTCGAGAACATCCGCCTGGCGGTGATGCGCCTGCACGGGCTGCAGTACAACTTCTGGACATTCATCGACCGCGACCGCGGCATCCGCGAGCAGACCGAGCGCCTGCTGGAGCTGGTGCGGCTGCAGGCGCGCGCCGCCACCGTCGCGGGCGAGATGGCGTACTCCGAGCAGCGCTCGCTCGAGATCGCGATGACGCTGGCCTCCGACCCGAAGGTGATCCTGCTGGACGAGCCGATGGCGGGCATGTCCACCGAGGAGACCCACTACACCGCGCAGCTGATCCGCGAGGTGACGCAGGGCCGCGCGCTGATGATCGTGGAGCACGACATGGACGTGGTGTTCTCGCTGAGCGACCGCATCAGCGTGCTGGTGTACGGCCAGGTGATCGCCACCGGCACGCCCGAGGAGATCCGTGGCAATGCGGCCGTCAAGGAAGCGTACCTCGGCGAGGAGGTGGCGCCATGACGACGGCAACGGCAACCACCCGCGCCACGCCACCCGGCGACGCGCTGCTGCAGGTCAGCGGGCTGCACGTGCACTACGGCAAGAGCCATGTGCTGCACGGCGTCGACCTGCGGGTGGCGCGCAACGAGGTGATCAGCCTGCTCGGGCGCAACGGCTCCGGGCGCTCCACCACCATGAAGGCCGTGATGGGGCTGGTGCCGCCCTCGGCGGGCCGCGTCGTGCTGGAGGGACGCGAGCTGGCCGGCGCACGGCCGTACGCGGTGTGCCGCGCCGGCATCGGCTACGTGCCCGAAGAACGCGAGGTGTTCGCCAACCTCACGGTCGACGAGAACCTGCGCATGGGCGAGCAGCGCGCGGCGCCCGGCGCGCACCGCTGGCGCATCGAGGACATGTTCGACTACTTTCCCCGGCTCAAGGAGCGGCGCAACACCAAGGCCGGCAGCATGTCGGGCGGCGAGCAGCAGATGCTCACGATGTGCCGCTCGCTGCTGGGCAACCCGCGCGTGATGCTCATCGACGAGCCCACCGAAGGGCTCGCGCCGAAGATCGTGGCGCAGGTGGGCGAATGCATCGTCGACATGCACCGCAAGGGCCTGTCGGTGGTGCTGGTGGAGCAGAAGCTCGCCATCGCGCTGAAGGTGTCGACGCGCGTGTGCGTGATGGGCCACGGCCGCATCGTGTTCGAGGGCACGCCGCAGGCACTGATGGGCGACCAGAAGCTCGTGTCCGAATGGCTGGCGGTCTGAAGCCGGCCGCCCTTTTTTCCCATCACCCACCTCTTCCATCCATCGACGGCATACGCCATGAAAAGCATTCCAGACAAGGTCATCATCTCCTGCGCGGTCACGGGCTCGGTGCACACACCGACGATGTCCGAGCACCTGGCGCTCACGCCCGCGCAGATCGCCGAGCAGTCGATCGAGGCCGCCGAGGCCGGCGCCGCCATCCTGCACCTGCACGCGCGCGACCCCAGGGACGGACGGCCCTCGGCCGACCCCGCGGTGTTCGACCAGTTCGTGCCGCGCATCAAGGCGGCCACCGACGCGGTGATCAACATCACCACCGGCGGCAGCACGCGCATGACGCTCGAGGAACGCCTGGCGTACCCGCTGCGCGCCAAGCCCGAGATGTGCTCGCTGAACATGGGCTCCATGAACTTCTCGATCCATCCGGCCGCGCGGCGCGTGGCCGAGTGGAAGCACGACTGGGAGAAGCCCTACGTGGAGGGCATGGAAGACCTGATCTTTCGCAACACCTTCCGCGACATCAAGCACATCCTGAACGTGCTGGGCGAGGGCTGCGGCACGCGCTTCGAGTTCGAGTGCTACGACGTGGGCCACCTCTACAACCTGGCGCACTTCGTCGACGAGGGCCTGGTGAAGGGGCCGCTGTTCATCCAGAGCATCTACGGCATCCTCGGCGGCCTGGGCCCCGACCCCGAGAACCTCGTGACCATGCGCACCACCGCCGACCGCCTGTTCGGCCGCGACGGCTACCGGTTCTCGATCCTGGGCGCGGGCCGCCACCAGATGCCGCTGCTGACCATGGGCGCGGTGATGGGCGGCAACGTGCGCGTGGGGCTGGAAGACAGCCTCTACCTGGCCAGGGGCCAGCTCGCGAAGTCGTGCGCCGAACAGGTGCGAAAGATCCGCCGCATCCTCGAGGAGCTGTCGCTGGAGATCGCCACGCCCGACGAGGCCCGCGCCATGCTCGGCCTCAAGGGCAAGGACGCCGTGGCGTTCTGACCAGAACCAGGTTCCCTTTTCTTTTCAAGGAGTCACAATGCAGAAGTTGTTGGAAGGCCGCGTGGCCATCGTCACCGGGGCCGGCAGCGGCCTGGGCAGGGCCCATGCGCTGGAGCTCGCCCGGCACGGCGCGCGCGTGGTCGTCAACGATGTGGCTGGCAGCCACGCCGGCTCGCCGGGCGCCCTCGTGGCCGAGGAGATCGCGCGCGCCGGCGGCGTCGCGATGGCGGACGGCGGCGACGTCACCGACTTCCCTGCCATGGAAGCCATGGTGGCACGCGCGATCGGCGAGTGGGGCCGCGTCGACATCCTCGTGAACAACGCGGGCGTCCTGCGCGACCGGACGTTCGCGAAGATGTCGCTCGATGACTTTCGCCGCGTCATGGACGTGCACCTGATGGGCGCCGTGCACTGCGTGAAGGCCGTGTGGGCGCACATGCGCGCGCAGGGCTACGGCCGCATCGTGATGACCACGTCGTCGTCCGGCCTGTACGGCAACTTCGGCCAGGCCAACTACAGCGCCGCCAAGATGGCGCTGGTCGGGCTCATGCAGACGCTGGCACTGGAGGGCATGCGGCAGAACATCCGCGTGAACTGCCTGGCGCCGACCGCGGCGACGGCCATGACCGCGGACGTGCTGCCTCCCGAGGCGCTGGCCCGGCTGCAGCCGGCATACGTGAGCCCCGGGCTGGTCGCGCTGGTGGGCGAGGACGCGCCCACGCGCGCGATCCTGCTGGCCGGCGCGGGCAGCTTCGAGAGTGCGCACATCACCATGACGCAGGGCGTGTTCATCGATGGCTCGAGCGACACGGCCTCGCAGGTGTGCGCGCGCATGGAGGAGATCCGCGACCGGCACGCCGAACGCGTCCCGGCCACCGGCTTCGAGCAGTACCAGCTGGAGCTGGCCAAGGCCGGCTTCGAGGTGCCCCTGCCCCACTGACCCCGGCAACCGAGGGTTTACGCGGCGTCCTGCCCGCACACAGCACGCGGCGCGGCAGTGTCAGGCCCGCACATTGGTTTCGGCAGCCCACGGCGAGAGACTTCGTCCGGCCACCCGTGGAGGGGCTGGCGCGGCCCTCGCGACGGCGGCGCGCTTTCAAACGAACGACATCGGAGACCTATGACATCCAGCCATCGAGACATCGTCCTGGGCGCGGCGGCCTGCCTGGCCGCGAGCGCCATCCTGGCGGGCTGCGGCGGAGGCGGAGGGGGCGGCGGTTTCCCGCTGCTCGTTCCGCCCGCCGCAGGGCAACCCGCTGCACCGCCCGCACCGCCCACGGCCCCGCCGCCAGCCGCAGGACTCGCCTGCGAGCAGCTCCAGGGCCTGGCCATTCCCGCATCGGCCATCGGCCTGCCGTCCTCGGGTGCGACGGTGACCAGCGCCAAGACCGTGGCACCGGGCGGCACGGGCGCCGCCGCGCTGCCCGAATACTGCGAGGTCGCGGGCAAGATCGCACCGGTCGATCCGACCGCGCCCAACATCCAGTTCGCCGTCGCGCTGCCGACATCATGGAACCGGAAGGTCGTCATGCTCGGCGGCGGCGGCTTCAACGGCACCGTTCCCAACGTGAAGGGCAACGTGCCCAACGGGCCCGTCGACAAGCTCACGCCGCTCGGGCGCGGCTACGCCACCTTCGCGAGCGACTCGGGCCACCAGGCCAACGCGCTCGGCTCGCAGGACGGCCTGTTCGGGCTCAGCGACGAGGCGGTGCGCAACTTCGGCGGCGACGCGCTCAAGAAGACACACGACGCCGCGCTCGCGGTGATCAAGGCGCGGTTCGCCGCGGCACCGGTGAAGTCGTACTTCGCGGGCGGCTCCACCGGCGGACGCGAGGCGCTCACCGCCATCCAGCGCTGGCCCGCCGACTGGGACGGCGCCATCGCGTGGTACCCCGCGTGGAACGACGCGGCGGCGCTGCTGGGCGGCCACCGCATGAGCCGCGCGCTGGCGCAGCCCGGCGCATACCCCAACACCGCCAAGCGCGCGCTGCTGTACGACGCGGCCATGGAAGCGTGCGACGCCCTCGACGGCGCGAGCGACGGGCTCATCAGCAACCAGACGCTGTGCAACGCGCGCTTCGACCCGTCCACCGCCACGCTGCGCGGCGCGCCGGTGCGGTGCGCCGGTGGCGCCGACACCGGCGACACCTGCCTGTCGGACGCGCAGATCGCCGCGATGAAGACCATCGACACGCCGACGAACTTCCGCTTCGCGCTGGCCAGCGGCGAGACGCAGTACCCCGGCTACAACATCTGGGGCGCCGACCCCGGCATCACCACGCGCACCTCGCCGCTGGAGCCGGTAGTGACCTTCCTGGCGTTCGGCACGTCGCAACCCGCGCGCCCCATGCCGGCGAGCGCGCCGTACGTGAGCGTGCTGACCGACCAGTGGATCAAGTATTCCGTGACGCGCGACGCCGGCTTCGACTCGCTCTCGCTCGACCCCGAAGACCCGGGCCCGTGGGCCAGCCGCATCAGCGCGCTGAGCACCCAGCTGGACGCGAGCACCGACATCTCGGCATTCAAGGCGCGCGGCGGCAAGCTGCTGCTGGCACATGGCCTGGCGGACGTGCTGGTGAGCACGCGCGCCACCGAGCAGTACTACCAGCGGCTGCAGTCGCGGATGGGTCCTTCGGAAGTGGACACCTTCGTGCGCTACTACGAAGTCGCCGGCCTCGGGCATGCGGTGAGCAGCACCTTCAACGCCGCCTGGGATTCGCTGAGCGCGCTGGAGGCGTGGTCCGAGGCGGGGACGGCGCCGGCCGGCCAGGTGGTGACCGACACGGCAGGGGTGCCGGGGCGCACCCGGCCGCTGTGCGACTACCCGCGCTGGGCGCAATACCGCGGCAGCGGCAACGTGAACCTCGCCTCTTCCTTCCAGTGCGTGAACTGAGACGCGCCGAGGCCCGGATGCTGCCGCCGGTGCATGCACAACACAAGACAAGACAAACGGAGACTTCACCATGATCAGCCACCTGCGCGCCGGCATCGCCGGCGCCATCCTTGCCCTGCTGCAGTTGAGTGCCTGCGGCGGCGGTGGAAACCAAGGGCCGGTGTTCACGCCCGTCGCGGCACCCGCACCGACCTCCCCGGCTGCACCGCCCGCCAGCGGACCGCCCCCGGAGGCCCCCTCTGCCCTGCAGCGCGCCACGGTCTACGGCCAGGTGCTGGGCAGCGACGATTCCGCCAGCAACGGCACCTACAGCTGGAAGGGCGTGCCCTTCGCCAGGCCGCCGGTCGGCGCGCTGCGCTGGAAGGCACCGGTCGACCCCGAGCCCTGGACCGCCGTCAAGGCGACGCAGAAGCTGGGCAACGCCTGCGTACAGACCGGCCGCCTCTACGGCCCGGGCCAGAACAACCAGTACGACGCGACCATCGGCACCTCGTACGGCAAGACCACGGGCGCCGAGGATTGCCTGTACCTCAACATCTGGGCGCCTTCGACGGCGGCCGCGACCGACAAGCTGCCCGTCATCGTCTTCGTCCATGGCGGCAGCAACATCACCGGCTACACCGGCGACCCGGTCTACGACGGCGCCGCGCTCGCGAAGGCCGCCCATGCGGTCGTCGTCACGGTGAACTACCGGCTGGGCATCATGGGCTTCCTGGCCTCACCCCAGCTCAAGGCCGGCGTCGATGCGAACGACGATTCCGGCAACTACGCGATCCTGGACCTGATCAAGGCGATGCAGTTCGTCAACGCCAACATTGCCGCCTTCGGCGGCGACCCGGGCAATGTCACGCTCATGGGCCAGTCGGCCGGCGCCGTCAACATCTATGCGCTGATGGTCTCGCCGCTGGTGGTCAAGGCCAAGCCGGCCCTGTTCCATCGCCTCGTGCCGCTGAGCGGGGGGGTGGCGACGGCCACCACCCAGCCGAGCCAGGTCAATGCGCTGCTGGCCGCCCTGCTGATGGCCGACGGCACGGTGGCGGACGACACCGCCGCGGGTGCCTACATTGCCGGGCGCAGCAATGCCGAGCTGGCGGCCTACCTGCGTTCGAAGAGCGCGGACACCCTGCTGCAGACCGTGCTCAAGAAACTGGCGCCATTGGGCCTGTCGGCATCCAACCCGTTGAACGACGGGACCGTGGTCCCGGTCGATCCGATCGCGGCGATCAACGCGGGCGCCTTCCTGAAGGTGCCGGTGATGGCCGGCTACACGCGCGACGAGACCAAGCTTTTTCCGCAGAACCTGGCGATCTCGCCGGCGTTCGGCGGCATCAGCGGCCGGCTCCTGGACGACCCCACGGTCTTCTCGATGGCCTACAGCTATGACCCGGATGCGGCGCCCGCCACCACCCTCGAGCAATGGATCCCCGGCCAGTACCTGCCCGTCACGACGCCGGTGACCGGCTTCAACGCGAGGACCGACCTCTACAACCAATACTTCTTCATCGCGCTGCGCAAGCAGATCTTTCCGGTGCTGCAGGCGCAGAATGTGCCGTTGTGGTGGTACCAGTTCAACTGGGACAAGGCGCCGGCACCGTTCAACGACATCTTCGGCGCCGCGCACACGTTCGACCTGCCGTTCGTGTTCGGCAACTTCGGCCCGTCGCTCTACGCGAGGTTCGCGAACTCGAAGGCGAACGCGCCGGGCCGCCTGGAACTCTCGGACGCGATGATGAAGAGCCTCGCGGCGTTCGCGCGCACCGGCGACCCCAACAACGCGGCGCTGGGGGTCCGCTGGTCCCCCTACCCGTCGATGCTGAACTTCGACGCGTCGCTTTCGGCCAAGGCGATCACGGTGCAGCCGTAGCGCCTGGCTGTAGATTCCAGGCGGCGAATATCTGGCACCACCGTGCGACTTGTCGGCTAGCGCCGATAGCCGCCGCGCACGGCGATATGCGCGCGAAGCCGAGGCATCCTCATGCCCCGGTGCAGGCCGTCAGTTCAGCGGCAACCGCAGGTAGGTGCCGCGCAGCGCCTCCTGGCTCACGCCGGGCTTGCTCCAGTCGCACACGCCGCTCGGGAAGATTGTCTGCAGCCGCGCGAGATCGGCGCCGGCGATCGTCACTGAGTAATCGGCAGGGTTGACCGGCTTGAGCTGGCACTTGAGCACGTCGTTCACCAGCGGCGAGCCGGCCTGGATGCGCGGCGTGGTGAAGCGCGGGTACACGACGTTGCAGCTGGCCGCCGCATCGAGCGACGCGGGCTCGTCGATGCGCTTGCCGGTCTTGTCCCAGCAGGCATCGTTGGCGCCGGCGGGCTTGTTGCGCACCACCTTGTCGATCGAGGCGGGCGACGGGTCGGCCGCCATGTTGTCCAGCCATTTGTTCAGGAGATCGATCGAGCCGCTCATGTAGTCGTAGCCCGAGGTGGAGCCGAGCGTCCAGATGATCTGGTTGTCGCTGCGGCCGTTGGCGCGTTGCAGCCGGGCTCTGATGATCAGGTCCTGCGTCGTGTCGTGGATGTCGCCCACGGCATCGGCGTTGCCGCGCTGCGTGATGATCGGGATGTTCGCAAGGCCCGCGCCCCTGAAGCCGTTCTTGAAGCCGCCGGCGTAGCTGAGCCTGAGCGCATCCGGATCGGCTTCGGAGCGCGCGGGCTGCGGGTTGCCGTCGCCGTCGTAGCCGCCCACCTTCTCGTTCAGGTCGAGGAACTCCTTCACCGAGATCGTGCCGGCATTGAGCGCCCCCAGGCCGTACTGCACGCCGATGTTGTCCAGCGGCCGGCGCGCCTCCTGCGTGCCGGGCCGCTTGCCCAGCAGATTCACGTTGGTCTGGAACAGGTCGCAGCGGATGCCGCCCGGGTTGGTCGCGCGGTTGAAGACGTTCGCCACGTTGGCCGGCTCGATGAACCCGCAGCCCGCCGCGTTGTCCGACTTGATGATGCTCGCGAACGACAGGTCCCACGCGGTGCAGGTGTTGGTATTGAAGCCGTTCACCGCGTTCTGCTTGGCCGTCGTCCAGGTGGCGGTGTCGAGCTTGTAGACGTTGTTCAGCAGGCGGCACTCCATCACCTCGGGCATCAGCGTCTCGGGGAAGGAGACGATCGGTTGGATGCCGTCCAGGAGCCCTGGATAGAGCTGCGCGATCAGGTACTGCTGGATCGCACCGCCCGAGCCGCCGAAGCCGGCCGTCCACTTCGGCACTTCGCCGAATTCCTCGATCACGTGCTCCTTCAGCATCATCAGCGTCTCGCCCTGCAGGTGCGGATTGGCGTGCTGGTTGTTCCAGAGTTCGGTCGAGTTCATGAAGGCGAAGCCGCGCGAGAGCTGGATGTGGCCGACGTCGCCAAGGATCGACTCGATCGGGTGCACGCCCTGGTTGTACTGCGCCGAACCGCAGCAGTCGAAGTAGGCCACGAGCTTCCTGTTCCAGCCCGGGCCGGGCTTCCATGCGGCGGGCGAATCCTTGGTCGGGTTGTCGAGCACCGCGAGCCGGTACACGCCGCGGTTGATGGTGCCCGACTCCACGCGCACGATGTAGGGCACCGTGGTGCCGTCGTTCGTGGTGGTCGTAGCAAGATCGGCCGGGCGCGTTCCCTTGGGGTCTGCGAGCGGCTTGAAGACGTTGGTGTTGGTGCGGTAGTACCAGACCACCTGCGTCGCGGCCGAGCAGTCGGCATCGAGCGCGGCACCCAGGCCGTTTTGCACCGTGCGGCATTCGTAGGGCGAAATGTGCGGGCCCGACAGGATCGGGCCGGTGATCGGATAGTTGACCAGCCGGGCCTCGGTGCGCTGCGCCGCAACATCGGCATTGCTCACCAGCAGCGTGTTGACGCTGCCGGTGGCGCTGGCCTTGTCGGTCGTGAGGCCGGTGACAAGTCCGCGCAGCACGCGGGCGGTGCTGTTGACGACGGGCACCTGGGCGGTCACGTCCTTGCCGTTGAGGCTCACGCGCACCTTGTCGAGCGCGACGCCCACGGGCGCGGTGATTTCGATCAGCGTGTCGCCTCCGCTGATCATGTCGGGCGCGGAAGAGAGCGTCCTGATCTGGAACGCGGCCGGCGTCTGCACGACGGGTGGGGGACTGGCGCCCGGAATGAACGAGAACCCCGAACCGTCCGACCCTCCGCCGCAACCCGCGGCGAGCAGTGCGCCGGCCATCGCGAGCCCGGCTGCGGCGGCCTGCGGCCGGATCCGGGGCCACGGAAAAACCCGCTTGCGCGGACGGCGAGGTGTAGCGAGCATGGAAGTCTCCTTCTGTTGTGTGTTCTGGAAGATTAAGGATGGACGTTCCACGCTGCGGTCGTCGCGACGACACATGAGGCGCCAATCGCTAGAGGTAATCCCTGATTCCGTCCGGGCCCCGGCCGCGCCTCAGCTGGAAGACATGGTGCGGCGCTCGCGGTGGGCGGCAGGTCTCGCGCCCGAGGATGTGGAGCACGTGCTGGGCAGCATGCAGGAGAGGCAGTTCGCGCGCGGCGCCTGCATTGCGCGGGCGGGGCAACAGGTCGAGCACTGGATGGGGCTCGTCGATGGCTTCGCCAAGATGTCGGTGGCCTCGCAGGAGGGGCGGATATCGACGCTCACCGGCGTCTCGGCCGGTGTGTGGTTCGGCGAAGGATCGCTCTTCAAGCACGAGGCGCGCCGCTACGACGTGTTCGCGCTGCGGCCGACGCGGATCGCGCTGATGCCGCGCCGCACCTTCGAATGGCTGCGCGGCACCAGCGTGCCGTTCAACCATTACCTGCAGGAGCTGTTGAACGCGCGGCTGAGCCTGTTCATCGGCGCGCTCGCGCACGAGCGGCTGCTGGACACCGACGCGCGCGTCGCGAACTGCCTGGCGAGCCTTTTCAACCCTGATCTGTATCCGGACGCGCCACGCTTCCTGGAAGTCGGGCAGGTCGAGATCGGGCTGCTGGCAAATGTATCAAGGCAGCGCGTGAACGTGGCACTGCGGCGCTTTCAGGCGCTTGGACTCATCCGCCTCGAAAAGCGCGGACTGACCGTGCTCGACCTGGGCGGCTTGCGTGGTTACCAGCAAGGCGCCGTGCCGCTGAGCCTGGGAGGGTGAAGGCGGCGATCGCCATCGGGTGGAATTTCCATGCTGTTCCAAATGAAAGGGGAATGTCCTACCATGCGCCTTTGAACGCCAAGGAGACATCGTCTTGCTGGCCCGACTGATCTATCGCAGCATGTCCAGGGGGCCATCGGCGGGCGACGTCGAAAGCATCCTGCGCGCCTCGCGCCGCAACAACCGGGAGATCGGCATCACCGGCGCACTGTGCCACTTCCAGCGCAACTACATGCAATACCTTGAGGGCGACGAGGCCGCCATCGAATGCGTGATGGCCAACATCGCAGAGGACCCGCGGCATGCGAACCTGACCGTGCTGGAGTACCGGTTCATCGCGGCGCGCGCGTTCCCGCGGTGGTCGATGGCGCTGCTGGTGTGGGACGAGCAGGTTCGCGAAGTCCTTGGTCCTCTGGCGGACATGGGCCTGAACGGTATCCAACCCTCGGAAGCGGCGCCAGTCTTTCGTGCGCTCACGAGAACGCCGCAATGGGTGCGCCTGCACTAGGTGCACCGGCTAAGGAAGGTTCTCCCGAAAAATCACCTGGCTGCGCGTCGTTTCCACGCCGCTGAGCGCCTCGCGCTTGTCGCGCAGGTTGGTGAAGATGCGCACGCAGCTCATCAGCGTGGTGTGCGGGCTCTGCGTGATCACCGCGTCCATGCTGCCGTCGATCAGCAAGGCGCGCGTGTCGGGCGTCAGGCCGTGGCCGATGAAGACCACCTTCTGCTCGCGCCCCGCTTCCTTCAGGGCGCGCGCCACACCGTCGGACGCTCCGCCGATGTTGTAGATGCCGCCCATGTCCGGGTGCTGCTCCAGCAGCGCGCGCGTCTGGCGGTAGTTCTTGTCCGCGTCGTCTTGCCCTTCGCGCAGGCCCACCACTTCGAGCCGCGGAAACATCTCGTCGATGACATGCAGGAAGCCCGCCTCGCGTTCCTCGTGCGCCTTGTAGCTCAGGCTGCCTGCGATGAGCGCGACCTTGGCCGCGCGCGTGCCGATGAACCGGCCGATGAGGTAGCCCGCCGTGCGCCCCGCGGCCCGGTTGTCGAGCCCCACGAACGCGGCGCGCTCCGAGTTCGACAGGTCCGAGATCAGCGTCACCACCGGCAGCCCGCGTGCGGCGAGCGCAGCCACCGCCTCGCGCACCGCCGGATGCTCGAGCGCCATCATCGCGATGCCGTCGCAGCGCTGGCCGTGCCGGTGCAGCGCGTTCGCCAGCTCATGCGGATTGAAGCTCTCGATGAACACCGTGCGGCACTGCACGTTGAACGGCGCCCAGTGCTCCTGCGCGTAGCCCACCATGTCGCCCAGCATGCGGATGAACCGGTTGGTGCCCGCCGGCAGCAGGAACACCAGCCGCAGCGGCGGCGGCGTCAGCGCCGCATACAGCGCCGGCCCGGGCAGGTAGTCGAGCTCGCCCGCAGCCTTGAGCACGCGCTGCACCGTCGCATCGCGCACGCCCGGGCGCCGGTTGAGCACGCGGTCGACGGTGGCGGTCGACACCTGCGCCGCGCGGGCGATGTCCACCACGCGGGCGCGGCGGGCTTCCAGAGGTGAAGCAGACGAGTCGGGAAGCGGTGAAGGGTTATCCCTCATACATCAAAAACCATCAGAGCCAAGTTTGACCGGGATCATGCATCCTTTTATCTTCCCTCTGGCCTGAATTCAATGATGCATCAGATTGCATCAACCGCAGTCCGCAAGAACTGGACGATCACGGAGACAAAATCATGACCTCGCTGACCCGCAGGCGCGCCCTGCGCACCCTTTCCGCCCTCCCCGCCGCCGGCATCGTCACGGCGCTGCCGCGCATCGCACGCGCCGCCGAGTTCTCGTACAAGTACGGCAACAACCTGCCGCTGACGCATCCGCTGAACATCCGCGCGCAGGAAGCGGCCGAGCACATCGCCAAGGAGACCAAGGGCCGCGTCGAGATCAAGATCTTCCCCAACAACCAGCTCGGCGGCGACACCGACATGCTGGCGCAGGTGCGCTCGGGCGGCATCGAGTTCTTCACGCCCTCGGCGCTGGTCATCGCCACGCTGGTGCCGGTGGCGGCCATCAATGCCGTGGGCTTTGCCTTCAACGATTACGCCCAGGTGTGGGCCGCGATGGACGGCAAGCTCGGCGCACATGTGCGCGGCGCCATCGCCAAGTCGCGCCTCTATGCTTTCGAGAAAATGTGGGACAACGGCTTTCGCCAGACCACCAGCAGCAAGGCCGCGGTAGCCACCGCCAAGGACATGGACGGCCTGAAGATCCGCGTGCCAGTGAGCCCGCTGTCGATCTCGATGTTCAAGGGCCTGGGCGCCGCGCCGGCCAGCCTGCAGTTCAGCGAGGTCTACTCGGCGCTGCAGACGAAGATCGTCGATGCGCAGGAAAACCCGCTGCCCATCATCCAGGTCGCCAAGCTGTTCGAGGTGCAGAAGTTCTGCTCGCTCACCAACCACATCTGGGACGGCTACTGGTTCATCGCCAACGGCCGCGCCTGGGAAGCACTGCCCGAGGACCTGAAGACCATCGTCGCCCGCGCCATCAACGATGCCGGCATGCAGCAGCGCGACGACATCCGCAAGCTCAACGAATCGGTGGTCGGCGACCTGCAGGCCAAGGGCCTGAGCATCAACCGTCCCGCCGCCGAGAGCTTTCGCGCGAAGCTGCGCGAGTCGGGCTTCTACGGCGAATGGAAAGGCCGCTTCGGCCCCGAGGCCTGGGCGCTGCTCGAGGGCGCGGTCGGCAAGCTGGCCTGACCACCCATGGTGCATGAATCGACTTTCGAGGCGGCCGCCTTTGCCGGCGCCTCGGCCAACCCGCTGAGCGGCATGGCGTCGCGCATCGACCGCGTGCTCGGCGCGGCGGTCGAGGCCGTGGCCGCGCTGCTGGTGCTCGCCGAGATCTGCGTGCTGTTCGCCGGCGTGGTGTCGCGCTACCTGTTCCACGCGCCGCTGGTGTGGTCCGACGAGCTCGCGTCCATCCTCTTCCTGTGGCTGTCCATGCTCGGCGCCGTGGTGGCGCTGCGCCGCGGCGAGCACATGCGCATGACCGCGCTGGTGCAGAAGGTGCGCCCGCAGACGCGCGCCATCCTTGATGCCTTCGCGATCGCCGCCTCGGTCGCGTTCCTCGTGCTGATCATCTGGCCGTCGATCGACTACGCCCACGAAGAGTCGTTCATCGTCACGCCGGCGCTGGAGGTCAGCAACGCGTGGCGCGCCGCGGCCCTTCCGGCGGGCATCGGCATCATGCTGGCGATGGCACTGCTGCGCCTGCTGCGCGTGTGCACCGGCCGGCAGATCGCGCTCGCGCTCGTCGGCACGGCCGCGCTGGTGGGCGCCTTCTGGCTTGCCGCACCGGTGTTCGCCGGCCTCGGCAAGTTCAACCTGGTGATCTTCTTCGTGGTCATCGTGGCGGCCACGGTGCTCTCCGGCGTGCCCATCGCGTTCTCTTTCGCGCTGGCGACCTTCGGCTACCTGGCGCTCACCACGCGCACGCCGCTGCTGGTGATGGTGGGCCGCCTCGACGAGGGCATGTCGCACCTGATCCTGCTGGCGGTGCCGCTGTTCATCTTCCTGGGCGCGCTCATCGAGATGACCGGCATGGCGCGCGCCATGATCCAGTTCCTCGCCAGCCTGCTGGGCCATGTGCGCGGCGGCCTCTCGTACGTGCTGATCGGCGCGATGTACCTGGTGTCGGGCATCTCGGGCTCCAAGATCGCCGACATGGCGGCCATCGCGCCCGTGCTCTTCCCCGAGATGACCAAGCGCGGCGCCAAGCCCGGCGACCTGGTGGCGCTGCTGTCGGCCACCGGCGCGCAGACCGAGACCATTCCGCCGTCGATCGTGCTGATCACCATCGGCTCGGTCACCGGCATCTCGATCGCCGCGCTGTTCACGGGCGGCCTGCTGCCGGCCGTGGTGCTGGGCGCCGCGCTGTGCGCGGTGGTGTGGTGGCGCTACCGCCGCGAAGACCTCAGCGGCGTGCAGCGCTACAGCAAGCGCGAGATCGGCAAGCTGCTGCTGGTGGCGCTGCCGGCCGTGCTGCTGCCCTTCGTGATCCGCGCCGCCGTGGTCGAGGGCGTGGCCACGGCCACCGAAGTGTCGACCATCGGCATCGTCTACGCGGCCATCGTGGGCCTGGTGGTGTACCGCCAGTTCGACTGGAAGCGGCTCAAGCCGATGCTCGTCGACACGGCCTCGCTCTCGGGCGCGATCATCTTCATCGTCGGCTGCGCCACGGCCATGGCATGGGGCCTCACGCAGTCGGGTTTCTCGCAGGACCTGGCGCGGGTCATGGGCACGCTGCCCGGCGGGGCCTACGGCTTCCTGGCCGTGTCGATCGTCGCCTTCATCGTGCTGGGCAGCGTGCTCGAGGGCATTCCGGCCATCGTGCTGTTCGGGCCGCTGCTGTTTCCCATCGCCAAGGCGGCTGGCGTGCACGAGGTGCACTACGCCATGGTCGTCATCTTCTCCATGGGCATCGGCCTGTTCGCGCCGCCCTTCGGCGTGGGCTACTACGGCGCGTGCGCCGTGAGCAAGGTCAACCCCGACGAAGGCATCCGCTACATCTGGGGCTATATCGGCGCGATGCTGGTCGGCCTGGCGATCGTGGCCGTGGTCCCGTGGTTCTCGACCGGCTTCCTGAAATTCTGATGCACACCACAACAACACACTCACATCCACGGAGCCAAACGCAATGAGTCGATTCCTCGGCGAGATCCGCCAACTGGGCTATGTCGTGCACGACATCGAAGCCGCCATGGACTACTGGAGCACGAAGCTGGGCGTGGGCCCCTGGTTCTACAACCCCCGCGTGCCCATCAGGAACTACCGCTACAACGGCGAGGCGCACGAGCCGCACAACTCGGTGGCGCTCGCCAACTCGGGCTACGTGCAGGTGGAGCTCATCCAGACGCGCAACGACGTGCCATCGATGTACCGCGACTTCCTGCGGGCCGGCCGCACGGGACTGCAGCACGTGGCCTACTGGACCGCCGACTACGACGCCGACCTCGCGCGCCTCACGGCGCAGGGTTTCAAGCCCGTGATGAGCGGGGAAGTGGGCGAGCGCGGACGCTTCATCTACTTCGACACCGAATACCACCCGGGCACCGTCATCGAGCTGTCGGAAGTCGCGGGCCCCAAGGGCAAGATGTTCGAGCTGATCCGCAACGCGTCGAAGGGCTGGGACGGCAGCGAGCCGGTGCGGCCCTTTCCCGACCTGAGCAAGCTGTGAGCGCGATGGCACCCGAACGCGTTCGCGCGCGGTACCTGGTCGAGACGCCGCATGACGTGGCGGCTGTGGCGCAGGTGATGGCCGGCGAGCAATCGTGCGGCACCTTCACGCGTGTCGAAGGCGAGACCGACGCGCTGCGCGAGCGCGCACGCGCCACGGTGGAGGCGATCACCGAGCTGGCGCCGGCCGGGGCGCCGAGCCTGCCGAACGCCCTGCTCGAGCGCCAAGGCGCGCGAGGCCCGTGGCGGCGCGCGCACGTCGACATTTCGTTTCCGGTGGCCAACATCGGCGCCAACCTGCCGACCCTGGCCGCGACGGTGTCGGGCAACCTGTATGACCTGGGCGAGGTGACGGGGCTGCGGCTTGAATCGCTGCAGGTGCCAGCGGGCTATCGCGCGCGCTTCGAGATGCCGCGCGCCGGCATCGCCGGCACACGGCGCGCGACCGGCGTGGCCAGCGGCGCGCTGGTCGGCACCATCATCAAGCCGAACGTCGGCCTGTCCGCGGCGCAGACGGCCGAGCTCGTCGGCCGTCTGTGCGCCGCAGGCGTCGACTTCATCAAGGACGACGAGGTGTGCGCCGATCCCTCGCATGCGCCGCTGGCCGAGCGCGTGCCGGCCGTGATGGCCGTCGTGCGCGCGCATCAGGCGCGCACCGGCAAGCATGTGATGGTGGCGTTCAACATCACCGACGAGACCGACGCGATGAAGCGGCATGCCGACCTCGTCGAACGCGAAGGCGGCTCGTGCGTGATGGCCAGCCTGAACTGGTGCGGGCACTCGGGCATCCAGACGCTGCGGCGGCACACGGGGCTCGCGCTGCATGGGCATCGCAACGGCTACGGCGCACTGTCGCGGCATCCGCTGCTGGGCATCTCTTTCCAGGCATACCAGACGCTGTGGCGCCTGGCGGGGGTGGACCACATGCACGTGCACGGGCTGCAGGGCAAGTTCTCGCAGCCGGACGGCGAAGTCATCGCGTCGGCGCAGGACTGCTTCACCCCCCTGACCGATGCGGCGGACGATCGCGTGATGCCGGCCTTTTCCTCTGGCCAATGGGCCGGCACCGTGCCGGCGACGTGGAAGGCCATCGGCAGCGACGACCTTCTGTTCATGGCCGGCGGCGGCATCCTCGCGCACCCCGACGGCGCGGCGGCCGGCGTGACGAGCATCCGCCAGGCATGGTCGGCCGCGCGCGCGGGCGTGCCGCTGGCGGACGCCGCTAAAGACCAGCCCGAACTCGCCCGCGCCCTCGCCTTCTTCGGCAAGCCATGAGGCCGCGTCCGTCGATCGTCTACTACGGCGACGACTTCACCGGCGCGACCGACACGCTCGGCACCGCGGCGCGCGCGGGGCTGCGTGCGCTGCTGTTCCTCCAAGTGCCCGACGCCGCGCGCCTCGACCGCGCGGGGCCGCTCGACGTGCTGGGCATCGCGGGCGCGGCGCGCGCCATGACGCCCGAGGAAATGCGCACCGAGCTTCGCCCGGTGGCCGCCCTGTTCCGCTCACTGGACGCGCGCGTGCTGCACTACAAGACCTGCTCCACCTTCGACAGCGCGCCGCACATCGGCTCGATCGGCGCAGCCGTGCGTGCGTTGCGCGCGGCGGTGGAGCAGCCATGGACCGCCATCATCGGCGGGCAGCCGAACCTGGGGCGCTACTGCCTGTTCGCCAACCTGTTCGCAGCCGCGGGAAGCGGCGCGCAGGTGCACCGCATCGACCGGCATCCGACGATGAGCTGCCATCCGGTGACGCCGATGGACGAGCCGGATCTGCGGCTGCATCTGGCGAAGCAGGGGCTCGCGGATGTGCGTTCCATGCCGTTCACCGCGGCGTCGCGCGGCAGCGATGCGCTGGATGCCGCCTTGCGCCAGGCACTGCACTCGCCGCCAGCGGACGCGGTGCTCTTCGACGTGGCCGATGCGATGCAGTTGCGCGCCATCGGCCAGGTGCTGTGGACCAGGGCGCAAGCCGCCACGATGCTGGCCGCGGGGCCGAGCAGCGTGGTGGATGCGTTGTCGATGGCGATGGGCCCGTCGCACCGGGACAGCGGCAGTCCACCGATGGCGCGTGACGGCGTTCCACCCGCCCAGGGCCCGGTGCTGGTGCTCGCGGGCAGCCTCTCGCCCGTCACCGCGCGGCAGGTGGCGGCCGCGAAATCGTTCGACATTGTGTGGCTCGACGCACAGAAGCTGGCGCAACGCGGCGAAGCCGCCGTGGCCGAGCAGGCCGAACTGGTCATCGGCAGCCTGGCGCGCGGGCGCCACGTGCTGGCCTGCACGCGCGCGCCCGGCGCAACGTCATCGGGCGGCGGCCTGGACGCCCAGGCGCTGGCACGCGCGGGCGGCGACATGTTGGCCAAGGTGCTGGCGAGCGTACCGCTCAGACGCATCGGCGTGGCCGGCGGCGACACCTCCAGCCACGGCGTTCAGGCGCTTGACGCGTGGGGACTGTCCTATGTCGCCGACATGGGCGCCGGCACCTCGCTGTGCCGCGTGCACAGCGACGACGCCGCGCTCGACGGGCTGGAGATCATGCTCAAGGGCGGCCAGATGGGCGCGGAGGACGTGTTCGAGCGTCTGGTGCACGGCTTCGCCTAGAAGAGTGCGGACTTCAAGAGCGTCCGAGGGAGATTACGGTGCGTCAATGCATTCAGGACTTCTGCTCGTGGGGCAGATGGCACACCGCCTCGACGTTGTGGCCATCGGGGGCGATGACGAAGGCCGCGTAGTAGTGAGGATGGTAGTGCGCGCGCAGCCCCGGGGCCCCATTGTCCTGGCCGCCTGCCTCGATCGCCGCACGATGAAACGCATCGACCTGGCTGCGGCTGTCCGCGGCAAACGCCAAATGCAGTGGTGTAGGTGACGCGCCTTCGCATTCAGCCTGGTAGATCCAAAGCGAAGGTTTGCCGTGCTTGCCCAGGCCCGCGCCGTGGGGGCCCTTCATCGCGATGCCTACGCCCAACGGCGCCAGAGCCTGCAGGAAGAAGCGTTCGCTGGCTTCGACGTTGCTGGCGCGTATCCCGACATGATCGAACATAAGAAGCACTCGCTCGCGTTGTGTCAGCCGGATGTTGCCACGTCACGCGGCACGCATGCCATCAGCTCGGGTCGGTATTCGCACGGCCTTTGCCACGCAGCGAAGTGGGTGTGGCCCCGAAGCGGACGCGAAACGAGGTGGAGAAGTTGGCGGAGTTCGAATAGCCGACGGCCATTGCCACTTCCGAGACCGTCAATGCGGACTCGAGCAGCAGCCGGCGCGCATGCGCAAGCCTCGCATCACGCACGAATTCGAAGACCGCCTTTCCCGTGTAGGCGCGGAACGCACGCGAAAGCCGCTTCTCGTGGGTGCCCACCTGCGCCGCCAGCGCTGGAAGATTCGGTATGCTCGAAAGATCGGCCTCGACGATCTTGAGCGCGGCCTGCGCCAGCACGTCGTCCGCGCCGGCGGCCGTGCTCTGCGTCTGGTCGTTCGCTTCGACCGGGGCCGCGGGCTGGACCATGCTTTGCTGCACTGCGCGCTCCCTGCGCGCGAGCGCCAGGTGCACCGCCACGCGCATCAACACATCCTCCTGCTCCAACGGCGCCTGCAGGCAGTCCACCGCGCCCTCGCGCAGGCTCATGAGCTGCTCGGAAAGCGTCGCGCCGACGGTGACGAAGATCATCGGGATGTGCGCGGTCAAGGGATCGGCCTTCAACAATCGCGCCGTCGACAGGCCGTTCGGCGCACCGAGTGCCACCTCGAGAAGCATCAGCTCGGGTTTGAGCGCCGTCGCCCAGCGATAGGCCTGGGGGCCGGCTTCGCACAGGCTCACGCGGTGCCCGACCGAACGCAGTGCTGACCGGATCGGCTCCTGCTGGGCGTCTTCGACCGCGACCAGAATCTGTGCGGGGCCGCCGGGCCATTCCAGATGGTCTGCCAGCGAGGGCGACGAGGCGCGCGGCTTTCGCCTGGAGGGAAAGTGAGGCGCGAGCCTCCATCCGTCGGCGAGGCGAAGCTGTGAACTCGGGAACATCAAGGCGAGGCAGTCGGGTCGGTCTTGGCGGACCCGCATGGTGCCCAGGGTGCCCGTTCGAAGCATTGCAGTTTTCTGACGCTTCCTCACCGATCCTCACCGTCTGGGGGCGACGGCACGCGAAGGCAAGCGGCTGTACCCGAAAGGCGGCTGCGTCAGGTCGCGAAGACGTAGCCGGTGCCGCGCACCGAACGTACCGGCAGGCGCATGCCGAGCTTTTCGGCCTTGCGGCGCAGCCGGCTGGCCATCGCGTCGATGCGATGCTGGTCGAAGTCGAACACGTCGCCTCCGAGCGCCACGATCAGCTCGTCGCGGCTCACGGTGAGGCTGCGCCGCTCGATCAGACAACCGAGGAACAGGCGCTCCGTGCTGGTGAGCGTCATGCGCCGGCCTTGCGGATCGCCGAGCACCCAGCCGCCATCAAGCAGCGTCCACGCGGAGGAGGTCTGCTGCGGCCGTTCAGGCACTGCCGCGTTGTCGATCGGCTGGCGCTGCAGTCGACGTCCCACGGCCCTGAGCGTCTCGGCCAACTCCAGCATGTTGACCGGCTTCACGAGGTAGGCGTCCGCGCCCTCGCGCAAACCCAGCACGCGGTCTTCAAGTGCGCTGCGGGCCGTCACGAGCACCACGCCCACGCTCGGCGCGGTGCGCAGGTGCGCCACGATGGACAAGCCGCTCTCGCCGGGCAGGCCGATGTCGACCACGGCGATGTCGCAGGGCGCGACGGCAAAGCTTCTGTAGAACGCGGGGGCATCGGCAAAGCCGGTGGCCGCGAACCCCAGTTCGCCCAGCGCGAAGACCGCTTCTTCGCGGATGTCGTCATCGTCCTCGATCACATGGACGCGAAGCTGGGGCGTATCGCTCTGGGGTGGCATGCGCGCCAAAGTATAAAGTCGCCGATCGCATGCCTCCCGCACCCGGCTCCTTCTCTGCACCCAGCATCCAGCGCGACCATGGGCATCCCGTTCTCGAGCAACCGTCATACCCATCTGATTTTGACTTTCATCCGATTGCTGAGGTTGTGGCTGTGCCTCGCGCTGGGATGTCTTGCGCTGCAAGCTCAGGCGCTCGTGGTGTCGGCATCGGACGGCGCGCAGGGCCCTCGCGCACTGTCGAGCGGGGTGGGAATACAGCGGGACCCTTCGGGCCAATGGACCATCGCCGACGTGGCAGCTGGAGGCGCGCGGCACGGCGGCTTCGCGCCGCTGAACGGCGCGGTCGAAGAAGGCTTCACTCGCGACACCGTGTGGCTGCGGCTGTCGCTGTCGCGCGCGCCCGATGCGCCTTCGCGCTGGCTGCTGCGGCTGCGCCCACCGCGGATCAGCGAAGCGGTCCTGTATTCGCCGGATGGTCATGGGGGCTTCACGCAGGTCGACATCGGCGACCGCCAACCGTTCGCGCAGCGGGAGATTCCGGACCACAACTTCGTCTACCCGCTGCAGTTGTCGGCCGAGCCGGCGGACTACTTCCTGAAGCTGCGCAGCGACGGCCCTGCCCTGCGCGCCGAACTCGACCTCTGGCAGGCCACGGGTTTCGCGCAGCATCGCACGACGGACTACGCCGTGGCGGGCCTTCTGGTGGGGGCGGCGATCCTGTCCGTGTGCATGAACCTGATCTTCATGGCGTGGCTCAGGGACTCGCTCTATGGCCACTATGCGCTGTACGTGGTCGGGGTTGCAGCGCTCACGCTCAACCGCCAGGGGTTCGTAGCGCAGTGGCTGCTCGATGCGCATCCAGAACGGGTGGCGCAGACGCTTCTCGTCGTCAATTGCCTCTTCAACGTGGTCGCGACCACCTTCATGGCGCGCATCTTCGGATTCCGGCAGCACTGGAAACCCGCGGCCATCTTCTTCGATGGCGTGGCTGCGTTCAACCTGCTGGCGTGCTTCGTCGCGCTGACGAGCCACCACCCGGCGGCCGCACCCTGGGTGAGCGCAGGCAGCGTGTTGTCCACCAGCTTCGGCGGCGTGTTCGTGGCCTACCTGCTGATCGTGCGCCGCCAGTGGCAGTACCTGTTGCCTGCTTCGGCGTTCGCCGTCGGCACCATCCTCGGCATCTATGGCCTGCTGAAACTATGGCTTGGCGACTGGCTGCCGGGCGCGCAACCCGAACGGCTGTACGTGGTAGGAAGCATGATGCATCTCGTGCTGCTGAACGCCGCCGTGGCCAACCGGACCCGACGCGCGGAGATCGACGTGCGCGTCGAGCGCGACAAGGTGCTGTCGGTGCGGCTGGAGGCCGAGCGTCAGCTCGAATCGACCGTCGTGCGGCGCACCGCCGAACTGGCCAGCGCCAATGCCATGCTCCATGAAGAGATCGCGGTGCGGGCGCGCCTGGAGAACCAACTCACGCAGGCGCTGCAGGTCGAGCGCGAGGCGATCGCGCAGCAGCGGGAGTTCGTCGCCATGGTCTCGCACGAGTTCCGCACGCCGCTGACCGCCATCGATGCCGCAGCCCAGTCGCTCGAGATTTCGCGGTTGGGCGCGCAGCCTGCCGTGCGGTCGCGCACCGAGCGGATCCGGCGCGCCGTGCAGCGCCTGACGATGCTGATCGAGAACGTCATGCTCGCGGACCGCCTGCAGTCGGCCAGCCACTCCATGCGGCTGGAAACCCTCGACATCGTGGCACTGGCGCAAGGCCTGTGCGACAGCTTCCACTTCCAGAGCCCTTCACGCATCCGGCTGGAAGTGCACGCTGCGGCCGAGGTCTGGGTCCGTGCGGATCGCGCATTGCTCGACATCGCGCTGCGCAACCTGGTCCACAACGCGCTGAAGTACTCCGCCGCCGATCGGCCAGTCATTGTTGCGCTGAAGACGGTCGCGGGCAGCGTCCGCATCGACGTGACGGACCAGGGCGACGGCATCGCGCCGCATGATGCGCCGCGCATCTTCGAGAAGTACTTCCGCGCCGAGAGCGCGTCCAGAGTCCCGGGCACCGGACTGGGCTTGCACCTGTCTCGCGACATCGCCCGGCTCCACGGCGGCGACGTCGAGCTCGTTGCAACGTCCGAGGCCGGCTCCGTGTTCAGGCTGCGGCTGCCGCTCAGCGCTTGAAGAGCGCGAGCAGGTCGGGGTTGACGACGTCCGCATGCGTGGCCACCATACCTTGCGGAGGGCCCTTGTAGACCTTGAGCGCGCCCATCTTCAGGGTCACTTCCGGGCTGCCTCGCGATCCCGTTCGGCGGCGAGATGGGCTTCTTTGCGCAGGTCACCGGATGCATCGAGATCGACCCTGCGAGGTTCGGCAACCAGACCAGCCAGGATTTCCGCATCGGGCTGGCGAAGATCAAGCTGTACCCCACCAACGGCGAGATGCAGGCCGCGGTCCTGGCCGCGCCGGACCTGCGCAAGGAGATCGCCGATCATGTCCCCAGAGGGACCCACGTAAGCAGTGTCGCGCCAGGACCTCGATTCAGTCCTGGCCGCTTACCACTTCACGCGCACGCCGATCGATCCGTTGATGCCGCTCCTGACCCTGGCGTCGCCGCCGGATGACCACAGTTTGCCGATCTCGCCGTAGAGGCTGGTCGAGGAGCCCAAGGCAAGCGTGAAGCCGCCCGCAAGCTCGGTGCTCGTGCCGCCGGTCGGCGCTGCGATGTCGGTCGTGGTCGCACCGTTCACGAAACGCGCGATGTCCGCGCCGCTCGATGTCCGGTAGACGTTGAAGCGGCCGTACGGCTGCAGCGTGCCGAGCCCCGTGGCGATCTCGCCCTTGACCCGCACGCCCGCGCGCGCGATCCAGCCGCTGTCGGCCTGCGGCTGGACGATGGCGCCCGCGATCGCGGAGTTCCCCAGGTCCATGTGCTGGTGGATCAGCTGCAGCTGCGGCTCGATGCGCCAGCCACTGCCGCCCAGCGCGAGGGACTGCCCCACCTCGATGGAGCCCAGCAGGCTGTTGCCCTTGCCGCCCACGCCCAGGCTGGCCAGCGGCTCGACGATGTAGCGATGGCGGCCCGACTGCACCACGGCGTCGGCATAGAAGCCGCTGTCGGTGGTGTAGGTGCCGTACACGCCCACGTACTGGCTGCGCAGGTCGTTGCGGCCCACGCCGAGGTTCTGGATGCCGCTGGCGAAGCCGCGCACGCTGGCGTCGCCGTCGAGCTGGCCGACGTAGAGGCCTGCGCGCCAGTTCGGCGTGGCCAGCAGGTCGGTGCCGGCCTGGAACCCGGTGAGGCGGCCCTTGCTGGATGGCGATACCGTGCCGCCCTGCTGGATGTCGATGTCGGTGGAGAGCACGCGGGCCCAGGCGCGGCGATCGGAGCCGGCAGGGTTGGTCGAGGTGCCCTTCACCTCATCGTCGCCTACGCGCTTGCGCAGGTCGCCGAGCATTGCGAGGTTGCCCTGGCGCAGCTGGCCGGGGAGCGCGGAATAGAGCGAGGCCTCGGCGCGGTAGGTGATGATGGGCGCCGCAGGCGCCTGCGGCACGCTCGCCGGCAGGCTGGAGCGCAGGTACCAGTTCTCGCCTGCGCCGTTGGCGTCGGCCGCGTACAGCCGGTACTCGTAGGCGCCGGCATTGACCTGCCCGCCCGCGAGCATGAAGGCATCCTTGGTGGTCTGGGCCGTCGTGGTGGCGCCGTTCTTCGCGGTGATCACCTCGATGCCGTTGCCGCTGGTGAGTGCACCCAGGCCGCCGAGGTTGGCGAACTGCACGCTGGTGCGCCCGCTGGCCGCGCCGCTGTCGATCACCAGGCGGTCCGAAGGGCCCGTGGCATTCAGCGCGGTACCGAGCTTCAGCACGCCGTTGTTGCCCACGTAGTTGCCGTTGACGGTGACCGTCGTGCCGGGCGTGGCGCCGGCAAGCGAGACGACGCCGCTGTTGGCGAGCGAGGCCACTGTCTGGCTGAAGCCCGCGAGGTCCAGCGTGGCGCCTGAGGCCACGCTGTGCGCCGACGCCGCACTGAGGGTGTTGGCCGCGCCCGCCTTCAGCGTGCCCTGCGCCACGTTGGTCGCGCCCGTGTAGGTGTTGGCGCCCATTAGCGTCAGGGTGCCCGTGCCTTGCTTGGTGACGAAGCCGCCGCCACTGATGCTGCCGCTCAGCGTGCCGTTGAACGCACCGGTGTCGATGACGGGGTCGTTCTTGCCGGTGAGTTGGATCGCGTTGGCGATCGTGAGCCCATCGGCGGCGAACCCCAGCGTGGTGTCGTCGTCCATCGTCAGCGCGCCGGTGCCCAGCGCCTGCGCATGCCCGACGTTCAACCGGCCCTGGCGCAGCGCCGTGCCGCCGGTGTAGGTGTTGGCGCCCGAGAGGGTGAGCGCGCCGGTGCCGATCTTCACGAGCGAGCCGTTCGTGCCGGAGATCACGCCGGAGACTTCCGTATCGGCATTCAGCCCGCCGGTGGTCAGCGCCTTCGCGCCGAGGATCACGTTGCCTGCGCCGCCGAGCGAGCCGATGCCGATGCCACCGCCTGTGAGCGAGCTGATGCGCAGCCGACCGCCGGCTTCGTTCACCACGGTGGCCTGGTCGGCGGTGGCGTTGTCGAACACGTCGATCAGGCCGCCGCTCTTGTTGACGAAGGTCGCCTGCCCCGCACTGGCGTTGTCCAGCAGGTTGATCTGGCCGCCGGCGTAATTGGTGATCGTGGACTTGCCGGCGGTGGCATTGGCCATGAAGTTGCTCAGGCCGCCGTGGTTGTCGATGACCGCGGTGCCCGCGCTGGCGCTGTCGCGGAACTCGGCCGATGCACCGCTGTTCATCACGAGGTGTGCGCTGCCCGCCGACGCGCTGTCGCGGAACTGCACGAAGCCTGCGTTGGCGCTCGGCGATGCGCGCTCGGCTGCGGTGATGGTCTGGGAACCGCTCTGCGCGCTGCCGCTGAAGACGAGCACCGCGTTGCTGGCGACGGAGGCGGCGCCGCTGCCCAGTGCACCGGTCGCGGCAGCTTCGAGCGTGCCCTCGTTGACGGCCGTGCCGCCCTTATGGGCGTTGGCCGCACCGAGCACGAGCGTGCCGGCGCCGGTCTTCACGAGCGCGCCATCGCCGGAGATCGCACCGTCCAGGCGCAGCGTCTGGATCGGGGCGACGTCGATGCCGCCGCCGCCCGAGCCGAGCGACACCGTGCGGTCGGTGGTGAATCCCGTGGTCGCCCGCAGCGTGCCGCCGTCGAGCGTAAGGTTGCCGCCAGCCGCGCCCAGGTTGTTGTCAGCCGCCACCTCCAGCGTGCCGGCCCGCACCGTGGTGCCGCCGCTGTAGGTGTTCGCGCCGCTGAGCACCAGCGTGCCCACACCGGTCTTTGCCAGGCCGTCGGAGCCCGCGATGACGCCCGAGATGGTGGCCTTCCAGGCTGCGGCACCCGCGCTGCCATCGCCCACGCGCACTTCCACCGGCGCGGGATGGCCGGCGTCGGCCACCAGCGTGAGGGTGCCGCCCGAGAGGCGGTAGCCGTCGCTCGCGAACTGCAGGCCGCTGGCGAGCACCGCACCCGCGGTGTTGCTCACCGCCACGTTTCCGGCCGCGCCGCCGAAGATCGCGAAGCTCGGCGATGGCTGCAAGGGACCGCTCGCGACGCCGCTTTCATCGGCCCAATTGGGCGAGTTCGCCGACCAGGTGCCGTCGCCGCCGCCCATCTGCGTCGGGCTCGCGAGGCCGTTGCCGTTCCAGAAGTTGAGCGTGTAGCCTGCAGTGGTGATGAGGTTGATCTGCTTGCTGGCCACCAGCGTCTGCAGCGTCATGCCGGGCGGCGGCGCGAAGCCGCCGGCGTAGACCACCAGCGCATCGCCCCACTTGAAGAGGTTGTACAGGCCCGGGCCCATGCTGCCCGTGTTGCGCACGTTCAGCACGGCCGAACGGATCGTCAGGACACCGCCGACCTCCACGTTGTCGCTCTGGCCCGGCACCGACGCGAGGCCGCTGGGCGCACCGAAGTCGAAGTCGAGCTGGCTGCCGTCTTGCAAGGTCAGGTTGCGGTCGAAGCGCAGCGTGCCGATGCCGGAGCCGGCGGCCGGGTCGCCCGGCGCGAGATGCGAGCCATTGTTGATGGTCGCGTCGCCGCCGATCGTGCCGAAGCCGCTGAGCGTGGCGGCCGAAGCCAGGGCCACCGAACCCGCGATGCGCGCACCGCTGGCGGCTGCAGTGCCGCCCACCGCCAGCTGCCCCGACTGCACCGTGGTCGCGCCGCCGTAGGTGTTGACGCCATCCAGGGACAGCGTGCCGCTGCCGCGCTTGATCAGGCCGCCATTGGCGCCTTCGATGACGCCGCTGAAGACGCTGTCGGCCACGTCGCCGGTTGAGAGCACCTTGTCACCGAGCACCACACGGCCGCTGCCCGCGAGCGTACCGATGGCGGTGACAGCGCCATTCAGGCCCGAGATGTCGAAGGTGCCCGCGCTCGTGACGTTCACCGCCCCGAGGCCGGAGAGGGAGCCCCCGTCTTCCAGCGCCAGTGTTCCGCCGGACACCGTCGTACCTCCCTGGTACGCGTTGGGGCCCGCGAAGATCTGCTTGCCGGTGCCTGTCTTGTTCAGCCCTGCGCTGCCGCTGAGGTTGCCGTTGAAGAAGCCATTGCCGGAGCCGCTCAGGGTGAGTGACTTCGCGCCCATCACCACCGAGCCACCGCCGATCAGCACCCCGAGGTTCACGTCGGCAGCGTTGATGCCGGACGCATCGAAGGTCGCGCCGGTGCTCACGTTCAGCGCGGTGCCGCCGGGAAGCGCACCGTTGCCCGCCAGGGCGAGCGTTCCCGCGCCGACGACCGTCGGCCCCAGGTAGCTGGCGGGCGCGCGCAGCGTGAAGGTGCCCGGGCCGGATTTCGACAGCCGGCCGGCGCCCGTGATCGACCCCGAGAAGTCGCCCGCCTGCACGCCTATCGTGGACACATCGACCGTGCCGGTGTTCACCGTGCCAGCGCCTTGCAGGTTGCGGATCGACACCGGGTACGCCATGCGATCGTTGAAGTCCAGCGTGGCGCCGGCCGCCACGGTGGTGGCAGGCGCGGTCTCCACCATGCGCGCGAGCATCTGTCCGTCCGAGCGAAGGCTGCCGTAGTTGACGTTGATGTTGCCGCCCGTGAGCGCACCCGTGTCGCTTGCGATCTCCACGGTGCCCGCGTGCCCGGCCTCTCCGACGTTCAGGTCAGCATTGAATCCGATCGTGCCCGTCAAGCGCAGCGTGGTGCCCGTGCCCGCGGAAATCGTCGCTGGCCCGTTGAGATTGACTGCGTTGCCCAGCGTCGTGGTGGCGATGCCGCGAAGCGCTGCATTGGCGATGGATAGAGGGCCGCCTCCGAGCGCCGAGCCACTGGCGATGGCAAGCACCCCCTGACCGACGTTCGTGCCACCGCCGTAGGTGTTGGCACCCGCGAGCGTGAGCGTTCCGGAACCCGTCTTGTTGAGCGCGCCGCCGCCTGACAGCGTGCCCGAGAACGTCGCATCGAAGCCGTTGGTGTCGAGCGTGGAAGTAGAACCCGTGAGGGTGGCGGGCATTGCGGTGGCCAGGCTGCTGTCGATCACCCGCAGCGTGCCGCCCGACCAGTTGAAGACACCGCTGCCTCCATTCGGGGGGATGATGCCGCCAACCGCGCCGCCGACCTCGACCGTGCCGCCGGCATTCAGGTTGAGCGTGCCCACACCGCCGGCCAATGAACCGAACTCGATGTTCACGGCCGAGAGCTTGCCTCCGTTGCCGACGGTCAAGGTGGCAGGCCCCGAGTAGCCTAGGAGCATGCGCCCGGCATTGAACACCGAGTTCGCCCCGTCGATCTGTATCGTCGCCGCGCCGTTGAGACCCAGGGCCGAGCGCGCGACCGTCAGTGTTGCCCCATTGGTCACCGCAACATGCGCCTCGGTGCTGTTCTGGGCCATGGTGAAGAAATTGGCTTGGGCGTTCGCGCCGCCGCCAGAGACTTGCGCTTCGCCCGGTCCGTCGATGAAAACGTCGTGGGCCGCCGTGGGCACGGCGCCGATGCTCCAGTTGGCTCCTACCAACCAATCGCCCGCCACAGGTGACGCCCACAGCGCCTGCGATTGCGCATGTGCTGGCGAAGCGGCCGCAGTGAGCAGCGCCGCTGCGATGGTCAGCGCACAGCCGACGCCTGAGCGCCCTCCTCTTGAGGACTTCGCGGCTTCGGAAACAGCCTGGCAGGTGCCTGTGCGGCGATTGATGACGATGCGATGGGTACGGTTCATGGCAAGGCCCCCGGGCGCAAGCCCGGGCCTGAAGGATGGGAAACACGCAAGTGGTTGGCGCCGGCGCGGTGGTTCGTGGGGCGCGTCTCCTCGAAGCAATCTCTCTTTTTTTTGACCTGATTGTTACGTATCGTCACGACTTCTGCAAACGGAGGCGCCGTGTGATCCAGGCGGGCCGCTTGCTGCATGCGCACGTGGCATGCAAGGCCATTCGGCCCCACAAACCATCAAGAACGTGCCCGACGTCTCAGGCCATCGGCCCTAATGCGCAGACAGGTCGCCCCCATCCCATCAGATTCGCAGAAGACGCTTCATCAAAAGCGTGGGGTAGTCCTGCCGATGGCCAGCCACGGCGTAAACGAATGTGTCATCGCCAATACGTCGGTAGACCAGCTTGTGGTGTGAGGTGAAAACGCTGTGGTACTCAAAGATGCCAACGGATACGAGCTCCGATACGGGTGCCCCCATCAAGAAACCTGTGTCGACCAGGGCCAGCTTCTCGAAAATCTCGTCCTCGGCCCGGAGCCAGTCGGACTCGCTCCACCTGTCGAGCATGTACTCCTGAAGGGAAAGCAAGTCTTCCTGGGCATCGGGAAGAATGCGGACGGCCATTACTTGCGACGTTGGCGCGCCGCGGCCAGTTGCGCGCGGGATTCGGCAGCGGATATACCCTGACCCTGCGCGCGATCCTTCTCACCCAACGCGATAACCTTCAAAGCGGCGATCAGTGACTCTTTTTCCTGAAACTGGCTGACACTCTCGATCACCATGCTCGCCTCTCCGTTCTGGGTGATGAAGAACGGCGTGCCGTTCATCTCCAAGTCTTCGGCAATCTGGGCGGCATGGCTTTTCAGATAGGAGATGGACTTGATGTTGGAGGCGGATGGCATGGCAGCTTGCGAAGTGGATCGGTCTAAATTTAGTATCGAATTCAGTCGACGTCAAGGCTTGGCACACGACACGGGGGTGCGCGCTGGGGGCGCGTGCAAGCACTCGGCGCAGATCGCACGCCCGTTGATTTCCATGGGATCCTGACGCACCTCAATGCGACTAAAACTTGCTCACCCGATATTCGACGGGGCTGAGTGGGCTGCTGCCGGTCTCATAGACGCCGACCTGAGCTTTTTGAGCTTTCTCGAACTCTAGCGGACTGACGTAGCCGAGCGTCGAATGACGGCGCGTCGGGTTGTAGAACCGCCCGATGTAATCGAACACATCGGCGCGGGCGTGTCTCTGGACCGGTACGCCTTTCTGGCTGTGCGCTCAGTGGGTCACTGCTGGATGGAAATCAACAGCCTCGACACCGGCATGCCCGGACGTCCATGAGGGCGTTTGCCAAGGCGATCCAAGGCGCAGCCGCCACCGTGACTCCCCGCGCCGCGCACGAATTCAGGGCCCGGCATCCGCGTCCCTCAGGCCGCCGCCCAAGGCCTTGTACAGCGCCACCGCACTGCCGAACGCACTGCGCCGCAGATCCAGCTGCGCCTGCCTGGCGGCATAGAGCTGGCGTTGTGCATCGAGCAGTTCGAGGCGTCCCTCCGTTCCCGCACGGTAACGCAGGCTGGACAGGGCCGAACGGCGTTCTGCGCTCGCCACCGCGCGCGCTTGGGCTTCCAGTTGCACGGCGAAGGTCTGGCGCCCCGCCAGACCGTCGACCACCTCTCGGAAGGCTGTCTCGATGGCCTGCTCGTAAGCCACCACCGCGCTGGACTTGCGCACCTCGGCCAGGCGCAACTCGCCGCGCAGCCGGCCGGCCGAGAACAATGGGAAGGAGAGCTGTGGCGCAAAGCTCCACGCACGCTGCGCGCCATCGAACAGGCTGCCCATGGCCGGGCTGGTGTAGCCCAGGGATGCCGTCAGCGAGAGCCGAGGGAAGAAAGCCGCCCGCGCAGCGCCGATGTCCGCGTTCGCCGCGATGAGCGCCTGCTCGGCCTGCTGGATGTCCGGCCGCCGGTACAGCAGGTCCGAAGGCAACCCCGCCGGCAGCTGGCTCACCACCGGCTGATCCTGCAGCGGCAGCCCATCCGGCAAGCCGGCCGGAATCTCCGCACCCACCAGCAGCCGCAGTGCATGACCGGCCTGCGCCATGGCGCGCCTTCGCGCCTGCACATCCGCCTCGGCAGTTGCCACCTGCCCCTCGGCCTGGGCAACCTCCAGCCCGCTGCTCTGGCGGGCGGCCTTCAACCGGCGCGCCAAGTCCAGCGATTGGCGCCAGTCGGCGAGCGTGCGCTCGGACAACTGCAGCTGCTCCTGCGCCAGGCGCTCGGCGAAGTAGGCATCGGCCACCGCGCCGACCAAGGCGATCTGCGCGGCCCGCCGTCCGTGATCGCTTGCCAGGTAGCGCGCCAACGATGCGTCCGACAGGGCGCGCACGCGGCCAAAGAGGTCGATCTCGAACGCGCTCGAGCCCACGCTCACACCGAACTGATTCTGAACGGCAGCGGGAACCGCGGGGTTCAATTCGTCATTGGCTGCGGTCCGCTGGCGCGTCGCGTTGCCGGTCGCATCGACCCCGGGCCACCGCGCCGCGCGCTGGATGCCGTACTGAGCCTGCGCCGCCTCGACGTTCAAGACGGCGATGCGCAGGTCGCGATTGTTCTCAAGCGCCAGTGCGATCAATCGCTGCAGCCGCCTGTCGCCGAACATGCTGCGCCAGCCGAGGTCTGCGCCGTGCGCCGTGGCATCGGCCGGTACCTGGCCCGGATACATCTCGGGGATCGGCGTCGCGGGTTTGACCAGCCCGGGCGTCAGCGAGCAGGCGGACAGCGCCATGACGACAGGAAGAAGGAGGATCCGCATCGCGTCACCCCCCCTGCTCATTGCCATGCTCGAGATGCGGGCGGCGGGTGGCACGCGAAGCCGCCGCGCGCTCCTGCAACCCGATCACGAACACGAAGAAGGCGGGCACGAAGAAGATGGCCAGGGCGGTGGCCGTCACGATCCCGCCGAACACACCGGTGCCGATGGCACGCTGTGTCTCGGCGCTGGCGCCCGAGGAGACGATCAGCGGCACCACTCCCATGCCGAAAGCGAGCGATGTCATCAGGATGGGGCGCAGCCGAAGGCGCGCCGCCTCGACCGCCGATTCGATCAGCCCCTTGCCCTCCTCGCGCAACTGCTTGGCGAACTCCACGATCAGGATTGCATTCTTTGCCGACAAGCCGATGACGGTGATCATCCCGACCTTGAAGAACACGTCATTGGGCATGCCGCGCAGCAGGACGGCCGCCACCGCGCCCAGCAGGCCCAAGGGGACGACCAGCATCACAGACAGCGGGATGGCCCAGCTCTCGTAAAGCGCCGCCAGCACGAGGAACACCACCAGCATGGACAGCGCCATCAGCATCGGTGCCTGGGCGGCGGACTGCCGCTCCTGCAACGACTGGCCTGTCCATTCGAGGGCGAAGCCGGCCGGCAGCTGCCGAGCCAGCCGCTCCATCTCCGCCATCGCCGCTCCGCTGGAAGCACCCGGTGCCGCGTTGCCTGAAATGCGCGTGGCGGGGAAACCCTGGTAGCGCACCAGCTGCAGCGGCGTGTCCGTCCACACAGGCGTGACCACCTCCTTCAACGCCACCATGCCTGCGCTGCTGTTGCGCACGTGCAGACGCAGCACGTCGTCGATCTGCATGCGTGCGGGCGCATCGGCCTGGATGACGACCTGCTGCATTCGCCCGGCATTGGGAAAGTCGTTCACGTAGGCCGAGCCCATCGCGGCGGACAGCGTTTCGCTGATGTTGGAGAAGGACACGCCCAACGCTTCGGCTTTCTGGCGGTCGACATCCAGACGGATGCTGGTGCCCTGCGGCAGCCCATCAGGGTAGACGCCGGTCACGACCTTGCTTTGAGCGGCCAGCGCAAGCAGCTTGGCCTCGGCGGACTTGAGCGCGGCATGGCCCTGATTGGCACGGTCCTGCAGCCGCAGGGCGAAGCCCGAACTGTTGCCCAATTCGTCGATCGCGGGCGGCATGAGGCTCATGACGGTCCCCTCGGTGGTTCCCGCCATGGCCAGCTGCGCCAGAGCCACCTCGCCACTGGCGGTCGCGCCGTGGCGCTGGTCCCAATCGCTGAGCATGGTGAAGGCCATGGCCGCGTTCGAACCCGAGCCGGAGAAGCCAAAGCCGACAACGGTCATGTTGGACTGGATCGAAGGGCGGCTCGCCGTGTGCGCCTCGAACTTCTTGACGACGTCCAGCGTGCGCTCCATGGTGGCCTCGGCGGGCAACTGCACCACCGTCATGAAGTAGCCCTGGTCCTCTTCCGGCAGGAAGGCCGAGGGCAGTTGCCGGAACGCGAGGACCAACAGGACACAGAGCGCCACGAACACCAGCATGACGCGACCGGCGCGCGCGGCTATCTGGCCGACGCGCGAGGCGTAGCGCGCATTCATGGCATCGAAGCGCCGGTTGAACCCGCCGAAGAAACCCCGCTTCTCGTGGTGTCCCTGCGCCACCGGCTTCAGCAGCGTCGCGCACAGCGCGGGCGTGAGCGTCAGCGCCAGGAAGGCGGAGAACAGGATCGCCACGGCCATCGACAGCGCGAACTGCTGGTAGATCACGCCCACGGAGCCGCTGGCGAAGGCCATGGGAATGAACACCGCCGTCAGCACCAGCGTGATGCCGACGACCGCACCGGTGATCTCCCGCATGGCTTTCATCGTCGCTTCGCGTGGCGCGAGGCCTTCCTTCGCCATGATGCGCTCGACGTTCTCCACGACGACGATCGCGTCGTCGACGATGATGCCGATGGCCAGCACCATGCCGAACATGGTGAGCACGTTGACCGAGAACCCCGACACCAGCATCACGGCGAAGGTTCCGAGCAAGGCGATCGGCGCCACGATGGCCGGGATCAGCGTATAGCGGATGTTCTGCAGGAACAGGAACATCACAAGGAACACCAGCGCCATGGCTTCGATCAAGGTGTGGATCACCTTCTCGATGGAGATCTTCACGAAGGGCGCGGTGTCGAACGGGACCGAGTAGTCCATGCCCGACGGCATGGTGCGCCTGAGCTCCTTGAGCCTGTCGCGCACGCCTTGCGCGGTGCGCACGGCATTGGCGCCCGGAGACAGCTGCACGGCCGCCGCTGTGGCGACCTTCCCGTTCTCCCGGTTGATGAAGCCATAGGACTGCGCACCCAGTTCGACCCGTGCCACGTCGCCCATCGTCACCTTGGAGCCGTCGGCGCTGGCGCGCAGCACGATCGCCGCGAACTGCTCGGGCGTGCTCAGCTGGCCCTGCACCGTCAGCGGCACGGTCACGCGCTGCCCTGGCAGCGATGGCGAAGCGCCGATGGCGCCCGGCGCGATCTGCGCGTTCTGCTGGATGACTGCAGCCGACAGGTCGTTCATCGACAGGCCGTACGAAATCAGCTTGGCAGGGTCCACCCAGATGCGCAGGGCCTGCTCGGCGCCAAACATCTGCACTTTGCCCACGCCCTGGATGCGGCGCAGTTCCTCGACGATGTTGCGGGCCATGTAGTCGCTCAACGCCGTTTCTGAAAAGCGCCCGTCCTTCGAGCTCAGCCCGATGATCATCAGGAAGCCCGATGCGGCGGATTCCACCGCCAGGCCATTCTGGCGCACGGCCTGCGGCAGCCGCGGCTCGATGGCCTTGAGCTTGTTCTGCACGTCGACCTGGGCCATGGCAGGATCCGTGCCCGGCTTGAACGTGGCCACGATGGAGGCCGACCCGGAGGCGTCGGCGGAGGACTCGAAGTAGAGCAGGTTCTTGACGCTGGACAGCTCTCGCTCGATGAGGCTGACGACCCCGTCGTTCATGGTCTGCGCCGACGCCCCCGGGTAAGTCGCGGTGATGCTGACGGTGGGAGGCGCCACGGCGGGATAGCGGGCAATCGGCAGCATCGGGATCGCAATGACCCCGAACAGGATGATGAACAGGGCGACGACCCAGGCGAAGACCGGGCGTTGGATGAAGAACTGCGGCATGGCGGCGTTCTCAGCGGGCGGCCGCGGCGTCGGCGGCGTCGGCTGCCGCCGTGGCCACATCCGCCGGCTTCCAGTCCCGGGACGTCACGGATGCGCCCTCGGACAGGCGCTCCATGCCTTCGACGACGACCCTCTGGCCAGCATTGAGCCCGGAACGCACGCGGTAGCTGCGCCCGACCAACTCACCCAGGTCGACCGCCTTGCGGTGCGCCTGTCCTTGGTCGCTGAGCACCCACAGCTGGGGCTGGCCCGCCACGTGAACCACCGCCTGCTGCGGCACCATGAGGGCCTGGGCATGGCTGGCTTGCGGTACCCGCGCCCGAACGAACATGCCGGGCAGGAGCTCGCGCAAAGGGTTGTCCACGAGCACGCGCAGCAGCACGGCGCCGGTTCCGGCGTCGACGTTCATACCGGAGAACAGGATGCGCCCCTTGGCTGTGTAGGGCTCGCCATGGCTTCGCAGCAGGGTCACCGCCAGACCGTCCCGGGAGCCCGGCTGATGCGTTGAAAGCGCATCACGCAGCGCGTCGAGCGACCCGGCCGGCTGGCGCAGGTCCACGTAGACCTGGTCGATCTGCTGGATGCGCGCCATCGGATGGGTGTCGCCGCTGCCGACGAGGGCGCCCTCGGTGACCAGGGCCTGGTCGATGCGCCCGGAGATCGGCGCCTCCACCCGCGCGAACTGGAGGTCGAGCTGTCGTCGCGCCAGGGTCGCGCGGGCCTGTTTCAGGTCGGCGGCAGCCTGTTCGCGCTGCGAGACCGCGTCGTCGTAGGCCTGGCCGCTGACCGCATCGGCCTCGACCAGGGGCTGGAGACGGGTCGCCTGCGTCCGTGCGCGTGCCAGCGCGGCCTCGGCACGCTGCACGCTTGCCGCCGCCGTCTCCACTTCCGCCTTGAACGCAGCCGGATCGATCTGGAACAGGCCCTGGCCTGCGCGCACCTCCGTGCCCTGCTCGAACAGCCGACGCTGGACGATGCCGCTGACCTGTGGACGGATTTCAGCGACGCGCACGGCCGCCACGCGACCTGGCAGGTCCTGCGTCAGCGCCAGCCGGGTGGCACGCACCGTCATGACCGAGACGATGGGCGCGGGCGGCGCAGCCTGCCCGGTTTCGGTCTCCGCGCCGCCGCAGCCAGCGATCAGGACCAATGCCAGGGCGAACATGCCGCCCTGGCGGAGCAGAAAATCGATCTTCATGAGTGTCTTTGAGAAGCTGGCGGACCTCCGCGAGCAGCAACAAAAGACGATTGTTCAAGGACAGCGTTGGGGCTCGGATGAGGCCGTGTCGAGATTTGATGGAGAACTTCAGGGCGAGACGTTCGCCGCAGGCCGACCATGCCCGCCGCCGCAGGGGACCTCACCGGTGTCCAAGCCGTCCTCGCCCTTTTCATCGAAGGGGAGAGCCCATTTTCGACTGCTGGCCAAAGCTCCTTCGGTGTTCGGCATGCCGGACACCGAAGCCAAGCGAAGTAAAAAAGAACAGGTGTGGGCGAATGCCCGAGCGACGAGCCTGATCGGCAGCCCCCTCGATCAACAGGCTGACGGTGTCGCCGCGAGCCGTTCAATCGCGCAGCGTGAAAACCACCGAGAGGTACGACACCGGTCCCGAATGGATCGCATCGATACCGTGCAGCGCCGTCGCATCGAACAGCAGCGTGTCCCCTGCACCGACCTCCACCGATTTCGCGCCATACCGGTAGGTCACCGCCCCCGACAGGAAGTGCAGGACTTTGAGCCCCGGATGCTGGAAGGTCACGTACGGCCCTGCCTGCGGCAGCAGCGTCACCAAATAGGGCTCCACGAACAGGTTGCCCGACAGCGAATGCCCCAAAAGCTCGTACCGGTAGCCCTCCACGGCGCCGATACGGTCGACCACGAGCCCCTGCCCTGCCCTCACATAGCAGAAATCCGTGCGCCGGGCCTGATCCCCGAAGAAGCGTGACACCGGCACGTGCAGCCCCTGCGCAAGCCGCTCCAAGGTCTCCACCGAGGGCGACACGAGCCCCCGTTCGATCCGCGAGAGCATCGACGCCGAGATCTCCGACGCCAAGGCGAGTTGCCCGGCCGATAGCCCCGCCGCCATGCGCAGTGCCTTGACCTGCATGCCGATGCGCGACATGGAGGGGTTGCGCGGCGCCGGCGCCGGCCCCTTCGGCCGGACACGCGTGACCGAGGCCGGCAGACGCAGCGGTCGTGCGGTAGGAAGGGGCGAGGTGATTTGGCGACGCGTCATCTGGATTTCGTGCCCGCAAGGAAGGCCTGAATCGAAGAGTTCTGGCCGAGTTCTCCGGCGCCACCCTCGATCCAAATTCGATACGAGGACGTCGCAGCTGACGTTTTGTACCATACAAGCGGGTGCATAAAGAAGACCATGCGATGAGAGTCATCGCATGCGATCGACGCAGGATCCCGCACTGCTGAAGGCCTTTGCAGCCGAGCTCAAAGCTCGGCGAGCGGTGCGCGGCTTCAATCAGGAGGAGCTTGGATTTGCGTCGGGACTCAATCGCACGTTCATCGCCAAACTGGAGACGGGCACCTCGAGTCCCTCGCTGACCAGCCTCGTCCTACTGTGCAACGGGCTAGAAGCAGATCCCGCAGAGCTCATGCAATCCCTCATGAAACGCTACAAGAAGGAACTCCGAGCCAATTCGGCATCGGGATAGATCTTCGGAAAGCTGCGACTTTCGACAGGCGGAGTCGGATTCGCGCGCGCGGTCGCCGCCTGTTCGGCATGCCAAACTTCAGAAAGGACGGGAGGGGACGCACTGCACGGCGGAACCAAGGGGACGCCATCGACATGCCGCGCGCAATGGCACAGGAGGATGAGGTCCGCTTTTTTTCAGGCCGGGGCAAGCTGCCGAATCACCTCAGCCAGATGCACGGCCAGATTGAGAAGCGCGGGTTGGCTACCAGCGCCATCGGCCCTCACGTCATCTGGCTGAGCGCCTTTTCGATCTTCCTGTCGGTCTTGTACTGCCCCAGCCCGTACACCGCCCAGATGGTTGCCGGCAACCAGCCGATGATCGTGAGCTGGAGAACGAGACAGATCACTCCGGCAATCGGCCTGCCGATGGTGAAGAACGTCAGCCAGGGCAGAATCAAAGCAATCAGCAAGCGCACTTTTCTCTCCAAGATCGTCGGGCGGTCATTCAACCCGCTGGAACAAGTCCGCCTCTGTCAGTTGACGCCAATTATCCTCCCCATAAATTTTGAGCAGCGATGAACCTGCTTATCGAACCAGAGAGCAGCGGCGGAAGCACGATCTCACCACATTGATGAGAATCGATGTTGAGGTAGCGTCAACTTTTAGGGTCAATCGCGCAGCGTGAAGACCACCGAGAGGTACGACACCGGCCCCGAATGGATCGCCTCGATCCCATGCAGCGCCGTCGCATCAAACAGCAGCGTGTCCCCTGCCCCGACCTCTACTGCCTTCGCTCCATAGCGGTAAGTCACCACCCCCGACAGAAAGTGCAGGACTTTGAGCCCCGGATGCTGGAAGGTCACGTACGGTCCCGCCTCCGGCAAAAGCGTTACCAGGTAGGGCTCCACGAACAGGTTGCCCGACAGCGAATGCCCCAGCAGCTCGTACCGGTAGCCTTCCACCGCGCCGATGCGGTCGACCACCAGCCCCTGCCCTGCCCTCACATGGCAGAAGTCCGTGCGCCGCGCCTGGTCCCCGAAGAAGCGAGACACCGGCACATGCAGCCCCTGCGCAAGCCGCTCCAAGGTCTCCACCGAGGGCGAGACGAGCCCCCGTTCGATCCGCGAAAGCATCGAGGCCGAGATATCCGACGCCAGCGCGAGCTGGCCCGCAGACCGTCCCGAGGCCATACGCAGCGCCCTTACCTGCGCACCGATGCGTGCAGCAGACAGGCTCCGCACAACAGATGCAAGCGGCCGAGACCGCCCGCGCGTCACCGAGACCGGCAAGCGCAGCGGTCGGGCCGTCGGCAAAGGAGATGCAAGCGTTCGATTGGTCACGAGTAGCAGCCTGGCGCGATCCGATATGCATCGATTCTACGATAAACGTAGAGACTTTGGCGACCGGCATTACGAGTATCGTAGGGTGAAAAACAGCCCCTCTCCATCTCGTTCGGTCTTCGGCGCTCGGTTGCGACTTGCCAGACTGGCGGCCGGGCTGCCGCAAGACAAACTCGGCGTCAAGGCAGGACTGGACGAAGGAACCGCAAGCGCTCGCATCTCTCGGTACGAGAGCGGAATACACGAGCCCAACGTTGCATTTGCGAATCGCCTTGCAGAGGAGCTTCGTGTCCCACTTGCTTATTTCTATTCAGCCGATGACGACCTGGCCAAGCTGATCCTTTGGTTCGGTCAGTTGGATATGAAGCAGCGAAAGCTACTCCTCGAATACGCCAGCCGGCTCAAGGCTACCGATTGAGTGCTGATTGGGAGAAAGCTCTTTGGTCTGAACCACCGGCTCTAACTGTTACTGATCCGGCGTCTGGGTCTCTAACCAGGAAAAGGTCAAGTCATCGAGTGAATCGCCCCGGGTTTCGCGGAGGCTCAACACTCTGAGAGGATTGAGCCATGAGCAAGTCGAACAAGTTCTCACCCGAGGTGCGTGAGCGCGCAGTGAGGATGGTGCAGGAGCACCGTGGGGAGTACCCGTCGCTGTGGGCGGCCATCGAGTCCATCGCGCCGAAGATTGGATGTGTGCCGCAAACCTTGAACGAATCGGTCAAGCGTGCCGAAGTTGACACTGGCGTGCGCGAAGGCATCACGACCAGTGAGGCCCAGCGGATGAAGGAAGTGGAGCGCGAGGTCAAGGAGCTGCGCCGGGCCAACGAGATATTGAAGCTGGCCAGCGCGTTTTTCGCCCAGGCGGAGCTCGACCGCCGGCTCAAGTCCTGAAGGGCTTCATCGACAAGCATCGCGATGCCTTCTGGGTCGAGCCGCTCTGCAAAGTCTTGCAGGTCGCCCCGTCGGCATATCGAAGGCATGCGGCGCTCCTGCGCGAGCCCCACAAGCGCTGCACCCGGGCTCATCGCGATGAGATGTTGATGCCACAGATTGAACGTGTCTGGCAGGCCAACATGCAGGTCTACGGCGCCGACAAGGTGTGGCTGTTGATTTCCATCCAGAACTGACCCACTAAGCCCGGCGATTTCCATCCAAAACTGACCCACGTAGGAACCCTAACCTGCTGCTTTTAGCGGCAGGAGCACAGGAGTGATTGACGTGGCGACACTGAGTGTCATCAGACGTTGGGCATTGCGTGAGCAACTGTCCATCCGGGAGATAGCTCGACGCACGGGCCTGTCTCGCAACACCATCCGCAAGTACCTGCGCGACGGCGAAGCGACGCCCAGCTATGCGAAGCGGGTCAGCCCGAGCAAGCTCGACGCGTATGCCGAGAAGCTCGGCGCGTGGCTCAAGAGCGAGGCATCCAGGCCGCGCAAGCAGCGGCGCACCCTCAAGCAGATGCACGCCGACCTGGTCGCGCTCGGCTACCAAGCGCGTGGCCGCCTTCGCACGGGCGTGGCATGCGCGCCGTCACGAGGCTCAGCAGACCACCGGGCGAGGCACCTTCGTACCCTTGGTCTTCGGCCCGGGCGAGGCGTTCCAATTCGACTGGAGCGAGGACTGGGCGGTCATCGGCGGGGAGCGCACTAAGCTGCAGGTCGCGCACTTCAAGCTCAGCTACAGCCGTGCCTTCTTCGTGCGGGCGTACCCGCTGCAGACCCACGAGATGCTGTTCGACGCGCACAACCGCGCCTTCGAGGTGTTGGGCGGCGTGCTGCGACGCGGCATCTACGACAACATGAAGACAGCCGTGGATCGCGTGCGCCGAGGCAAGGAGCGCGACGTCAACGCACGCTTCAGCGCCATGGTCAGCCACTACCTGTTCGAGGCCGAGTTCTGCAACCCGGCTTCGGGCTGGGAGAAGGGTCAGGTGGAGAAGAACGTGCGCGATGCGCGTCACCGGTTGTGGCAGCCCGTGCCTGCGTTCGCGACGCTGCCGCTGCTCAACGACTGGCTCGAGCACCGCTGCAAGGCGCTGTGGAGCGAGATCGCCCACGGCAAGCTGCCCGGCACCCTGGCCGACGTGTGGGCCCAGGAGCGACCGCTGCTGATGCCCGTGCCTCGTCCCTTCGACGGCTTCGTCGAGCACACCAAGCGCGTCTCACCGACCTGTCTGGTGCACTTCGAGCGCAACCGCTACAGCGTGCCCGCGTCGTATGCGAACCGCCCGGTGAGCCTGCGGGTCTATGCGGACCGCCTGGTCGTGGCGGCCGAGGGGCAGCTCCTGTGCGAGCACACGCGGATCATCGACCGCCGCCACGACACGGCCGGCCAGACCGTCTACGACTGGCGTCACTACCTCGCGGTGCTGCAGCGCAAGCCCGGGACGCTCAGGAACGGCGCACCCTTCAGTGAGCTGCCGCAAGGCTTCCGACGGTTGCAGACCGTCCTGCTCAAGCAACCGGGTGGCGACCGGGAGATGGTGGAGATCCTCGCACTCGTCCTTCACCACGACGAGCAGGCCGTGCTGACCGCGGTCGAGCTGGCCCTGGAAGCCGGCGTAGCGAGCAAGACGCATGTGCTCAACGTGCTGCACCGGCTGCTCGATGGCAACCCGGTCGCACCCGCACCAGTCACCGCCCCTCAGGCGTTGCGCTTGGCGAACGAGCCCCAAGCCAACGTGTTGCGCTATGACTCCCTCAGAGGACGCGTGACTGCAGTCGATCCGATCATCATCCAGGAGGTGCGCCATGCGCCATGACCCCGCCAGTGCAGCCATCGTGATCATGCTGCGTGAACTCAAGATGCACGGCATGGCGCATGCCGTGGCCGAGCTTGCCGAGCAGGGCTCGCCGGCGTTCGAGGCCGCACAGCCAATGCTCTCGCAGTTGCTCAAGGCCGAGACGGCCGAACGCGAGGTGCGCTCGGTGGCCTACCAGTTGAAGCTGGCACGCTTCCCGGCCTACCGCGACCTCACAGGCTTCGACTTCGCGCACAGCGAGGTCAACGAAGCCTTGGTGCGGCAGTTGCACCGATGCGAGTTCATGGAGGACGCCCAGAACGTGGTGCTCGTCGGTGGCCCGGGCACGGGCAAGACCCACATCGCCACGGCGCTGGGTGTGCAGGCCATCGAGCATCACCACCGGCATGTGAGGTTCTTCTCCACGGTCGAACTGGTCAACGCGCTCGAGGAGGAGAAGGCCAGCGGCAACCCGGGGCACATCGCGCATCGGCTGATGTACGCGGACATGGTGATCCTCGACGAGCTCGGCTACCTACCGTTCAGCGCCTCGGGCGGGGCGCTGTTGTTCCATCTGCTCTCGAAGCTCTACGAGCGCACGAGCGTGGTGATCAGCACGAACCTGAGCTTCAGCGAGTGGGCCAGCGTGTTCGGCGATGCGAAGATGACGACGGCGCTACTGGACCGGCTCACGCATCATTGCCACATCCTGGAGACCGGCAACGACAGCTTCCGCTTCAAGCACAGCTCGGCTCAACCCGTTCAGGCAGACCAACCCAGAAAGAAGGAGAAGACCAAAAACTTATCCACACCGTGAGCCACAGGGCTCACAAAGAGGGTGGGTCAATATTGGATGGAAATGCCGGGTCAGGATTGCATGGAACTCAACAGTCCATCGTCCTGAGGTCAGAGAACACTTGGCTATAGGCAGCCGCATTGGCCTGCCTCGGAACGTTGTAGAACGCATCGTCTCCAAAGCGCACGATGGCTGCACCGCCGCGCGTGGTCTGTACCAAACTCGCGCCTTCGGGCAATGCCGTCAAAATGTCCTGACGGATCGCGTTACCACTATAGACACGAACAGCGGCTAAGGCCTCTGCGCCTGGAATGGCACCATTCAACGCCCCACGAGGCGCCATTCCAACAAACGCAACTTCATCAAGGAACCCTTGTGCGGCACGCGCTCCTGTCACTACGCCCGCGATCTCCAAGCCCGCCTGTGCTGAAGCACTCAGGAAGGCTGTTGGTCCAATGCCAATCTTGCTCTCCGAGTACGCCAAGACCGGATTGACGATATTGCCCTGCACCCACTGACCCACTGGCTGCATGGCTTGACCAAAGGCGCGCGCGCCCTCGCTCTTGAGTTCAGCGCCGAAGCGCTCCTTGAAACCTTCCTGTACAGCGACGGCCGCATCCACCGAGTCCAGCAGATACGGAATTGACGCAACGCCGCCGGCCAATCGAACGCCATAGTTGTAGGCTCCCTTCAGCACCATTTCAGTCGCACCAACGGCACCAACCCAGACTGCTCGACCGACGTTGCTCATCTGCTCGGCGTAGCTCATCGTTGGCTGGTCTGGTACTGGGCTTTGCGGGAACGAAAAGCCTCCACCAAGCGCACTTCCCCAATCAATCCCGCCATCATTTGGCTGCTGCCCATAAGGCGAAGGCAGATTTCCAGCGCTTGGCAGTTGAGCTACCCAGCTGTCGTATCCCTGCGGCGCAATCGCATCCGTCCGCGTGCCTTCTGCATTCCAGATGTAGTACGGCTGACCCAAATCATTGATACCGCCTGAGATCGGCCGCATCGGGCCATAGGTGCTCGTTGCACCTGCGCTTGCTAGACCCGCAGAGCGGGCCATCGCATCACCAGCGGCCATGCCGGCGTTGAGCATCGATGTGCCGAGAGAAACCTGTGGCAGTGGTGTCAAAGCAGGCCCGCCGCCGACTGGACTGTAATAGTCCTGCTCTGCGGACTGACCAGCCAGCGCCATCATCCTGTTTTCGTTATCGCTGCGCCAAGTGTCGTCGTAAGGATTTGTCTGGCGGCCGCCAGCGCTGCGGCCTTGCCCGTTGGCCGCCGCCAGACTGTCCCCCAGCGCATTGCCAAACACATTTGGCGCGCCAAAGCTCACAGGAACAATATTGCCGCCCAGCCCACTCCAAACATTGCGAAGAACGCGTATATAGAGCGGTAGAGAATAGGATTTTCAGCCAGCGAGACGGAAGAACCGTCTCTGACCTGAATTGGTTTCCGGTCGATATAACACTGCGCCAAGAACGAAAAATAAGCAATCGCCAAGCCGCCCTTGAATGTTCCCATCAGCTGAGGCATCTCAAAAAACCAAAGCCCCACCAGAGATAGTAGCGCGACTGTCGACGCGAGCAACCCGATTGCAAACACCGGGCGGCTAAGGACATGACCAAATTTCATGGCTTTCTCGCTCCAGTAATGGGCTGTGGATTAAGATTTCCCAACATGTCGCCGATAGTTCTGCTCGTATACGTGGTGGAGGTAGTCACCCCCACCCCAGCTGCTGCTCCGTATCCCACCCCAGGAATAATTCGCACTGGAATTCCTGCAGTTCCCCCGCTAATTTTTGCATTGTCGTCGATGGTGCCACCAAACCCTCCCGAGACACCCATGCCTGCATCCGCTTCAAAGTACCCCGCTGTCGACGTGCTCCAGCCTCTTGCAGGTGGCCCGTCAGAACGAGATATTCCGGGGGCAAGGCCAATACCAGCGTAGGCCCCAACCCCGACCATCCCATTGGCTTGAACTTGCCCGAAGAAAGATGTCCCGCGCAAGCTTCCATCTGTCGAAACACCGATTCCCGCTCCACCCCCGATGCCTACTGCGGGGACACCGAGCGGCGTCAATGGCACAAACACGGTCCCTGAGACACCAATCGAATATTGAGTTTCAGAGGAACCACCAGATAAAGGGACCTGTGGCGCATAAGGAGACGGCAGCGGGCCCATAGTCGACACCGGCGTGCCGGACGCCACGCCCCTCGGCACCTCGAAGGTCTGCGCAGAACTGCTCCAGTCGCCGTAACGAAGTCCTCGTGAATCGACCCCACCGCCGACCAACTGGGGTTCGGGGAACATCGACGGCATCGCTGAACTTCCATTGGACGACGCGGACGCTGGAGAAATGTCTGCCTGCGCCCGCATGCGCGCCAAACTTTCATCGCGCCATGTGTCGTCAAAGCTTTCAGGATTGGCACCCGAGGCGACTTGGCTGTACCCGCTGGCACTACCAGTCCCGGTGATACCTGCGCCAGAGCCCTGATACCCGTACGGATTGGCCGGGTCGATGCCTTGCCTCAGCGCGGCACCACCGCTGACGCTGCCTCTTGCCAGGCTGTCCCCGATGACATTGCCAAAAGCGTCTGATGCCAGCGTTGCCGCATTGGCCCTACCACCGCGCACCACCTGCCCCACCAAGCTACCGCCCAGCCCTGAAATCAAGCTCTTGCCCAAGTCGAACTGGACTCCCAACTGCCCAGGGTAGTAGTCCATGGCGGCATTCAGCCCCTGGCTGACCCCCGCACTTACCGCGCTGGCAGCCACCGACTTCCAACTGAACTTGTCCTGCAACCCGGTGACCACGGCGATGCCTTGAGTGGTCGCATTCGAGAGCGCCAGCGTGACGACCCTGCCCAGAAGAGGCGTGCTCCCGTTAGACACAGCGTTTTCCAAGCCGGTAGCGCCGATGCCGGCGCTGACGGCGCCTCCCAACGCCCCCAATGCCACGCCTTTCCAACTGAAGGAGTCCTGGGCTCCGATGGCGATCCCGACTGCTTGGCTCGCAATGGAACCTACGGCGCCGCCGATCGCACCTGCTGCCACGAGGGTACCCGTGCTTGCAGTCCCGACGGTAGCTCCCATCGCTGAAAGCGCTGCTCCTCCGGTATAGACCGCGACGACGACCGCCACCACCGCCACGATCACCTGACCGACCCCGCCGCAGCCCTTTTCATCCTGCGGCCGCGCCAGCATCGTTGGCGTATCGTTCGCAATCTTGCTAGGGTCGTAAGGCTTGAACGTGTTGACGTTGTTCGCGCTCGTCACCCGCGTGGGGATGGTGAGCACCTGGCCCGCGCGCAGATCCGCATTGCTCATCAGCCCGTTCGCATCCGCGATCAGGTACCAGAGGTTGCCGTCCCCATACGCGCCCTTGGCAATGCTTTGCAGGGTGTCGTTGACCTGCACCGCATACACGCCAGGGCTGCCCGCAGGATAGTTGCCGTCGATCGGCTGGTACCCGAAGCTGAAACTCACCTCGGGCTTGATCACATCGGCGCCCGGAATGAACGGATTGCCTTGGGGATAGCGCTGGTCGATCGTCTGCCCATAGCGCCCGAGCACCTCCCCGTTCACCACCATCTGGCGCTGGCCGTTGTAGGCGGTGTTCGGGTCGGTCGCGCTCGTATAGTCCGCGTACAGCACGGTGCCATTGGCATCGTTGACGAAGCGGTGCTGCGGCAGCAGGTTGTCGTGCGCATCAATCGTCCGCAACATGTGGCCGTTGACCAGGGCCGGCAGCGGCACCGCTCGCGCGTCACGGGCGAGCCGCTGGCCGACGTCTCGGACCGGCCGTACTTCCAGCATCAGCGCCAGGGCTCCGCGGACGGCCTGTTCATCAACGAGCCGGTCGTCACGCGCACCGACGGGCGCCCCGCCCTGGTGGTGTCACGCCGGCTCACGGCGCCGGGGGGTGGCTTCGACGGGGTCGTCACCGCCATCGTCACCTTGCAGGAACTGCAGGCCGCCTATTCGGCCCTGGCGCTGGGGGAAGGCAGCGCGCTGCTGCTCACGCTGGACGACGGCACGCTGGTGGTGCGCCAGCCGGAGGAGCCCGGCATGCCCAGCGGCCAGCGCTTTCCGGAACTCACGGCGCTGCGGGGCGCCCCGCTGATCGACCGCTCGGTGAGCCCCGTCGACGGCAGGGCCAAGCTGGTCGCCGCCGTGGGCCTGGGCAAGCGGCCGCTGACCCTGACCATCACGCGCGACGAACACCATGCGCTGCGCCCCTGGCACGACGAGATGCGAAGCGCCATCGTGCGCACGCTGCTGCTCGCGACGCTGGTGGTGCTCACGATCGCCGGGCTGTTGCGCCAACTGCGGCGCCTGGAAGCCGGCGAGGCCGAGAAGGCGGCACTGCAGGCGCGGCTGCAGAAGGCCCAGCGGCTGGAGTCGCTGGGCACGCTGGCCGGTGGCATCGCCCACGACTTCAACAACATCCTGGGCGCGATCCTCGGTTTCGGCGAGATGGCCCAGCAGCATGCCGAGCCCGGCAGCGACATGCGCCGCTACATCGACCGCGTGATGCAGGCCGGCGCGCGCGCGCGCGTTCTGGTGCGCCGCATTCTCGAGTTCAGCCGCAGCGGCGTGGCCGAGCGCCTGCCGGTGAACATCCAGGCCGTGGTGGAAGAGGCCCTGGCGATGCTGCGCCCGATATTGCCCGAGGCCATTCGCATCGACACGCGGCTGGAGGCCGGCACGGCCGCCGTGCTGGGCGACGGCACGCAACTGCACCAGGTGGTGATGAATCTGTGCACCAACGCCGCCCAGGCGCTGGGCGACGCCGGCAGCATCGCGGTCGGGCTGGATCGCGCCACCTCGAGCGTGGCGCAGCCGATGCTGCATGGCGAACTGGCTCCCGGCACCTATGTGCGGCTGGTGGTCGCCGACACCGGCGCAGGCATGCCGCCCGAGGTGCTGCAGCGCGCCTTCGATCCCTTCTTCACCACCAAGAAGCTGGGCGAAGGCACGGGCCTGGGGCTGTCGATGGTGCACGGCATCGTCACCGACCTGGGCGGCGCCATCGACATCGAGTCTGAGCCCGGCCACGGCACGCGCGTGACGGTGTGGCTGCCCGTGTGCGGCGAGTCCGAGGCGCCGCCCGCGCGCCCCGACCCGGCCTGGCCGCGCGGCAACGGGCAGGTCGTGATGGTGGTGGACGACGAGCGGCCGCTGGTCGAGCTGGCCGAGGAACTGCTGGCCGAGCTGGGCTACGAGCCGGTCGGCTTCGATTCGAGCGAACGCGCGCTGGAGGCCTTCCTGGCCGACCCGCAGCGCTTCGATGCGGTGCTCACCGACGAGATGCTCCCCGGCATGGCAGGCAGCGAGCTCGCCGCCAGGGTGCTCGCCCTGCGCCCCGGCCTGCCGGTGATCCTGGCCAGCGGCAATGTCGGTGCGGCGCTCGAGCAGCGTGCGCGCGACGCCGGCGTGGTCGCGCTGCTGCGCAAGCCGCTGGGGTTGCAGGAGCTCGCGGAAAGCCTGGCGCACGCGCTGGACGCACGCTGAAGGCGCGCGAGGGACTGAGAGCTTGCAGGGCGCATTACGGCTGAAACAGGCACACCGCCCGCTGCAATGCCCGCGCAACACGCGGCGTCGACAGTGAGGGCTCCATTCACCCACAGGAGTTCTTCATGAGCAGCATCACCACCACCGACGGCACCGAGATCTACTACAAGGACTGGGGCAGTGGCCAGCCCGTCGTGTTCAGCCACGGCTGGCCCTTGTCTTCCGACGCCTTCGAGGACCAGATGTTCGCGCTGGCCTCGCAAGGCTTTCGCTGCATCGCGCACGACCGCCGCGGCCACGGCCGTTCCAGCCAGCCCTGGCAGGGCAACGACATGGACACGTACGCCGACGACCTGGCCGAACTGGTGAAGAAGCTCGACCTCAGGGACGCCATTCACGTCGGCCACTCGACTGGCGGTGGCGAGGTCGCGCGCTACATCGGCCGCCACGGCACCGCGCGCGTGGCCAAGGCCGTGCTCATCGGCGCCGTGCCGCCGCTGATGGTCAAGACGCCCGCCAACCCGGGCGGCACACCGCTGGCGGCCTTCGACCAGATCCGCACCGCCGTGCTGGCCGACCGCTCGCAGTTCTGGAAGGACCTGAGCATGCCCTTCTACGGCTTCAACCGCGCGGGCGCCAAGGTGTCCGAAGGGGTGCGCGAATCGTTCTGGCAGCAGGGCATGGCCGCAGGCATGCCGGCCTCGTATTTCTGCGTGAAAGCTTTCTCGGAAACCGACCTCAGCGAGGACCTGAAGAAGTTCGATGTGCCGACCCTCATCCTCCACGGCGACGACGACCAGATCGTGCCCATCGCCGACTCGGCGCTGCTGTCGGCGAATCTGGTGAAGGGTGCGGTGCTGAAGGTCTACCAGGGCGCGCCGCACGGCATGTGCACCACGCGCAAGGACGACGTCAACAGCGATCTGCTGGCGTTCGCGCAGTGCTGAACGCGGCGCGAGGTGGCCGCAGGGGCATCCCGTCGCGGGCGCTGCCCCACGTCCTGGCAGCAGCTGCGGCGCGGCATGGATGACCTGCAATGTCATGAATACTGATAAATATTGTCCTTTCTAGACATGGTGAAGACGCCGAAGATTCGGTCGAACGCGTACCGGAGCTCTCCGGCGCAAGCACCCGCATCCAACGATCGCCGCCATTCTGGAAGGACCTCGAATTGATCCATTTCGACCATCTTTGCCTCGCAACGCCCAACGTCTACGAATCCACCTTCAGGCTCAGCCAGGAGACGGGCCTGGGCAACTACGACGGGGGCTTTTTTCCGCTCTACGGCGTCGGCCATCGCGTGGTGCCGTTGGCGCCGGACGTGTACATCGAGCTTGAAAGCATCGTGGACCAGCGGAAGCTGCGAGACGGCGTTCCCTTCACGGCCTTCATGGCGCGCCAGACGCAGGCGGGCGAACGCTTCATCGGCTGGTGCCTTCGCGCGGACACCCGCGAAGAACTCGACGCGTTCGCCGCGCACCATCGCACCACGGTGGACGAGCGCACGACCGGCAAGGACGCCGGGCGCCAGATGATGAACGGGACGCGCGGCTTCGCGCTGCAGACACCCAGCGCGCTCACGGCATGGCCGTCGGGCAAGCCCAACCTGTATTTCAAGCCCGACGCGGGCACGCATGCGGCGAGCCTGCCGGTCGTCCCGGGATCGGGTACCACCCACGGGCGCGGCATCGCGTGGATCGAGATCGGCGAGTCCGAGACGGCGCTGGCCGCCTGGCTGGGCGATGTGGCCTCGCCGCGCGGCTTTCCCTTCGAGATCCGCTACAACGGCGGCCCCGCGGGCTTCTACGCCGTCGGCGTGGACACGGACCAAGGCGTCAAGGAAATCCGGCGCGCCGCCGTGCAACTGGAGGCCCCATGAAGACGCTGCTTCGCGCCCGCGGCGTGCTGGCGCTGGCGGCGGCGCTGTTCGCGGCGGGCCTCGCACAGGCCCAGGTGGCCTACCCGAGCCGTCCCGTCTCGATCGTCATCGGCTACCCGGCGGGCGGCAGCGTCGACGCCGTGGGGCGCGCCGTGGCCGATGGCCTCGCCAGGCAGCTCGCCGCCCCCGTCGTGGTCGAGAACCTGGGCGGCGCCGCCGGGGCCATCGGCGTGCAGCGCGTTGTCAACGCCGCGCCCGACGGCCACACGCTGGTCTTCGGCTCCAGCAGCGAATTCGTCGCCACGCAGCTGCTCAATCCGGCCCAGAAATACGACGCCTCGAAAGACCTGGTGCCCGTGGGCTACGTGGGTGCCATTCCGCTGGTGCTGGTCGCATCCACGCAAAGCGGCGTGAAGACGCTCGAGCAGTTCGTCTCGGCCGTGAAGGCGAACCCGGGCAAGTACAGCTACGGGACCTCGGGCATCGGCTCGATGCTGCACTTCTCGGGCGAGCTTGTGAAGAAGCAGGCAGGGCTGTCGATCACGCACATTCCCTATCGCGGTGCGAGCAACATCGGCAGCGACCTGGCCGGCGGCTCGATCGAGTTCGCATTCCTCGGGCCCGGGGCCGCCAAGCCCTTCATCGACAGCGGTCGCATCGTGCCGGTCGCGGTGACCAGCGCGCAGCGCATCGCCCTGCTGCCCGCCGTGCCCGCGCTGGGCGAGCATCCCGCGCTCAAGGGCTACGACCTGGTGGCCTGGTATGCACTGATGGCGCCGCGCAAGACACCGCCGGACATCGTCGCCAAGCTCCAGGCCGCCTTGAAGGACACCTTGCGCGAACCGGCCGTGCGCCAGCGCCTGGAGCTGATCGGCGTCGTGGTCGGCCGCGGCGACGAGAACCTTGCGCAGATCATGACGAAAGACGCGGGCCAGTATCGGCGCATCGTCGAGTTCGCGGGCATGCGCCAGTAGGACGCGGGCCTCGCGCGGCTCGAGCCCCGCGCCACGCTTCAAGCGCCGTTGCGCGCAGCAGCGAAGATGGCCGCCCTCGACTGCGAGACCCTCTGCGCGGTGCGGCCCGCGTCATGGTTCAGCAGCCGCCCGCCGGACAGCAGCGCCTGTCCGTCCACGAACACCGTGTCGATCTCCCGCGCGCTGGTCTGCAGCAGGAGGTGGGCGCACAGATCGTCCGCGATCGAGTCGCCGAACAGGCCCTTTCGAACGAGCACGATGTCCGCGCGCTTGCCTGCCTTGAGCGAGCCGATCCGGTCGGCCATGCCCAGGACCTGCGCACAGCCGATGGTCGCGCGGCGGATCAGGTCGGCGGGCCGCAGCAGGGGCATGCCGGGACGCACAGCAGGCCTCCGGCCGGTGACTTCCTCGCGGGCACGCGCCGTCAGGCCGTCGATGAAACCCTGCACGGCGTACATCACGCGCAGCTGCATCAAGGGGTCCGACGCCACGTGGCATGGGACGTCGCAGCCGAACACCACCGGCACACCGTGCTCGGCGGCGCGTCGCACCACGTCGGCGGGCGTGCCCTGCACGTCCGCCGAAGGCGTGAAGCACAGCGGCATCGCGCTGCGCGCCATGCGCCGCAGCTCCTCGTCGGTGAGCAGGTTGCCGTGGATGCCCAGCAGATCGGGCCCCAGCAGGCCCTGATCGTCCAGCGCCGCGACGTCGCCCCGGGCGTTCAGGTGAATGCAGCTCGCAGCGCCCAGCGCGCGAGCGAACGCAAGCTGGCCGGCCACGTTCGCCGTCCCGATCGATTCGATGCCGAAGTTCACCGTGGTGCGGCTGCCCGGATCGTCGAAGCGCTCGAACACCCGCCGCGCATCCGCGAAGCGCGCGGCCTCGCTGTCGAAGGCGTCGGGCAATTCGCTCATGAACGAGTAGGTGAAGACGTGCCGGATGCCGGACTCGCGCAGCCCCTCGATCGCAGCGTCGGCATAGCCGGGCGCGCGGATGTTGTGGCAGTAGTCGACCACCGTCGTCGTGCCATAGGAAAGCATCTCGTGGCCGCCGACACAGCCTGAATTGAAGTTGTCGACCGGCTGAAAGTAACGTCGCAGCGGCAACAGCCGGGTGAAGTAGTTGCCCGTCCACAGGTCGGGCACATAGCCGCGAAGCACCGTCTGCCATATGCAGTTGTGCGCATCGATGAGGCCCGGCAGCGCGATCATGCCGCTCGCGTCCACCACCGCCGCGCCCTCGCAGCTCGGCCCATGGCTGGACGCGATGTCCGGCGCGACCCGCACGATGGCGCCGTTGTCGATCAGGATGTCGCATCCCCGGATCTCGCCGCACGCATCTTCCATGGTGATGACGTCGGCGTTGCGGATCAAGGTCCTCTGGTTCATGGGATCATTTCCGTCGCGTGGCGCTCGCCTTGACGCGTCAGGCGCCTTTGTTTATCGTCCGATCACTTTGAAGCGGGCGAGCTAATTTGTCAATCGATCAATAAACCAGGGACATCCCGACCCACATGGCCACCAGCAAGCCCCCCGGGGTCCAAGACAGCGCGGCGCCGCCGGCGCGAAGGCGCCTCGCGCCAGAGGACCGCGAACACCAGATCGTGCAGGCGGCGACCGCGTTCTTCGCGCGCAAGGGCTTCGATGCCAGCACCCGCGAACTGGCCGGCGAGCTCGGCATCACGCAGCCCCTGCTCTACCGCTACTTTCCCACCAAGGAGGCGCTGGTCGACCGCGTCTACGAGGACGTGTTCGTGCGGCGCTGGAACCCGGAATGGGAAGAATGGCTGGCGGACCGCTCGGTGCCGCTGCCCGAGCGGCTCAAGCGCTACCTGAAGGACTACGCGCGCTTCGTGCTGCGCGGGGAATGGGTGCGCATCTTCATCTACGCGGGCCTCAGCCGCGGCGGCATCAACCAGAAATACCTCGCGCGCCTGCGCGAGCGGCACTTCGTGGTGATTGCCCGCGAGCTGCGTCACAGCCACGGCATTCCCGAACCGCGCAACGCCCAGGAAGAAGACGAGGAGGTCGAGCTCGTCTGGGCCATGCATTCGAGCGTCTTCTACATCGGCGTGCGCAAGTGGATCTACGAATTGCCCACGCCCAGGAATCTCGAGCGGCTCATCGACATGCGTGTCGATGCCTTCATTGCCGGCGTGCCGGTGGTGCTGAAGGCGCAACGGTCCTGAGCGTGACTGCAGGCCGTGCGGCCGCGCACCGCGCGCTCAGCGTTTGGAGGCACGGCCTCGCGCGCCCTCGCCGCGCCCGCGCACCGGCCGCGCCACGCTGTGCTTCGGCGGCGCCGCGCGGCGCACGCGCGCAGGGTGCGGCACGTGCGGCAGCGCATCGAGAAAGCGCTGCGCCGCGGGCGACACGGCCTCCGGCCGCCAGACGATCCGGTACTCGGTCTGCATCTCCAGCAGCGGCAGCGGCCGCGCGACGATCATTTCGCCGGCGAACTGCACCAGGCTTTCCTGCGCCGCGCACAGCCCGAACTCGTTGGCCACCAGCGCGAGCGCCGAGACGATGTCGCCCGCCACGCAAGCCACGCGCGGCTCGAATCCCAGCCGGCGGCAGGCCGTCATGAATTTCGCGCGCAGCGAGGGCCCGCTGCGTTCGGGCGTCACCACCCACTGGGCGTCGACGAGCATCTGCAAGGGGATATCGGCCACCGCGACGAGCGGGTGCCGCTTGGGCATGAGCAGCACGTAGTTCTCGGTGCTGTACAGGCGCGACGCCAGCGAGGGATCGGTCACCTCCTGCGTCTGCACGGCGAAGTCGAGCCGGCCGCGGCGCAGTGCCTCGAGCTGCTGAAGCTCCTCCGCGCCCTCGAACTGGAAGGCGATTGAGGGATGGGCGAGCTGCACCTGCCGCGCCGTGCCGGGGATGATGCCGTTGTAGAGCGCGCCGGCCATGTGGCCGATCACCACCGTGCCGCCGATGCCGTCGGCCCTGCGCTGCAGGTCGCGCATCAGGGTCTCGTTGCTTCGCAGCAGCTCGCGCGCATTCGCCAGCAGCTCGCGACCGGCGTTGTTCAGGCGCAGCGAGCGGCCCACCCGTTCGAACAGCGCGAAGCCCACGCGCGCCTCGAGCTGCAGGATGGTGCGGCTCAGGGGCGACGCCGAAATGTGCAGGGCCTCGGCCGCACGGGAGATGCTTTCGTGCTCGGCCACGCTGACGAATTGGCGGAGCATCCGAAGTTCGATCAGATGCATAGGGGTGGTCTTGGGGCGGTCCAGCGGGAAGGCCGAATTCTAGGCACAGGTCTCATGTTCCGCCCGTGGCGGGGGTGATGGGAGCGACGGGTGCGGCGGTGTCCAGCGCCACGGGCACCGACTGGCGAACGAGCTCGAGGAACTGGCGCAGCTTGGCGGGATAGAAGCGTGCGGGCGGGTATGTGAGAAACACGGGCAGCGGCGGCGCCTGCCAGTCGGGCACCACCTCGACGAGCTCGCCGCGCGCCAGGTCGTCCTTGAAGAGCCAGCTGGACCCGACGCACACGCCCAGGCCGTTGAGTGCCGCGCTGCGCAGCGCGAACAGGCTGTCGGTGATCATGCGCGGGGCGATCGCCAGCTGCTGCCGCTCGCCGGTGGACGTGTGCACCAGCATCAGCTCATTGCGGTAGAAGGTGCGCAGCGCCAGCCAGGGCCAGTCCGCCAGCATGCCGGCGTGCGTGGGGGTGGGCCGCCCGGCCAGCACGCTCGGGGCCGCCACTGCGATGCGCGGGACTTCGGAGAGCTTGCGCGCCACCACCATCGGATCAGTCACCTCCCCGACATGGATGGCGCAATCGACGCCCTCGGCAACGAAGTCGGGCTGCCTGTCGTGGAGCAGCCATTCCACGGACACCCGCGGGTAGCGGCGCAGGTATTCGGCCAGCGGACGCACCAGCAGCGCCTGTCCGAAGGCGTGCGGCACGACCACGCGCAAAGTCCCTTCGGGTTCGTTGTCGACGCCGCGCATTTCGGCGTCGAACGCATGCCAGTCGGCCAACATCGCCTTGGCCCGCTCGAAACACCGCTCGCCGTCTTCGGTGAGTTTCATCGCGTGGGTCGACCGCTGCAGCAGCTTCACGCCGAGCCAGAGTTCCAGGGCCTGCAGCCGGCGGCTCACCGTCGGCTGGGTCGAGCCCAGCTGCACGGCCGCCGCGGAAAGGCTGCCAGCCTGCACGATGTGGACGAAGGTCTGCAGCAGCTCCACGCGGTCGCTGCTGGAAGCGGTGATGTGATCGGGCCGCGTGGATGCCATGAATCCCTCTTCTATACGGCGCGCGAATAAACGTTGTTCGCTCCACGATGCTACCAATCGCCTGCAAGCGGCGTCAGACTTGCTGCATCGAAACGTTTAAGGGTTAACACCATGTCCCATATTCAAGATGTGCATGCATCGGCCGCTCCGGGGGTCCGGCCGGCCGAACCGGCAGGACTCGCGCCCTCGCTCACCTGGATGCTGGCGGCCGGCGCCGGCCTGTCGGTGGCGTCGCTCTACTACAGCCAACCCATGCTGGGCGTGCTGGGCGCGGACATCGGCGCCTCGACGCAGGCCGTGGGCCTGCTGCCGACGCTCACCCAGTTCGGCTACGCGATGGGCATCCTGCTGCTGGCGCCGCTGGGCGACCGCCGCGACAGGCGCACCATCATCCTGATCAAGGCCGCCGTGCTCTGCGCCGCGCTGTTCATGGCCGCGCTCTCGCCTTCCATCTCCACGCTCTTCGTCGCCAGCCTGGTGATCGGCCTGGCCGCCACGATGGCGCAGGACATCGTGCCGGCAGCGGCCACGCTCGCGCCGGAAACGCATCGCGGCAAGGTCGTCGGCACGGTCATGACAGGGCTGCTGTCCGGCATCCTGCTCTCGCGCGTGGTCAGCGGGTTCGTCGCCGAGCACTGGGGATGGCGCGCGATGTTCGCGGTGGCCGGCGTGAGCATCGCCGTGGTCGGCCTGGTCGCCTGGAACCGGCTTCCGCGCTTCAAGGCGACCACGCACCTGTCGTACCTCGCCCTGCTGCGCTCGCTCGGCGCGCTGTGGCACCGGCATGCCGAACTGCGTCGTGCGACCTGGTCGCAAGGCCTGCTGTCCGTCGGGTTCAGCGCCTTCTGGTCGACCTTGGCAGTCATGCTGCACGCGGCGCCCTTCAACCTCGGCGCCGCAGCAGCGGGCGCTTTCGGCCTGGCGGGTGCCGCCGGCGCGCTGATCGCACCGGTGGCAGGGCGCGTCGCGGACCGCCGCGGTCCGGCACTCGTCACCCGGCTGGGCGCAGCGCTGGTCGTCGGGTCGTTCGCGGTCATGGGACTGTCGTTGTTCATGGCGCCGGGTGCGCAGCTCTGGGTGCTCGTCGCGAGCACCGTCGGCTTCGACCTCGGCATCCAGGCCGTGTTGATCGCCCACCAGTCGATCGTCTACGGCATCGATCCCGGCGCACGGAGCCGGCTCAACGCGGTGCTGTTCACCGGCATGTTCATCGGCATGGCCATCGGATCCGCGCTGGCGGCGGTGCTGTTCGCGCATTTCGGGTGGATGGCGGTCACGGCCCTGGCCACGGCCTCCGCACTCGCGGCCCTCGTCCTGCGCATGGCGCGCTGAGGGCTCGCATGTCAGGCCCGCTCGATGCGCACGGCGGCGCGCCGGTCGCTGGCGCCCAGCAACCCCGCGCGCCGCATCCCGCGACTCGCGACAAAGACCAGCGCGGCGCCCAGCAGTGCCGCGATGGCGAGGAACAGCAGCCCCGCGTCGTAGGAACCCGTGCGGTCCTTGAGGTAGCCGATGAAGTAGGGGCTGAACATGGAGCCGACGATGCCGAAGGAGTTGACGTAGGCGAAGACGACGGCCGCCGTCTTGCCCCTGACACCGATCGCGGTCAGCTGCCAGATGCAGATCGGGCCGCTGACCAGGCCGGCCGTCAGCAGCGACAGGCCGAGGATCGACGCGTAGAGATTGCGCACGCTCACAAGGACGGCAATGCCCACCGCGGCCGTGACGAAAGAGGCAATCGCGTGCCAGACGCGTTCGTTCGTCTTGTCGGAGTGCGCGACCCAGAACCAGTACAGCGTCATCCCGATGATGCTCGGTATGGCGGACAGCAAGCCGACCTGCACGGTCGACAGCGTGGTGCCGAAGAGGCGCCCGAATTCCTGCACGATCTGCGGCGTGAAGATCAGGCTTGCGTAGAAGCCCATCTGCGCCGTCGCATAGGCGAGCGACAGCAGGACGAGGTGCGGTTGCAGCAGCGTTGCGCGCAAGGGCTTGTCGGCATGCGCAGACACGGCGACGCCATCGGACTCCCTGGCCGCGATGACCTCGCGCTTTTCCGCGTCCGTGAGCCAGTCCGCATCTTCGGGCCTGGAGGTCAGGTAGCGGGCGGAGTAAAAGCCCAGCAGCACGGGCAGCAGACCCTCGACGAACAGCATGATCCGCCAGCCCGAGAAGCCCATGAGGCCGTCAGCGTACTGCACGATGGCCGCCGACATCGGCGTGCCGACGATCACCGCCCAGGGCAGGACCAGGATCACGAGCATGCGCCCGCGCATGCTCGGCGGAAACCACAGTGCCAGGCAATAGATCAGCCCCGGGAAAAGTCCCGCCTCCGCGAAGCCCAGGAGCATGCGCACCGCGACGAGTTGCCAGCCGTTCTGCACGAAGGCGGTGCAGGCCGAGATCAGCCCCCAGGTGACCATGATCCGCGTGAGCCAGACGCGCGCGCCGATCCTGTGCAGGATGATGTTGCTGGGAATCTCCAGCAGCAGGTAGCCGATGAAGAACAGGCCGGCGGCCAGGCCGAAGACCTGCTGGGAGATGCCCAGCTCCGCATTCATGCGCAGGGCGGCCGTGCCGATGTTGATGCGGTCCAGGTAGGCCATGGTGTACATCAGCATCAGGATCGGGACGATGCGCCGGATCACCTTTCGCTGGACGGACGCGGAAAGAGTAGCAGTCATTTCGTAAGCCAATAACGTCGGGAAGTTGGCGAGCGAGGCTCGCATTCGAGGTCCGCCGGTCCTGTCCGAAGCGCGGCGTTGATCAAATGATCAATGTCACCTTGACGTCCGAAAAGGACAATATTTCTCTGCATGTCGGACTTTCCAGGTCTGATCAGAGCGCCCTCCGAATCCGGGCACATCCGTGCGCGCTGAGCCTCCGCTCCCTAGGCACAGCCACGCGGCGCAAGCTATCGACCGATCACCAAGGAAGCGCGGACCACGCACCGCCGATCCGGGAAAACCCGTCCTCTCCCGCCTCGATTCGGTCTTGCCGCGGCGCTTTCCAGCGAATACTATTGATCAATCGATCATTAACAAGACGCTGACGATCGACACCGGACGAGTTCCACCCCCACAGATCGGAGACACCATGACCATCGACCGCAGGCGCTTCATCGCCACCGCCGCCACTGCCGGCGCCACGCTCGGCCTGCCCGTGCTGGCGCGCGCCCAGGGCGCAGCCGAACCCTTGCGCCTGGGGCTGCTGACGGCCAAGACCGGCCCGTTCGCCTCGGGCGGCCTCGACATGGAGCGCGGGCTGCAGGCCTACCTCGCCGCCAACGGGCAGATGCTGGGCGGGCGCAAGGTCGAGCTGATCGTCGCCGACACCGGCGGCGTGCCGTCGACGGCACGCACCAAGACACAGGAACTCGTCGAGCGCGAACGCGCGCAGGTGTTGATGGGCCCGCTGGCCGCGTTCGAGGCGCTGGCCACCGACGACTACATGCGCGCCCGCAAGATCCCGGTGTTCCCGGTGGCCGCGGCCGAAGACATGACGCAGCGCAAGGCCAGCCCCTGGCTGTTTCGTGCAAGCTCGACGTCGGCGCAATGCGCCCATCCGCTGGCCGACTACTGCGCGAAGAAGCTCAAGTACAAGCGCATGGTGCTCGTGGCGGACGACATCGCGTACGGACACGAGATGACCGCGGGTTTTCAGCGGGTCTTCGAGGAGGCGGGCGGCAAGGTCGTGCAGAAGCTCTTCCCGCCCCTGACCGCGCCCGACTACGGCACCTTCCTCGCGCAGCTCAGCCGCGAGGCCGACGCGGTGTTCCTCGGCTTCGCCGGCTCCAACGGGTTTCGCTTCATCCGGCAGTTCAACGAGTACGGCCTGCGGGGCAAGCTTGCGCTGGTCGGCGGCATGACCGCACTCGACGAGGCCGTGCTTCGCAACATGGGCGACGAGGCCCTGGGCATCGTCACGGTGAACTGGTACTCGGCCGAACTCGCCAACCCGGTCAACGCTGCGTTCGTCGCGTCCTTCCGCAAGGCCTACAGCTACGACCCCGGTTTCTATGCGGCCTGCACACACGTCAGCGCCTCGGTGCTCGATGCGGCACTGGCGCCCATGAAGGGCAAGGCCTTCGACAAGGAGCAGCTGCGCGCGTCGCTGCAGCAGACCCAGGCGATGACGGCACGCGGCCCGGTGAAGTTCGACAGCTACGGCAACGTGGTGGGCAACGTCTATGTGCGAAAGGTCGAGCGCAAGGAAGGCCGGCTGGTCAACAGCATCGTCGATACCTACGACAACGTGAGCCAGTTCTGGACCTACGACCCGAAGAAGTTCCTGGCCGAACCGGTCTATTCGCGCGACTGGCCGCCTGCGCGCAATCTGGTCGGCTGAACGCGCCGAAGCACCCAGCGTACCGGCAGAACCATGCAATTCTGGTTGACCCAAACACTCAACAGCCTCGCCCTCGGCGGCCTGCTGCTGTTGCTCTCGTCGGGCTTCGCGCTCATCTTCGGATTGATGCGCATCGCCAATCTCACCCACGGCGCACTGTTCATGATGGGCGCCTACGTCGCGGCCCAGGTGGCGCGCGCAGGCTGGGGGTTCGCCGCCGCGGTGGTGGCCGCGGCGCTCGCCACCGCGGCCATCGGCGGCCTCATCGAGCGGCTGGTGCTGCGCCGCCTGACCGGCAATTCGCAGGCGCAGGTGCTTGCCACGCTGGGGCTGTCGTTCATCGCGGCGGACCTGTGCCTGGTGCTGTGGGGCGGCGACCCGATACCGGTCGCGCCGCCCTCCCTGCTGGCAGGGCCCGCCAGTGTCCTCGGCTTCAGCTTTCCGAGCTACCGGCTGGCGGTCATCGTCGTCGCGGTCATTGCGGCGGCCGTGCTGTTCCTGCTGCTCGAGCGCACCCGGCTGGGCGCGCGCATCCGCGCCGGCGTCGACGACATGCCGATGGCGCGCGCCGTGGGCATCCGGGCCTCGGCGCTCTTCACGAGCGTGTTCTGCCTCGGCGCGGCGCTTGCCGGACTGGGCGGGGCCGTGGGCGGACCAATGCTCTCGGCCTATCCGGGCCTGGACGCGGACATGCTGCCGCTGGCGTTGATCGTCGTCATCCTGGGCGGCGTCGGCAGCCTCGTGGGCACCTTCATCGCGAGCTTCATCATCGGGTTCATCTACACCTTCGGCACCGCGCTGGTTCCCGACCTGGCGTATGTGATCCTCTTCCTGCCGATGATCGTCGTGCTGGCCTTCCGCCCTGCCGGCCTGCTGGGGAGTGCACGCGCATGAAGAAGCTTGCATGTCTCCTGCTGCTGGCACTGCTGGCGCTGCTGCCGGCGGTGCTCGGCGAGTACTACGTCAACCTCGGCAGCCAGATCCTGATCGCCGTGATCTTCGCCACCAGCCTCAACCTGCTGGTCGGCTATGCCGGCCTCACCTCGCTGGGTCATGCGGCCTACCTCGGCCTGTCGGCGTACATCGCCGGCTGGCTGGCGCTGCACCTCGGCCTCGGGCATGCCATGGCGGCACCGCTCACGCTGCTGGCCACCACCGCCATCGGCGGCGTGTTCGGCTGGATCGCGCTGCGCGCCTCGGGCCTGAGTTTCCTGATGCTGACCCTGGCGCTGTCGCAGGTCGTCTGGGGCGTGGCCTACCGGTGGACCGCCGTCACCAACGGCGACAACGGACTGTCCGGCCTCACGCGCCCCATGCCGTTGGGCATCGACATGGAGAACAGCAACGCCTACTACTGGTTCGTTCTCCTGATCACGGCCCTGGTGCTGGTGGTGGTCGCACGCCTGGTCGACTCTCCCTTCGGCGCGTCGCTGCGCGGCACGCGGGACCAGGCGCGGCGCATGAGCTCGCTCGGATACAACGTCTGGGCGATCCGCTGGTGCGCCTTCGTGGGGGCCAGCTTCCTGGGCGCGGTGGCCGGCCTGCTGTACGTCTACTTCCACAAGTACGTGCATCCCAGCGTGCTGTCGGTCACCGCCTCGGCGGAGGTGCTGCTCAGCGTGATCGCGGGCGGCGCGGGCACGCTGGCCGGACCGGCCATCGGGGCGCTGCTGGTCGTGCTGCTGAAGAACTATGCCTCGGGCTATGTCGAGCGCTGGAACATGCTGCTGGGCGCGGTGTTCGTCTTCATCGTGCTGGTGATGCCGCACGGCATCGTGCCCGGGGTGCGCGCGCTGTTTGCCCGAGCCAAGGGAGACCGCGCATGACCGCCGCGCTCGAAGTCCGGGGACTGAAGAAGTCCTTCGGCGGCATTGCCGTGACCCAGAACGTCTCGCTGACCATGCAGCCGGGCGAGCGGCGGCTGATCATCGGACCCAACGGCGCGGGCAAGACCACGCTGTTCGGGTTGATCGCCGGCGAGATCCGGCCCGACGCGGGCTCGATCCGCATCTTCGGCACCGACGTGACACGCCTGCCGGTGCCGGCGCGCGCGCGTTGCGGGCTGTCGCGCACCTACCAGATCATCACGCTGTTTCCCAGGGACACGCTCGCGCACAACGTGGTGCTGGGCTTGCTGGCACCGATGGCACTGCGGCACAACGCGGCCGTCGACCTGTCGAAGCGCACCGACCTGCACGACCACGCGGTCGAACTGCTCGAAGGCGTGGGCCTCGGGGCCAAGGCGCTGCAGCGGGCATGCGACGTGTCGTACGGCGAGCAGCGCCGGGTCGAGCTCGCCCTGGGCCTGGCGCAGCGCCCGCGCCTGCTGCTGCTCGACGAGCCGCTGGCGGGCCTTTCGCAGGACGAGCGCACCGTGGTGCAACGGCTCATCGCGAAGGTGTCGCGCGAGACCGCCATCCTGATGATCGAGCACGACATGGATGTCGCGCTCGAGTTCGCCGAACAGATCACCGTGCTGCACTACGGGCAGGTGATCGTCGAAGGGGACCGCCAGACGGTCGTGAACCATCCGAGAACCAAGGAGATCTATCTTGGTCACTGAAGCATTGCACGTGAACAAGCTCGACGTGTGCTACGGGCAGAGCCAGGTGGTGCACGGGCTGTCCCTGTCGCTGGGCGAAGGCCGGGTGCTGGCGCTGCTGGGGCGCAACGGCGCCGGCAAGAGCACGTCGCTGAACGCCTTCGCGGGGCTGCTGTCGCCGCGGGCCGGGACCATCCGGCTCGGCGGCATGGCCGTGGAGCGCATGTCGCCCGAAGGCATCGCGCGCGCCGGCATGCGGCTGGTGCCCCAGGGGCGGCGGATCTTTCCGAGCCTCACGGTGCTCGAGAACCTGCAGGTTGCGCAACAGGCCGCCCCGCGCGCCACGCCGTGCGCGCAGGCCTGGACGCTCGAGCGTGTATACGCCACCTTCGCCCGCCTGCGGGAGCGCTCGCGCCAGCGGGCGGGCACCCTGTCGGGCGGCGAGCAGCAGATGCTCGCGATCGGCCGCGCGCTGATGGGCAACCCCCGCGTGCTCCTGCTCGACGAGCCCTCCGAAGGGCTGGCGCCCATGATCGTCGCGGAGGTGGCGCAGGCCATCAAGACGCTGAAAGCCGACCGGCTCTCGATCGTGCTGGTGGAGCAGAACTTCCACCTGGCGCTCGACGTCGCCGACGACGTGGTCGTGCTCAACACCGGCCGAGTCGTGCACGCCGGCACGGCCGAGGCGGTGCGGGCCGAGCCGACGCTGGCCACGCGCCACCTCGGCGTGTTCTGAATTTCTCACACCTCTTTCTTCGCTATCCACGGAACACCCCATGCTCTACACCTGTTCGCCCCATTGCACCGACCCGACCCATGCGCACGGTGCCACCAACGCGCCGAGGCGTCGCGCGTCGGCGCTCTCCGCGCCGCGCGCGGCCAGTGCCTCCACGCCCGCGCGCGGCCAGCGCAACCCGGTGGTCGATGTCCATTGCCACTACCTCAACCCCGACGTGGTGAAGGCCAGCGCAGACCTCGACGTCGGCGCGCACGACCCCAGCGTGATCTACGCCAACGAGCTGACGCGGCAGACGAACGTCGCACAGATGCGCGACCGCGCCCCCAAGCTCACGGGCATCGACCAGCGGCTCGAAGACATGGACCGCATGGGCATCGACATCCAGGCGGTCAGCCCGGCACCGTTCCACTACTTCTACTTTGCGCCGCCCGAGCGCGGCGCCAAACTGGCCCGCCAGGTGAACGAGGGCATCGCCGCGCTGGTGGCCGCCACGCCCGAGCGCTTCGTCGGCCTCGGTTCGGTGCCCCTGCAGAATGCCGAGCTCGCGATCCAGGAGCTGGACCACGCCGTCGGCACCCTCGGCCTGCGCGGCATCGAGATCAACACCAACGTGAACGGACGCAACCTCACGGACGCGTCGCTCGGCCTGGAACCCTTCTTCGCGCGCGCCGACCAGCTCGGCGCCGTGCTGTTCCTGCACCCTGTCGGGTACTCCGACGGTGCGCGGCTGACCAACCACTACTTCAACAACGTCATCGGCAACCCACTGGACACCACGGTGGCCGTGAGCCATCTGATCTTCGACGGGGTGGTGGCCCGCTATCCGAACATCAAGTTCATCGCGGCGCACGGCGGCGGCTACGTGGCGCACTACTGGGCGCGCATGGACCACGCATGGCGCGCGCGCCCCGACTGCCGCACCGTGATCGACCGGGCGCCGTCGAGCTACCTCAAGACCTTCTACGTCGACACGATGGTCTTCGACCCCGAGATGCTGCGGCACCTGGTCGACACCTTCGGCGCCGACCGCGTCCTCATGGGCACCGACTACCCCTACGACATGGGCGAGGAGCATCCGCGCGAACTCATCGCGCAGGTGAAGGACCTGAGTGCCGACGAGGTCGCCCGCATCGAGGGGCTGAATGCGGTGAAGCTGCTGAACATCACGCCAGTGCGTTGAGCACCCCGCGGAGCACACCCCCATGTCCCCTCTGTTCGAAGCGCTGCGCATCGGCGATGTGCATTTCCCCAACCGCATCGTCGTCTCGCCGATGTGCCAGTACTCGGCCATCGACGGCATGGCGAACACCTGGCATCTGCAGCACCTGATGCAGCTCGCCATGTCGGGCGCCGGCCTGGTCATGGTCGAAGCCACGGCGGTCGAAGCGCGCGGGCGCATCACCCACGGCTGCCTCGGCCTGTACAGCGACGAGGCGGAAGCGGCGTTGGGCCGGGTGCTGGATGCGGCACGCGCCGTGTCGGCGCCGGGCACGCGCTTCGGCATTCAGCTCGGGCATGCGGGCCGCAAGGGGTCGGCCCATGCGCCGTGGGAAGGCGGCGGGCCGCTGCGGCCGACGACCTCGCAGGCGCTCCCGTGGCAGTGCGCCGCACCGTCCGCCGTGCCCTTCGCCGAAGGATGGGACACGCCGCAGGCGCTCGACGAGGCGGGCATCGACCGCCTCGTCGAGGCCTATGCCGACGCCGCGCGGCGGGCCGTGCGGCTGGGCTTCGACGTCATCGAGCTCCACTGTGCCCACGGCTACCTGCTGCACCAGTTCCAGTCGCCGCTGTCCAACCGCCGCAGCGACGCGCGGGGCGCCGATCAGGCGGGTCGTGACCGCCTGGCGCTGCGCATCGCACAGCGGCTGCGCAGTCTTGCACCGGCGGGCCGCGTGCTCGGCGCGCGCATCACCGGCACAGACTGGGATGCGGGCGGGCTCGGCATCGACGATGCCGTGCGCCTCGCGCAGTCGCTGCAGGCCATCGGCTTCGGCTACGTGTGCGTCTCCAGCGGCTTCGTGGTGCCGGGCGCGCGCATTCCGTTCGGCCCGGGCTTCCAGGTGGGGCTGGCCCACGAGGTGCGCAAGCGCACCGGGATCGTCACGCGGGCGGTCGGCGGCATCGCCGAGCCCGCCCAGGCCGCCGCGATCATCGCGCAGGGCCAGGCCGACCAGGTCGCCCTGGCACGCCCCTTCCTGGCCGACCCGCGCTGGGTATGGCGCGCGGCGGAGACGCTGGGTGTCGAACCCTTCTATCCGCCGCCCTACCGGCGCGCGGCCGGCTTGCGCAAGCCGCCGGCGATGCCTGCGGCTTGACGCATGCCCGCTCCTTCCAACGCTCGAGTCCACCCATGACCCCTTCCATCGAACTCCAAGTGAACGGCGTGAGCCACCGCGTGCAGGCCGGCGACAACGACCTGCTCCTCTACGTGCTGCGCAACGACCTGGACTGCAAGGGCGTTCGCTTCGGCTGCGGCGCCGGCAACTGCGGGGCCTGCACGGTGTTGATGGACGGGCGGGCCGTGCAGTCGTGCGACATGCCGATGTGGGGCGTGGCCGGACGCTCGCTCTCGACCCCCGAACAGCTGGCCGGCGACCCGGTCGGCGCCGTGGTACTCGACGCATTCCTGGAATTGCAGGCGGCCCAGTGCGGCTACTGCATCAACGGCATCATGATGTCGGTCACGGCACTGCTTCACCGCACCACCTCGCCCACGCCGGCGCAGCTGCAGGACACGCTGCACCGCCATCTTTGCCGCTGCGGCGCGCATGCGCGGATCCTGCGGGCCATCGAGGCCGCGGCCGCCCGCCTGCGTGCGGAGGCCTCGGCATGAGCCCCGGAGAGACCCCGCCACCCGCCATCCAGGCGCACCCGCTGCTGAACCAGTGGGTGTGGGTGGGGCCGGGACAACAGCTCACCGTGTTCACGGGCAAGGTCGAACTGGGCCAAGGCATCGCGACGGCCCTGGTCCAGATCGCCTGCGACGCGCTGGGCCTGGCACCGGCGCAGGTCGCGCTGGTGGCAGGCGACACCCAACTGTCGCCCGACGAGGGCTACACGGCCGGCAGCCTGTCGGTGCAGTACGGCGGGGCCGCCGTGCGCTGGGCCTGCGCGCACGCCTTTGCCCTGTTCCGCGCAGAGGCTGCAAGACGCTGGCACGTCGCGCCCGCGCAGGTCCATGCCGAAGCCGGATGCTTTCGCGATGCGGGCGGCGGCCGACAGACGAGCTACTGGGCCCTCAGCGATGGCGTCAGCCTGGACGTGGGCATCCTGGCGCCGCCGCCGGCTCATCGCCGCACCGGGACGCCCTACGCCGGGCGGTCGCTGCCGCGGCTGGATTTCGCCGCCAAGCTCACCGGCGCGGCCTATCTGCAGGACCTCGTGATTCCGGGCATGCAGCATGCGCGCATGCTGCGCGGACGGCATCCCGCCCAACGCCTGAAGTCGCTGCCGTTGGCGCAGCTCCAGGCGCTCGACGGTGTCGCGCAGGTGGTGCGCTGCGGCGATTTCCTGGCCCTGGTGGGGCCCCATGAAGGCGCGCTGGTCCGTGCGTTGCCCAAGGCCAGAAAGCTGCTCGAATTCACCGACGTGCCGCTGCCGCACGCCAGCGAGGACACCGTGTCGCTGCTGCAGCACATGCCCAGCCAAGCGCAACGGGTGCATGAAGAGGGTTCGCCTGCCGCCTCCCGCCCAACCCACACCGCCACCTATTCGCGGCCGTATCTGGCCCATGCGTCGATCGGCCCGTCGTGCGCGGTGGCCGACCCGCGCGGCGACGTGCTGCGCGTCTGGTCGCACACGCAGGGCGTCTTTCCGCTGCGCGGCCAGATCGCCCGCGCGCTGGGGCGCGACGCCGGCACCGTCGAAGTCATCCATGCGCCGGGCGCGGGCTGCTATGGACACAACGGCGCCGACGACGTGGCCTTCGACGCGGCCTTCATCGCTACGCGCACCGGCCTGCCGGTGAGGGTGCAGTGGATGCGGGAAGACGAGATGTCCGTAGCACCTTTCGGCTCGGCGAGCGCGGTGCGGCTGCAAGCGGGCCTGGACGACACGGGGCGCATCGAGCGCTGGGAGATGGCCATCTGGAGCCACACCCACATGAACCGCCCCGGCTGGGGAGAAGGCGTCAACCTCCTGGGCGCCTGGGCGCTCGAGCCGCCACAACACCCGTCCGTGCCGCGCGACATGCCGCTGCCGATGGGCGGCGGCCACCGCAACGCGATCGCCATCTACGACCTGCCGCACCAGCAGGTCGACCATCACTTCATTGCGGAATCGCCCATGCGGGTCTCCGCGCTGCGCTCGCTCGGCTCCTACGCCAATCTGTTCGCGATCGAGTGCTTCATGGACGAACTGGCCGCGCTGCGCGACGAAGACCCCGTCGCCTTCAGGCTGCGCCATCTGTCCGATCCCCGCGCCAGGGAAGTGCTGCAGGCAGTGGCCGACATGGCCGGATGGTCGCAGCGCACCGAGGCGGGCTCGGGCAGCGGCCTGGGCATCGCGCTGGGGCGCTACAAGAACCACGCCGCCTACTGCGCCGTGGTGACGCAGGTCAGCGTCGAGGAAAAGATCCGGGTCGAGAAGGCCTGGGTCGCCGTCGATGCGGGCGCGGCGATCAACCCCGACGGCCTCGTCAACCAGATCGAAGGCGGACTCATCCAGTCGCTGAGCTGGACGCTCAAGGAAAGCGTGACGTGGGACGCCACGGGCATCACGTCCTGCGACTGGGACCACTACCCGATCCTGGGTTTCGACGAGATCCCCGAATTCGCCGTGCATGTCATCGACAGACCACACGAACCGAGCCTCGGCGTGGGCGAAGCGGCCGCCGGCCCGGCAGCCGCTTCGGTGGCCAATGCCGTGGCCCACGCGCTGGGCCTGCGTGCCCGGGACCTCCCGCTCACGGCCGAACGCCTGGCAGCGCTCATCTCCGCGGGCTGAGGCGCGCGGTTCTCTTCTTTTTTCCCGTTCGTCTTCATTGCCCAAAGGACACAATGACCATCCAGACCCTCGCGCACTATTCGGTTCGCACGACAAATCTCGACGCGTCGCGCCGCTTCTATGTCGACGTGCTCGGCCTGCAGGAAGGGTTTCGCCCGCCCTTCGACTTTCCGGGGCTGTGGCTCTACAAGGGGGGCGACGAGGCGCAGTTCGGTGTGGTGCACATCATCGGCATCGATGCCAGTTCGCCCGAAGGCCTGATCGCCTACCTCGGCGACAAGGCGCAGGCATCGCTGCATGGCAGTGCCGCTGTCGACCACCTGGCATTCCTGGCCAGCGATCTGCCGGATGTGCACCAGCGTCTGCGCGACGCCGGCCTGGCGTTTCGCGAACGCACCGTTCCCAGCCTGGGGCTGCACCAGGTGTTCGTGGAAGACCCCTCGGGCGTGACGATCGAACTGAATTTCGCTGCGGAAGAGGCGCGGGCGCTCGCCGCGGGCACTGCGCCCGGAGCTGCGGCATGAGCGCGTCGTCTGCACCGGCTCGCAAGGCCCTGGTCATCGGCGGATCGCTCGGCGGCCTGTTCGCGGCCAACCTGCTGCTGCGCAGCGGCTGGGATGTGCATGTGTACGAACGCGTGGCCGACGATCTCGAGAGCCGCGGTGCGGGCGTCGTGACGCATCCGGAGCTCATGGAGGTGCTGACGGCGGCCGGTGTCGACGTCGCGGACGGCATCGGCGTCGAGGTGCGCGAGCGGATCACGCTTGCGCGCGACGGCACGCGCGAGGATTCCAGGCCGCTGCCGCAGACGCTCACTGCCTGGGGGCGCCTCTACCAGGTGCTGCGCCGGGCCTTTCCGTCGGAGCGCTACCACAACGACAAGCAGCTGGTGTCGTTCGAGCAGCATGCGCAGGGCGTGCGCGTCGTGTTCTCCGACGGCAAGGTCGAGCGCGGCGATCTGCTGGTGGCCGCCGACGGCCTGCGCTCCACGGTTCGCAAGGTCCTGCTGCCGCAGGCGATGCCTCAGTACGCAGGCTACGTGGCGTGGCGCGGCCTGGTCGAAGAAGCCAGCCTCTCGCCCCGCACGCTGGAGGAACTCTTCCCGTTCTTCGCCTTCGGCCTGCCGCCACGCGAACAGATGATCGCCTACCCGGTCGCGGGGCACGGCAACAGCGTGGCGCCGGGCAAACGTCGCTACAACTTCGTCTGGTACCGGCCCGCCGACCAGGCCACCACGCTGCGCGAGATGCTGACCGACGCGTCCGGCAAGACGTGGCCCGACGGCATTCCGCCGCCCTTGATTCGCCCCGAGGTCCTGGCCGCGGCAAGACAGGCCGCCCAGGACGTGCTCGCACCGCAGTTCGCCGAGGTCGTCGAAAAAACCGACAACCTCTTCTTCCAGCCCATTTTCGACCTGGAAAGCGAGCGCCTGGCCTTCGGGCGCGTCGCGCTCCTGGGCGATGCGGCATTCGTCGCCCGGCCCCATTGCGGCATGGGCGTCACCAAGGCCGGCAGCGATGCGGCCATGCTGGTGCGCGCACTCGACAGCCATGTGGATATTGCCGACGCGTTGAAGGCCTACGAACGAAGCCGCCGGGAGGCGGGCAGCTTCATCGTGCACCACGCGCGCGCACTCGGCGCCTACATGCAGGCACAGCTCAGCACGCCGACCGAGCGCGCCATGGCCGAACGCTATCGCTCGACCGAAGCGGTGATGCGCGAGACCGCGGTCCCGCCGCTGCGGCCGCAAGGCACGGTACCGGCCGGCTGAGTTACACACGTAATCCGCGACCCCTGGCCTGAAATGAATGCGAAGCCGCGCGCTTGAAGAATCACGGCGTGGTGAGCGAACAGCGCATCACACATCCATTCACCGACAAGCACACAGAGGTCTCCAGATGAAAGCTTTCTACACGCTCGCAGCCTTCGCACTCGCAGCCACGGCCGGCCTGGCCCACGCCCAGGCCGGCGGCGACGCATCGTCCACGCGTTCGCCGATCCTCGACAGCAAGCCGCAACTGCGCGCCGAAGCGAAGAAGGACGCGAGGACGCCCGGCAAGGTCAAGGCCGTGGGCGGCGACGAACTCAAGACGGCCGAGGACGACAGCATCGGCAGCGACAAGTCCGCCAAGTCGGGCCAGACGCGCGTCGCATCGCGCGAAGCGCGCCACCCGGACCGCAAGCCCGCACAGCAGGGCGGCACGCCGGACCTGCCCGGCGCGAAGTAAGCAGGGCCTGCGTCCTCAGGCGCCCTGTGCCATCGCGCGCTGCCAGCTCGCCGGGCGGCCGACGAAGTCGGTCAATGCCGTGGCGAAGGCTTTCAAGCGGGCACTGGGGCGTGGCAGCGCCCGCACCAGGTGGATGCCGGTCACCTCGGCCGGCGGCAAGCCCTGCGGTTGCAGCGCCACCAGCGCCCCGCGGCCGATGTCGTGCCCGACCACCCAGTCCGGCAGGCGGACGATGCCGACGCCATCGACGGCCGCGTGTCGTTGGGCGTCGTAGTCGTCCGCTTCGAAGACGCAACAGCCGTGCTGCGGCAGGTCGTCACCCAACACTTCGCGCCAGCCGAGCTGGCTCTGGCTGCGGCGCTTGTCGATCAACCGGTGCGTGCCCAGGGCGTCGAGCGACTGCAGCGGGCCGTGGCGCCGCAGGTAGTCCGGCGCGGCGCACACCACGTAGGTCTGGTCGGCGAGCTTGGTGCTCACGAGCGCGCTGTCGGGCAGATGGCCGAAGCGGATGGCCAGATCCAGCCGTTCGGTGGTCGGGTCGGCGATGCGCTCGGTCAGGTCGAGCTCCACGCTCAACCCCGGGTGGGCCTCGAACAGCCTGGCAAGGCAAGGAACCACATAGCGCCGCCCGAAGGTGGGCAGGCAGCTCACGCGCAGAACGCCCTCGACCGCGGCCTCGACCGAGCTCACCTCGCTGCGGGCATCGGCCAGGTCGCTGAGGATCTGCACGGCGCGACGAAAGAGCAGCTCTCCCGCGTCCGTGGGGCGCATGGCCCGTGTGGAGCGCGTGAACAGCGACGCCTTCAGTTCCTGTTCCAGCGCGTCGATCTGCCGCGCCACCGACGACACGGCCACACCCCTGCGCCGCGCCACGGCGGAGAAGGAGCCGGCACGCACCGTGTCGACGAAGACTTCCAGGTTTTCCATGGTTCGAGCCTGGCTCACATTTGCGCTCCTTGCAAAGATGTTTCGCGGGGCGGGTGATTGTTCGCTGGCAGGTGCCTGCCTACGATTCCCCCACTTCAGCGATTTAAGCATGCAAAGCAAAGGAGACCCCGTGACCGAGCCCTACGACGAGTTGTTTCTGTTTATCGACGGCGAGTGGATCGAAGGCACCGGCCGCGACACGTCGGCGGTGTTCAACCCGGCCACGGGCGATGTGATCGGCCACGTGCCGCATGCACGCCAGGCCGACCTGGATCGCGCCCTGGAGGCCGCGGATCGCGGCTTCGCGCTGTGGCGCCGCACGCCGGCCTACGACAGGGCCCAGGTGCTGCGCCGCGCGGCCGCGCTGTTGCGCGAACGCGCCGAGCCCATCGCCCGGCAGCTGACGCTGGAGCAGGGCAAGGCCTTGCATGAAGCTCGGTACGAGCTGGCGAGTTCGGCGGACTATTTCGAGTGGTTTGCCGAAGAGGGCCGCCGCGTCTACGGCCGCACCGTCCCCTCGCGGCGCCCCGAGGTGCACCAGCGCGTGCACAAGGAACCGATCGGCCCGGTCGCGGCCTTCGCACCCTGGAACTTTCCGGCCATCACGCCCAGCCGCAAGATCGCGGCCGCGCTGGCCGCCGGCTGCTCGGTCGTCATCAAGCCGGGCGAGGAGTGCCCCGCGACGGCCCTGGCCATCGCGCGCGCGCTGGACGACGCGGGCCTGCCCAAGGGCGTGCTCAACGTGGTGTTCGGCGTGCCCGAGCTGATCTCGCGGCATCTCATCGAATCGCCCGTGATCCGCAAGGTCTCGTTCACCGGCTCGGTGCCGGTCGGACGCTTGCTGGCCGCCCAGGCCGGCCAGGCGCTCAAGCCCATCACGCTGGAACTGGGTGGGCATGCGCCGGTGCTGGTGTTCGCCGACGCGGACATCGACGCGGCGGCCCGGCTGCTGGCGGCCAACAAGTTCCGCGGCACCGGGCAGATCTGCCTGTCGCCCACGCGCATCCTGGTGCAGCGCACGGTGTACGAGCCGTTCCTGAGCAGATTCGTCGCCGAGACGCAGGCCTTGAAGCTCGGCGACGGCCTCGATCCACAAACGCAGGTGGGTCCGGTGTCGAACGCAAGGCGCATCGAGGCCATCGCGGCGCTCGTGGCCGACGCCCGCGCTTGCGGCGCCACGGTGCGCGCCGGCGGCGAGCGCATCGACCGTCCCGGGCTGTTCTGGCAGCCCACCATCCTCACCGACGTGCCGGCGCATGCCAAGGTCATGCACGAGGAGCCCTTCGGTCCGCTGGCCGTGGTGCGCCCGTTCGACACGATTGACGAAGCCCTCGCCGAAGCGAACCGGCTGCCGTACGGGCTGGCGGCCTACGCATTCACCGAGTCGGCGCGTACCGCGCTGCGCGTGGGTGACGAGCTGGAGGCCGGAATGATCGGCATCAACCACGCGCAGATGATTGTTTGCGAGCTGCCGTTCGGCGGCATCAAGGACAGCGGCCATGGCTCGGAGGGTGGTGCCGAAGGCATCCAGAGCTACCTCCACACGAAATTCATCAGCCAGGTCTGATACGCAGGCACAGAAAAAACAGGAGACATCACCATGAAGCTCACCACGCGAGGCATTCGCACCAGCGCTATCGTGGCGCTTGCCATTGCATTCGGACCACTCTGCGGCCACGCTCTCGCGCAAGACACCTACCCCAGCCGCCCGATCACGCTGGTCGTCCCGTTTCCGGCGGGCGGCGTGACCGACGTGGTGGCGCGTGAACTTGCACATCGCATGGCAACGGCGCTCGGACAACCGGTCGTGGTGGACAACCGCGCAGGCGCTGGAGGCAACATCGGGACGCAGGCCGTGGCAAGGGCGGCGCCAGACGGCTACACCCTGGGCGTGCTGACCGTCAGCGCGCTGTCGATCGGTCCCCACCTGAGCCGCAAGCTGCCGTTCGACCCGGCGCGCGACTTCACGCCGATCACCAACCTGGTCAACACCCCGGGCGCCGTCATCGCCGGGCCCGGCGCGCCGTTCAACACCTTCGCCGAGTTCGTCAGGTACGCAAAGGCGAATCCCGGCAAGGTCACCTATGCGAGCGTGGGTCCGGGTTCGATCCCGCACCTGAGCGCCGAGATCCTGGCGAAGGCGACCAGGGTCGACATGGTCCACGTCCCCTACAAGGGTGCCGCGCCCGCGATGCAGGACCTGCTCGCCAACCATATCGACCTGTCCTTCGAGACATCGCTGGCCACCACCATGACGTACCACGCGAACAAGCGCATCAAGGTCCTGGCGATCACCGGCCCGAGCCGCGTCTCCGTGCTGCCCGACGTGCCCACCGTGGCCGAGTCGGGCTATCCGGGTTTCGGCGTGCAGGGCTGGTTCGGTTTCTTCGGCCCCCGGGGACTGTCTCCCGCCAACGTGGAAAAGCTCAACAAGGCCGCCGCGCAGGCCTTCGCCGATCCCGCGTTGCGCCAGCGCCTGGAGCAACTCGGAATGCAGCCCGACACGGGAAGCGCCCAGCAGTTCCGGCAATTCCTTGCGCAGCAAGACAAGGTCTGGGCCGAAGCGGTCAAGGGCCTTCACATCGTTCTGGAATGAAAGAGAAACAAGCCATGCAAGCCATCGTTTTCGACGAGTTCGGCGGACCCGAAGTGCTCACGACCCGCGAGGTTGCCCGCCCGGAGGTTCGGCCCCATGACCTGCTGGTGGCCAATGCCTCGATCGGCGTCAACCGCGCCGACATGTCGCATCGCAAAGGGGCCTACGGGCGCGCCAACTTCGGTGACTCGGACATCATGGGCCTGGAAATCGCCGGAACGGTGGTGGACATGGGGTCGCAGGTGCAGGGTTACGCCATCGGGGACCGTGTCATGGGCATCGTGGGCGGGGGCGCCTATGCCGAACTGTCGCGCATCGATCACCGCATGGCCATGCACGTCCCGCCCGGCCTCGCGCTGCGCGAGGCCGGCGCGGTGGCCGAGGTGTTCGTGACGGCGCACGAGGCGCTGTTCCATCTGGCCCGCCTGCAAGCCGGCGAATCGGTGCTGATCCATGCAGCGGCGGGCGGGGTCGGGTCCGCCGCGGTACAGCTTGCACACGCCGCCGGCGCGCGCGTGTTCGCCACCGCGGGCGGCGACAAGCGCGGTGCCGTCGAGCGTTTCGGCGCCGACGAGGTGATCGACTACCGCACCGACGACTTCCAGTCCGTGGTGGCCCGCAAGACGCACGGCCAAGGCGTGGACGTCGTGATCGACTTCGTCGGCCCCTCTTACCTGGAGCGCAACGTGCGTTCGCTGGCAGTGGGCGGGCGTTTGGTGGTCGTCGGCCTGCTCGGAGGCACCGAGGGCGCCGTGCTGCCGATGGACGTGCTGCTGTACCGCCACCTGCAGATCTTCGGCACGGTGATGAAGTCCCGTCCGCCCGAGGTCAAGCAGGCCATGGTCCAGCGCTTCGCGCAGCGTTGGCTCGATGCGTTGGCGGGCGGCGTGATCCGTCCGGTGATCGACAGCACCTATGCGCTCTGCGAGGCGGCACAGGCCCATCGGCGCATGGAATCGGGCGAGAGCGTCGGGAAGATCCTCCTGCTGCCCGGTGGTTGATTGCCCGGGCGATTACAGCTGAAACGCTCGACGGCGCGGCTGGAATCCCGCCGCAACACGGGCTTGAGACATTGGATCCCGGCAACAGCGCCGCGCGCAGTTTCCAACAACGGCTGGCACTTTCGCCTCCATCCAATGTCCTTTCAAGGAGTTCTCATGACCGACATCATCCGCAGCGACCTCGTCCTCTCCCAATCGGCCTTCAGCCACATCATCGACGTCCCCATCGAGCAGATCGACATCGGCAAATGGCTCTTCGGCCTGGCCGAAGCCGAGTACCAGCGGTGCGCGCCGCCGGACCACATCTCGTGCGGCACGACCCGCACCGACGATGGTCGTCCGATGTCCATCAATGTGGAGCAGATCGGCACCGGTCTGGTCATCCAGCACTACGTGGGTGAAGTCGTCGGAAAGCGCCGCTGTCTCATGGTCTCCACCTCGGATGTCTTCACACCGGCGGGCCGCACGCGGGTGCAGGTCATCTGGGAGCTCAGCGCCAAGGGCCTGAGCGACGGACGCACCGAGTACACGAACTCGGTGGTGTCCCACCCGACGGAGGACTTCCTGAATTTCATCGCAAGCCACGGGGTGAGCTTCGAGCAGGCATCGCACGATCGTCAGGTGGCCTCCGGGGACCACAACAGCCGCGAAACGCCTTTGTTCGCACAGAGCATCGCCCGTGCGGCGCTGGCCAACGCCACGGCTGTCGCCGCATAAGAAAAAGCGTCGGCGGCGACACCGCGCGGTGTCGCTGCTTCCGCGTCCGACGTCTCGGCCGCGCGCACAACACCCTTCATGCAAGCTCATGAAAAGCGACAACCACAACCAGTCGCCGCGCGAGACGGCACGCGCCTTCACGCCTGAACTTTCGGCGCTCGTCGAAGATCCACTGTTCTCGCAAGTGTGGGCGGATGATCGCCTTTCTGCGAGAGAGCGCAGTCTCGCGACGCTCGCCGCACTGATCGTTCTGCACCGGCCGGAGGAACTGCCGGCACATCTGCGGCGCGCCATCGACAACGGGTTGGAGAAGCCACAGATATCGGCGCTCATCACACACCTGGCCTTCTACGGAGGATTCCCCTCGGCCATCAGCGCCTCCGCCATTGCAGCCGAAGTGCTTGGCGCGTTGAACGCCGGCTCAAGGTGACGAGGCCGATCATGAGCGCTGTCCCCGCTTCCGCGCCCCGCGCACGTCGCATTCATCTTCCGCTTCGGGCGTTACTCCGGATGCCGGCCTGGGTGGTCAACGGCTTGACTGTCGCATCAGGGCTGATGCTCGTGCAAGGCTCCATACTGCTGATGGCAGGTGCCCATGCGGCGCAAGCCGCGATTGCAACGGGCGTCTGTGCCAGCCTGGCCGACGTCGTGACCACCACGGACCGCGTGGCACGGCGCGTGCTGGCGGCAGTCATCGCCAGTACCGTCTGCGCAACGTTGTTCCTGGCAGTCAGGCCCTGCGAAGCGATCGTGATCCCGACCGTCGTTCTGATCGTGTTCGCTGCCATGCTCCTCCAAGCCTGGGGACCGAAGGCCGGGACGGTTTCTTTTGCGACCACCATGTCACTCGTCTTCGCGATGTCCGTTCCCGCGTCGCAAGGCCTGACGTTCGATTCCGCCGCCTGGGGGCTGGTCGGCGCCATAGGCTATTGGATCTGGGCTGTCCTCACCGCGCATCTCCTGCAACCGACCTGGCGAAGACTGGCGCTGGCGTCCGTCGTGCAGGACATGGCCGGTCTTCTTCGTGCACTCGCGGCGCGCACGCGCGATCCCGCCGATCTGCAGGTGCAGGAACAGGTCGTGCGCCAGGAAGCGAAGCTTGCCGAGCAGATGCAAGCCGCGCGGGATCTGATCTTCGCGAACACCGACGGGCCTGCGGCGCACCTGCAAACCTGCGTTCTTCTGCGATTGACGGACCTGCGCGATCTCGCCATTGCCGGAAAGATCGACACGGCGCTTGTCCGGCATGGCGCCGCCTCGTTGCAGGAGCGACTGATTTTTGCCGACGTGCTCCAGCACATGGCGCTTGCTATGGATGGTGTCGCGCAGCATGTCCGAACCGCCAGGCTGCAGCCGCTCGACGCGACGGTGGAACGACAGATCGGGCGCCTTCTCGATGCGCTGGAGGCGCGAGCCCGCGATGGACGCGATGACGCGCGACGGGTCGTCGCCGAGATCCTTCGAAGCCAGTTCGCCCACGTTCGGGCGATACAGGCAATGCACACCGCCATCGAGCAGCCCCGGCTGCCGTGTCGGCGCTCGGACCTTCGCCGCTACATCGCGCCTGACGCGTGGCGATGGGCTGCCATCTGGACGCAACTGCGGCCCGACTCTCCCACGTTCAGGTACGCGGTGAGGACCGCCTTGGCTGCCGGATCGGCCTACGCCATCTGCCGGCTCCTGCCCTGGACTGCGCATCCGCAGTGGGTACTTCTGAGTGTCACGGTCGTGATGCAAGGCAGTCTGGCGCAGACGCTCGTGCGACGCAATGCCCGCGTGTGGGGTACGTTGTCGGGGTGTGTGGTGGTGGCGCTTCTGGCGTGGAGCTCCTCGACGCTCTTTCTGACCTTGTGCTTTCTGGTCGCTGCGGGTGTTGCCCACGCATACCTGGGTGTGCGCTACTCGGTCACCGCCGCCGCGGCCGCCGTGATGGCGGTCCTGCAGGCGCATCTCGTCGCGCACGGCACCGACTTCAGCATCCTGGAGCGGGTCGCCGACAGCGTGATCGGCGCCCTCGTCGGATGGGCCGCGAGCTACGCATTGCCCAGCTGGGAGAGACGCCGCCTGTCGAACGATCTACGCCAGGCACATGAGGCCATCCGCGCCTACGCCTCGGAGATCCTGAAGCTGGACGAAGCATCTCCAGGCTTGCCAAGATTCACCCGGCAACGCGCATACGACGCGATCCGCGCGATCGGGGCAACCCAGTCGCGAACCCTGGCGGAACCGGCTTCCGTTCGGCTCCCCGCCGCGGAACTGACACTGTGGCTGGCAGCGGCCTACGACCTGATGTCGCATCTCTCGAACGCGCGGCTTTCACTCACATTGCATGGGCGAGCGCCGGCCCCGCGCCACTCGGCAACGCTCTGGCGCAAGTCGTCTGCGAGCTCGATCACGCATTGCGGCCAAGCACGCTGGAGCGCAGTTCGGTGCTTGAGCCGGCCGCCCGATCTGCGCTCGGTTCCGTTCCCGATCTGCTGCCCAGGCTTCAGGATGCATTGAAGGACGCCGCCAACGTCGGAATGGCATCGTGCAAGCTTCGTTCGATGCTCGCTCGTCGGGCAAATGGCGGGCTGCCTCGCGATCCCGAGGCCGGTTGATTGCGACTGCCCCGAGGCGGCAGGCCGCCGGGCCATTCACCCTTTGCGCAAGAAGATGCTGGAGGGCCGCCGACAACGACATCCTGTGCCGCGGCGCAACCCCAGTTCAGGACCGTGCTCCCGGTGGCGGACCTATGCTCGACGAAGCCATCCCACTTCCTTCCTGGAGCTGTTCCATGTCCCTGAAAGATTTCAAGGTCCTCACCTTCGACGTCGTCGGCACGCTGATCGATTTCGAGGGCGGCATGCTCGCCTATCTGCGCAGCGTGGTGCCCGATGCCCGGGTGAGCGACGACGACTTCCTCGCCGCCTACCGGCGCGCACGCGCCGACGGCAACGCCGGCTGGTATCCCGACGACCTGGCGCGCTGCTGGCACGCCGTTGCCCCCGCGCTGGGCCTGCCCGATGACGACGCCATTGCCCAGGGCCTGCGCGAGTCGGTCTCGCAATGGCCGGCCTTCCCCGATGCGGTGGAAGCGCTGAAGCGGCTCGGCAAGCGCTTCAAGCTGGTGACGATGACCAATGCGCAGGCCTGGGCACTGGCGCATTTCGACAAGACGCTGGGCTCGCCCTTCGACATGCTGCTGAGCTGCGACGACGCGCTGTGCGAGAAGCCCGATGCGCGCTATTTCGCCTATGCACGCGGCCGCTTCGAAGGCGCCTGGGGCTTCAGGCAGGCCGACAACCTGCACGTGGCACAGAGCCAGTACCACGACATCGGCATTTCAAAGCAATTGGGCATCACGACCTGCTGGATCGAGCGCCGTCATGCGCAGAAAGGTTCGGGCGGCACCATCGAGTCGAAGCACACCGTGCCCGACTACCACTTCCACACGCTGGCCGAACTGGCCGATGCGGTCGAAGCCGGGCATTGAGCACCACGGCCGTCGCCTGCATCGCGCAGGCGCTGGTCAGCGCTCGTGGGGAAAGAGCCGTTCGATCGGACAGTGCGTCTTGATGAACGGCGACTTGATGACGATGTAGCTGAAGTACTTCGCGATACCGATGTTGCGTTCGAGCAGCCCCTCGATCACTTCCTGGTAGTGGTTCACACCACGGGTGAGGAAGCGCAGCAGGTAGTCGTAGCCGCCACTGACCAGATGGCATTCGAGCACCTCGTCGACCTCGCGGATCGCGGCCTCGAAGCGCACGAAATCCTCGCGGTGGTGGTCCGACAGGGTGACCTCGGTGAACACGGTCAGCGTGTCGCCGAGTTTTTCGAGCCGCAGGTGCGCGCCGTAGCCAGCGATGTAGCCGGCCTGCTCCAGTCGCTTCACCCGGATCAGGCAGGGGCTGGGCGACAACCCCACCGCGTCGGCCAGGTCGACGTTGGTCATGCGCCCGTTCTTCTGCAACTGGGCCAGGATGCGCAGGTCAAGTCGGTCGATCTTGAAAGCTTCAGACATGGCAATCCTGAAAAAAGCGAAAGAGGCCTCGATTCTGCTTCGTCGGCGCGATGCCGGGGCACTCCTTTCAAGTCGCCAGCGCAGCGCGGACGTCGGGCGCGTCGAGCACGTCGTCGAGCGTCTTCTTCAGGCGCGCGAACAGCTGCGCGAACTCGTCCTGCGTGAAGGTGAGCGCGGGCGCAAAGCCGAGGATGTGATCGCCGAAGGAGCGGAACACCAGCCCGTTGCGATAGCCGGCTGCGAAGATGCGGTCGGACAACCCGAGCGCCGCATCGAAGCCGCGCTTGCTGGCCTTGTCGCTCACCAGCTCCAGCGCGCCCAGCAGGCCGCGGTGGCGTGCGTCGCCCACCAGCGGATGCGCGCGCAGCGCGTCGAGCCCGGCCGAGAAATGCGCCGCGCCGCGCTGGCCGTTGGCCAGGATGCCGCCTTCCTCGTAGAGCCGCAGCACCTCGAGCGCGACAGCGGCGCCGACCGGGTGCGCCGAATAGGTCGCGCCGTGGCCGATGGATGCGCCCGCAGGCGCGCCGTCGGCGATGCCGGCGTAGACCTTCTCGGACATCATGGTCGCGCCCATCGGCACGTAGCCGGCCGTCAGGCCCTTGGCCATGGTCATCAGGTCGGGCTCCACGCCTTCGGCCTCGCAGGCGAACATGGGGCCGGTGCGGCCGAAGCCGGTGATCACCTCGTCGACCACGAAGAGGATGTCCAGCTCGCGCGCGGCCTCGCGCATGGCCTTGAGCCAGCCCTTGGGCGGCACGATGACGCCGCCCGAGCCCTGGATGGGCTCGCAGAAGAAGGCCGCCACGTTGTCCGCGCCCAGCTCGGCCACCTTGGCGCGCAGCGCCGCGACCGACGAGGCAATCAGTGCCTGCGGATCGGCGCCGTCGGCATGGCGGTAGGCATAGGGCGACGCGATGTAGTGCTGCGTGGGCAGCGGCAGGTCGAAGCCGCGATGGAAGGCCGGCAGCGCCGTGAGGCCTGCGCCGGTGGACGACGAGCCGTGGTAGCCGCGCTCCAGCGAAATGAAATGCTTCTTCGACGGCCGGCCGGTCGCGTTGTAGTACTGCACGATGAAGCGCACCGCGGCATCGACCGCCTCGGAGCCGCCCAGCGTGAGGTACACGCGGGTCAGCGACGCGGGCGTGATCTGCACCAGCTTCTGCGCCAGGCGGATGGCCGGCTCGCTGCTGAAGTGGAAGTAGCCGGTCGCGTACGGCAGCTTGCGCATCTGCTCGGTGGCGGCCTGCACCACGCTCTCCTGCCCGTAGCCCACGTTCACGCACCACAGGCCGGCGAAGGCGTCGAGCAGTTGGTGGCCGTTGCCGTCGGTGAGCCAGGCGCCCTGGCCCGAGGCCAGCACGGTGGGCCCGCGCTGCTCGTGCACGCGCCAGGGCGAGACGGGGTGGATGAGGTGCGCGCGGTCGACGGCGTCGAGCGCGGCTTGTGGGGGCAGTGCGGTGGGGTGCGTCATGGGCTGTGAAGGAGCGAGAGCGGAGGAAGCTTTCGATGCCCTCAGCTTAGGCGGCACGCCCTGCAAGGTGGTGCTGCTTTGGGGGTGCCGCACGCAGCAGCCTGCGGTTGTGCATGCGGCATGCAGCAGATCGTGCGGCGGCCTGCGATTCCTCCGCTCAGTACCCGCGCGCGCGGTCGACCAGCCCGACCATCGGCTTGCCTGCCTCGAAGCGCGCAAGGTTGTCGAGCACCACTTCGGCCGCGCTCAATGGCTGCGTCATGCTCGCGATGTGGGGCGTGAGCTGGATGCGCGGATGGCGCCAGAAGTCGTGCTCCGGCGGCAGCGGCTCGGGATCGGTCACGTCGAGCACCGCATCGCCGATCTGTCCGCTGGCGAGTGCGCCCAGGAGGTCGGCATCCACGAGTTGCGGCCCGCGCCCCGCATGCACCAGTCCGGCGCCCGGTGGCAGCAACGAGAACAGCCGCGCATCGAGAAAACCGCGCGTCGAATCGGTCAGCGGCAGCAGGCACACGAGGATGTCGGTGCGCGCGAGGAAGGCCGGCAGTTCGTCCGCGCCGGCATGGCATTGCACGCCGTCGACGGCATGGCGCGAACGGCTCCAGCCCGCGCAGTCGAAGCCCAGCGCCACGAGCTGTGCCAGCACGGCCTGCCCGAGCGAGCCCAGCCCGAGCACGCCGATGCGGCGTTCGCTCGCAGGGCGCACCGTCAGCGGCTTCCAGAGGCCCTCCTGCTGCTGGCGCCGGTATTGCGGCATGTCGCGGTGCAGGCCGAGCACCGCATGCGTCACGTACTCGACCATGCCGCGCACGATGCCGGGCTCGACCATGCGCACCACGGGCAGCGCAGGTGGCAGCGACGCGAAGTCGAACTGGTCGACGCCCGCGCCCGAAGAAAACAGCACCTGCAGATCGGGGAAGCGCGTCGCCAGGTCGTCCGGCGGCTCCCACGCCGCGAGAAAGCGCACGTGTGCCGGATCGCCGATGTCGGGCCAGATGCGGAAGTCGATGTCGGGCGCGCGTCGGCGGAACACGTCGGCCCACAGGCGGCCTCTTGCCGGGTCGGATTTGTAGAGGAAGGTGGTTTTCATGAGGAGATCAGCTCAGGCTGGTACCCGGTCGGCGCGCTCGCGCCCTGAACAGCACGCGCTCATCCCACGGCCTGGGTCACGACGGCGAAGAGCGAGGGCCCGCCGGGCGGCGTCACGAGAGGCGCACCACGCACCATCGTCGTGGGCGCATCCACGCGCAGCAGCCCGATGCTCTCCAGGCATTCGGCCAGCCCGCTGTCGAAGTCGATGTCGATGCGCGTGAAGTGCCCGGCATTCACGCTGGCGAGGTGCGCGATCAGCGCCTTGGCGCCATCGAGATCGGGCGCGACCACCGGCCCGATCGAATGACCGCGCCCGAAGCGGCGCAGCATCGCGAAGCCGCGCGGTTCGTTGTCGTGGTCGAGCACCACGCAGGCGTCGGCGCTGGCCAGCAGATCCTTGATCAGTGCATCGCGCGGCATGCCGCGCGCCGCGGCGTCCAGGGCCTGCAATGCGGCGGCCTCGTGGACACCGGCGGGCCGCAGTCGCCAGCCGGGCTGCAGGGCCACCAGCGGCGCGGGCTGCGCGAGGCCCTGGTGCTGGCGCAGCTCGCCCGTGCGCACGAAGCCCAGGCGCTCGTAGAGGCCGCGCCCCTCGGCGGTGGCGTGCAGCAGCACCGTGCGGTCTTCCAGGCCGTCGAGCACCGCGCTCATCAGGCGATGCCCGATGCGGCGGCCCTGGCAGGCCGGCGTCACGACCACGAGGCCCAGGCTTGCGTGGCGCTCGCCCCAGAGCCAGCGCAGCGCGCAACCGACGATCTCGCCGTCACGCTCGGCCACCACGCCTTGCGCATGCGCGAACACCTGCTCCCAGTCCGCCAGCCGGTGCGGCCAGCGCAACTGGTCGGTCAGCGCCTGCGCGGACGGCAGGTCGGAGGGGGTCATCGGTCTGAGCACCACGCCGTCGCCGGCGGGTGCATTCGGGGTCTGGTCAGGCATTGAAGGGTCTCGCAGCAAAGGGATTTCCCTTCCATCTTGGACGACATCGGCGCGCGTTGCCAGACCGGAAGCGACCCGCGACGCAACTTGCAAGCTTCGGCTGCCGAGCGCCCGGGTTTTGCAATTCGCTGCGGTGGGGCGCCGCTGTACGCATACAAATGCTGCGCCAACCTGCCTAGCATGGACCGCCGCTCTTGCGCAGTCCCACCGATCACACGCCCATGCAAGCCTTCCAGACGCGACAGATCTTCCCGGCCGATGCCGGCCGCATCGTCGTGCATCAGCGGCGCACCGAGGTGCACGCCGCACCTGCGCAGGGCAGACCGCATGGCATGCCGTCGCCGGCCCTCCAAACCGCAGCTTCATCGCGGCGGGCAACGTATTTCCGTACAACTGCTGCCTGGCTGCGTGCTGCAATCAATCCGTAATTTGCTTGTCGCAATTGCCGTCTGAAGAAGTGGCCGGCGACCGGTTCCAACAGGCCGACGAACTAACGACACACAGGACCAGAGACCATGACCTTCAAACCCAAGTACGTGACTTTCGACTGCTACGGAACGCTGACCCGCTTCCGCATGGCGGAGATGTCCCACGAGCTCTTTGCCGACCGCGTTCCGGCCGAGCGCATGGCGCAGTTCATTGCCGACTTCGCGGCCTACCGCTTCGACGAGGTGCTCGGTGCCTGGCAGCCCTACGAGGTGGTTCTGAAGAACGCCGTGCGGCGCCTGTGCCGCAAATGGAAGATCCAGTACTTCGACATCGACGCGCAGAAGATCTACGACGCGGTGCCCACCTGGGGCCCGCACGACGACGTGCCCGCCGGCTTGGCCAAGGTGGCCAAGGAAATTCCGCTGGTGATCCTGTCGAACGCGTCGGACGACCAGATCCAGAAGAACGTCGCGACGCTGGGCGCGCCCTTCCACCGCGTCTACACCGCGCAGCAGGCACAGGCCTACAAGCCGCGCCTGACGGCCTTCGAGTACATGCTCGACTCGCTGGGCTGCAACCCTGAAGACGTGCTGCACGTCTCGTCCAGCCTGCGCTACGACCTGATGTCGGCGGACGACCTGGGCATCGTCAACAAGGTGTTCGTCAACCGCGGCCACGGGCCCGGCAATCCGGCGTACCGCTACACGGAAATCAAGGACATCGGCGGCCTGCCAGGCGTCGTGGGTCTCTGATCTTTCTTCTGCACCGCACCAGCCCCCAGCCATGAAGCTCGACTCTTACTGGACCGATTCGGCACCTGCCTTCGTGCCCGAGGCGCGAGAGCTCCCGGCGCAGGTCGACGTCGCCATCGTCGGCGGCGGCTTCACCGGCCTGTCGGCGGCGCTGGCGCTGGCCAGGCGGGGCGCGCGCGTCGCGGTGCTCGAGGCCGGCACGCGGGTGGCGGCCGAAGCGTCGGGGCGCAACGGCGGGCACGTCAACAACGGGCTGGCGGTCGACTACGCCGATGTGGCCGCCAAGGTGGGCGTCGAACGCGCACGCGGCTGGTACCACGCGTACGACGCTGCGGTCGACACCGTGGCGCGGCTGGTGCGCGAGGAAGCCATCGACTGCGACTTCATGCGCCACGGCAAGCTCAAGCTCGCCACGCGGGCGAACCAGATGAGCGCGCTCGCGCACAGCGCGCGGCGCCTGCTCGACGATGGCGTGGACAACGATATCGAGATCCTGGACGCGGCACGCGTGCGCGCCGAAGTGCAGAGCGATCGCTTCCACGGCGGCCTGCTCTACAAGCGCAGCGGCCAGATGCACATGGGCCGCTTCGCGCACGGGCTGGCCACCGCAGCGCAGCGCTGCGGCGCGCAGATCCACACCGGCACCGAAGTGCGCCGCATCGAACGGGTGGGCCAGGGCCACGCCCACCGGCTGCACACAGCGCGCGGCACGGTCGCCGCCGAGCAGGTGCTGCTGGCCACGGGCGCGACGCGCCATGGCGGCTACGGCAGCTTCGGCTGGCTGCGCCGGCGCATCGTGCCGATCGGCAGCTTCATCGTCGTCACCGAGCCGCTGGGCGCGGAGCGCGCGCAGGCACTGCTCGCGGGACAGCGCACCTACACGACCATCGCGAACATCCACCACTACTTCCGGCTCACGGCGGACCACCGGCTGGTGTTCGGCGGGCGCGCACGCTTCGCGGTCTCCAGCCCTCAGTCGGACGCCGCCAGCGGAGAGATCCTGCGCGCAGGGCTGGCCCAGACCTTTCCACAGCTCGGCGAGGTGCGGCTCGACTATTGCTGGGGCGGACTGGTCGACATGACGCAGGACCGCCTGCCGCACGCCGGCGAACGCGACGGCCTCTACTACGCCATGGGCTACAGCGGCCACGGCACGCAGATGTCGGTGCACATGGGCGATCGCATGGCCGCCGTGATGAACGGCGATGCGGGCGCCAACCCGTGGCAGGGCCGCGACTGGCCCGCCATTCCCGGCCACTTCGGCCCGCCGTGGTTCCTTCCGGCGGTGGGCCTCTACTACCGGCTCAAGGACAGGCTGGCCTGAGGCTTGCCTTCGCCCCCTTCTTTCTTTCGTTTCCGCTTTTCTTCCACCCAAGGCCTCCCAGGAGCACCCACCATGAGCGACAGCAGCAACAAGAGCTTCGAAAACCTCGTCGGCCCCGATGAAAGCCTTCGTGTCATGGCATCGCTCAAGCGCGGTGCCTCCCGGCGCGACATCCTGGCGATGCTGATGGCCGGCGGCATGCAGGCCACGCTGGCCGGCAGCCTCGCGGGCATGGCGGTGTCGGCGCACGCGCAGACGCCGCGGCGCGGCGGCCGCATCCGGGTGGCGGGCGCCACGGCCGCCGCGACCGACACGCTCGACCCCGCCAAGCAGTCGAACCAGACCGACTACTCGCGCTGCAACATGCTCTACAACGGCCTGACTTCGCTGGACGGCAGCCTCGCGCCGCAGCCCGCGCTGGCCGAATCCTTCACCACGAAGGACGCGAAGACCTGGGTGTTCACGCTGCGCAAGGGTGTCGCCTTCCACGACGGCAAGGCGCTCGCGCCCGCCGACGTGGTCTTCTCGGTGATGCGCCACAAGGAGCCCGCCGTCGCCTCCAAGGCCAAGGTGCTGGCCGACCAGATCGAGAGCGTGAAGGCCACGGGCGCGAATGAAGTGACGATCGTGCTGAGCGCGCCCAACGCCGACCTGCCGGTGATCCTGGGCACCTTCCACTTCCAGATCGTCAAGGACGGCACCACCGACTTCAACGCCGGCATCGGCACCGGCCCCTACAAGCTCAAGGAGTTCAAGCCCGGCATCCGCTCGCTGGTGGTGCGCAACGAGGCCTACTGGAAGACCGGCAAGCCGTACCTCGACGAGATCGAGTTCGTCGGCATCGGCGACGAGAGCGCGCGCGTCAATGCGCTGCTGTCGGGCGGCATGGACCTGGTGGCCTCGGTCAATCCGCGCTCGGTGGAGCGCGTCAAGGGCACGCCCGGCTTCGGCATCTTCGTGACCCAGTCCGGCCAGTATTCCGATCTGGTGATGCGCAAGGACGTGGGCCCCGGCGCCAACCCCGATTTCGTGCTCGGCATGAAGCACCTGTTCGACCGCGAACAGATGAAGAAGACCATCGCGCTCGACTACGCGGTGGTCGGCAACGACCAGCCGATCGACCCGACCAACCGCTTCCACTTCGCCGGCCTGCCGCAGCGCCCCTTCGACCTCGACAAGGCCAGGTTCCACCTGCAGAAATCGGGTGTCACCGGCAAGGTGTCGATGGTGGCCTCGCCCGCCGCGCTGTACTCGGTGGAAATGTCCTTGCTGCTGCAGCAGACCGCCCAGCGCGCCGGCCTGGAGATCGACATCAAGCGCATGCCGGCGGACGGCTACTGGTCGAACCACTGGCTCAACAGCCAGGTGGGCTTCGGCAACGTCAACCCGCGCCCGAGTGCGGACGTGCTGCTCACGCAGTTCTTCCAGTCGGGCGCTGCCTGGAACGAGTCGCGCTGGAAGAGCGACAAATTCGACCAGCTGCTGCTGGCCGCGCGCGCCGAGACCGACCTGGCCAAGCGCAAGCAGATGTACGCCGACATGCAGACCATGATCCACCAGGACGCGGGCATCGGCATTCCGCTGTTCCTCGCGAGCATCGACGGGCACAGCGCCAAGCTCAAGGGGCTGTCGCCGATTCCGCTGGGCGGCCTCATGGGCTACAACTTCGCCGAGAACGTCTGGCTTGAATCATGACTCGCCCCCAGGCTTCGCGCACTTCGTGTCGCTTCGCCAACCCCCTTCCGGGGGCAACACCTGCGGCCCGGCAAAGCCGGTTGCGCGGTGTTTCCCGAAGGGGCCTGGCTCCGCAGGCCGCGTCGGTGCGCTACTGCCTCCAGTGAAATGGGATTGCTGAGATGAATCGACTGATCCTCAAGCTCTTGGTGCAGCGCGTTGCGCTGGCGCTGCTGTCGCTTCTGGCGGTGTCGGTGATCGTGTTCTCGATCACGGCGGTGCTGCCGGGCGACGCGGCCGAGGAGCAACTCGGGCAGGACGCCACGCCGGAAGCCCTCGCCGCGCTGCGCGTGCAGATGGGCCTGGACGTTCCCGCGCCCAGGCGCTATGCGCAATGGCTGCTCGGCATGGCAAAGGGCGACCTGGGCCGCTCGGCGACCACGCAGATGCCGGTGTCGCAACTGGTGGCCAGCCGCCTGCCCAACTCGCTGCTGCTGGCCGCCGTCACCGCGCTGTTCTCGGTGCCCATCGCGCTCGCGCTGGGCATCGCCTCGGCGGTATGGCGCGGCTCGTGGTTCGACCGCGCGGCCTCCACCTCGGCGGTGGCGGTGGTGTCGGTGCCGGAGTTCCTGGTCGCCACGCTGGCGGTGCTGGTGTTCGCGGTGAAGCTGCGCTGGCTGCCGGCGCTGTCCTTCGTCAGCGACATCGATTCGCTCGGCCAGATGCTGCAGGCCTTCGCGATGCCGGTGCTCGTGCTGTGCTGCGTGATCGTCGCGCAGATGATGCGCATGACGCGCGCCGCCGTGATCGACCAGCTCGAGGCGCCCTACATCGAGATGGTGCGGCTCAAGGGCGCCTCGCCGATGCGCACGGTGCTGGCGCACGCGCTGCCGAACGCCGTGGGGCCGATCGCCAATGCGGTGGCGCTGAGCCTGTCGTACCTGCTGGGCGGCGTGATCATCGTCGAGACCATCTTCAACTACCCGGGCATCGCCAAGCTGATGGTGGACGGCGTCTCGCAGCGCGACATGCCGCTGGTGCAGACCTGCGCCATGATCTTCTGCAGCGCCTACCTGATCCTGGTGACCGCCGCCGACATCTGCGGCATCGTCGCCAACCCGCGGCTGCGGCACCGCTGAAGGAAGCGTCATGGAAACGTCCACAACTTCCAACGCCGTGAACGCCACGGCCTCCCTGGCGCCGGTGGCGCAAGAAAGCCGGGGCGGCCCGAGGCGCTGGCTCGGCGCCTTTGGCGCCTCCGGCCTGCTCGGCCTCGCGGTGCTGCTGTTCTGGGTGTTCGCGGCGGCCTTCGGCCCCTGGCTGCTTTCGTTCGGCACGCAGGCCACGGGCACCTCGAACGTGTTCATGCCGATCAGCGCGGCGCATTGGCTCGGCACCGACTACCTCGGCCGCGACATGCTGGCGCTCGTGGTCCAGGGCGCGCGCTACACGGTCGGCGTGGCGCTGCTCGCCACGCTCGTGGCGAGCGGCATCGGCACCACGCTGGCGCTGCTGGCCGCCGCCAGCGGCCGCTGGCTCGACGCGACGCTCAGCCGCGGCCTGGACACGCTGACCGCGATCCCGAGCAAGATGTTCGCGCTCATCATGGTGGCGGGCTTCGGCTCCTCGGTGCCGATGCTGGTCGCCACCGCGGCCATCATCTACGTGCCGGGCGCCTTCCGCATCGCGCGCTCGCTGGCCGTCAACATCAACGCGCTCGACTACGTGACGGTGGCGCGCGCACGCGGCGAGGGCACGCTCTACATCATGCTGCGCGAGATCCTGCCCAACATCGTCGGCCCGATGCTGGCCGACCTGGGCCTGCGCTTCGTCTACATCGTGCTGCTGCTGGCGAGCCTGAGCTTCCTCGGCCTGGGCATCCAGCCGCCGGCGGCCGACTGGGGCTCGCTGGTGCGCGAGAACATCGGCGCGCTGGCCATGGGCGGGGCCTCGGTCATCGTGCCGGCGCTGGCCATCGCGAGCCTGACCATTTCGGTCAACCTGGTGATCGACAACCTGCCCGGCCGTGCCGCGCGCGAAATGGGGAAACGCTGATGGGAGCACCACTCACCGTCGAGGGCCTGAGCATCCGCGCGGGCACGAGCACACTGGTCGACGACCTGAGCTTCTCGGTACAGCCCGGCGAGGTGCTGGCGCTGATCGGCGAGTCGGGTTCGGGCAAGACCACCACCGCGCTGGCGCTGATGGGCCATGCACGCCAGGGCTGCAGCATCTCGGCCGGCCGGGTGCGCATCGGCGACACGGAAGTGCTGTCGCTCGATGCCCGCGCGCAGCGCGCGCTGCGCGGGCGTACCGTCTCCTACATTGCGCAGAGCGCGGCCGCATCGTTCAACCCCTCGCGCACGATCATGGACCAGGTGATCGAGCCCACCGTGATCCACGGCCTGTGCAAGCGGGCCGAGGCGCAGGCCAAGGCCGTGGCGCTGTTCCGCGAGCTGGCGTTGCCCGACCCGGAAGGCATCGGCGCGCGCTATCCGCACCAGGTCTCGGGCGGCCAGCTGCAGCGGCTGATGGCTGCGATGGCGCTGATCGGCGACCCCGATCTCGTGATCCTCGACGAGCCGACCACGGCGCTGGACGTGACCACGCAGATCGAGGTGCTGCGCGCCTTCCGCCGCGTGGTGCGCGAGCGCCGCGCCACCGCCGTCTACGTGAGCCACGACCTGGCTGTGGTGGCGCAGATGGCCGACCACATCCTGGTGCTGCGCAACGGCCGCATGCGCGAGATGAACGCGACGGGGCAGATCCTCGCCGCGCCGGCCGACGACTACACGCGCAGCCTGCTGGCCGCGGCACGCCCGCAGACGCGCGCTGCGGCCGGTGCCACGGACGACGGCCGCGAACTGCTGCTCGAGGTGCGCCAGCTCTCGGCCGGCTACGGCCCGGCCGACGCGCAGGGCCGCCCGGCCAAGCCGATCCTGCAGGACATCGACCTGAAGCTCTACCGCGGCCAGGCGATCGGCGTGATCGGCGAATCGGGCTCGGGCAAGACCACGCTGGCACGCGCGGTGGCGGGCCTGCTGAAACCCAGCAGCGGCAGCGTGCTCTTCCACGGCCGCGAACTGAAGCCGACGCTGCAGCAGCGCGAACGCGACGAGCTGCGCCGCATCCAGATCGTGTTCCAGATGGCCGACACGGCGCTGAACCCGTCGCAGACCATCGAGCGCATCCTGGCGCGGCCGCTGGAGTTCTACAAGGGCCTGCGCGGGGAGCCGCTGCGCCGGCGCATCCGTGAACTGCTCGACCTGGTGAAGCTGCCGCAGACCGTCGCCGGGCGCCTGCCCGGCGGCCTCTCGGGCGGGCAGAAGCAGCGCGTGAACCTCGCGCGCGCACTGGCGGCCGAGCCCGACCTGATCCTCTGCGACGAAGTGACCTCCGCGCTCGACACGGTGGTCGGCGCCGCGGTGCTCGACCTGATCGCGGAGCTCAGGCGCGAGCTCGGCGTGTCCTATCTCTTCATCAGCCACGACCTGCACACGGTGCGCGCCGTGTGCGACGAGATCGTCGTGATGCAGCACGGCCGCAAGCTCGCGCAGGTGGCGCGCGCCGACTACGACCGCGGCCCGCACCACCCTTACTACGAGGTGCTGGCGCGCTCGGTGCCGGAGTTGCGCCAGGGCTGGCTCGACGACATGGACCGCATGGACCGCCCCCATGCCATCGCATCATGAGCAGGACCGAAATGACGCCCACCTTCCGCATCGCGGTGATCGCCGGCGACGGCATCGGCAAGGAAGTGATGCCCGAGGGCCTGCGCGTGGTGCAGGCCGCCGCGGAGCGCTTCGGCTTCGAACTCGACTGCCGCACCATCGACTGGGCGAGCGCCGACCACTACGCGGCGCACGGCCAGATGATGCCGGACGACTGGAAGGAGCAACTCAAGGGGGTGGACGCGCTGTACTTCGGCGCCGTCGGCTGGCCCGCGACGGTGCCCGACCATGTGTCGCTCTGGGGGTCGCTGCTGAAGTTCCGCCGCGAATTCGACCAGTACATCAACCTGCGTCCGGTGCGCCTCTTCGAGGGCGTGCCCTGCCCCCTGGCCGGCCGCAAGCCCGGCGACATCGACTACCTCGTGGTGCGCGAGAACACCGAGGGCGAGTACACCTCGCTCGGCGGCGTCATGTACGAAGGCACCGAGCGCGAGATCGTGATCCAGGAGTCGGTGTTCTCCCGGCACGGCACCGACCGCGTGCTGCGCTTTGCCTGCGAGACGGCGCGCGCGCGCCGGCGCAAGCACCTGACGGTGGCCACCAAGAGCAACGGCATCGCCATCAGCATGCCGTGGTGGGACAAGCGCGCCGATGCGGTCGGCCTCGACTACCCCGAGCTGACGATCGACAAGCAGCACATCGACATCCTGTCGGCGCGCTTCGTGCTGCAGCCCACGCGCTTCGACGTGGTGGTGGCGAGCAACCTGTTCGGCGACATCCTCTCCGACCTCGGGCCCGCGACCACCGGCACCATCGGCCTTGCGCCTTCGGCCAACCTGAATCCGGAGCGCAGGTTCCCGTCGCTGTTCGAGCCGGTGCACGGCTCCGCGCCCGACATCTACGGCCAGAACATCGCCAACCCGATCGCGATGATCTGGTCCGGCGCGCTGATGCTGGACTTCCTCACACAGGGCCAAGGCGCGGGGCGGGCCGCGCACGACGCGATCCTGGAAGCCATCGAGGCGGTGCTGCGCGACGGCCCGCGCACGCGCGATCTCGGCGGTTCCGCGAGCACGACCGAAGTGGGCCTTGCGATCGCCGAGCGCGTCGCGGCGGCCTGAAACCAGGAAAGACTTTTCAACCATGACCACCGAACTCCAACCTGCAGACCTGATGCCCGGGCGGCATCTCATCGGCGCCGAGTGGCGTGAAGCCAGCGACGCGCGCCGCCTCGACGTCACCGACCCCGCGACCGACGGCGTCTTCGCAAGCGTGCCCGACGGCACGCCCGCCGATGCACGCGCGGCGGTCGATGCCGCGCATGCGGCCTTCCCCGCATGGCGCGCCGTGCCCGCGAAGCAGCGCGCACAGATCCTCAAGCGCTGGAACGACCTCGTGATGGCCCGCCAGGAAGACCTGGGACGGCTGATCTCGCGCGAACAGGGCAAGCCGCTGGCCGAGGGCCGCGGCGAGGTGGCCTATGCGGCCAGCTACATCGAATGGTTCGCCGAAGAAGCGACGCGCGCCAACGGCGAGGTGATCCCGGCGCCGGTGACGGCCCGCCGCATGCTCGCGCTGAGGGAGCCCGTGGGCGTGGTCGCCGCGATCACGCCGTGGAACTTTCCGGCGGCCATGATCGCGCGCAAGATCGCGCCGGCACTCGCCGCCGGGTGCACCGTGGTGTGCAAGCCGGCCGAAGACACGCCCCTGACCTCGCTCGCGCTCGTGAAGCTGGCACAGGAAGCGGGCGTGCCGCCGGGCGTGCTCAACATCGTGACCGCCTCGCGCGAACGCACGCCGGAAGTCGTCGATGCCTGGCTCGACGACTCGCGCGTGCGCAAGATCACGTTCACCGGCTCGACGCCCGTGGGCAAGCACCTCGCCCGCCGGTCGGCCGACACGCTGAAGAAACTGTCCCTCGAGCTCGGCGGCAACGCCCCCTTCATCGTGTTCGAAGACGCCGACCTCGACGCCGCGGTGGAAGGCCTGATGGCCGCGAAGTTCCGCAATGGCGGCCAGACCTGCGTGTGCCCGAACCGCGTGTTCGTGCAGGCTGCCGTGCACGATGCGTTCGTGGACAAGCTGGCGGCACGGGTCGGCGCGCTGCGCGTCGGGCCTGCCAGCGACGAGTCCTCGCAGATCGGTCCGATGATCAACGCGCGCGCCGTCGAGAAGATCGAGCGCCACGTGCACGATGCCGTCTCGCGGGGCGCGCGCGTCGTCGTCGGCGGCAAGCGGCTGCGCGATGCGCGACGCGACGGCCCCAACTACTACGCGCCCACGGTGCTGGTGAATGCCGACGCGACGATGGAGTGCAGCTGCGAGGAAACCTTCGGGCCCGTGGTGCCGGTCACGCGCTTCGAGAGCGAGGCCGACGTGATCGCCGCCGCCAACGACACGCCCTTCGGCCTCGCGGCGTACTTCTATTCGACCGACGTGCGGCGCATCTGGCGCGTGGCCGATGCGCTGGAGTCGGGCATCGTCGGCATCAACGAAGGCGCCCTGGCCGCCGAGGCGGCGCCCTTCGGCGGCGTGAAGGAATCGGGCTACGGCCGCGAGGGCTCGGTGCATGGCCTGGAGGACTACATGCACATCAAGTACGTATGCCAGGGGCAGCTGTCGAGCTACCCGTGGAGTGAAGCTCGATGACGGCATCCGACGACCGCAGCGGGGACGACGCCCGGTTCTATGTCGACGGACGCTGGGAAGAACGCAGCCACGCCGCGAGGATCGCGGTCGTCAATCCCTTTTCCGAAGAGATCGTCGGGCATGTCGCGGCCGGCTCGACGGCGGATGTGGACCTTGCCGTCGCTGCAGCCCGGCGCGCTTTCGAAACCTTCTCGCGAAGCACGGTCGACGAACGGCTGGCGCTGCTGGGCCACGTCCTGGCGCTGCTGGAAGAGCGCGCGGAGTTGTTCGCGCAGGCCATCGTGACGGAGATGGGCGCGCCCATCGGATTCGCGCGGTCCGCCCATGTGCCGTTCGCGATCGCGCATGTGCGCACCCAGATGGAAGTGCTGCGGCGCTACAAGTTTCTTTCCATCGAGGACGGCTTCGCCATCTCGAAGGAGCCGATCGGGGTGTGCGCGCTGATCACGCCCTGGAACTGGCCGCTGTACCAGATCACCGCCAAGGTCGCGCCCGCGATTGCCGCGGGGTGCACGGTGGTCCTGAAGCCCAGCGAGCTGTCGCCCTACAGCGCCCAGCTCTTTGCGCAGGTGATGCACGACGCCGGCGCGCCGGCCGGGGTCTTCAACCTGGTCGGCGGCACGGGGGAAGTGGTCGGCGCGGCCTTGGCGGCGCACCCCGACGTCGACATGATCTCCATCACCGGCTCGACGCGCGCCGGCGTCCTCGTGGCGCAGGCGGCCGCGGTGACGGTCAAGCGCGTGGTGCAGGAACTGGGCGGCAAATCGCCGAACCTCTTTCTCGACGACGCCGATTTCGAGCAGGGCGTCGCGAAGGGCGTACTGGCGGGCATGCGCAACGCAGGCCAGTCGTGCAGCGCGCCCACACGCATGCTGGTGCCCGAATCGAGGCTCGCCGAAGTGGAAGCCCTGGCACATGCGGCGGTGTCCGCCATCACGCTCGGCGATCCGCGCAACGAAAAGACCTCGATGGGGCCGATTGCCAATGCGGCGCAATACGCCAGGGTCCAGGCAATGATCACCAGCGGCATCGAGGACGGCGCCAGGCTGGTCTGCGGCGGTCCGGGCAGGCCCGATGGGCTGGGCCGGGGCTATTTCGCGCGCCCGACGGTGTTCTCCGATGTCACGCCCGCCATGCGCGTGGCGAGCGAAGAAATCTTCGGCCCAGTGCTGGTGGTCATGCCCTACCGCGACGAGGCGCAGGCCATCGCCATTGCCAACGACACCGTCTACGGGCTCGGTGCGAGCGTGCAGTCCGGCGACCGCGACCGCGCGCGCCGCGTGGCGGCCCGGCTGCGCGCGGGCCAGGTGCATATCAACTATCCGGCCTGGAACGGCCACGCGCCTTTCGGCGGCTACAAAAGGTCCGGCAACGGCCGCGAATACGGCGTCCACGGATTCGAGGAATACCTCGAGACCAAGGCTGTCGTCGGCTATTGATCCCGTCTTCAGCATCCGGCGACGAACGGCAAGCATGCCTGCAGTCTTTCACTGACCGCTCACGAATATTCCGAGAATGCCCGCACCACTATCTTCCGTAGCCTCCAGCCCGGACCTGCCGACGCACGCGGATGTCGTCGTGATCGGCGGCGGCATCATCGGCGTTTTCGCCGCCTACTACATGGCCAGGCGCGGCATGAAGGTCGCGCTGGTGGAAAAGGGCCGCGTCGGCGCCGAACAGTCGAGCCGCAACTGGGGCTGGTGCCGCCAGCAGAACCGGGACGCCCGCGAGTTGCCGATGGCCACCAAGAGCCTGGACCTGTGGGAGCAATTCACGGCGCAGACCGGTGAGGTCACCGGCTTTCAGCGATGCGGTCTGCTCTATCTGAGCAACAGCGAGCAGGAGCTGGCTGGCTGGGCCCGCTGGGGCGAGTTCGCGCGCACGGTCGACGTGAAGACCCAGATGCTGAGTGCGCAAGAAGCGGCGCAGCGCGGCCGCGCCACCGGCAAGCCTTGGAAGGGCGGCGTCTTTGCTCCCACCGACGGCACCGCGGACCCTTCGCGCGCGGCCCCGGCGGTGGCCCGGGCGCTCCTGAAACTCGGCGCAACGGTGCACCAGGGCTGCGCGGCGCGGGGCGTGGAGACAGAGGGCGGGCGGGTCTCGGCAGTGGTCACGGAGCACGGATCGATCCGCACACAGGTCGCGGTACTCGCCGGAGGTGCCTGGGCATCCTCGTTCTGCCGCCAGTACGGCATCCGGTTTCCCCAGGCTGCGATCCGGCAGACGGCGCTGTCGGTGGCCACGGGCGAAAAAGACATACCGGCCGCACTCCACACAAGCGGCGTTTCCATGACACGGCGCGTCGACGGGGGCTATACGCTGGCCGTCAGCGGCCGAGGACGGGTGGACCCGACACCGCAGCTTCTGCGTTTCGCACCGCAGTTCCTGCCCATGTTCCAGCGAAGGTGGCGCAACCTCGCGCCCGGCGGACTGGAGGGCGTGCGCTCGGGCCATGAAGGCTGGTCCCGCTGGCGGCTCGACAAGCCGACCCCGATGGAGCGGATGCGCATTCTGGATCCGAAGGCGGACGCGGCGGCGGTCGAGCTGACGTACAGGCGCGCGGTGGAACTCGTGCCGGCACTGGAGGGCAGTCCTGTCACGGCCGCCTGGGCGGGCTATGTGGACAGCACGCCTGACGGTGTCCCGGGAATCGGCGAGATGTCGAGCCTGCGCGGACTGGTGCTGGCGGCCGGCTTCAGCGGCCATGGCTTCGGCATCGGGCCCGGGGCGGGCCATCTGATCGCCGACATCGTCAGCGGCGCCGCGCCCCTCGTCGACCCACGGCCCTATCACCCGGACCGATTCCTGTCGTCGGCGTGGGGCAAGGTCGCGGACTTCTAGGGACGGCCATGACGCCCGAGCGCCGCGGCGGCCCGCGCGACGTCAGCCGGCCAGCCCCTGCAGGTCGCCCGCCCGATCCAGCGACCAGATGTTGCGCAGCAGCGTGCGCGCGCGCTCGGTGCCGATCACCGGCGCCGCCAGTTCCAGCAGCTTGTCTTCCAGTTCCGCGTCCGACAGCGGCAGCTCGGGGTCGCCCTTGCGGTCGGGTTGCAGCCAGGCGTGGCGCTGGCCGTCGATCGTCTCGATCTCCACCCGGGCCGAGCGTCGGCCCGGGAAGGCGGCGTCGATCTCAGGATCGACCACGGCCGTGATGCGCGCCATCATCGCGCGCGTGTCGGCATCCGCCAGCCGCTCGGGCGTGTACGCCGAGAGCCGCACGCTGCCATGCACCAGCGCCGTGGCCACCACGAAGCGCAGGCTGAAGCGCGCCTCGTTCTCGGTGCGCGGATCTTCATGGCAGGCGATGTCCAGCGCGGGACCATAGGTGGCCACGTGCACGCCGCGGACGTCCGCGGCCCGCAGGCCGTGCCGGCGCGCCAGTTCCAGGGCACCGTCGATGGCAGCGAAGGTATGGCCGCAGCCGATGTGGTTCTTGAAGGTCAGCCGGGCGATGTGGAAGTCGCGCCCCAGCGTGTCGCCCACCGCCGACCAGTCCGGCGCGTCGCTCATGGCACGGCCGAAGCCCGCTTCGCCCTCGAGCACGTCCAGCGAGCCCGTCACACCCTGCGCGGCCAGTTGCGCCGCGAGCACGCCGCCTTCGGCGGCACGCCCTGCATGCAGCGGCTTGGACATCGAATCCATTCGAAAGGCCTGCTGCAGCCCCGCCGCGAAGGTGGCGGCCGTGGCCAGCGCATGGGCGAAAGGCGCGCCGTGCAACCCCAGCAGGCCGGCAGCGGCGGAGGCCGCGCCGAAGGTGCCTACCGTGCCCGTGTTGTGCCAATGGCGATAGTGCGCCCGCCCCATCGCCACGCCGATGCGCGTCGAGACCTCATAGCCGAGCACCACGCCGCGCAGGAAATCCAGGCCGCTGGCGCCCCGGTCCTGTGCGATGGCCAGCGCGGCCGCCACGGTGGCCGCGCCGGGGTGGTACATGGCATCGCGGAAGCTGTCGTCCACCTCGGCCGCATGGGCCGCCGTGCCGTTGAGCAGGGCCGCCGCACGCGCCGGCGCCAGGCGGCCATCGGGCAGGCGCGCACGGCCACGGTCGAGGTCGTCGGCAAGCAGCGCGCGAAGCTGCGGCATGGGCGCAACGTCCAGGCCGGGAAACAGCGCGGCATGCCAGTCGATCACGGCGCGCTTGGCATGGTGCAGCACCTCGTCGTCCAGCCGGGCCTGGCGGAATTCGGTGGCGTAGCGGGCGAATACTTCGGTGGCGTACACGGGATGTCCGATCGGTTCGGGAACAGGAGAGAAAGAAGAAGAACCAGACCTGTCGCTCAGGCCAGCACGACGACGCCGTCGGCGGCGCGCACGCCCTGCCCCTGCGGCAGCACGAAGACGGGATTGATCTCGGCCTCGACCAGGCGCTCGCCAAGCTGCGCCGCCATCCTCGAGAAAGCGACGATCGCGTCGACCAAGGCCTCGACGTCGGCCTTGGGCCGCCCACGGAACCCGTCCAGCAGCGGCCAGGTCTTGAGATCGCGCGCCATGGACAGCGCCTCGGTCCGGCCGAGCGGCTTCAGGCCCTGTGCGTCCTGCGCGAGCAGCCGCATGGAGGTGTCCTTGAAGAGCTCCGCCGTCACGCCGCCCATGCCCAGCAGGATGGCCGTGCCCAGCGCATCGCGGTGCATGCCCAGGATCAGCTCCGTGCCGCCCGCAACCATCTCCTGCACGAGAAAGTGCTGCGGATGCACGCCGGTGCGGGCCTTCACCTCGGCCGCCATGCGGCCGATGCGCTCGCCGATGGTGTCGCCGTCCAAGCCGACCGCAACGCCGCCCACGTCGCTCTTGTGCGTGATCTCGGACGACAGGATCTTGAGCACGACGCGCCCACCCAGCTCGCGCGCGGCGGCTTCGGCCTCGGCCGGCGAAGCGACCACGCGTTCCGAGGCGCAGGGCACGCCGAAGCGCGCGAACAGCTGCTTGGCCTTTGCCTCGTCGAGCGAGCCGGAGGGAAAGTCGCAGGCCTCGACCGGCGGCAGCGCCGCGTCGTCTTGTGCAGGCGCCATGAAGCGCTGCACGCGCAGCATGCCGGCCAGCGCGGCGGTGCAGCTCTCGGCGGCGGTGAAGGCCGGCACGCCGCGCCGCGTGAGCAGTGCGCCCACTTCGGGCGCATGCGGGCTCACGTAGGCCATCACCGGCTTGTCGGAGTTCGGCAGGCATTCCTGGATGGCGCCGGCCAGCAGCTCGGGCATGGCCAGGCTGGAGGAGCCGACGATGATCACCAGCGCGTCGTAGCTCGGGCTCGCCAGCAGCGCGTTGATGGCGCCGCGCAGCAGGTCGGGGCGCAGGCCCGCGAGCGTCACGTCGATGGGGTTGCGGTCGAGCACGGCCTCGCTGCCGCTCTGCAGCGCGCGCAGTGCATTGGCGGTGGCCTCGTCGGGCGCGGGCGTATCGAAGCCCGCCACGCCCAGGTCGTCCGACACCAGCGTGCCGGCGCCGCCCGTGGAGGTGAGGATGGCGACGCGCCCGCCGCGCAGCCTGCGGCCCGTGGACAGCGCCACGGGAATGTCCAGCAGATCCGAGAAACTCTGCGCCCGGATCACGCCGACCTGCCTGAACAGCGCGTCGTACACGCTGTCGGCACCCGCCATGGCACCGGTGTGCGACACGGCGGCCTTCGCGCCCGCCTCCGAGCGGCCGATCTTGAAGGCAACGACCGGCTTGCCCAGGCGTGCGGCCTTCAGGCAGGCCGCACGGAACTTCGCGGGGTCGCGCACGGTTTCGACGTACAGCGCAATCACCTTGGTGGCGGGGTCGTCGGCCAGATGGTCGATGAAGTCGGCCAGTTCCAGGTCGACCTCGTTGCTCGTGGAGATCAGCTTCGACAGGCCGATGCCGCGCGCCGCGGCGCGCGACAGCAGCGAGCCCAGGATGCCCCCGCTCTGCGAGACCACGCCGATGCCGCCGGCCTGGAACTCGTCCATCTCCAGCGCACCGGACGGCGACAGGACGATGTTGTCCGTGAGGTTGACGAGCCCGATGGTGTTGGGGCCCAGGATGCGCATCGTCCCTGCTGCCTCCACCAGCTGCTGCTGGCGCCGCGCACCCTCCTCGCCGGTTTCGGTGTAGCCGCTGGCCAGCACGATGGCGGCGGCGCAACCGCGCTGCGACAGCTCCTTCACGGCCAGGTGCGCACGCTCGGCGCCCAACAGCACGACGGCGACGTCGGGCACTTCGGGCAGCGAGGCGATGTCGGGGTAGCACGGCAGCTCGCCGATGCGCTCGACCTTCGGGTTCACCGGCAGGATGCGCCCGGAGAAGCCGTGCTTCTGCAGGTAGGCGACGGGCCGGCCGGTGGTTTTCTTCGGGTCTGCCGAGGCACCGATGACGGCGACGCTGCGTGGCGACAGCAGCTTGGCGATGGCGTCGTTCATGGGGTCAATCCTTCGCGGCCGTCTTGGCCAGGAACGCTTCGACCGACGCGCGGTGCTCGCTGCTGGTGTAGCAGATGCCCTGCGCCTGGCTGCCCTGCGCGAACACGTCGTGCGAGGTCAGCTCGAAACTCTGGTTGAGGATGGTCTTGGTCAGCGCGAGCGCAGTGGAAGACACGGACGACAGTTCGGCAGCCCACGCCTGGGCGTCGGCCAGCAAGGTCGCGGCGCTCGTCTTGCGGTCGACGATGCCCAGCGCAAGGGCTTCTTCCACCTTGACCTGGCGGCCGGTGAAGATCAGCTCCTTGGCCTTCGGCAGGCCCACGCGGCGCGGCAGGAAGTACATGCCGCCGCCATCGGGAATGATGCCGCGCAGCACATAGCTCCAGGCAAAGCTGGCCCACTCGCTGGCGATGATGAAGTCGCAGGCCATCGCGGTGTCCGCCCCCAGCCCGGAGGCGGCCCCGTTGACCGCCGCGATCACCGGCTTGGGCATGGTGTGCAGCAAGGCCTGCACATGGTGCACGCGCTGCTGGCGATGCCAGCCGTTGAAGCCGACCTCGCCTGCCGGTGCGTTCATGCGCTTCTGCATTCCGCTGATGTCCCCGCCGGCGCAGAAGCCCTTGCCCGCACCGGTCAGCACCATGGCCCTGATGGCCTTGTCCGCCGCCACGTGCTCCAGCACGTCGATGAATTCCGTGCGCATGTCGTCGCTCATGGCGTTGCGCTTGTCGGGGCGGTTGAATGTCACGGTCGCGATGGCGTCCGTCACCTGAAACTCGATGAGGGTGTATGTCATGTGCTTTTTCCTGGGCGGTCGATGGCCGCCGTTCAATCGGCCTTGATGCCGTTTTCCTTGATGACGCGCGCCCAGCGTTCTTCTTCGGCCCGGACGTAGCTGTCGAGCTCCGCCGGCGGCCCGGCGTTGATGGCCAGCCCTTCGTGCTCGATCTTCCGCACGAAGTCGGGTGCACGGGCGGCCTTGCGGCCGGCGGCGTTGAGGCGCTCGATGACTGCGGGCGGCGTGCCGGCCGGCACGTACAGGCCGTACCAGCTCTCCACCAGATAGCCCGGCACGCTGGCGGCGATGGCCGGCACGCCCTTGAATGCCGGCGAGGGCTCGGCCGTGGTCACGCCCAGCGCGCGCAGCTTGCCGCCGTCGACGAAGTTGGACACCGCCGCCGCGGTGGCGAACATCATGTCGACCTGGCCGCCCAGCAGATCGGTCAGCGCGGGCCCTGCGCCCCGGTAGGGAATGTGCGTGAGCTTGACCTTCGCGAGGTTGGCGAGCATCTCGCCGGCCAGGTGGGCGGAGGTGCCCGCGCCTTGCGACGCATAGGTCAGCTTGCCCGGGTTGGCCTTCGCGGCGGCGAGCAGGTCGGCCACGGACTTGTAGGGGCTGTCGGGGCGCACCACCAGCACGTTGGGTCCGCGACCGATAAGAAGGACAGGCGCGAAAGCCTTGTTGCTGCCGTAGGGAAGCTTGGGCTGCAGTGCAGGGTTGACGGCATGGGCGAACGAGGCGACCACGACGCTGTAGCCGTCAGGCGCGCTCTTGGCCACGTTGTCCGTGCCGATCAGCGTTCCCGCGCCCGGCTTGTTGTCGACGATGACGGGTTGTCCGAGATCCTTGGACATCTCCGCGCCCAGCGTGCGGGCGATCAGGTCGGTGCCCCCGCCCGGAGCGAAGGGCACGACGAACCGGATCGGTTTGTCTGGATACGCGAATGCCGCGCCGAAGGCCGCAAGACCCATGAAGAGGAAGAAAAGCGCGCGCAGTCGGCGCATGCAATGAACAGCCATGATCTGATGTCTCCAGAACCAAGTGTTGAATCCCTTTGTGCTCGCGAACGTTCTTGGCTACGCCGCGGATGGGTTGCGCGGACTTTAGGAGCAAGTGATCGAATCCGGGGATGCCAATTCCATTGATTGGAATTTCCCTATGATGATTCGCTCTCCGCAAGACCCCGCAGCCCACGCCATGACCGATCAAGCCCGCTTCTTCCTCGACCACAAGCCCGGTCGATCGCCCGCGAACCGCTCGCTGGAACGGGGGATCGAGATCCTTCGCGCGTTTCGTCCCGGCTCGGAGCTGCTGGGCAATGGCGAACTGGCCGAGCGCACAGGCCTCTCCAAAGCCACGGTGAGCAGGCTCGCGCAGACGCTCGTCGGCACCGGCATGCTGCAGCTCGACAAGGCCGAGCGCGCCTACCGGCTGGCGCCCGGGGTCCTGAGCCTTTCCCATGCGATGCGAACCGCGTCGCGGGTCTTGCAGGCAGCGGCTCCGCGCATGCTGGAGCTGGCCAGGAAGCGCCACATCAACGTGGGGCTGGCCGCGCCCGACCGGGAAGAGATGGTCTACCTGGAGTCCATCCGGTACGCCAGGCGCGCGGCGCTGCGCCACGTGGTCTCCGGCCAGCGCGTGCCGATGGAACTCACTTCGCTCGGCCGTGCGTACCTGGCCGCGCTCGCGCCGCGTCCCCGGGCCCAGCTGATGCAGCTTCTTTCACGACGCCGCCTGCACTGGAAGGGCATTCAGGCCGAGATCAGGCAGGCATGCGCCGATGTGCAGGAAAGAGGTTTTTGCGCCGCGGCCTGGCAGCCTGAAGTGGTTGCCCTGGCCACGCCGCTGGAAGTCGAAGGCGCGGTCTACGCATTGAATGTGAGCCTCTCGACACGCGAGTCGATCGCCGAGATCGCGCGCGAGCTGGGACCGTCGCTTCTCGCCCTGGCCCAGGCCGTTCGCCATGACCTGGTGCTGCAGGAGCCGAGGTTCGTTTGATTCGCACGCCCTGGCACGGGGCCACCCATCGCCGCAGAGCATCAGGCTAGCCGCGCGCTTTCGATTTCCTGGCAAAGAGCCCCTCGCACAGGCCGCGCAGCCAGCGGTTCGCGGGGTCCTGGTTGTAGCGCGCATGCCAGTGCTGCTTGACGGTGAAGGGCGGCACCGGCACCGGGCAATCGAACACCGCGAGCCCGTTGGAGCGGGCCAGCGTCTCGCCGATCTGGCGGGGCACGGTGGCCACGAGGTCGGTGGTCGAGACGATGGCGGCCAGGCCCAGGAAGCCTGGCAGCTCCAGCAGGATGCGGCGCGCCACACGGTGCCGAAGCAGCGCCGCCTCCAGCAACTGCACGCCCGTGCCGCCGACGATGCCGATGTGCGCCTCGGCCTTGTAGTCGCGCAGGCCCATGCCCTTGGCGCCGACGCGCGGATGCCGTGCATTCACCAGGCACACCCAATCCTGCGGATAGAGCACCTGTTGGTAGAAGCCTGATTCGAGCCATGGCACCAGTCCGATCGCAAGGTCGGCCTGGCCGGACTGCAGCGCCTGCCCGGTCTGCTCGTCGATGCGCGCGGCCTCCAGGCGAATGCCCGGGCCCACGGCGCGCACATGGGCCAGCAGTTGCGGCAGCAGCGTGATGTGGCTGGCATCGGTCATGCAGATGCGAAAGCGCCGCGTCGCACTCGACGGATCGAACACTTCCTGCGGCGCGGCCACGCGGCGCAGCGCCGCCAGTGCCTCGCGCGCCGGAACGATCAGCTCGTCCGCACGCGGCGTGGGCTGCATGCCCGCCGCGGTGCGCACGAACAGCTCGTCGCCCAGGTGCCGGCGCAGCCGGCCCAGCCAGTTGCTCACCGTCGGCTGGCTCTGGCCGAGCTGGTCGGCCGCGCGCGTCACGCTCTGCGTGGTGTAGATCAAGTCGAACAGGCGCAGCAGCTTGAGGCTGAGCAGGCCCGTGCCCGCATCGAGGTTGTCGTCGTCGGCGTTCATTTCAAAACGGAATGTAGACCATTCGTCCCATGTCATGGACGAGATGTTGCTCGCAACCTATCTTCAGCGCATTCCTTCGAGATATTCCTAGTGGAGACAGGCATGAAGATCTATTTCATGGGCGCTGGCGCGCTCGGCTGCGCCATCGGCGGCACGCTCGCCGCCGGCGGGTCGGACGTCACGCTCATCGATCCTTTCCAGGCGCACGTCGACGCCATCAACCGCGACGGTCTCCTCATGAAGGAAGGCGACTCGGAACGCCGGGTCACGGTGCGCGCGGCGAACAGCGTCGAGGGCCTGCCGCCGGCTGACCTGGTGATCGTGCTGGTCAAGTCCTTTCACACGCGCTCGGCCATCGAAGGCGCGCTGTCGATCGTCGGCCCCGGCACCGCGCTGATGTCGCTGCAGAACGGCATGGGCCACGAGGAGATCCTGGCCGACGTCGCCGGCCGCGCGCACGTGCTGGCCGGCAAGACCTACGTCGGCGGCGTTCTGCTCGGCCCGGGCAGCGTCATTGCCGGCACGCGCGGCAAGCGCACGGTGATCGGCGAACTCGACGGCAGCGTGAGCGAACGCGCCAGGGCCATCGCCGCCGAATTCGAGCGCGCCGCACTCCCCTGCGAGGTCAGCGACAACATCCTGGGCGTGATGTGGGACAAGCTGCTCATCAATGTCTCGACCGGCGCGCTCAGCGGCATCACGGGCCAGGTGTACGGCAGCCTCTACGCGGTGCCCGAGATCGAGGCCACGGCCGTCGCCGCGGTGGCCGAGGCCATGGCCGTCGCGCGGGCCAGCGGCGTGAAGCTGTCGATCCAGTCGCCGCGCGATGCATGGGTCATGGCCGCCGAAGGCCTGCCCTACGAATTCAAGACCTCGATGCTGCAGAGCCTGGAGAAAGGCTCCATCACCGAGATCGACTTCATCAACGGCGCGGTGGTGCGCGGCGGGCTGCAGCATGACGTGCCGACGCCGGTCAACCAGACGCTGGTTGCGGCCATCAAGGGCATCGAACGCCGGCTGGAGGCGAAATGAGCACGCCGCGCGCCTATGTGGAGCACGTCGCCATCTGGGTGAAGGACATCCACTGGCACATCAGGTTCTTCCACGACGTCTGCGGCATGACGATGCGCGAAGTACAGGGCACGCTCGAAGAGCCGGTGCAGTACTGGACCCTCGGCGGCCTGCAATTCATGGCCAAGCCGGACTACGCAGGGCCTGAAGGCCGCCTCGGCCATCTGGGGGTGATGTGCGAAGACCTCGAAGCCGCACTCGCCGCCGCGCAGGCCTTCGGCGTGACCGAAATGCCGCAGGGCCGCAACTGGCTGCGCCTGCCGGACGGCCTGGCCGTCGAGTTCATCCAGGCCAGCGCCGGCGCCGTGGCGCGCGTGCTCGCCATCGATCCCCGCGCCTGACGACCCGCCACCCATACAGAGAGAGACACACACCATGAGCGCCTTGACCATCGAAGACAAATACTGGGACGACGCCGTCGTCGGCCAGGAATGCATCAGCCCGCCCTATGAAGTGACGGAGGCGCGCGTGATGGCGTATGCCGACCTCACCGGCGACCACACCCCCGTTCACACCGACGAAGCCTATGCGCGCACCACGCCCTTCGGCACCCGCGTGGCGCACGGGCTGTTCGGCCTGTCGGTGGCCGACGGGCTCAAGACGAAGAGCGACATGCGCTTCATGCCGGGCATGTCGCTCGGCTGGGAATGGCGCTTCGTGGCCCCCATCAAGCTCGGCGACACGGTGCGCGTGAAATTCCACGTCGGCAGCAAGCGCGAATCGGCGAGCAAGCCGGGCTGGGGCATCCTCGTGCTGCCGTCCGAACTCATCAACCAGCGCGACGAGGTCGTGCAAAAGGGCGAGCACCGCGTGATGGTGCCGAGGAAGCCGGCATGAGCGCGTCACCGAAACAGGCGCTGCCGCTGGCCGGCCTGCGCGTCATCGACTACAGCCACTTCCTGGCCGGTCCCTATGTCGGGCGCTGCCTTGCCGCGCTCGGTGCGGAAGTCATCAAGGTCGAGCGTCCCGGCACGGGCGACGCGGGGCGCCAGCATGCGTGGTTCGTCGGCGAACACAGCGGCTATTTCCTGCAGCAGAACATGGGCAAGAAGGGCCTCAGCGTGAACACGAAGGACCCACGCGGCCGGGCGCTGATGAAGAAGCTGGTCGACAGCGCCGACGTATTCGTCGAGAACTACCGCCCCGGCGCGCTCGACAAGCTGGGCCTGGGCTATGCCGAACTCGCCGAGACCAACCCCGGCCTGGTGTACTGCTCGATCTCGGCCTACGGCCACACCGGCCCCGACGCGCACCGCGCGGGCTTCGGCCTCATCGCGGAGGCCAAGAGCGGCATCATGCAGATGGTCGGCAATCCGGGCGAAGCGCCGCCGCTGCTGCGCATCTCGCTGGGCGACATGTACACCGGCATCCACGCTGTCGCCGCAATCAACGCCGCGCTGCTGGGGCGCGTGAAGTCCGGCCGCGGGCAGCACATCGACATGGCGCTGTACGACACGCTGGTGTCGATGCACGAGTACGCGGTGCAGTGCTACACGCTCTCCAATGGCCAGGAGGTGCCGGTGCAGACCGGGCACGACATGCCCAATTCCACGCTCTACGGCGTGTTCCGCGCGCAGGACGGCGATCTCGTGATCGCCGCGCAGGTGGACGACGCCTGGAAGCGCTTTGCCGCGCTGGTCGAGCAGAACGGCGGCCCCGCGGGTTTCGGCAGCGACACGCGGCTGCACGCGTCGGCCGGGCGCAATGCCCATCGCACGGAAATTCTTGACGTGGTGAAGCCGTGGGTGGCGGCGCGGCCGGTCGCGCAGGTGCTGAAGCTGCTGGACGGCATCGACGTGCCGGCCGCCAAGGTCCAGCGCATCGACGAAGTGCTGGCCGATCCGCAGATCCATGCGCGCGGCATGGTGGTCGAGCAGGAGCATCCGGTGCTCGGAAAAATCCGCCTGCCAAACCTGCCCTTCCACATGTCGGGTTGCGACACCTCGATCACGCAGGTGGCCCCCGAGCTGGGCGAGCACAACGCGGAGATCGCGGCGAGCCTCGGCTTCGATGCCGCGCAGATCGCCGACATGCAGGCCGACGGCGTGCTCTACAGCAAGTAAGGAAACAGCCATGACCGACAAGTACGCCGTGATCGGCAACCCGATAGGACACACCAAGTCGCCGATGATCCATGGCAGCTTCGCGCAGGCGACCGGCCAGGACATCGACTACAGCGCGATCGAAGGCTCGCTGGAGCGCTTCGCCGACGACGTGCACGCATTCCGCAAGGCAGGCGGGCGCGGAATGAACGTCACGGCCCCCTTCAAGCTGCAGGCCTTCGCACTGGCCACCGAGCGGCTCGAACGCGCCGAGCTCGCCGGCGCCACCAACGCGCTGAAGTTCGAAGGCGAACGCATCCTTGCCGACAACTTCGACGGCGTGGGCCTGACCAACGACATCCAGTGCAACCTGGGCTTTCCGCTCGAGGGCGCGCGCATGCTGGTGCTCGGCGCGGGCGGCGCGGTGCGTGGCGCACTGCAGCCGTTCCTGGCGCAACAACCGGGCGTGGTGGTGCTGGCGAACCGCGCGCAGGCCAAGGCCGTCGATCTCGCGAAACAGTTTGCCGGGCATGGCCGCGTGCAAGGCTGCGGCTACGGCGATCTGGCGGGCGAGCGCTTCGACATCGTCATCAACGGCACCTCCGCCAGCCTCCGGGCCGAACTGCCGCCCCTGCCCGCACAGGCGCTGCAGGGCGCGAAGCTCGCCTACGAGCTCGCCTACGGCAAGGGCCTGACGCCCTTCCTGCGCCTGGCGCAGAACGCCGGCGTGCCGGAGCTGGCCGACGGCGTCGGCATGCTGGTGGAACAGGCGGCGGAAGCCTTCCTGTGGTGGCGCGGCGTGCGGCCCGACACGCGCAGCCTCATCGACCGCATGACCATTCCCCTGGTCTGAACCGACGACCTGGAGACGACCCCATGAAGATCCTCATGCTGCACGGCATCAACCACGACATGTTCGGCAAGCGCGACCCGAAGCAGTACGGCACGGTGACGCTGGCCGAGATCGACGCGCAACTGCAGGCACTCGGCAAGGAGCTCGGCACCGAGGTCGAGAGCTTCCAGACCAATTGCGAAGGCGCGATGTGCGAGCGCATCCATCGCGCCTTCACCGAGGGCGTGGACGCGGTGCTCATCAACGCCGGTGCCTGGACGCACTACAGCTACGGCATTCGCGATGCGCTGGCGATCCTCACCGTGCCGGTCGTCGAGTTGCACATGTCGAACATCCATGCGCGCGAGACGTTTCGCCATCACTCGGTGTTCGCCGAGATCGTGAAGGGACAGATCTGCGGCTTCGGCGTGGACAGCTACCTGCTCGGCCTGCGTGCCGCGGCATCGGCCGCGGTGCGGGCGCACTGAGACCGCGCTGGTGCGTCAGATCATCGCGAAGCCGCCCGACGCTCCGACGGTCTGGCCCGTGATGAACAGCGCCCGGTCGGACGCGAGAAACGCCACCAGGCCAGACACGTCCTGCGGCCTGGACAGCCGCCCGACGCCCTTGGAGATCGGATAGATGTTCACCATCTTGGCGAGCAGTTCGTTGTTCTGCGGCGTCGCGTCGATGTGCAGCGGGCCGTCCTTGATGCCTTCATGCGACACCGCACCCAGCGCGATGGAATTGACGGTGATCGCATGGCGACCGTGTTCGCGCGCCAGTGCCTTGGCGAAGCCGGCAATCGCGGCCTTGGCGCCGGAGTAGACGGCCATGTTGGCTTCCCCGATCCGGCCCGCCTCCGAGATGATGTTGACGATGCGTCCGCGCCTGGCCGCCACCATGCCGGGCAGCACCGCATGGCAGCAGTGGAAGGTGCCGTAGACGTTGAGATTGACGATCTTGGCCCAATCGGCCACGGGCATGTCGACGAAGGCCGGTGTGCGCCCTCCCTTTTCGCGCCGCTCGGGAATGATGCCTGCGTTGTTCACCAGGATCTGCACGGGCGCATCGAAATGCCGGAGCGCGGCGTCCACCATGCCTTGCACCTGATCGGCCTGCGTGATGTCCGCGGGCGCGGCCAGCGCTTGGCCTCCCTCGCTCTCGATCTCGCGCGCAACGGCCTGTGCGCGCTCGGCAAACAGGTCGTTGACGACCACGCGCGCGCCTTCGCGGGCGAGCTCGATGCAGATCTGGCGTCCGACGCCCTGCCCGCCTCCGGTCACCAGGGCCACCTGGGATTCCAAACCGAGTTTCATGTGTACTTTCCTTGCTGTTGGATGAATGAAGATGCGGGCGGCGCTCAGCGGCCCTGGAACACTGGCTTTCGCTTCTCGACGAAGGCCCGCATGCCCTCCTTGCGGTCTTCGCTGTCCACCAGGAGGGCCGCGGCATAGCGCTCGTACTCGAGGCCGCTGTCCAGGTCGGTCTGCATGCCGCGGTTGACCGCTCGCTTGACGAAGCGCACGGCCAGCGGCGGCATCTCGCCGATCTGCCGCGCCAGCGCGAGGGCGCCGGACATCAGTTCGGCGCCCGGCATCACCTGGGTGACCAGCCCGTAGTCCAGCGCGCGAGCCGCATCGATCTGTTCGGCCGTCAGCATCAGCGCCTTGGCGCGCGCCTCGCCGATCAGACGCGGCAGCCGCTGCGTGCCACCGGCCGCGGGAATGACGCCCAGGCGGACTTCGGGAAGCCCCAGGCGGGCATGGTCCGCCGCGATCCGGATGTCGCAGCACAGCGCAAGCTCCAGCCCGCCGCCGAGTGCCACCCCGTTGATCGCCGCGATGGTGGGCTTCTCGAACTCCTCGATGCCGCGGAACAGGTCGTGCGTGGCCTTCTGCGCGACGAAGAAGTCGGTCGCGCAGATCTGATGGTCCGCGCGCTCCTTGATGTCGGCACCCGCGCAGAACGCGCGCTCGCCGGCGCCGGTGAGCACCACCGCGCGCACGCGCGCATCCGCGCGCGCCAGTTCGAAGAACGCGCGCGCGAGGTCCGGTTTCATCGTTCCGCCGAGCGTGTTCATGCGATCGGGCCGGTTGAGCGTCACGACGGCCACGTGGCCGTGGACGGCGTAGTCCAGCGTCGGGAGCTCGACGCGGTCAGGATGCGTGTTGTCGGTCATGGGTGTCTCCATTTCGTTCAGGCGGTGCCGCGCGAGAGCACGTGCGCGATCGCGACGGATCCCAGGCCGATCATGTGGGCCATGCCCCAGTTGGCGCCCTCGTGCTGCCGTCCGCTGGCTTCACCGCGAAGCTGCCGGGTGATTTCCGCAATCTGGCCGATGCCGGTGGGCCCCAGCGGATGCCCCATGCCGATCAGGCCGCCCGACGCATTGATCGCGCAGCGCCCGCCGATCTGCGAGTCGCCGCGCTGCAGGAAGGCCGCGCCCTCGCCCGGCTCGCAGACACCCACGGCCTCGCTGTAGAGCAACTCTTCCACCGAGAAGGCGTCATGCAGTTCCAGCAGATCCAGGCGTGACGCGGGAATGGCCGCCTGCGCAAGCGCGGCGCCTGCGCTGGCGCGCACCAGGTCGACGGCGGCGGCGCCGTAGCTGGTTTCCGGCGTCTCGCTGCACGCTGCCGAGGCGCGCACGCGCACACAGCGAGCGGCATCCAGGCCCAGGCGGCGCAGCGCGCGGCCCGACACCAGGATCGCGGCGGCCGCGCCTTCGCCGCGCGGGCAGCATTGCTGGACCGTCAGATCCCCCGCCACGCGCGGCGAGCCGAGCACCTGCTCGAGGGTGCGCGGCTTGCGGAACTGCGCATACGGATTGCGCGAGGCATTGCCATGGTTCTTGACGGCGACCTTGGCCATCGCCTGCGCGTCGGCGCCACGCTCCCTCAGGTAGGTGCGCGCCATCATGGCGAACTTCACGGCGGGCACCGTGGCGGTGTCGCTCAGCCTTGCCAACCCTTCCTTGTCGGCTGCGCGCCGGCCGTCCCCGTGCTTGTCCACGCCGACGGCCAGCACCACGTCGCTCACGCCGCGCGCCACCTCCATGCATGCCTGGCGGAACGCGAACGACCCCGATGCGGACGCGTTCTCGACCTGCGTGACCGCCAGCCCCGTGGCGCCGAGGTGCCGGAACATCACGCGCCCCGCGGCCATGCCGATGGACGTGGTTCCGACATAGGCGCTCTGGACCTGCGGCCACGCCAGGCCCGCGTCTGCCAGCGCGCCCCGCACTGCGGCGAGCCCCAGGTGCGTGTAGGGCGTGTCGCTCGGGAACTGGTACGCATGCATGCCGATGCCGGCCACGTACACGCCGTCGTTGTCGTCGATCCAGTTGCTCATCGCGCCGCTCCTTCGGCCGGCACGAAGCGGCATGCAAAAGTCTCTCCGCCGGGCAACGCAACGGCGACGGCGCGAAGCGCCATGCCGACCTGCAGGCACGACTCGTCCGATCCGGCCATCACGCCCTCTTCGATGATTCCGTCCTCGATGAGGATGTCCGCCGCAATGCGCGGCACCTCCATGCCGGGCAGCAGCGGCACGTGCAGCGTCACGAACTCCAGCAGCTTGCCGCCGCCTGGTCGCGCGACCTTCCCGGCGTTGCTCAGCGGGTCGCCGCAATGGCTGCAGCCGGGCACGTTGGCGGGGAAGACGAGCTTCCCGCAGGCCGGGCATTGCGCGAAGAGGAACTCCAGCGACGCACCGTCGGGCGCGAGCTGGTAGAGCGTTGGATGCTGTGGCTGAAGGCCACGCAATTCATTGGTCATGGAACTGGTTTCCTGGTTTTGCAAAAAGGCGGGGGGCGGGCAGCGCGTGGCTACTCCAGCTTGGCGCCGGAGCTCTGCACCACGTCGCGCCAGCGCGTCATTTCCGACTTGACGAAAGCGTCCAGCTTCTCGCCGCGCATGCCGCGCATCGGCACGCTGCCGAACTTCTCGGTGGCGGCCAGCAGCTCTGGATTCACGATGGCTTCGGCCATGGCGTCGGCAAGGCGCTTGACGATGGGCGCCGGCGTCTTCGACGAGACGAACATCGCGCCCCACGCGCTCGACGCAGCGCCGGGATAGCCCAGTTCGCCCACGGTCGGCAGGTCGGGCGCGCTGGACAGCCGCGACTTGCCGGTGACCGCCAGCGCCTTCAGCTTGCCCGACTGCACGAAGGGCAGCACCACGGCTGCGTAGTCGAAGGCGAGGTCGAGGTTGCCGGCGATCAGGTCGGTCAACGCGGGGCTGCTGCCCTTGTAGGGCACGTGCGTCATCCGGATGCCCGCGGTCGTCTGGAAGAGCTCCGCCGTCAGGTGCGTGGCCGTGCCCGCGCCCGCCGAGCCGAAGTTGAGCTTGCCGGGGTTCTTCTTGGCGTACTCCACCAGCTCGGGCACCGTCTTGAACGGCTTGTTCGGATTGATGACCAGGATCAGCGGCGACTCCGACATGCCGTGCACGGCGGTGAAGTCCTTGACCGGGTCGTAGCGCACGTTCTTGTAGAGCGCCAGGTTGGCGGCGTGCGTGCCCTGGGTGCCGTAGATCAGGGTGTAGCCGTCTGCCGGCTGCCGCGCCGCGGAGTCCACCCCGATCGAGCCGCCCGCGCCGGGCCGGTTTTCCACGACCACGGGCTGCCCGAGCTTCTCGCCGAGCTTCTGCGCCAGCAGGCGCGAGGTGTTGTCGGTGATGCCTCCGGGCGGGAACGGCACGACGAAGGTCAGCGGCCTGGACGGCCAGCCGTCGGCCTCGCTGGCGGCGTGCCCGGGGGCGGAAAGAAGAAGTGCGCAGCCGAGAGCGGCAATGGCTTTGAGGAAGGTTTTCAAGGTTGTCTCCTGGTTTTGGAATTCGATTCGTTTGTGTTTTTTCTACGAATGGACGTAGACTACTTCAACCCTTCGTTGTTTGACAACCGTGTTTTCTGACTTTTTTGATCGCCGCCCAGGATGGAAACTCCGTGAAAGTCGGGAATGTCGTCGCTATGATCGACAACTTCTACGACCTATCGGAGGATTCATGCCCACCATCGTTCCTGCGGCCACCCGCACGATGACCCTGCTCGAAGTCTTTGCGCGAGAAAAGCGCGAGCTGTCTAACTCGGACCTGGCCCGGCTCATGGACCTGCCCGAGAGCAGTTGCTCCGACCTGCTGCACACGCTGCACGAGTTGGGCTATCTGCTGCGCACCGCGCGCAGCCGGCGCTTCTATCCAACCGCGCGCCTGTTGACGGTGGCCAAGGAAATCTCGGCAAGCGACCCGCTCTACGCCGTGGGTGCCGAGGCGTGCGAACTGCTGCGCGACCGCACCGGCGAGACCGGGCTGTGCGGCAGGCTGGAGAGCGGCGTCGTGAAAGTCATCGCGCTGAGCGAGGGCCGCCATGCGCTGCGCTACATGCAGCACGTGGGCGACAAGCTGGCGCTGCACGTCTCCGCGCTGGGCAAGGCGATCCTCGCGATCGGCACGCCCGAAGAAGCGGCGCGCCAGTTGCGGCTGAAGCCGCTGCGCTCGCTGGCCTCCGGAACGATCACCGACCTGTCCGAGCTGGAGGCGCAGGTGGCGCGCGCGCGCGAACAGGGCTGGATCTGGGTCGAGAACGAAGGCAGCGAAGGCCTGACCGCCGTGGCGGTGGCCGGCCAGATCGGCGGCGAGACCCTGGCCCTGTCGGTGGCCGGCCTGACCCACCGCATGCGCGACCAGCGCGAGCGCTGCATCGAGGCGCTGCAGGAGGTCAAGGCCGTCGTCTTCCGGGAGCAGCAGCCGGTGTCGTCGCCTGCCTCCTCCTCTTCTTCTTCCAAATCTTCCCGCCGCGGCACCAAGGCCCCGCCTCCCGACGAGCCTTGAGCGCCGCTCAACTTCACCTTCAAAAACCAGGAGACCCCGTGTACACCCAGACTGCAGAACAAACCATGCTGCGCGACAGCATCCGCCGCTTCATGAAGAGCGAAGTCGCACCCGTCGTTGCCCGCCACGACCAGGAGCGCACCTTCCCCTTCGAGCTGCTCAAGCCCCTGGCGGAGTTCGGCTACCTGGGCGGCCGGCTGGCGGAAGAGGAAGGCGGCATGGGCCTGGACCAGCTCACCTGGGCCATGCTGATGGAGGAGGCAGGCTACGCATGGCTGTCCCTGCGCACGATGCTCAACATCACCAACGCGGCGATCAACAAGCTCGCGGCCGAAGCCACGCCCGCGCAGAAGGAGCGCTTCCTGCAGCCCCTGCTGGCCAACGAGCGCCGCTGCTTCAGCGCCATCAGCGAGCCCGGCACGGGCTCCAACATCGCGCAGGTGCAGACCCGCGCGGACCTGCAGGGCGACCACTACGTGCTCAACGGCCGCAAGCTGTGGATCACGAACGGCGCCTTCGGCGATTTCGGCATCGTCGTGGCGCGCACCTTCAGCCCGGACTGCCAGGGCCAGCTCTCCACGTTCCTCGTGGAGCGCGACGTGTCGCCCTACGAAATGCGCCGCGTGGACACCATGGTCCTGCGCAGCACGGGCACGGCGGAACTGGGCTTCGACAACGTCAAGGTGCCCAGGGAGAACCTGCTGGGCGAGGAAGGCGGCGCACTCAAGAAGATGCTGATCGGGCTGGACAGCGCGCGCGTGAACATCGCCATGGGTGCCGTGGGCGCCGCGCAGTCGGCGCTCGATCTTTCCATCGACTACGCGCGCACGCGCACGCAGTTCGGCAAGCCCATCGGCAGCTTCCAGCTGGTGCAGAAACTGATCGTCGACATGACGATCCGCGTCGAAGCCGCGCGGGCGCTGGGCCTGCGCGCGGCCGCCGCGCTGGACTCCGGCAGCGGCGCACGAACCGCCGCGTCGATCGCCAAGCTCTACGCCACCGAGGCCGCTCACGAAGTGGCCAGCATGGCCTTGCAGGTGCACGGTGGCCTGGGCTACGCCACGGACTACCCGATCGAGCGGATTTTCCGCGACACCCGCGGCGGCACCATCCCGGAAGGCACGACCGAAGTGCAGACCTTGATCGTCGGGCGCGAGATCCTGGGCATCTCCGCCATTGCCTGAACGTCGCCGGAGTTGCACAGCATGACCCATCCGACCTTCAGCACCGACCTGTCGCGCCTCATCCATCCACGCTCCATCGCCCTGGTCGGGGCGTCCGATCGGCCACAGAGCATCGGCGGGCGTACCCTCAGCAACCTGCTGGACCATTCGCAGATCGACGGCGAGCTCTACCTGGTCAATCCGACCAAGGCCGAATTGCGCGGCCGGCGCTGCTGGCCCAGCGTCGCGTCGCTGCCGCAGACGCCCGACGTCGCCGTCATCGCGGTGCCCGCATCGGGCGTGCTTGCCGTGATGGAGGAATGCGCGGCCAGGCGCGTGCCGTTCGCCATCATCCTCACCTCCGGCTTCGGCGAAGCCGGCGCCGAGGGAGAGCGGGCGCAGGCCCGCCTCAAGGAAATCGCCGATCAGGCCGGCATGCGCATCTACGGCCCCAACTGCCCCGGCCTCACCAACGTCAACCAGCGCCTGGGCATGACCTTCTCGCCCTCTTTTCCGCATGACCTGGTCAAGGGCCCGATCGGCCTGGCCACGCAGGGCGGCGGACTGGGCCGCAACGTGATGCAGGCCATGGAGCGCGGCATCGGCATCGGGCTGTGGGCGTCCACCGGCAACGAGGTGGACCTGCAGGTGGCGGACTTCATCCAATACATGGCAACCGCGCCGGACATCAAGGTGATCGTGACCTTGCTGGAAGGCATCAAGGACGGCCCGCGTTTCCTGGCCGCGCTCCAGTGCGCCGCCGACAACGGCAAGCCGGTCATCGCGCTGAAGGTCGGCAAGTCCGCGTATGGCCAGCGCGCCGCGCAGTCGCACACTGCTTCGCTGACGGGCTCGGCCGAAGTCAACAGCGCGGTGTTCCGCCAGTACGGCGTGATCGAGGTGGACGACATCGACGAACTGGTGGACACCGCCTGGCTTTTCGCGCGCGCCATGCCGAGCGAGCGCGAGGCGATCGGCGTCTATTGCTCGTCCGGCGGCACCACCGCCCTGACCGCCGACGCGGTGGGACTGGCGGGGCTGACCCTGGCGGAGTTCGCACCGCACACCACGGAGCTGCTTCGCAGCAAGCTGCCCGACTATGCGGCGGTCAACAACCCCGTCGACACGACAGCGGCCGTGCTCAGCGACGCCGACCTGATCGAAAGCACGCTGGGCGCAGTCGCCGCGGATCCCAACCTGGGCTGCGTGATTGCGCCCATTGCGCTGGACTACGGCGAAACCACCATCCGCATGGCGCAGACCATCATCGCCGCGCAGGCACGTGTGCAAAGTCCCATCGTCCCGATCTGGATGAGCGACCGGCTGGGCGAGGGCTACCGCATGCTGGTGGCGGCAGGCTTCGCGCCGCCGCGCTCGGTCGGCAAGGCGATCAGCGCCATCAAGCGTTGGACGCAATGGGGCCAGCGGCACCGCAGCATGGCAGGTCCATCCGATCGCCGTCGCCCCGCTTCCATGCCCCTGACATCAGCGCTCGCCGTTCGCAACCTGTCGGAACTGGAAGCCAAGACGCTGCTCGGGCAGGCCGGCATCCCGCTGCTGCCGGTTGCCGTGGCCCGCACCCGGGCCGAGGCGCGCCTGCTGGCCGATGGCATGGGCTACCCCGTGGTCGCGAAGATCGCCAGCCCCGACATCCTGCACAAGTCGGACATCGGCGGCGTCAAGGTCGGCATTTCGCATGGCCTGCAGGTGGAACTGGCATGGGACGACATCATGGCCTCGGCCAGGCATCACAAGCCCGATGCCGCCATCGACGGGCTGCTGATCGAGAAAATGGCGCCAAGCGGCGGCGTCGAGCTGATGGCGGGCGTGACGCGCGACCCGGTGTTCGGGCATGTGATGACCTTCGGCCTGGGCGGGGTCTATGTGGAAATCCTGCGCGATGTCACCCGCCGCCTGCTGCCGCTGAGCGCCGCCGACGCCGCGTCCATGGTGCGCGAAATGCGCTGCTTCCCCGTGCTCGCCGGCGCGCGCGGGCGGCCGGTGGCCGATGTTGCCGCACTGGAACGCTTGCTGATGGGCGTGTCCGAGTTCGTGATGGCCAACGCCGAACGCATCGAAGAGATGGACCTCAACCCGATCTGGGTCGGCGCCGAGGGCGAGGGCGCGCTGCCGCTGGATGCGGTGGTCGTCGAAAGGAGCGTGGCATGAGTGCCCCCGGCCCGCTCGCGGGCATCACCGTCCTCGACTTCAGCGAACTGCTGCCCGGACCGTTCTTCACGCAGAACCTGGCGCAGATGGGTACGCGCGTCATCAAGATCGAGCGGCCGCCCGGCGGCGACAACGCGCGGCGCATGGGACCGGGCGGCTTCGAAGCCGTCAACCGCGGCAAGCTCAGCCTGCTGGTGGACCTGAAGGACGAGGCCCAGCGCGCCCGCGTGCGCGAGCTGGTGGCTCAGGCCGATGTGCTGGTGGAGTCCTACCGCCCCGGCGTGATGGCGCGCCTGGGCCTGGACTACGCCAGCTTGCGCGAGAGCTTCCCGCGCCTGGTCTACGTGTCGCTCAGCGGCTATGGGCAGGATGGCCCCTGGGCTCATCTGCCCGGCCACGACATCAACTACCTGGCCGCGGCGGGGGCGCTGGCGGTCTCGGGCGAGCCCGGCGGGCCGCCGACGCAGAACTTCGGCCTGCCGGTGGCGGACCTGTGCGGCTCGATGTATGCGCTCTCGTCCACGCTGGCGGCGCTGCTGCAGCGCGACCGCACGGGCCGGGGCCAGCACCTGGACGTGGCGCTCGCCGACTGCGTGCTGCACTGGATGAACCCGCGCCTGGGCGCCTACCGCGCGGACGGCGCGACCAGCCTCGAAAGCCAGCGCGCCGCCACGCAGGTCAAGCCCGCGTACGGCAGCTTCCGTTGCCGTGACGGACAGTTCCTGAGCGTCGCGGCGCTGGAAGACCACTTCTGGACACGCCTTTGCGGCGTGCTGGACATGGGCGACTTCGCGAACGAGGGCTGCCGGACGCTGGGTGCGCGCAAGAAGCAGGCGCAGGCCATCAACGAGCGCATCGCGCAGCAGCTCGCGCAGCGCGATTCGGCGGAGGCCTTCGAGACACTGGCGCGCAGCGACCTGCCCGTGGCACCGGTGGTGGCCCCCGGCGCGCTGGCCGCCTTGCCGCAGTTCGCGGGGCGCGGCCTGTTCAACGGCACGCAAGCGCTGTCGCTGGTGCGCTTTCCGGTGCCGCTGGCAGGCGTCGATCCGGCGGCGCTGGCCGATGCGCCGGCCCTGGACAACGCACGGCAGCAGCTGTGAGCCAGCCGCCGCTGTCCACCCGCCTGACGCGGCTCTTCGGGCTCGCCTACCCGATCCTCGGCGGCGGGTTGATGTGGCTCTCGGACGCCCGCTACGTCGGCGCGCTGACCAACGCGGGGTGCATGGGCTTCATCACGCCACGCTCCTTCGACGGCGAGGATGCGCTGCGCGACCAGCTGCGGCGCTGCAGCGACCTGACGGAGGGTCGCCCCTACGGCGTCAACCTCACGCTGTCGGCGCGCCCGCAAGCCAACACCGGCGTGCACCGCGCGCTGGAGATCGCGCTGGCCCACGGCGTGCGCCACTTCGAGACCGCCGGCCATGCGCCGGATGCGCTGATCCCGGCCATCCACGCGGGCGGCGGCGTGGTGATTCACAAGGCATCGAGCGTGCGGCATGCCCTCGCCGCGCAGGCCGCCGGGGCCGACGCGGTGGCGCTGGTGGGCATGGAGGAAGGCGGGCATCCCGGTGCCAACGAGCTGCCCACCATGCTGATGGGCGCGCTGGCCACGGCACGCCAGCAGTTCCATGTGCCGCTGGTCCTGGGCGGCGGCATCGGCCATGGCGCCCAGCTGGCCGCTGCCCTGGCGCTGGGGGCCGACGGGGTGTTGATGGGCAGCCGCTTCCTCGTGAGCGAGGAGGTGTCCGCCCACGCCGCCTACAAGCAGCACCTGCTGGGCTGCGACGAACACAGCACCATGCGCCTGCTGCACACGCTGGGCAACACCTGGCGTGTGCTGCGCAACGACACGGCCCTCCAGGTCGACGCGATCGAGCGCGCCGGCGCGGCCGACCACGCCGCATTCGGCGACCTGCTCGACAGCCGCGTGGCGCGCGAACGCTGCTACGGCGGCGGCGACTGGCACAGCGGCATGCTCTCCCTCGGGCCGGCCATCGGCTTTGCCACGCGCATACAGCCGCTGTCGGCGATCGTGGAAGAACTCATCCAGCAAACACGCGCCGCCCTGGCGCACCTGAGCGCATCGACTGCACTGCCATGACCCACGCCCTTTCCTTCCTCGACCGGCTGGCCCTGCCCCTCATCGCGGCGCCCATGCTGCGGGTCTCCGGCATCGAACTGGTGTCCGCCGCTTGCGCCGCCGGCGTGATTGGCGCCTTTCCGACAGCCAACTGCCAGACGCTCGATGAGTTCGACGCCTGGCTCGCCCGCCTGGACGACGAGGCCGCCGGCGCGCCGGCACGCACGGCGCCCTATTGCCCCAACCTCATCATGCGGCGCGACCCTGCCAGGGTGATGGCCGAGGTCGAGCTGATCGCCAGGCACCGCGCGCAAATGGTCATCACCAGCGTCGGCTCGCCCGCTGCCGTGGTGCCGCGCCTGCACGAGGCCGGCTGCCGCGTCTTCGCCGACGTGGCCTCGCTGCACCATGCCGTGCGCGCCATCGAGTCGGGCGTGGACGGACTGGTGCTGCTCACCGCGGGTGCCGGCGGACACACCGGTTGGGCCAACCCCTTCGCCTTCGTGCGCGCGGTCCGCGACGTGTTCGACGGCCCGATCGTGCTGGCCGGCGGCCTGTCGGACGGCGTGGCCCTGCGGGCCGCGAAGACGCTCGGCTGCGACCTCGGCATCATGGGCACCCGCTTCATTGCCACGCGGGAGAGCCTGGCGAGCGGGGAGTACCGTCAGATGCTGGTCGACAGTTCGATCGACGACGTGCTGCTCACGCGCGGCTTCACCGGCTTGCCCGCCAGCTTTCTCGCGCCGTCGGCGCGCAGGCTGGGCATCGATGTCTCCGCGCTCGACGAGAGCATCTCGGTGGAAGAAGCGAGGAGACGCTACGGCGGTGGCGCCAACGCGGCGCCGAGCCAGCGCTGGACCGACATCTGGAGCGCGGGCCATTCGGTGTCCGGCGTGCGCGCCGTGCCGACGGTCGCCGAACTGGTGGATGCGCTGGGCCGGGAATACCGCGGCAGCGCGCCGGCGTGACGGGCTCCTGAGGCCCGGCCTCAGCGCGAGGCTCGCGCGGGGGGCGCCACCGAATCGCGCTCCACGTACCGCAGCGCGATGCGGGCCTTGCGCTGGGGCAGCCCGTTCTCGGCGATACGGGTGAGCAGCAGGTCGACCAGGCAACGCGCGGTTTCGGCCTGGTCGATGTCGAGCACGCTCACCGCGGGTTCGTGCTCGGCCGCGAAGGGCGTGTCGCCGATGGCGACCACCGAGATGTCGCGCGGCACCTGCAGGCCCCGGGCGGAGATGGCCCGCAGCGCACTGTTGAGCATGTGCGTGCCCTGCACGATGAGCGCGCTCGGTCGGTCGGGGCGACCGAGCAGTTCGGTGACCTCCGCGTTGACCGAGGCCGTGACGCTGCGCGCCTGCACCAGCAGGTCGGGCACCGGTAGGCCCGCAGCCTGGAACGCGGTGCGAAAGCCCTGCACGCGGCGCCGCACGGGCCGCGTGTCACCCTGCCAGAGAACGAGTGCGATGTCCCGGTGCCCCAGGCCCAGCAAGCGCTCGACCACGCGCCGCACACCGCCCGCGTGATCGATGAGCACGGCGTCGTGTGAGCCGCTGACTTCCCGGTCGAACACGACGGCCGGCATGGGCAGCAGCCGCAAGGCCTCCACCAGTTGCGCGTTGCGCTCGTTGCCGGGCGCGAGGATCACGCCGTCCATGCCGCGCTGCGTGAACGTTCCCAGTGCCTTCACTTCGCGCTCGGCGTCGTTGGCGCCGTTGGCCAGCAGCAGCAGGTAGTCGTGCCGAAGGAATTCGTCCTCCAGGGCGCGAAACACCTGTGCGTACAGCGGGTTCGAGATGTCGGGCAACAGGCAGCCGACGGTTCGGCTGAGCCGCGAACGCAGCACCCGCGCCGCATGGTTGGGACGGTAGCCCAGTGCCGCCGCGGCCTGGCTGACCTTTTCCTGCGTGGCCGCCGACGCACCCGCGCCGTTCATCGCCCGAGACGCACTGCCCAGCGACACCCCCGCCAGCCGAGCCACGTCGCGCAGATCGATCTTCTGTTTTCCTGCATTCATTCGGAGGGACTTTCCCTTTGGGGCAAGAGCATGGTGTGCATCTTAGGTGACAGCCTGCAAGGGTTTCCACCATTTCGGAAACGTTTCCAAAAATCAACCATGGGCGCACCCAACGCGCAAAAGGAAACATGCATGACCTCGCCAGCCATCCAGCCCGGGCTCCAGCTCTTCGCAGAAGCACTCGGTGACCTCCGCCCCTCGGCCGGACGCCTCGAGCAACGCCGGATCCTCGTGGTGGGCGCGGGCCAACGCGACATCGACGACCCCGATCCGCCCGTGGGCAACGGACGTGCGATTTCCCTGCTGTTCGCCCACGAGGGCGCAACGCTGACCTGTGTGGACATCAATCCCGAGTCGCTGCAGCGCACCTGCGATCTGGTGCGCGCATCGGGCGCGACCGCCCATGCCGAGGTGGCCGACGTCGCGCAGCCGGATGCCGCCGCGTCGACCGTGGAGCGCGCGGTGCACAAGATGGGCGGGCTGGACGGCCTGGTGATGGTGGTGGGCGTGGCGAGCGGACTCTCCCTGGACAACCAGAGCGCCGAAGCCTGGGACCGCGAACACGCGACCAACGTGCGCTCCTGCATGCTGTTCGGGCAGCAGGCATTGCGGCACATGGCGCCCGGAGGCTCCATCGTGCTGCTGTCGTCGATCGCCGCGCTGCGCAATTCCAGCTTCAACCCGGCCTACGAAACGACCAAGGCCGCCCAGGTGTCGCTGGCGCGCTCGATCGCGATGGCGGGGCAGGCCAAGGGCGTGCGCTGCAACAGCATCCTGCCCGGCCTGATGGACACGCCCATCGGTCGTGCGGCGACGCGCCGCAGGTCCGACCGCCTCGCGATGCCGTTGCCTTTCGGGCGCCAGGGCACAGGCTGGGAAGTGGCCTATGCGGCGTTGTTCCTGATGTCGCACGAGGCCTCCTACGTGAACGGCCATGCACTCGTCGTGGACGGCGGCCTGACCGGCGGCATCGCCGCGCCGCGCGCCTGATGGCAGCCATGCAGACGCTCCAACGACGTCGCATCCTCCAGGCGGCCGCCTGCGCTGTCGCGGCGCCGCACCTTGGCTTCGCCGTCGCGGGCCAGGCCGATGCCTATCCCGGCCGGCCCGTGCGCCTGGTCGTGGGCTTCCCGGCGGGCGGCTCGGCCGACCAGTCCTCGCGTCGACTGGCCGAGCAGCTGGCACGCCAGCTGGGCCAGCCGGTGGTCGTCGACAACAAGCCCGGCGCCTCCGGGAACATCGCGGCCGCGGTCGCGGCGCGCAGTGCGCCCGACGGCTACACGCTCTTCTACGGCACCAACGCGACCCACGCGATGAACGTCAGCCTGTATCCGAAACTGGACTACGACCCGGTGAAGGATTTCGCGCCCATTGCGCTCGAAGGCAAGGTCTACAACGTGCTCTGCGTCAACCCGGCCTTCGAAGCGCGGGACCTGAAGAGCTTTCTCGCGCTGGCCCGCTCGGCCCCCGACCGGGTCGCCGTGGCCACGCCCGGAAACGCCACCAGCGGCCATCTGTCGCTGGTGCTGCTCAATCGCGCGGCCAAGGTGCAGCTCGCGCACATTCCGTACAAGGGCAGCGCGCCGGCCATCACCGATGTGATGGGCGGGCAGTTGCCGGCGATCTTCGACAACGTGGCGGGCAACCTTGCGTACATCCGCAGCGAGAAGATTCGCCCGCTGGCCGTGACGTCGCGCAGCCGGCTGCCGCTGCTTGCGCAGGTGCCGACCTTCGAGGAGCTGGGCCTGCCAGATTGCGAGCTCGCGGCCTGGGGCGGCCTGTGGGCGCCCAGCGGCACGCCGGCGCCGATCATCGAAAGGCTCAACCACGAAGTGAACCGGGCGCTGCAGACCGCGGCGGTGGCCGATCGCATGCGCGAACTGACGATCGAGCCCCAGGGCGGCACGCCCCAGGCCCTGGCCGAGTTCGCACGCAATGAAACCGCCAGGTGGCGCGAGGTGATTCGCACCGCCGGCATCCGACTGGATTGAAAAACCCATGGCTCGCATTCCCTACTTCGACCTGGCCGAGGCACCGGCGGAACTCCACGCGCTGCTGGACGGGCGCCCTCCGCTCAACATCTACCGCATGGTCGCCCACGGCGGCGCCACCGCGCAGGGCTTCCTCGGCCTGGGCTCCAGCATCCTGCGGCATTCCTCGCTGCCCGCGAGGCTGCGCGAGCTGGTGATCCTGCGGGTCGGCGCGCTGTGCGGCTCCACTTATGAAGTGACCCAGCATCGGCGCGTGGCCGCGCAGGCGGGCGTGCCCGCCGCGCAGGTCGAAGCGGTGCTCGGCCATCCGCAAGGCAGCGCCGACAGGGAGCCATTCGACAGTCTCGAGCACCGCGTGCTCGACTTCACCGACGCCGTGGTGCGCCAGGTCAAGGCGCCGCCCGAGATGTTCGACGCGCTGGCCGCCCTGCTGCCGCCGCAGCAGCTGATGGAGGTCGTGATGACGATCGGCTACTACATGCTGGTGTGCCGGGTGCTGGAGAACTTCGAGGTCGAGCTGGAAGACGGCAACGTGCTCGACAGCCACGGCCGGTGGTCCGAAATACTGGGCAAGAACTGATCCGCCGGAGACACACGGATGACCATCAATCGCCGCCAATTTTCCGCCGCCGCCGGCCTGCTTTCCCTGTCGCCGATGCTGCGCGCGCAGGAGGCCTATCCGGCCAGGCCCATCACCCTTGTGGTGCCCTTCTCGGCGGGCAGCGTCGTCGACCAGCAGACACGGGTGATCGCGCGCGTGTTGAGCACCCGGCTCGGCCAGCCTTTCGTGATCGACAACAAGGTCGGCGTGAGCGGCTCGATCGGTGCCGAGTTCGTGTCCCGCGCCGCGCCCGATGGCTACACGCTGCTGGTGGGTACGCAGGGCACCCAGGGCACCAACAGCGCGCTCTACAAGACCATCCGCTACGACCCCGTGAAGGACTTCGTGGCCATTCATGGCCTGTCCGGCAATGCCAACGTGCTGGTGGTGAGCCCGCATCTGGGCATCGGCACGGTGGCCGAACTGGTGGCGTACGCCAGGACGAACCCGGGCAAGCTCAACTTCGGATCCGGCGGCAACGGCACGTCCGGGCACCTGTGTCTCGAACTCCTGCAGAACCGCACCGGCACGCGGTTCACCCACGTTCCGTACAAGGCGAGTTCGGCCGCGCTGGTGGATCTCATCTCGGGCAACGTCGACGCGATGTTCGACTTCGTCCAGACCTCCGCGCCCCATATTCGCAACGGCAAGATCCGGGCGCTGGCCGTGACGCGCGGCCAGCGCATGCCGATGCTGCCTGACGTCCCGACCATGGCCGAAGCGGGTTACCCCGGCATCGAAGCCCTCAGCTGGGGCGGTCTCTTCGCGCCGGCGAAGACGCCGGAGGCCATCGTCAAGCGCCTGTCCGCCGAGGTGACCGAGACGCTCAGGTCGCCCGAAATCAAGAGCTCGCTGGATGCGGTGGGCAGCTTCATCATCGACATGCCCCACCCGGAGTTCCAGGCGTACGTGGCACACGAGGCCGCCAAGTGGACCGAAGTGCTGCGCACCGCCGGGGTGTCGCTCCAATGACCGGCCATCGCGTTGCCGCGATCACGGGCGCGGGCAGTGGCATCGGACGGGAACTGGCGCTGGCCTGTGCGCGCGAAGGCATGGCCCTCGCGCTGGCCGACATCGATATCGAGGGCCTCGCGGCCACCGAAGCGCTCGCGCGCACGCTGGGCGTGCCGACGTTCGCGCAGAAGTGCGACGTCGCTCGCGCCGGCGACGTCGAGGCTTTCGCCGCTTCCTGCGAGAAGGCCCTTGGTGGGGTCGACTGGCTGTTCAACAACGCGGGGGTGGCGGTGCTCGGGCCCGCCTGGACGGCCACCGACGCCGACTGGGAGTGGGTGCTGGGCGTGAACCTGCGCGGCGTCGCCAACGGCGTGCGCAGCTTCGTTCCTCGCATGCGGGCCCGCGGTGTTGCGGCCCATGTGATCAACACCGCATCGGCCGCCGGCCTGGCCACGCTCGCGGGCTCCGCCGTGTATTGCGCCAGCAAGCACGCTGTCGTCGCCTTTTCCGAATGCCTGGCGCGCGACCTCGAGCAGGCGGGCGATCCGATCGGCGTTTCCGTGCTGTGTCCTTCGCTGGTACCCACGCAGATTCATCAGGCGCAGCGCAGCCGGCCGGCTCATCTTTCAGACACCGTCGAACCCGCCGCTGCATACAACGACCGGGTGCGCCTCGGAATGGCTGCGTCGCCCATCGACGCGGCCGACGTTGCCGCGGCCACGCTTGCAGCGGTTCACGCGGGACGCTTCTATGTGATCCCGCACGTTCAGACCGGCGGTTCGATCCGCCGGCGCATGGACGCGATGCTCGGTGACTTCGATGCGCAACACCCCGGTGTGCCATGACACGCGCGCGGTCTGCCCGTCCACACGCCGCCTTCCCTGCCGGCACCTCTCCCGGAGCAACTTGAATGAATCCTGAGATCCAACTTTTCGCGCAACTCGAGGACCGGCTGGCGAGACTGCAAGCGCGGGTCGACGAAATGGAAAGCCGCGACGCGATACGCACGCTGCGCGCCCGCTATCACGTCTTTGTCAACGAAGACGAAGGCCAGCGGCTCCACGAGCTGTTTTCGGAGGACGCAAGCGTGATCTACAACGGTCGCCCGGAGGTGTTCGGGCGCGAGGCGATCCGCGCCTTCTTTGCGAACTTCCCGGTGCAGTACGCGCGGCAGTTCATCCACCAGCACGAGGTCGAGGTGCGTGGAGACACCGCGATCGGCCACTGCTACCTGGACGGACGCCCCGTGCACGGGGACCGCAGCATGTACGTGGTCGGTCGTTTTGATGACGAGTACGTTCGCGTCGATGGCCGGTGGATGTTCAAGAAGGTCGTGCTCACCGTCCACTACATGGTGGAAGCGGCCGAGCACTGGGAGTCGAGCCTGCCCATGAAGAAGGCGAGGCAGCCCGCATGAGCGTTCACCAACTTTTCGATCTCGGCGGACAGACCGCCCTGGTCACGGGCGCCGCCAGCGGGCTTGGCTCGGCGATTGCCGAGGCTCTTCTCGCTGCGGGCGCGCGCACGCTGATGACCGACGTGGACGAAGACGCGCTGAACGCGCGCGTCGCGCTGCTGCGCAAGCACCATTCCCTGGCCGAAGGGGCGGTGCTGGATGTTGCCGACCCCGATGCGGTGGATGCGGTGGTGGATGACGCGGTGCGCCGCTACGGCCAGCTCGATTGCGTCTTCGCCAATGCCGGCATCAGCGCGGGCCGCGGCTTCGCGGTGGAGGCGGGCCAGCTCGAACACGTCGAGCGCCCTGCCTGGGACCGCGTCATGCGCATCAACCTGGACGGTGTCCTGGCAACGCTTCGCGCCTCGGTACGGCACATGAAGCCGCGGCGCCAGGGGCGAATCATCGTCACCTCATCCATTGCCGGCATCCGCGCGGAGCCGCTTTCGGGCTACGCCTACGTCGCATCCAAAGCGGCGGTGAACAACCTGGTTCGCCAGGCCGCGGTCGAGCTGGCACCCTTCAACGTGCTGGTCAACGCGATCGCGCCGGGCCCGTTCGCAACCGAGATCAACGGCGGACGCCTGAAGCTGCCCGAGTCCGCCGAACGCATGCGAACCTACATTCCGCTCGGGCGCGTCGCGCAACCGCACGAAATCCAGGGCCTGGCGCTGCTCCTTGCATCGCCCGCTTCGAGCTACATCACGGGTGCGGTCATTCCCATCGACGGCGGTGCTTCCGCCCGCTGAGGTCACGCAGGCCCGACCGTCCGGCCGACGGCAGGATCTGCCGTAGCGGCCCGCACAACGGCAGCCTGCCCTGCGCAGGACCCTCATTGAAGCACCGGCACCAGCGGCTCGCAGCCTAAGCTCTGGGCTCACGGCTTTCAATGACGACATCGCGCAGGAACAATCAATGACCCAGGCCCTGGTACTGCATCACGCCGACGGCGCGCCCGTTTCAACCGCCTTCCGCAGGGCCGCCTTCGGCAAGGACGATCCTTTTGCACGGCATCGCGAGATCGCGTGGGAAGGCCCGGGCGCGATGAGCGCGGGCCGCACCAGCTTCATCGGCGAGCTCGACATTGCAAGCTATCCCCACATCGAAACCATCGTCGTGGTCGAGGGGGAACTGACGCTGACAGCGGACGGCGCGGCCCCGGTGGTGGTCGGCCCCCAGGCGGGCGCCGTCATCGGATGCGGTACCTCGCTGCGCGTGCAGGCCGGGTCCCGCGTGCGATTCGTGTTCTGCGCCGCCGCTTGCGAGAAGCCGACCCGGCGCGGCCTTTTTCCCCTGAGCGCCGACGCCGACTTCAAGCCCTCCGCCACGCTGCCCGCGGACGTGCTGCTGGGCCCTTCGCCGGCGTGCCGCAGCGACAACGTCTTCATCGACGACGGTGCGCAGTACAGCGCCGGCACGTGGGACTCGACGCCCTACCACCGGATCGTTCGCCCGCATCGCGTGAACGAGTTCATGCATGTCCTGGCAGGCAGCGTGCGCTTCGCAGCCCCTGACGGCAGCGTGCTGTCGGTGGACACGGGCGATGCGCTGTTCGTGCCCCAGGGTGCACCCATCGGATGGGAAAGCAGCGACTGCGTGGCGAAGTTCTACGTGGTCCAGAGCGTCCAGGGCTGAGGCGCCGCGCGCGCTGCGTCATGCTGCTTCCGCCGGACCGCATCGGCGCGGACGCGATCGGTGCCTCGCTGCGCCTGGTCGCGCAGGGCCAGTTGCAGACGCATGCGCTTTGGAAGCCCGGGCCCGCCGGTGCTCGAGCCACGGCGCGGATGGTGCCGCTGGAGCAGCGCAATGCCACGCGCCTGAAATGGCCCGACGCGGTTGCTCTGCCCATGATCGACGAGCCCGCGGCCCCGTCGCCCGGGCGACGGCTGGCGCAGGTTGCCGTGCAGTTCCGCCTGAGCCCGACCGAACTGAAGCCCACGCAAGCACTGGTGCAGGGCGAGGCGCAAGACCGAGCGGCATAGTGCAGAACGGCCGATCGGCCGCAGGAGGCGTGCGTGTCGCCAACTAGCGCCACAAGAGAAGCGCTGGATCGATCTTGCGATCTTCGCGAAGCAACGTTTCGATTGCCGCTGCAGGAAGCGCCGCGCTGAACCAGTAACCCTGCATCTGATCGCATTGATGCGCCGCCAGCAGGGCCGCCTGGCCTTCGCTTTCGACGCCCTCGGCAAGCACCTTCATCTGCAGCTGGTGTGCCATCGTGATGATGGCGCGGGTGATCGACGCATCTTCTGCCAGCGCGGTGACGTCGGGTACCAGCGAACGGTCGATCTTGACGACGTCCACCGGCAGCCGGCGCAGGTAGCTCAGGCTCGAGTAGCCGGTGCCGAAGTCGTCGAGCGAGACTTCGACGCCCAGCGCGCGCAGCGCTTGCAGGTGCTGCACCGCCTGGTCGAAGTTGCCGATCAGCATGCTCTCGGTGACCTCGACGCCGAACAGCCGCGGATCGAGGCCCGCCGAGGCGAGCAGGCCTTCGATGCGGCGTGCCAGATCCGGATGCAGCAACTGGCGCGCCGACAGGTTGACCGCCATGCGCAGCGGCGGCAGCCCGGCCTCCTGCCAGGCCGCGGCCTGCTCGATGGCGCGGCGCAGCACCCAGTCGCCGATGGCGACGATCAGGCCGGTCTCCTCGGCGATGGGGATGAAGCGATCCGGCGCGACGCGGCCCAGCATCGGGTGCTGCCAGCGCAGCAATGCCTCCACGCCCACGATGCCGCCATGCGCAAGATCGACTTGCGGCTGGTAGTGCAGATCGAGCTGCTCGTCGCGCAGCGCCTTGCGCAGCGCTGTCTCCAGCGCCAGCCGATCGGGGTCGTCGTCGTGCGGTGCACCGGCGTAGATGCTGGCCTGGTTGCGTCCCAGCATCTTGGCCTGGTGCAGTGCGGCGCTGGCGCGGCGCAACAAGGTGTCCGCGTGGTCACCGTCGGCAGGTGCCGTGGCGATGCCGATGCTGCAGGTCATATGAACCTCCTGCCCCGCGATCGGCATCGGACGGGCAATGCTGTCGAGCAACGCCTGCGCCGTGTGCAGCACCGGCACGGATGGCGCCGGCATCACGATCACGAACTCGTCCCCGCCGCGGCGCGCCACCAGATCGCCGCTGCGCACGGTGGCGCTGAGGCGCTGCGCCACTTCGCGCAGCACTGCGTCGCCGATGTCTGCGCCGAGACCGTCGTTGATACGCTTGAAACGGTCGAGCTCCAGCACCAGCACCACGGTCTGGAGGCTGGTCTGCACCGTCGCGTTCAAGCGCTCCAGGAGCAGCTGGCGATTCGGCAGCCCGGTCAGTTCGTCGAACTGCAGCAGTTGCAGGATGCGCCGCTCGGTGGCACGGCGTTCGCGCAGGTCGTCGATGCAGACATGGGCGAAGGACGCCTGGCCGCTGGTCACCAGGCTGACGGAGACGTCGACCGGAATCTCATGCCCCGCCTGGTGGCGCACGGTGGTCTCGAAACGCAGCGAACCCCGGTCGCACAAGTCGCGCCAGCGCCGCGGCCACTGCGCCACATCGATCTGGGTTTCGATGTCGGGCACACGCAGCCGCAGCAGTTGCTCGCGGTCCAGGCCCAGCAGCCGGCAGGCCGCTGCGTTGGCATCGCGATAGGCACCATCGGGCCCGACCTGCAACAGCGCGTCGTTGGCCTGTTCGACGGCTTGTCGCGTGAGCTGCAACTGGTGCTGCGCCTGCTCACGTTCGCTCACGTCGCGCGCAGACGGGATCAACCACACCACGCGGCCAGCCTGGTCGTAAAGCGGCAGCAGCGAGAAGTCCATCGACAAGGTGGCGCCGCCGCTCGTGGCCACTCGCACGTCGAAGCGCGAGGCCTCGCCGCGCACCGCGCCGGCCAGCGCTTGCTGGAGCCGCTGTCGCGAGACCTCGCAGGCTTGCCACCAGGGGGTGGCGTCGAAACGCTGGCCGAGCACCTGCTCCGGCGCGCTGCCGATGGCCTGCAATGCCGCCTGGTTGGCATAGCGCAGCACGCCGTCGGGGTCGAGCAGCCCGGCGAAGATGGAGGGGCCCAGACGGTCCAGCACCTCCTGCAGGGTCATCTGCGGGCCCGCCGATGTGGGACTGGCCGCCATGCGCGTGAGCGCTGCACCGCGGCGCGGATCACCCCGCAGGGCGTGTTTCTTGGGCATGGCACCAGTTTGTCCCGCAGCCACTGCTGGCGGCGTGTGCAGCTGCGGGCCCGAACGACCGGATCAGATCGACGGTCGAGAAGCCGTCGCGTCGCGCGGTGCGTCGTCGACCAGCCTTGCCAGCGTGCGCATGGCGCGTTCCAGCGTTTCATTCCAGGGCTGGCCGCAGGTCAACCGGATGTGGTGCCGGAACTCCGCCCGCGCAGAGAACATCGGCCCCGGGGCCAGGCTGATGTGCTGCGCCAGCGCGGCGCCGTGCAAGGCGATCGCGTCGACGCCGCTGGGCAGCTCGACCCACACGAAATAGCCGCCCGCCGGCCGCACGACCCGCGTTCCGTCCGGAAAAAGCCGGTTCACGGCGTCGAACAGGCTGTTGCGCTGCGCCTGCAACGACATTCGCAGGCCTCGCAAGTGCCGGTCGTAGCCACCTTCCTGGAGGTACGCTGCCAGCGCCGCCTGCACCGGGATCGAACCCGACAGGCTCGTCGACAACTTCAGCCGTTCGACCTCGCGTGTGAAACGGCCGGGCGCGGCCCAGCCCACGCGGTAGCCTGGAGCCAGGCACTTGGAAAACGACGAGCAGTGCAGCACCAGGCCGCGCCGGTCGAAGGCCTTGGCCGGCAGCGGGGCGACCTTGCCTTCGTAAAGCTCGGCATAGACGTCGTCTTCGATCAACGGCACATCGTGCCGGGCGAGCAGCGCGACGAGGTCGCGCTTCTTCGCTTCGGGCATCAGGCTGCCCAGGGGGTTCTGAAAGGTCGTCATCAGCCAGCAGGCCTTCGGACTGTGGAGCGCCATCACCTGCGCCAGACGACCGAGATCGATGCCCTCGCGCACATGGGTCGGCACTTCGATGGCGCGCAGGCCCAGCCGCTGCAGCGCCTGCAAGGCCACGTAGAAGGTGGGGGACTCCACCACCACAGCGTCGCCGGGCCGCGCCACCGCATTGAGGCACAGGTTCAATGCGTCCATCGCTCCGTGGGTGAGCACGATCTCGTCGGTGGCCACGGCAAAGCCTTGGCGCAGATAGCGTTTCGCGATCTCGCGTTTGAGCTGCTGATTGCCGGGCGGCAGGTCTTCGACCATGCGCCAGGGGTCGAGCCGCCGCATGCTGGTGACCAGGGCGCGCCGCAACCTGTCCAGCGGAAACAGCGTCGGGCTGAGGAACGCAGAACCCAGAGGCACGATGTTGCGCGCGCGCGCGCGCGGAGCCGAGGCACGCGTAGATCAGGTCGTTGATCTCGACAGGCTGCGATCCGGATCGCGGTTGCGAGATTTCCGGTTCCCGCAGCGACGTGCCGTCGGCGCGAGCCGTGACGAAGTAGCCCGACCGTGGCACCGCACGCACCAGGCCGCGCGATTCGAGCAGATAGTAGGCCTGGAACACCGTGCTCGCGCTCAAGCCCCGGCTGGAACAGGCCTGGCGCACGGAAGGCAGGCGGTCGCCAGGGCGCAGCACGCCACCGGCAATCTGCTGCTCGAGCTCCAGAGCCAGAAGTTCGTACCGCGTCGAAGCAGCGTCCGGACGATGGGGCATGGTGTGGGCACCGCGCCTCGGTCGACTGCCGGCTGGGTGGGTGGGTTTCTGGCAGTCTATCGATTGCGCCCTGCGATGCAAGCAGCGTTCACGATGCCAGGCATCCAACGGCGCGGTGGCAAGCTCGCGTCTGCCGCGATCAACGCCCGGCAGCCAGCCGGTACTCAAGCCGCTGAATCAGCCGGCCCAGCTCCGCCATGTCCGTGCCGTTGAGCGCCGGACCCGGCCGACGCACATAGGCCGATCGGATCGCGCCTGCGTTCGAACGTACCGGGCCGTGACGCACCGCAAGCCGCGCGCTCGAGGAGAGTGGCGTGGGCGCTAAGCGCCAGGCGGCGCCTGCACCGGCACACCAGGCACGCCCCGCGCATGCGCCTTCAGGCAGGCGACGAAGTCCATGAGGGTGGCCGAGGCGTGCTCGCGGTTCCAGACCACGGTGATGGGGCCGAACCGGATGTTCGAATCGACCGCGACTTTCCTGAACAGCCCCAGCGAGGCCATGTAGTCCGCCATGGATTCCGAACACGCGCCCACGTAGTCACCCTTTTGCAGCAGCGCCTGCATCATGGCCAGCGAGGCGGTTTCCGCCTTGGGCACCAGCCACGATGCCTGTTGCTCGATGAGGTAGGCATCCATCTGGATGCGCGTGAGGGTGCCGACGGGCGGCATCACCCACTTCTCGCGCAGCACGTCGGCGAAGTCCAGCACCCGGTTGCTGCCCCAGTGCCTGCTGCCCTGCCCGATGACGATGCTCACCCGGTCGTCGAACAGCACCTGGTGTGCCAGCTGCGGCTGGTGCGCCCGCGCATCCAGGACACCGATGACGGCATCCATGGCACGCGTCTCCAGGCCCTTGAGCAGGTTGTCGAACGGCCCGTCGTGGATGGACACGGCCACGTCGGCGTGCCGCTGCTGGAAAGCGGCCACAGCCTCGGGCAGGCCGCCGGCGATGCCTGCCCAGACGCTGCCTACGTTCAGGCGCGGCACGCGCCCCGCCGCCACCGCATGCATCTCGCGGCCCGTGCGGGCGACGTCGCCCAGCACCGTGAGCGCCAGCCGCCTGAGCAGGTGCCCGGCCGGCGTGAGCTGCACCTTGCGCCCGCGCACCACCAGCGGCGTGCCCGCCACGCGTTCCAGCTCGGCCAGCCAGTGCGACATGGCCGACTGCGTCATGTGCAGCCGCGCCGCCGCCTCGGTCAGCGTGCCCGCTTCGTCCAGCACCAGGAACGACTCCAGGTGCCGCACCTTGATGCTTCGCGCCCAGGACGCGCCGTCCGATCGATCAATCATGAGTAAACCTTCATGCACACATTGTGCATTTTCACTAGGAGAGCGACAGGGTCGTCATGAAAATACCTTCATCTTTCATGACAGCCCTCTGAGGAAGCCCCCGTGCCCCAACCCATCACGCACATCTCCAGGATCCTGATCGGTGCCGCGCTCGCGGCCGTCGCGGCCGCCACCGCGTACGCGCAGGCAAGCTACCCCAGCCGGCCGGTGCGCCTGGTCGTATCGCAAGCCCCGGGCGGCAGCAGCGACACCATCGCGCGCTTGTGGGCCGAACACGCCGGCAAGGCCATCGGCGCCACCATCGTGGTGGAGAACAAGCCCGGTGCGGGCGGCCTCATCGCCGCGCAGAACGCGCTGAATGCGCCCGCCGACGGCTACACCCTGCTGCTGGGCAGCGTCTCGCTGATGGTGCTCAACCAGTTCACCTACAAGCCGCTGCCTTACAACCCCGAGAAGGACTTCGTGGGCGTGTCCATGCTGACCACCGTGCCCTTCGTGCTGTCGGCCAACCCGGCCACGGGCATCAAGACGCTCAAGGATCTGACGGAAAAAGCCAAGGCGGCGCCCGGCAAGCTGAACTTCGCCTCCGCCGGCCTGGGCAACTCCACGCACCTGGCCGTCGAACTGGTGGACAACGCCCTGGGCATTTCGATGACCCACATCCCCTACAAGGGCGAGGCCGACGGCGTGCTGGCCACCATCGGCGGGCAGACGGAGGTGATGGCGCCGGTGTATGGCACGGCCTTGCCCCACATCAAGAACCACAAGCTCAATCCGCTGGCCGTGCTGGCACCGCAGCGCACCCCTGAGCTGCCCGATGTGCCCACGCTGGGCGAACTGGGCGTGAAGGGTTTCGACAACATGGGCTGGAGCGCCGTGGTGGCGCGCGCCGGCACGCCGGCCGACATCGTGGAAAAGCTCAACAAGGCCACGCAGGCCTTCCACAAGAGCCCCGACGTGCAGGCCAAGCTCAAGAGCATGGGCGTGATCCCCCTGTCAGGCCCTTCGGCGCTGGTGATGGAGACGACGGTGCGTGACGCCAAGGCCTGGGGCCCCACGCTCGAAGCGCTGAACCTCAGCGCCAAATGAACCGGCAAGCAACGCCCATGAACAAAGAAGCCATGGTGGTCTGCCCGCAGCCGGAGGCCGCCGAATCGGGCATCGACATCCTGCGCGCGGGCGGAAACGCGGTCGATGCCGCCGTGGCCACCGCGCTGGCCCAGACGGTGGTCGATCCGCTGATGTGCGGCATCGCGGGTTTCGGTACCGCCGCCGTCTACCTGCCCGGCGCCCAGGTGCATGAATATTTCGACTTCCACTCGCCCGCGCCGCTGGCCGCCAGGGAGGACATGTGGGAGCACCTGCTGGAGGGCGAGACGCGGGACGGCTTCGGCTTCATCCTCCAGGGCCGTGTCAACGACATCGGCCCCCAGTCCATCGGCACGCCGGCCACGCTCAAGGGCCTGGAGGCGATGCACCAGGCGCACGGCCGCCTGCCGTGGCGCCAGGTGGTGGAGCCGGCGATCCGCTGGGCGGCGGACGGCTACTTCGTGCGCCCCGGCATGCACGCCTTCTGGATCGACGAGCCGGCCATGGGCCGCGTCGGCAACCTCGAACGCCTGCAATACAGCGACGAGGGCCGCCAGCTCTACTGCCGCCCCGACGGGCGCCCCAAGCCCATCGGCGCGCCGCTGCGCAACGACGGCATGGCCGCCGTGCTGCGCCAGATTGCCGAGGAAGGCGCGCGGCCGTTCTACGAAGGCGACCTGGCGCAGCGGATGGTGGCGCACCTGCAGTCGCTGGGCGCGCTGCTCACGCTCGACGACCTGGCCCGGTACCAAGTGCAGCGCAACCCGCCGCTGGTGGGCCGCTACCGCGACCGCACCGTCACCACCAACCAGCCGCCGGGCGGCGGCGCCATGCTGCTGGAGATGCTCAACATCCTCGAGCACTTCGACCTGGCGGGCATGGAGCACAACAGCCCCGGCTACCTGCAGCGGGTGTGCGAGGCCATGAAGAAGGCGACCATCGACAAGGACCGCTGCATCGGGGATCCGAAGTTCTTCGACGTGCCGCTGGAACAGCTGCTGTCCAAGGACATGGCGCGCGAAGTGGCTGAGCAGATCCGCACGGGCCACCGCTTCAACGTGGAGCGCGTGAACCCCGGCGCGCCGGTGCCCCGCGACACCACCCACCTGAGCGTGGTGGACGCCGACGGCAATGCGGTCTCGCTGACCCACTCGCTGGCCATGCCCTCGGGCATCATCACCCCGGGCATGGGCTTCCTGTACAACGGCTGCATGGGCGTGTTCGACCCGCGCCCGGGCCGCGCCGGCAGCATCCGGCCGGGCAAGAGCCGCTTCACATCGTCGTGCCCCACCATGACCTTCAAGGACGGCGCGCTCGACGTGGTGCTCGGCGCCCCCGGCGGCACGCAGATCGCCATGGGCGTGCTGCAGGTGCTGCTCAACGTGATCGACCACGGCATGGAGATGCAGGCCGCCGTGTCGGCGCCGCGCTTCTCGTCCACCAGCAATGCCATCGACGTGTGCAACCGCATTCCGCGTTCCACCACGCGCGCGCTCGAAACACAGGGCTACACGATCGGCCGCAACCCGTACAACTACACGATCGGCTGGGTGCACGGCGTGCAGGTGCAGGCCGACGGCCTGCATGGCGGCGCGGACCCCGGCCGCGACGGCGTGGCGTACCGGCTGCGCTGACGCCCGTTCAGGCCCGGCTGCCCGCGGCCTCCAGCCGAGCCATCGCCTCGTGGACCGCGCCCAGGCGCACATCCTGGCTGCGCGAGGCGTCGACGATCGCCTCCATGATCCGGGAAGCTTGCTGAGCCGATTGCTGGATCTCCCGTATCACGCGGCCCGACGCCTGCACCTTCTCGTTGCCGGCCTGCACGCGGGCCGTCGAGGCGGAGACCAGCCCGCCGATCTCTCGCGCGGCGGCGGCGCTGCGGTGCGCGAGGCTGCGCACCTCGCCCGCGACCACGGCAAACCCGCGGCCCTGTTCGCCCGCGCGCGCGGCCTCCACCGCCGCGTTGAGCGCGAGCATGTTGGTCTGGAAGGCGATGCCGTCGATCAGGCCCACGATATCGGCGATGCGCTTGGAGTCGGCCTGGATCTGCTGCATGGCCGCCATGGCGTCCGCCGAGGCATCCGCGCCATCGAGCGCGACGCTGGCCACCTGGCGGGTGTGCGAATGGGCGTCGCCCGCCTGGCTGGCGCTGTGCCTGACCAGCTGCTTCAGTTCCTCGAACGCGCCTTGCACCATGCGCGTCGCTTCGAAGCGGGCGGTGATGTCGGTGGCGTACTTGACCACCTTGAACGGCTGGCCGGCCTGGTCGAGCACCGGGTTGTAGTTGGCCTCGATCCACACCGTGTTGCCCTCGCGGCCGACACGCTCGAACTGGCCCTGGTGGAACTGCCCGCGCGCCAGGTGCTGCCAGAAGGCCTTGTACGCGGCGCCCTGGCGTTCGTCGGGGCGCACGAACATGCTGTGGTGCCGGCCGACGACATCGCTTTCGTGGCGGTAGCCCATCGCATCCAGGAAGTTGCGGTTGGCACGCAGGATGCGGCCCTGGAGGTCGAATTCGATCACGGCCTGCGCGCGCCCGACCGCGGCCAGCTGGCTTTGCGATTCCGCGTCGCGCAGCACCTGCCCGGAGATGTCCATGGCGTACTTGACGACCCGCACCACCTTGCCTGCGCCATCGAGCACGGGGCTGTAGTTGGCCTGCAACCAGACCTCGCCGCCGTTGCCGGCGATGCGCCTGCAGCGCCCGACGAAGGGCTCGCCGCGCCGCAGCCGGTTCCAGAACTGTGCGTAGTCGCCGGAATGCCGCTCGGCCGGGTCGACGAACATGCTGTGGTGCCGGCCCTTGATTGCGTCGAGCGAATAGCCCATCAGCGCCAGGAAGGGCTCATTGGCGAACACCACGTCACCCTGCGGCGTGAACTCGATCACGGCCTGGTTGCGGTAGAGCGACTGGAGCTGGCGCCGTGCGGAAACACGCCGGCCCGAAAGGAACGAAACCAGGGAGCGGAAGGAAGTCATGGTCGATCTGAGTACGATTTGATTAATCTACTCATCGACGGTTGGCCTGGGTGTAGGAAACGAGCGCAAAGGCTCGCGCCGCCCCCACGGCGGGCGCTCCTCGGGCCTAGCTCTGCGCCTGCTTCGACGCCACGAAGCATCCATGGTCGCGCGCCCAGAGCAGCGCTTCGCCCCGGCTGTGGACATCCAGCTTGGCGTAGATGGTCGCGACGTGATTGCGCACGGTGCTCAGCGCCACGCCGAGTTCTTTCGCGATCTCCTTGTCCGAATGCCCCCGGCACAGCGAATCGAAGACGTCGCGTTCACGCTTCGTGAGATCCCCGAGTTCTGCAGAGTTGCCGGCGCGCTTCACATTCGCCAGCTTCTCGATGAGCGATCGGCTGAACCAGGAGGCGTCCTGCATCACCGTCTCGATGGCGCTGACCAGTTCGAGTTCGGAGCGCTTGCGATCGGTGATGTCCAGCCACGCGAGAAGCACGCAATCCTGGCCGTTGATGGTGACCGTCTCGGCCGACACCAGCGCGTCGATCGCATCGCCCTCCTTGCGGCCGATCCTGAAATCGGCGTTCCTCACGCTGCCGCCCGGGGCGAGCCGCTGCGCGATCTTCGATGGGACTTCGCCCGGCCAGACCCCGGCCTCCTCGCCGGCCCGTCCCACGACGTCCTCGCTCGCGTAGCCTGTGGCGGCGCTGAACGCCTCGTTGATGTCCAGGAAGACCAGGTCCTCCGCCCTGAGCACCGCGCTGGGCACGGGCAGCATGCGAAACGCCTTCTGGAACCGTTCCTCGCTCTGGCGCAGGGTGCTCTCGGCCTTGCGCCGCGGTTCCAGGTCCATGAAGGTGAAGAGCATGCAGGCCTCTTCACCGATGTCGATCGGCTGGCCCGCCACCACCACCGGCTTGTGGCCGCCATCGGGCAGCCGAAGCTCGGCCTCCATCTGCGGGATGGTGCCGCCTTCACCGAGCCGCTCCACTGCCAGGTCGCGCCTGTCGGCGTTCTCGAAAACATCGAGCTGGTACACCGAGCGCCCGATGACCTGCTCGCGCACGTAGCCGGTCATCTCCAGGAAGCCCTGGTTGACCTTGATGTAGCGCTGGTCGCTCAGCCGGCAGATCACGGCCGGCGCCGGGTTGGCATTGAAGGTCTTCTCGAAGCGGTTCTCGGCGCTGGCCCACTCGCTGGCGTCGTGCAGGATCAGCGCCAGGCAGTCGGGCTCGCCGTCGCTGTTGGTCAGGACCAGGCTGCGCACGCGGTGCACCCAGTTGACGTTGTCGTCGTGCGCCGGAAACACCTCCACGATCACGTCGCTGAAGCATTCGCCGGCGATCACCCGCTCGATGGGGTACTGGCCTTCCTGCAGCGGATGGTTGTTGCGATATCGCAGGCGAAACCGCTCGCGGTACTGCGTGACGTCGGCGCCCAGTTCGGCCACCTTGTCCACGCCGTGCATCTTCAGGGCGGCCTCGTTGGCCCAGACGATGCGCTGATCGGGCTCGATCAGCATCACACCCTCGGTGAGCCCGGTGATGATCTGCTGGAGCTGGCGCCTGTCGGTCTGGGTCTGTAGAACGCGATCGTTCATGGTGTAGGTCTTGATCGGCGGAAGTCCCGCATGCGCGCCATTACAACCCGGCTCGCGATGCGGGAGCTTGCGTTGCCTCGTGCGTCAGTCGCGCACGCTGCGCCGGCCCAGGAAGCCCGCGCCGCCCGACACCAGGACACCCAGCAACAGCGCGATCACGCCGGCCCAGGCCGCATGGCTCACGCCCTTGGCCGCGGCATCACCGGCCTCGCGGGCCTTCTGCTCGGCTTGCTGCTTGAAGGCGTCGTACTTCGCCACCGCCTGGTTGAAGCTCTGCTCGTAGTTGTCGGCGATCTGCTGGGCTTCGGCGCGGCTCTTGCCGGTGCGCGCCGCAATGATGTTCACCAGCGCGTCCTTGTCCGCCGCATCGAGGCCGGGCTGCGCCTTCTGGCGCAGGCGATCGAAGAAGGCCGCGAGGTCGTCCGCCGATGTCTGCGGCGCGGTGGCCGCGTCGGCGGCGGTCGCCTTGCCGTCGCTGGCCGCCGCGCGGGCGTCGGCCTTCAGCTTGTCAGGGTCCAGCGCGGGCTTGCCGGTCTGGCGCAGCAGGGTTTCCAGCTGGGCGCGGGCGTCCGACATGTCGAAGCTGATCCCGTTCTTCTGCAGCTGGTCCTTCACGCCCGAAGCCAGCGTGGGCGCGGCGGCCGCCACGCCCTGGCCGGCGAGCGACAGGCCGGTGCCCGCCACACCCGAGGCCGCACCGATGACGCCGCCTGCGAGCATCGAGAGGGCATAGACCGTGACCAGCGTCGTCACCGCCCAGCACAGCACGCCATGCAGGATGCCCTTGCCCGGTGCCGAGCGCCCTGCGAAGAAGGCGCCCACGGCCAGCGCGATGAGCGTGGAGGCGCCGACCCACAGGCCGGTTCCCATGCCGAAGCCCGCGAGCGGATTGCGCTCGCGCAGCGCGTCGATGGAGCCGGTGCCCACGGCCGTGCCAAGCACGCCCAGGAACAGGTAAGTCGCCAGCGCAAGGAACAGGCCGACGAAGACCGCGCCCCAGGACACGCGCCCCCGATAGACCTCGGCGGAATGCGGCAGGAGCACCGTTGCAGTTGTGGTTGTCATGTTCTTCTCTCCCGTGGAATGCACGCGTCTCAGCGCTTGGCCCAGAGGGCGCCCAGGACGAAGCTCACGCTGGCCACCACCGCGAGGGTCGCGACGGGGTTGACCACCGCCGACTCACGCACCTGGTCGAGCACGGCGCCATAGCCCTGTTGTGCCTTGCCGGCCACCTGCCTGGCCTTGCCTTCCAACTGGGTCGCGGTGTCGCCGGTGGCGGCGCCGAATGCGTCCTGGACGCGGCCTGCGATGTTCTGCATCGTTCCTTCAGCTTTTTCAAACATGTCTATTTCCTTCGTGGTGAGTTGATGTGGATGGGATATCGGCGAGCCACCGAACTACTTGCGCAGCTTGTCGGCGGCGTCCTTGGCCGCTTCCTGCGTCTTGCCGACGCCTTCCTGGGCCTTGCCGGCCAGCTTCTCGGCCGCGCCTTCGACTTCGAGGCGCTTGTTGCCGGTGACCTTGCCCAGCGCTTCCTTGACCGATCCCTTGACCTGCTTGAGATTGCCGTCGACCGTGTCCTTGTTCATCTCGTGATCTCCAAAGGTTGCCCGTGCGGAATTGCCCGAGGCGTTCGCATCAGCAGCGAATGAGGAAATCGTAGATTCGCGAAGGGCTTCGAAACACAGACAGATGCACTAGAAGACGTAGTGCATTTGCCCCGATTCGGGACGTGATTCTTCAGGGAGCGTAGGACGACCGGCAGCCCATGCGTGGGAGCCACGCCCACGGCCGGTTTTGATGGCCCTACTTCGTGAGCGCGACGTATTGGGGACTGGTGCCGCCCGACGGAAACTGGACCGGGCTCGACAAGGCGCCGGTGACCGGATCGATGTCGAAGACCGAGACCGTGCTGGATATCTGGTTGGCGGTGTAGACACGGCGGCCGGTGCGGTCCACGCTGATCGACGTCGGCCCCGACCCTCCGGTCGCGAAGGGACTGCCGGCCAGCGGCGTCGGCACGCCGGTGCGTGCGTCGATGGCGAACGCCGACACGTTCGCAGCGTTGACGTTGGCGACGTAGACGAATCGCCCTGTCGGATCGATGCCGAGGCCGCGTCCGGCCATTCCGGTGTCGACCGAGGCAACCTGCGTCAGCGTGCCCGCCCGCGGATCGATGGCATACGCGATGAGCCTGGAAGGCGCAGGGTTGGGGGCTATTGCCGCCACGTAGGCAAACCGTCCGGAGGGTTCCAGCGCAACGTTGAATGCCTGCAGTCCGACCGGCAGGACAACGCTCTGCACGGGCCCGCTCAATGCGCCGGAGGTCGCATCGATGGCGAGCACGTCGACGCTGCCATCGAGGTGCGGAAGGTACGCGAACCGGCTAGCGCCATCGATGGCCATCCAGAAGTCGTTGGGCGAGCCACCGGTGGCGAAGGAAGTTGCCGCGCCAAGCTGCCCCGTGGCGCTGTCGATCGCGAACTGCACGACACTGCGGTTGCCCAGCACATAGGCGAAACGGCCCTGCGGTTCGATGGCAATGAACCTGGCGCTGTTGACGAAGACAGTCTGCACAAGCAGCAGCGCGCCAGTGCCCGGGTCGATCGAGAACACGAAGACGGTGCTGCTCAGCAAGCCGGCGACATACGCGTAGCGCCCCGAGGGGTCCACCGTCATGTGCTGCGGCGAGCTGCCTGCGGCCACCGTCGTGGGCGCCGGCAGCGAGCCGCCAGCGCCGATCTCGAATGCGCTCGCGTTGTTCGAGCCTTCGTTGGGCGTGTAGGCGAAACGCGAAAGGCCGACGTCCGTGCAACGCACTTCGACGGACGTGACGTCGGACGCGCCCACGGTACCGAACGCACCGTGCGCCACGCACGTCTGCGCCGCCGCGGGCTGCGTCTTCACGGTGACGCCATAACCGGCACCGCTGGCCACCGGCGTGGCGAAGCTGAAAGTGCCGTTGGCCGTGACCGTCAAGTCGTCGCCCGCATTGTTCTGCAGCACCACCCGGTCGCCGCCCGCAAGCTTCGTGACCTTGACACTCACATTGAACGCGGCAGCCGAGCACACGACCGCGATGTCGCCCACGTCGGCCTCGCCCACCGTGCCCGCGCCGCGGTTGACCGTGCAAGTCTGTGGCGGGTTGGCGGGCTGCTGCTTCACCGTGACTGCGTAGCTGGCGCCCTTGGCACGACGGTCCCCGAAAACGAAGCGGCCGTCCGCCGCGACCGCCACGTCGGCCGAGCCGGCCTGCTGCAGCACCAGCCCGCTGCCCACGAGGCCGCTGACGCTGCCGCCCACGGCGTACGTGGACGCCTGCACCGCGGGCGTGCCGCCACTGCCAGCGCCCCCGATCGGCAGCGGGAAGGCCGAAAACCCGGACCCTCCGCCACCACCGCCGCCGCACGAGAGCACGGCGAGCGGCAACAGCAGCAGCGATGCCTTTTGCAAAAGACGCAAAGAGGTGGCGGCGCGGATGCTGCTGGTCAAAGGCATGTCGACTTACTCTAAGAAACAATTGGCGCAACAATGTTACTTGAGTCCGCCGGCGCGCAGGCGCTGCGTCAGCCGGGTAAGGTGGTCGATGACGAACCGATGGTCCGGATGCTGGTCACCGAGGTGCTCCAGGATGACCAAGCCCTTTCCGGCCGAAGCCTTGGCGGCGCGGGTGCAGGAGATGCCGGCGCAGCCCTGAGGCGATCACTCGGACGCGCGCGGCGCGCTCAGGAAAACCAGGACCGAACGGCCGGTCGCAAGATATTCCTCGAAGGTCTCGTTCGATGAACCGTTCGCGTCGTTGTTCGTTTCCATGGCCAGCGTCCAGGGCTCGCCGGGTGCGGGGGGAAGCTTGAAAGGCACCGCGTCCTGCCAGCCGTTGAAGATGACGAGCGCGCTGGTGTCGTGCGCGGGCCGGTCGACCGCCGACACGGGCGCTCTGCCATCCAGAAGCAGCGCGAACGACCGCGTCTGCGTGTCCTCCCAGTGCGCGGGCGTCATCTCGTTGCCGTCGGGAGCGAACCAGGCGGCGTCCTTGGCGCCGCCCTCTCCTCCGAATGTCGCTCCCGTCAGGAAGCGATTGCGGCGCAGCACGGGGGTCTGCCTGCGAAGCGCCAGCAGCTTCTGCGTGAAGCCGCGCAATGCGCGTGCAGCGTCCGTGCCTGCAGCCTCCCAGTCCACCCACGAAATATCGTCGTCCTGGCAGTACGCGTTGTTGTTGCCCTTTTGAGTTCGCCCGAACTCATCGCCGGCCAGCAGCATCGGCGTGCCTTGGGACAGGAACAGCGTGGCCAGCTGGTTTCGCTGCTGCCGCGCGCGCAGTGCAAGGATCTGGGGGTCGTCGGTAGGACCTTCGGCGCCGCAGTTCCAGCTGCGGTTGTCCGAATGGCCATCGCGGTTGTCTTCGCCGTTGGCTTCGTTGTGCCGCTCGTTGTAGCTCACGGTATCGGCCAGCGTGAACCCGTCGTGCGCGCTGATGAAGTTCACCGACGCCCAGGGGCGGCGGCCGCGGTTGTTGAAGCGGTCGGCACTGGCCGTGACGCAGGAAGCCAGTTTGGGCGCCATGGCTTCATCGCCTTTCCAGAATGCACGCACCGTGTCGCGGAACTGGTCGTTCCACTCGGCCCATCCCGGCGGAAAGCCGCCGACCTGGTAGCCGCCCGGGCCGATGTCCCACGGCTCCGCGATGAGCTTCACGCTGGAGAGCACCGGATCCTGCCGGCAGCTCTTCAGGAAGCCGCCGCCTTCGTCGAAGCCGTGCGGCTCGCGCGCCAGGATCGTGGCCAGGTCGAAGCGAAAGCCGTCCACGCGCATTTCGGTCACCCAGTACCGCAGGCTGTCCGTGACCATCTGGAGCACACGCGGATGGCTCAGGTTGACGGTGTTGCCGGTGCCCGTGTCGTTGATGTAGTAGCGCGGCTCGTTCGGCATCAGGCGGTAGTAGCTCGCGTTGTCGATGCCCTTGAAGGAAATGGTCGGGCCCAGTTCGTTGCCCTCGGGCGTGTGGTTGTAGACCACGTCGAGGATCACCTCGAGCCCCTGGCTGTGGAAACGGTCCACCATGTGCTTGAACTCGTCGATGTGCGGACCGTCCATGTAGCGCTGGTCCAGCGCGAAGAAGCCGATCGTGTCGTAGCCCCAGAAGTTGGTCAGTCCCTTGTCCGTCAGGAACGGCTGGTTCAGAAAATACTGGATCGGCAGCAGCTCGACGCTGGTAACGCCCAGCTCACGCATCCCGGCGATCACCGCATCCTGCGCCATGCCCGCGAAGGTGCCTCTGAGGTTCTCGGGCACGCCCGGGTGGCGCATCGTGAAGCCGCGAACATGGGTTTCATAGAACACCGTGTCGCTCCAGGGCACCATCGGTCCCTGGGGCTGCGACCACGCGAACTTCGAATCCACGACCACGCATTTCGGCATGAAGGGCGCGCTGTCGCGCTCGTCGAAGCTCAGGTCGCCATCCGGGTGGCCCACGGTGTAGCCGAACAGCTCGGGTCCCCATTTGAGCTCGCCCATGTGGGCCTTGGCATAGGGATCGAGCAGGAGCTTGTGGTGATTGAAGCGGTGGCCCTTCTCCGGCTCATAGGGGCCATGAACACGCAGGCCATAGCGAGCGCCGGGCTGCAGGCCCGGGATGAAGCCGTGCCACACCTCGTCGGTGTATTCCGGCAGGGTGACACAGCCCAGTTCCTTTTCACCGGCCTCGTCGTAGATGCAGACGTCGACCCGGGTCGCATGCGCCGAAAAGACGGCGAAGTTGACCCCGTCGTCTCGATACGTGGCCCCAAGCGGATAAGCATGGCCCTCCTCCGCAGAATATTTGGCGTTGGCGTCGGAAGCAGTGGACATGTCGGCGTACCCGAGTTTCAGAGGGTGAGAGCGTCACCGTACGGCCCGGCAACGAACATCGGATAGACCGCTGAGCAAACGTAGGACCACATGGATGCGCTCCAGTCTTTGCGAACACGCGCACCGGAACAGCACGCGCGTACGGCATCATGGCGGCCTCGCGCCACCCTGAAGCAGAAGAGGACCTCGTTGATGATCATCGGTATCGACCTGGGCACCACCCACAGCCTGGCCGCCGTCTGGAAGGACGGCCGCCCTCACCTCGTGGTGAACGCGCTGGGCGCCTACCTGACGCCCTCTTGCGTGAGCATCGACGCCGACGGCAGCGTGCTGGTGGGCCAGGCCGCGCGCGACCGGCTTCAGACGCACCCCGCGGTGACGGCGTCGCTCTTCAAGCGCTACATGGGCAGCGACAAGACCTTCCAGCTCGGCGCACGGAGCTTTCGCGCCGAGGAGCTGTCGTCGCTGGTGCTGCGCTCGCTGAAGGCCGACGCCGAGGCCATGCTGGGCGAGCCGGTGACCGAGGCGGTGATCACCGTGCCGGCCTACTTCTCCGACAGCCAGCGCAAGGCCACGCGCATCGCAGGCCAGCTCGCGGGGCTGCAGGTGGAGCGGCTGGTCAACGAGCCCACCGCTGCCGCGCTGGCCTACGGGCTGCACCAGGACGAAGACGCGACCCAGTTCCTGGTCTTCGACCTGGGCGGCGGCACCTTCGACGTGTCGATCCTCGAAATGTTCGAGGGCGTGATGGAAGTGCGTGCCACGGCCGGCGACAACTTCCTCGGCGGCGAAGACTTCGTCAACGAGATCGTGCAGCTGTTCTTCGCCGACACCGGCCTGCCCGAGGCCGCGCGCGCCGACGGCGGGTTCATGCAGCAGCTGGTGGCGCGCGCCGAGCTGGCCAAGCGTGCGCTGTCGGAGAGCGAGAGCGCCATGCTCACGCTCCACTGGCAAGACCGCGAGCACACGCTGGCCCTCACGCAGGAGCGCTTTCGCGCCATCAGCGAACCGCTGCTGGCGCGGCTGCGCGGCCCGGTCGAACGCGCGCTGCGCGACGCCAGCATCCGCGCGGGCGAGATCGACAACGTGGTGCTCGCCGGCGGCGCGACACGCTCGCCCGTGGTGCGGCAGATGGTCACGCGCATGTTCGGCCGCTTTCCCGCGATGGACATCAACCCCGACGAGGTGGTGGCGCTCGGCGCCGCCGTGATGGCCGGCCTGAAGGCGCGCGACCTGGCGCTCAAGGAAGTGGTGATGACCGACGTGTGCCCCTACACGCTGGGCGTGGAGACCGTGCACCGCATGCCTGGCGGCGGCGAGGTCGACGGCTATTTCTCGCCCATCATCGAGCGCAACACCGTGGTGCCGGCAAGCCGCGTCAAGAGCTACGTTCCGGTGCGCGAAGGGCAGCGCCTGCTCGCGCTGGAGATCTTCCAGGGCGAGGCGCGGCTGGTGCGCGACAACATCAGGCTCGGCGTGCTCGAAGTGCCGCTGCCGCCCGGCCCGCGCGCCGAAGCCAGCGTCGAGGTGCGCTTCACCTACGACGTGAATGGCCTGCTGGAGGTCGAGGCGACCGTCGTGTCCACGAAGGAAGTGCACCGGCTGGTGATTCAGGGCAACAGCGGCGTGCTCAGCGAACTGGAGATCGCCGCGCGCCTGAGCCAGCTGGCCGAACTCAAGATCCACCCGCGCGACAAGGCCGAGAACCGTGCGCTGGTGGCGCAGGCCGAGCGCGTGTTCCAGCAGTTGCGCGGAGACGCCCGTGAACGGCTGGGCGACGATATCTCGCGTTTCGAACTCACGCTCGAATCCCAGGACGAGCGGCAGATCCGTTCGGCGCGCGAGCGGCTGCGCAAGGCCGTGGGCTTCTTCGAGCGCGACAGCCACTTCGATCCGGACTTCGTGTTTTGAGCGCCGTGACAGCCGCTTTCGAGCGCCTCGGCCTGGCGCCGACGCGCGACGCCAAGGCCATCAAGCGCGCCTATGCGGCGGCGCTGAAGGCCATCGACCAAGGCAGCGAGCGCGAGGCCTTCGAGCGGCTGCGCCAGGCTTACGAGCAGGCGCTGGCCTGGGCCGCGCAGGCGGACGACGAGCAGGAAAGTGAGGACGAGCCTGACATCTCTCCGCATTCCACGCCCGTTGCGCCGCCGGCCGATCCGCCCCGCATGGATGAGCCCTTGCCTGCCGCGACCGTCTCGCCCACGCCCGACGAAGCAAGGCAAGCGCTGCGCCACTGGACCGAGCAGTTGCGCGATGCGCCCCCCGAGGCCGTCGCGGACGTTTTCGAAGCGGCGCTGGCCGACCCGCGGCTGCTGCATCTGGACAGCCACGCGCAGCTCGAGGCCCGCATCGCCGATCTGCTGCACGACGATCCCGCCGGGCGGGCCGCGCTGTTCGACACCGCGGCGCTGCGCTTTCACTGGGCCGATCGCAACGCCCGGCCGATTGCCAGCACTGCGGCCGCGCACTGGATTTCGCGCGTGATCAACCAGGGCCTGCAGTGGCAAGCACAGGCGCCGGCCGTGACTGACCTGCAAAAGCAGGCGCTCGATGCGGCTGCGCGCGTGGCCTCGCCCGGGCCTGCGCAGGCGCGCCTTGCGCCGGCGCTCGACGACATGGCGCGCGACTTTCCCGACTGGTTCGCGCTGCACCTCGCCGCGCAGGGCCACGCCCATCTGCCGGCATGGCTGGCGTTGCACGCCAGGCTCGCATCGCGGTGGGCCGGACAGATCGAGCGGCAGCAACGCTATTTCGGCACGCGCGGCAAGACCGTGCGCACGCTGCTGGGCGGATTCTTCGTGCTGCTGCTGGCCGCGGCCGTACTTTCCGGCGTGATGAGCCGCATGACCGGCGGCCCTGCGCCCGCGGTCGTGGCCGTCCCCACGAGCGCACTTTCCGCCACGCCCGAAGCGGTGCTGGCCTACGAGATCACCGGCGCCGTGACGCGCGACAGCTGCGAGAGCACCGAGGAATTCGTGCACGAGTCCAACTGGCTTCAGGTCGGCGACAGTGACGCGGTCGCGCTGCTGGCCACGCGCGCCATGCGCTGCCAGGACAAGGGCCTGTGGTCGCGCAAGGACGACGCGCTGATGGCCTGCCTGCGCGCCGAGCGTGCCGCGGCGCTGGCAGCGGGCCGCGTCGAGGACGCACCGCGCTGCCTGCCGTCCGGGCCCCGGGTAGCCGGCGAAAAGCCCGAGCCGGCACGCCCCGAAAATCAAGGTTCTCGACAAAAGGAAAGTCGATGAACAAGCCCGCCCGAATGCTCATGCTTGCTGGCGTTGTCGCGCTGTTGATTGGCGCTTTCCTCGCCTTTGCCGGCGGGCCGCCGGAAGCAGCCTTCGCCACCGCGATGACCGCGACCGACGCCAACGCGGCAGCCAGGGCGATCAGCGCGGCCAACAACAGCGAGATCGGCGGCAACGCCTTGGCCATGTTCCTCATGGGCTTTGGCGTCGTGCTGCTGGTCGGGTTCGCGAAGGCGCGAAAGGGCCAGGACCGGCTTTCCTGATCGCCCGCGCCGATCAGGCCCGTGGCGGGTCGTTCTCGCGTCCGAACTGGCGTGGGCCGCCCACGGCCGTGATGAAAGCGGTGATGGCGTCGTCCACACTGGCGGCGTCGGCCAGGATCAGCCCCGGATCTGGCTCCCCCTCGGGCATCGTCAGCGGGATCTGTGCTTGAGCGAGCAGAGCTTCCGACGCGCCGAGCGCCAGGATGGTCTTGCAGTGCCAGTACTGGTCGCGCAGGAATTCGAGCGTGTGCGCGTCGGCATCGAGCGCCTCCACGGCCTGCGCGCCATCGGGCAGCACGAGCGCGTCGAAGAGGAAGCCTGGGGAGTTTTCCATGGTCGCATCGACCGCGAACTTCTGTCCGCCGGCGCCCACGCAGGTGCCAAGCCGCGCACCCACGAGCCGCGGCACCGCACCCTCGGCCACCAGCGCTGCAATCACGTTCTCCAGCGACGCGCCTTCCACGCCGTTGGCCACCAGCACCGCCACCTTGCGCGTGCGGATGCCGCCGTCACCCGGGCGTGCCGTCAGCGACAGCGCGGGCGACTGTTCCACCTCAGGCGTGGCGGGCGTTTCCAGCGCCTTCGGCATCGGTGCCGGAAGCTCCATGCCGAGGTCCTGCGCCAGGCGCTGCGCCAGGTCGGGCGCGGCGTTCATCAGCATGGAGACCACCCGCTCACGAATGGCGGGCACCGTGACCTTCGACAGCTCGAAGCGGAACGCATTGCCGATGTGGGCCTGCTCCACTTCGGTCTGGCTCTCGAAGAACAGCCGCGCCTGCGTGTAGTGGTCCGCGAACTTCTCGGGCTTGATGCGTACCTTGTCCGCGCTCTCCTTGGCGTCGACACGCCGTGCCACGCTCATGAAGCCCTGCGCCGCGCCGGCCTGGAACGGGCAGCCGCCGGCCAGCGAGTTGGGCTCGTAGGCCACGCGCCCGCGATGGATGGCCTGGCGGTGCATGCCGTCGCGCTGGTTGTTGTGCACCTGCGCGATCGGCGCATTGATCGGCAGCTCGTGGAAATTCGGGCCGCCCAGGCGGCTGATCTGCGTGTCCACGTAAGAGTGGATGCGCCCCGCCAGCAGCGGGTCGTTCGTGAAGTCGATGCCGGGGACGACGTGCGCCGTGCAGAAAGCCACCTGCTCGGTCTCCGCGAAGAAGTTGTCGGGGTTCCGGTTGAGCACCAGGCGCCCGACGATCTGCACCGGCACGAGCTCTTCGGGGATCAGCTTGGTGGCATCCAGGATGTCGAAGCTGAACTGCTCGGCCTGCTCCTCGGTGAAGATCTGCAGGCCGAGCTCCCACTCGGGGTATTCACCTGCGTCGATGGCCTCCCACAGGTCGCGCCGATGAAAGTCGGGATCGGCGCCGGAGATCTTTACGGCCTCCTCCCACACCAGCGAGTGCGTGCCCAGCTTGGGCTGCCAGTGGAACTTCACCAGCACGCTCTCGCCGGCGTCGTTGACGAGGCGGAAGGTGTGCACCCCGAAGCCCTGCATCATGCGGTAGCTGCGCGGAATGGCGCGGTCGCTCATCTGCCACATGAGCATGTGAGTCGACTCGGGCATCAGCGAGACGAAGTCCCAGAAGGTGTCGTGCGCGCTCGCGGCCTGCGGCATCTGGTGGTGCGGCTCCGGCTTCACCGCGTGCACGAGGTCGGGGAACTTCATCGCGTCCTGGATGAAGAACACCGGCATGTTGTTGCCGACCAGGTCCCAGTTGCCCTCGTCGGTGTAGAACTTCACGGCGAAGCCGCGCACGTCGCGCGCGGTGTCCTTGGAGCCGCGCTCGCCGGCCACCGTCGAGAAGCGCACGAACACCGGCGTGACCTTGCCCGCCTCCTTGAAGGGCGCGGCCTTGGTGTACTGCGTGAGCGGCTCGTAGCACTCGAAGAAGCCGTGCGCGCCGGAACCGCGCGCATGCACGATGCGCTCGGGAATGCGTTCGTGATCGAAGTGCGTGAGCTTCTCGCGCAGGATGAAGTCTTCGAGCAGCACCGGCCCGCGCGCACCCGCCTTGAGCGAGTTCTGGTTGTCCGCGATGTGCACGCCCTGGTTGGTCGTGAGCACCTGGCCGCTCGAATCGACGCGCACGCGATCGAGCGTGCCGATGGTCGCGTTGAGCGCCTCCAGCGCGACGGCGCCGATCTTGTCCGACGCATTGGCTTCGGACAGCGTGCTGGCGCCAGGCAGGCGCGAAGGCGGCGCCACTGTCACGCCTGCCGGTGTCGACTGCGCGTTGGCCTCGCCGTGCTCGAGCGGCTTGTTGACGTTCGCGGTCATGCCGCTGGCCAGCGCCTGCGTGTCGATTGCGCGCTGCGCGGGCGCATCGCCCTTGCCGGCGGCTGCGGGCGCCGGGCTCGCGGGCCCGCCGTCGGTGTTGCGTGCCGCGGCGCGCGCCGCGAGGATTTCGGCTGCGCTCGAGGCTGCCGCTTTGACTGGGGGCTTTTTGGACATGATTGGCTCGTGAAGTGAGCGGGCGATGCTGGGCGTGCATCCGAAGCCTCCATGTAGGAGGCCGCCGCACGGCGCGCGGTAAGCGCGCTGACGCGGGGCGCACGCGCCGTGTCTACGATGGGTCGATGACCACGCCCGACGAGGAAGCACCTCACACCCCCCCTGCGAACGGTGCGCGGGCCACCGCGACGCCCGTCGACCCTGCACGGGCTGCGGTCCTTCTCTGGCAGCAGTCGCCGGACATCGCGTTCGCCGTGCTCGACACGGCGGGCACGATCACCGCCTGGCGAGGTGCCGCTGCGGCGCTCTTCGGCTATGCCGAAGACGACATCGTGGGGCAGCCCATCGATGTGTTGTTCGTGGCCGAGGACCGCGCCCTGGGCCTGCCCGCGCTCGAGCGCCAGGTCGCGGTTTCCGCGAACCGCTCGGAAGACGACCGTTGGCATCTGCGCAAGGACGGGGCGCGCATCTGGGTCACCGGCAGCATGGTCGCGCTGCGGGAACAGGGCGTGCATGTCGGGTTCGTGAAGGTGATGGCGGACCGCACCAACCTGCGCGCGCAGATCGAGACCACGGAGAACCGGCTGCAGGGCGCGCACGATGCGATCCACGGGCGCGACGCATTCTTCGGCCGGCTGGTGCACGAAGTGCGCAACGCCCTCGGGCCGATGGGCATGGCCGCCGAGATCATGGCCAGGAAGGGGCTGGTGACCGATGAACTGGCCGGCCCGGCAGGCGTGGTCAATCACCAGATCATCCTGCTGGAGCGGATGATGAAAGACCTGGCCGAGGTGGTGCGCTTCGGCGCAGGCAAGCTCAGCCTGAGCAAGACGCGCTTCGACCTCGGGGCGGAGATCGAGAAGATCGCGGCCGTCGTGCTCTCGGAGGCGAACAAGAAGCAGCACGTGGTCTCGGTGCTGGTGCCGCCCGTGCCCGTGCCGGTGGTGGCGGACCGGCAGCGGGTTCACCAGATCGTGTTCAACCTGCTTCACAACGCCATCAAGTACACCCCGCCGGGCGGCAGCATCTGGCTGCGCTGCACGGTCGAGATCGACCACGCGGTGATCAGGGTGGAGGACACCGGCATCGGCATCGATCCGTCCCTGCTGCCGGTGATCTTCGAGCTGTTCACCCAGGAGAATCCGCAGAACTCCGAAGGCGGCTTCGGCGTCGGGCTGTCGCTGGTCAGGGATCTGGTCCACGCGCACGGCGGCTTCGTGGATGTGCGCTGCGACGGCAAGGGCCATGGCAGCGAGTTCAGCGTTCGCCTTCCGCTGAACCCGGGCGACGACGCCTGATCATCGGGTGTCCCGGGCCGTGCGGCACGTGCGGTCGGCGGCGCAACGAACTCCAATCTCATACAGCCAGTGCTGAAGTGCGCCTACGCCGGGGCATCCCCGTGCGCTCGAATCTTCAGACGTGCACGGCCCTCGACGGCCCTTGGCCGGCACCTCTGAACACCAGCACACAGGAGAACGACATGAGCGATACCCTCGTCAGCGGTTCCGGCGACGGAACCCGCCCCGCCACCAGCGGCGGCGTCGACAACATGGGAGCGGGCAAGAGCTTCACCGGCAGGAAGACCGCCGCGGGCGAGGACGTGTCCGGTCCCGGTCCGACCGAGCGCATGCAGGACAAGCGCAAAAACGTGGCCGCCACGAAGCAGGACGACTCCGCGGCGTTCGGCCTGACCGAGGACCTGACGCCGGCGCCCAATCGCGAGCCCGGTGCAGGCCAAGGCAACGCGCCGGATGACGCGCCCGGCGAAGTCTCGCGCGAGGAAGCGATCCGGCGCGCCGCCTACGACGCCTACCAGCGGCGTGAGCGAGAAGGCGGCGGCGCCGGCAGCGAAGAGCAGGACTGGCTGCAGGCCGAGCAGGAAATCGACCGGAAGGCGAACGCCTCCAACCCGACGCGAGGAACCTGACCATGGCGACCAGCAGCATCCTGGGCGGCGAACGCCCGCCCCTCGACCCCAAGGGAACCGACGAAGAAAGCCTGGGCCCCAGCGACTCGAGCGACAGCGGCAGCGATGCCCTGGGCACGGGCGACCACGCGGCCAACGAAGGTGGCGAGGCCGGCTTCGAGGAAGCCACCAACGCGGACATCCTGCCCGACCGGGTGGGCGTCTTTCCCGATGACGCCTTCGAAGCGTCGACCTCCATCGACGACCCCGATGCGGCACGCGCCGACGAGCTTGCGGCCGAAGGCGAGCAGGACGCAGGGGATGAGGGGGACGACAGCGACGCCGAGGAAATCTGATGGCAGGCCATACGAAGGCGAAGGGCATCCACGGCAGCGTGCGGCAGGTATTGCACGGCGTCTTCGGCCACCGGCATCTGCGCCGCGGCCAGGCCGAGGTGATCGAGCGCGTCATGGCAGGCTTGCCGACACTCGCCGTGATGCCCACGGGCGCGGGCAAGTCGCTGTGCTACCAATTGCCCGCGCTGCTGCTCGAGGGCAAGACAGTGGTGGTGTCGCCGCTCATCGCGCTCATGAAAGACCAGTGCGACCGGATGCGGCAGCTGGGCATCCACGCGGTGCAGGTCAACAGCGCGCTCGGCGCCGAGGAAGTTGCGCAGGCCGAGCGCGACATCGCCGACGGCAGCGCGCGGATCGTGCTGACGACGCCCGAGCGGCTGGCGGAGCCCGATTTTCTCCGGCGCTTGGGTGCGCATCCGACGGCGCTGGTCGTCGTGGACGAGGCGCATTGCATTTCGCAATGGGGGCACGATTTTCGCCCCGCCTTCCTGGAGATCGGACCGTCCATCAAGGCGCTGCGCAGCCCGGCCGTGCTGGCGCTGACGGCCACGGCCGGCGAAGAGGTGGTTGCCGACGTGATGAAGCAGCTGGGCATTCCCCGCACGGGCCTGGTCGATACGGGCGCCTACCGCGACAACCTGCAGTTTGCGGTCGAGCAGCTGGCCGACGAGGACGAGCGTTTGCGCCGCACCGTCGAGCTGGTGGCGCAGGAGACAGGCAGCGGCATCGTGTATGCGGCGACGGTGAAGGCCGCCGAGCGCATCTTCGATGCGCTGAAGGCACGCGACGTGGCCGCGGCGCTCTATCACGGCAAGCTCGGTTCGCGCGAGCGCACCGCTGCGCAGGAGGCCTTCATGGCGGGCGAGGTGCGGGTCATGGTGGCCACCAATGCGTTCGGCATGGGCATCGACAAGCCCGACATCCGCTTCGTGCTGCATGGCCAGATGCCCTCGAGCCTGCACGCGTACTACCAGGAAGCCGGACGCGCCGGGCGCGACGGCGAGCGCGCGCGCTGCACCCTGCTCTTCCACGCCAAGGACCGGACGGTGCAGCAGTTCTTTCTTGCCGGCAAGTATCCGCAGCTCGAGGACCTCGACGCGATCCACCGGCAATTGCTGGCGTCACCGCCCGATCCCGCGGGCTGGACGGCCGCCCGCCTGCTCGACGCGCTGGAGCAGCCACGCACCCGGCTGCAGGCCGGCATCGCGCTGCTCAAGCAGGCACAGGTGCTCAGGGCCGACCGGCGCGCACGCCTGTCGGTGCGCAAGACCGAGATCACCGACGCCGACCTGCGCGCCTTGCTCGAGACCTACACGCAGCGGCGCGCGCAGGACCGCGAGACGCTCGAACGCATGGTGGCGTACGCGCAGTCCGGCCAGTGCCGATGGCAGATGCTGCTGGGCGATCTGGACGAGTCCGCGCGCATGCGGCGCTGCGGCACGTGCGACAACTGCCGGCGCATTGCGGCGCATGAGGCGGCCATGGCCCAACCCATCGTCGTGAGCGCCGGCAACGCGCAACAGGCCTCGCCGGCGCTGTCGGCCTTTTGCGCCGGCGACGCCGTGAAGGTCCGGCGCTTCGGCCGGGGCACGGTGGTGGCGTCGGACGGCAGCTCGGTCACGGTGGGGTTCGACGATGGAAGCGAACGCTGCTTTCATCCGGACTATGTGACGGCGCTGCGCCGGTCGATGGCGCGCGCCGCCGCCGTGCGGAAGTCGCTGCCGGCATGCGCGCAGGCGGCCTGACGCCGGCCTTCACCAGGAGATCAGGGGTGAACGGTGCAGCCAGGCGTCGCTGTTTACCTGGTCCAGCACGAAGCGCGCGGCGTCCGCCCTTGCGATGGTTCCCCCATGGAAGCCGGAGAGATCCGTGAAGGCACGGACCACCGGTCCGGAGGCCTTGTCGTTGAGCACCGACGGCCGCACCAGCACCCAGTCCAGCCCGCTCTGCCGCACCAGCGCTTCCTGCCGGTTCTTGTCGTCGTAGACCTTGCGCAGCAGCGCGGGAAAGATCAGCCGGTCGAAGAAGAAGCCGCCGTGCCCGGCGCTGTCCCCGGCACCCATGCCGGTGATGCAGACAAGCCGCCTGACGCTTTCCGCGCGCATGGCGCCGACGAGGGCACGCGTCGCGGCGGAGAGCAGGGTCACCTCCCACAACGGGCTGGCCGGCGTGCCCAGCGCACTGACGACGGCATCCCTGCCCTCGAGGGCGGTGCGCAACGCCCGTTCGTCGCGGGCGTCCCCGAAAGTGAGCGTTGCGCCCTCCAGCCCGGTCGCCTTCTCGGGCGAGCGCACCAGCGCGTGGACGTCATGCCCGCGTGCCAGCGCCTGCTGGACGATCAGCCGGCCCGTGCCGCCGGTGGCGCCGAGCACCAGGACGCTCCGGCGGCGGCCCTGGTCCGCGGCGTCGCGCATCGCCTGCTCGCGGCCAGGCACCTTCTCGGTGGCGGATGGATAGATCATGGTGGGATCCTTTCGTGTGCGTGGCTGGGCCGGCGCGGCGCTCAGGCCGCCGCGCAGACCTCGGAAGCGAAATCGCGGTACGAGCGCAGGGGACGCCCCAGCAGCGCGGTGAGGCGCTCCACGTCGCCGGCCTCGGGGATCATTCCCTCCGACAGGAAGCGTTCGCTCATGAGGCGCATGTCGTAGGCCATCCAGCCCGGCATGAAGTTCAGCAGGCTCTTCTCGAAGGCGGCCGTGTCGTCGCCGCCGTACGCAATCGGGCGACCCGACGCGGCCGACCACAGGCCGGCGACGTCGGCGCCCGTCAGCGTGTCGGGGCCCACCAGGTTGATGCGCTGCAGCGGCAGCGGTTGCGACGCGTCGCGCCGCAGCAGTTCGATGGCGGCGATCTGCGCGATGTCGCGCGTGTCGATCATCGCGAGACCCTTGCCGCCGACCGGCATCGGATAGACGCCATGCCCGAGCACGACATCCTTGACCGTGAGGTCGTTCTGCATGAAGTAAGCCGGGCGCAGGATGGTGGCGCCGAAGCCCATCTGCTCGAGCATGCGCTCCACGCCGAACTTGCCCGCGAAATGGGGAACGTTGAGGTACTTGTCGCTGTGGATCACCGACAGGTAGACGACGCGCGCGATCCCCGCCTCGCGCGCCAGGTTGAGCGTGACGAGTGCCTGCGTGAATTCGTCGGGCACGACGCCGTTGAGCAGGAACAGAGTCGACACCCCCGCCAGGGCTCGGCGCGTTGCCTGCACGTCCAGCAGGTCGCCCTGCACGACCTCCACGCCGGCCGGGAACGCGACCTTGGAAGGATCGCGCACGAGCGCACGCACCGCGGCACCGCGGTCGACGAGATGTTGAACGACCTGGCGGCCGATGGCGCCGCTGGCGCCAGTGATGAGGATGGTCATGGAAGAACTCCGGTTCGTTGAAGGAGCCTCGATCTTCAAAGTTCCATCGATGGACCGATAGCCCATATATTTGGACACCTCGTCTCACTTATGGAACACATGGACTTCCTCGCCCTCACCGACTTCAACCTGGTGGCGCGTCACGGCGGTTTCGGGCGCGCGGCCCGGGAATCCGGGCGGCCCAAGGCGACCCTTTCGCGCCGCGTCGCCGACCTGGAAAGCGCGCTCGACCTGCGGCTGTTCGAGAGGGGCGCCCGCACCCTGAAGCTCACCGAAGAAGGCCGCGCCCTCTACGAGCGGACATCGGTATTGCTGACCGAACTCGACGAAACCGCGGCGCAGATCGCCTCTGGCGGCGGAGCGCCGCGCGGCAGGCTGAGGGTGAGCGCGCCGCTGCTGTTCTCGCAAGCCGCGATGGGCAAGCTCGCCGCCGGCTTCGCCCTGAAACACAGGGACGTGCACCTGGAGGTCACCACCGAGGACCGGCCGGTCGACATGGTGGAAGAGGGTTACGACCTGGTGATCCGCGTGAACCCGGACCCCGACGCGCGGCTGGTGGGCCGAATCTTCCTGCGTGACCGGCTCGTGGTGGTGGCGAGCCCGGCGCTCGCCCGCCCGAAGGGCACCGCGGCCGCCCCGGCCGTGGTGCGCGCGGGCGGGGCGGCGGCCTCGCATCCGAGCTGGGAGGTGGCCGCCGCGTCCGGCAGGCGGCGCATCGCCGTGGAACCTGTGCTGCGCCTGTCCTCGTTGTTCATGGTTCGCGACGCTGTCAGGGCGGGCGTGGGAACGGCGCAGCTGCCGCTGTCGCTGGTCGCTCACGACCTGAGCGCCGGCAGACTGGTGCACTGGGGCGATGTCGAAGGGCCCGAAATCGCACTGTGGGTGCTCTATCCGTCGCGCAGGCTGCTGAGCTCCCGCGTTTCAGCATTCCTGGACTTCCTGAAAGAGGCATTTCCCGCCGGCACGCCCGGCGAGCTGGCGTCCTTCATCGATTGAGGCCCGGGCACGGCGGCGTCGCGGCGCGACGAGAGGGTCAGACCTCCTTCAGCGACGAAAGCTTCACCGGTCCGTCCTGGCTGGCGAAGGTCGGAGCGCCGCCTTCGGCGTTCTGTTGCTGCTGGCTCACGCCGGTGATGCGGTGCCCTTCCGTGTCGTACTGCCTGACGGTGCCATTCTGTTTCACGACCAGCCGCCGCTGCTGCGCGAAGAAGGCGTAGCTCACGCCGTTCTGGCTGCCGGTGCTCGAGGGGTCGGACAGGCCGCCGGGCCACCAGCTGCTGTCCGGCGGCTCCATCGGCTTCATGGGGGCCATGTTCTTCATGGGCTTCATGGGCTTCATCGGTTCCATTTCGCTCTCCTGCTTCATGTCGACAACTTGTCGAGATGCCATTGGGCAGTTCGCGGCTCGCACCGTGTGTCGGGGCGCATGTGGAACGCCTGTAGGTGGGCCCGCTTCGGCGCCTCTTGCGGGCGGGCTTCATGAAGGCCGCCTACAGCCCCGCCGCTTGTCGCCTGACGCGGCCCCCTTGACCGTGAATCTATCTTGCGGATTCACATCGTCGATTCCACCAAAACAGCAACACCATTGAGGGCCCCACCATGATCGGCATCGTCATCCCGGCGCACAACGAAGAGCAGGTCATTCGCGATTGCCTGGCGGCCACGCGGCTGGCCGCGCGACATCCGGCACTCATGGGCGAGCCGGTGGAAACGATCGTGGTGCTCGACGACTGCACCGACGCGACCGGCGTGCTGGCCGCGAACGCCGGTGCCGCGACCGTGAGCGTGCGAGCGCGCAATGTGGGCCTGGCCCGCGCCGTGGGCGCGCAGGTCATGCTGTCGCGCGCGGCGAGATGGCTGGCCTTCACCGACGCGGACACCCTGGTTTCCGAAGAGTGGCTGGCCAGCCAGCTGTCGTTGCAGGCCGACGTGGTCTGCGGCACGGTGTGCGTGCAGGACTGGTCTCCCCACGGGTGCCATGCCGATCTGCTGCAGGCGCACTTCCAGCAGACGTATTTCGATCGCGAGGACCACCGCCATGTGCACGGCGCGAACCTCGGCGTGTCTGCCGAGGCCTACCGCAGCGTGGGCGGCTTCAGGCACCTGGCATGCAGCGAAGATACCGAGCTCGTCGATGCGCTGGTCAAGGCGGGTCGGCGCGTCGCATGGAGTTCGCGGCCCCGCGTGGTGACCAGCGCGCGCACCGATGCGCGGGCGCCGGGCGGATTCGCGGGCGCGTTGCTGAATGCCGTGGCGCAGCGCATCGCCGAGGTCACGGCGGCGCCGCTGCTGGCGCCGCCTGCCGCGACCGTCTGAACGGCATCGTTGCGCACGGACCATGCCTGTCACTGCGTTCCTCGTCGAGGACAACCAAGTCATTCGAGACAACCTCATTCCGACCATCGAGAGCCTGTCCGCAGCGCGTGTGGGCGGCTTCGCGGAGACCGAAGCCGAAGCCATGGCGTGGCTCGACGCACACGATGCCCACTGGGACGTCGCCGTCGTCGACCTCTTCCTGCGTGAAGGCTCGGGCCTCAACGTCGTCGACCGCTGCCGGGCGCGGCTGCCGCACCAGCGGGTCGTCATCTTCTCGAACTATGCGACCGAGGAAGTTCGTCGCCGCGCGTTGCTGCTGGGAGCAGATGCGGTCTTCGACAAATCGACCGAGATCGACGGACTGCTGGATTTTCTCGAGCAGTTGAACAGGCTCTAGCGCTCGGCGCCCTCGCGCCGTTGCCGGCCCTGACCGATGGCATGCTCGCTGCCCATGAGCCATACGGATCGAATTCTTTGCGCTTTGTTGGCTGTGTGCGCGCTGTCGGGCTGCGACGTGTCTACGGCACCGGCCGCACCGCCGGCGCTGAGCCCCGAAGCCGTCTTCACGCGTGACGCGCCCGCCGGGCAGGTGTTCCAAGGCCGCCTCGCCGGCGCGCCCGCGCATTTCCTGGTCCATGACTGCGAGGTGTTCCAGGTCGAATACCTCGCGGGCCGCGAGGTCCGTTGGACAAGCGTCCTCAAGCCCGACCCCTATCCGTTCTGGACCTCCTGCGAACGGCAGTCGCTGTCTTTCGATGGCACCGCATTGACCGCGACGCTCGGGCGCCGGGCCTTCGGTGCCGGTGGCTGCTGCGCCACAGGCGGCACCTATCGCACGGTCGACGGCCGCAGCTGGAGGAAAGTCTGAGCCGGAACGCCGTTGCACCATCCCAAAAACATCCATAGACCATCCATATGGATGGCGCTAGAATGGCGCATGTCACCGACAACCTCGCCCAAACTCCCTCTCGCCAAAGCCCCCGAGTCCGAGAAGATCACCATCAACATGGGCTTCGTGGACCTCGGCCACATCGACCTGCTGGTGGCCGAGGGCTTCTACTCGAATCGCACGGATTTCATCCGCACGGCGATCCGCACCCACTTGGCTTCGCATGCCGACGCGCTGCGCCAGGCGGTGTCGAGAAAGACGCTGGTGCTGGGCTTGCAGAGCTTCTCGGCGGTGGATCTCGAGGCCGTGCGCGCCGCGGGCGAGATGCTGCAGATCCGCGTGCTCGGCCTGGCCGTGATCGCGCCCGACGTAACCCCCGCACTGGCCCTGGCGACCATCGAATCGCTGACCGTGCTCGGCGCATTCCACGCTCCACCCGCGGTGAAAGCCGCGCTGGCGGGACGTGTCCATTGACCTCACCGGTACCTCACGGGCCCATACCATGAATCCACTTTTCTCCGGCCTGATGAACGAAGCCGCCGAGCTCACGCGCACCGGGCAGCTGGCCAAGGCCACGGAAGCCATCCAGCGCGCGCTGCGCGGGGAAGCGAACGCGCGACCCGCAGCGCCAGCGACGGGGCCCGACGACACCGACGTGATCGATGTCGAGGCGCGAGTGATCGAGCGCGAGCGGCCTGCACACACCCCGCCGCCGCGCGAGGAGCAAGGCGAAGCGGACGTATGGACCCGAGCCTCTTTCGCACACAAGGGCCGAAGCATCGACTACATGCTCTTCGTGCCGAAGCGCGCCGCCGGCGAAGCCGCCACGCCACGCCCGGTGGTGCTGATGCTGCATGGCTGCACGCAGTCGGCGGCCGACTTCGCAGCCGGCACGCGAATGAACGAGCACGCACGCGGCAGCGGCGCGATCGTGGTCTACGCCGAGCAGACGCAACGCGCGCACGGCCAGAAGTGCTGGAAGTGGTTCAAGACACCGCACCAGCAGCGCGGGCGCGGCGAGCCGGAGCTGCTGGCCGCGCTCACGCAGCACATCGTCGCGCAGCAGGACGCGGACCGCCTGCGCGTGTACGTCGCCGGCCTGTCGGCGGGCGGTGCCATGGCCGACATCCTCGGGCATTGCTACCCGGACATCTATGCGGCGATCGGCGTGCACTCGGGCCTGCCGCATGGCGCGGCGCACGACATGATGAGCGCGCTGAACGCCATGCGCTCGGGGCCCGCGGCCAGCGGGTCCGGTCCCGACATGTCCTCGCCGCCCACCATTGTTTTTCATGGCGACGCCGACACCACGGTGCATGCGAGCAACGGCCTGGCCATCGTCGCGGGCGCGGCACCCGGGGCGGTCGACGAAGGCCGTTCACCGGCAGGCAGGCGCTACACCCGCACGCGCTACGCCGCATCGCCCGGTCGCGGACAGGCGGAGCATTGGCGCCTGCACGGCGCGGGCCACGCCTGGTCGGGGGGCAGTGCGCAAGGCAGCTACACGCAGCCCGACGGCGTCGATGCAAGCCGGGAGATGCTGCGCTTCTTCCTCGGCCAGCGGCTGGCGCGGTAAAAGCCACGGCAGAAAGACGCCGGACTGCCCATGAAAAATGCCCTCCGGGCTCAAGCCGGGAGGGCATTTTTTGGGGACCGCTACAGGCTATTTACACAGCGTGCAGGCGAATCCCCGATGTCGCTGAATCTAATCAGCTCTTCATGGCCTTGATGTCGGCCTTGGCCTTGTCGTGATCGGCCTTCGCCTGGTTCACGCAGGCGCTCTTGGCATCGCCGGACTGGTCGTCGCACTTTTCCTTGGCCACTTCGTAGTTCATGGTGGCGGTCTCTTCGGCGACCTTCTTGGCGTGGCTGGCGCTCGGCTTGTAGTCCTGCTCCAGTTGGGCCTTGGCGACGTTTTCAGTGCCCTTGGCTTCCTTCATGCACACGTCCTTGGCGTTGTCCTTCAACGCGTCGCACTTGGCCTTGGCCACCTTGTAGTCGGCCGAGATCTTTTCCTTGGCGACCTTGTATTGATCCTTCGTCATGCCGTCGGCTGCGTTGGCAGCGGTCATGGCGAAGCAGGAAGAAGCGATGGCGAGAACGAGAAGATGTTTTTTCATGGGAATGTCCCTCACGGAGTTGATTGATCTGCGGAGTGCACTGTGCGTCTCCGGTGAAATCAATGTAGGAAATCGGAGAGACCTTCCGGGTAGGACGACGCCTTCAAGCGGGCTAGGTCGTTGCCATTCGCGCGCGCAGGCAGGAAGTGCACATGGGCCTGCCGCCATCTCCCGAAGCCTCAGATGAACGGCACGCCGCCTGTGACCGGTATGGTCGCGCCCGAGATGTAGCTCGCCTGGTCGGAGGCCAGCAGCACATACACGGCCTGCAGCTCCGCCGGCTGGCCGGGACGCTTCATCGGCGTCTGCTTGCCGAACTCCTTGACCTTCTCCGGCGGCATGGTGGAGGGAATCAGCGGCGTCCAGAAGGGCCCCGGCGCCACGCAATTCACGCGGATGCCTTTCTCCGCGAGCAACTGCGCCATGCCGCCCGACATGTTCTGGATGGCGCCCTTGGTCGCGGCGTAGGCCACGAGCGTGGCATTGGGCTTGTCCGCGTTGACCGACGCGGTGCTGATGATCGCGCTGCCCGGCCGCATGTGCGCCGAGGCAGCCTTGCAAAGGAAGAAGTTGGCGTAGACGTTGGTGCGGAAGGTGCGGTCGAACTCTTCGGCCGTGATCTCGCCCAGGTCCTTGTGGCTCATCTGGAACGCGGCGTTGTTCACGAGCACGTCGAGCTTGCCGAAGCGCTCGATGGCGGTCGCGACAAGCCGGTTGCAATGCGCCTCCTCGCAGATGTCGCCGGGCACGGCCACGCACACCCGGCCTTCGCGCTCGATAAGCTGCTTGCACACCTGCGCGTCGGATTCTTCGTCGGCCAGGTAAGAGATCAGCACGTCGGCGCCCTCCCGCGCGAAGGCAAGCGCCACGGCACGGCCGATGCCGCTGTCACCACCGGTGATCAGCGCAGCCTTGCCCTGGAGCTTGCCGCTGCCGACATAGGAAGACTCGCCGAAGTCGGGCCGCGGCTCCATCTTCGACTCGAGTCCGGGCGGAGATTGTTCGGGTGTGTGGAAAGGCGGTCGGGGACCGGCGTGCAGTGGATCCGTCATGGTGTGCTCCTTCAGGGGGTGTGAATCAGGCGTGTCTGCCGTTCAAATTACCCGCCGAGGAACACGCTGCCGTCGGACAAGCGCCCGACCTGATGCGCTCGATTCCGAGCGCCCGTCAGCCGCGCCCGGATGCGGTCCAGCGCGCCAGATAGGGGGCGGTGCGGCCCTGCGTGCTCTTTGCAACGTCGCCTGGCGTTCCGCTGGCGACGATGCGCCCCCCTTCCCCGCCGGCCCCGGGCCCCATGTCGATCACCCAGTCGCAGCCCGCGACCAGGCGCATCTCGTGCTCGATCACGATCACGGTGTTGCCCGCATCCACGAGGCTGTTGAGCTGCGCGGTCAGCTTGTCGACGTCGGCGGGATGCAAGCCCGTGGTCGGCTCGTCCAGCACATAGAGCGCGTCGCCACGTTGCGCCCGCTGCAGTTCGGTGGCGAGCTTGATGCGCTGCGCCTCGCCGCCCGACAATTCCGTGGCGGGCTGCCCCAGCCGCAGGTAGCCCAGTCCGATGGACCTCAGCAATTGCAGCGGCCGCTCGATGGCCGCGTCGGCTTCGAAGAAGGCGTGTGCCTCGTCCACCGTCATCGCCAGCACATCGGCGATGGTGCGCCCGCGCAGGCGCACGCTCAATGTCTGCGCGTTGAAGCGCGAGCCGTGGCAGGCCGGGCAAGGCGCGTACACGCTGGGCATGAACAGCAGTTCGACGCTGACGAAGCCCTCGCCCTCGCAGGTCGGGCATCGGCCCTTGGCCACGTTGAACGAAAACCGCCCGGCGTCGAAACGACGCGCCTTCGCGGCGCGGGTGGCGGCAAACAGCTTGCGCACATGGTCGAAGAGCCCGGTGTAGGTCGCCAGGTTGGAACGCGGCGTGCGGCCGATGGGTTTCTGGTCGACGCGCACCAGCCGCCGGATTCCCTCCATGCCCTGCACGATGCGTCCACCCGTGCGGCCCGCGACCGCTGGCTCGTCCCCCTGCTCTTCCTCTGCCGGCGGCGGCTCATGGCCCAAATGCGCGGCCACCAGTTCGACCAGCGCCTGGCTGACCAGGCTGGATTTGCCGGAGCCCGACACGCCGGTCACGGCGCTCAGCACACCGAGCGGGAACGCAGCCGCCACGCCCGACAGGTTGTTGCGCGTGACGCCCTCCAGCTTCAGCCATCCCTTCGGCGTGCGCGACGCCCGGGCGGGCGCCGACTGCGCCGAGAACAGGTAACGGGCCGTGTGCGATTGCGCCACATGGCGAAGGCCCTCGGGCGGCCCGCTGTAGAGCACGACGCCGCCCTCTTCTCCCGCGCCCGGCCCCACATCCACCAGCCAGTCGGCGCGCCGCATCAGGTCGAGGTCGTGCTCGACCACGAAGAGCGAATTGCCCGATCGCTTGAGCGTTTCGAGCGCGAGCACCAGCGCCTCGCCGTCCGCGGGATGCAGGCCGGCCGAGGGCTCGTCGAGCACATACACGACGCCGAAGAGGTTGGAGCGGATCTGCGTGGCCAGCCGAAGGCGCTGCAGTTCGCCGGGCGAGAGCGTCGGCGTGCTGCGGTCGAGCGACAGGTAGCCCAGCCCCAGCTCGAGCAACGTGGTCACGCGCTCGAGCATCTCGTGGGCGATGCGCTGTGCGGCCATGCGCTTTTCCTGCGACTGGTTGGGCGTGCGCCGCACGTCGGGTGCGCTCGCATGGCTGCCCGCGCCCGCACCGGCCGTGCGAAGCGCGGCGCGCCGGACCGGCCCCGGAGCCGCAGCGCCGGCGGCGTCGCCGAGTGCCACGGGCCGCAGCACATCCGCGAACCGATGCAGCGGCATGCGCGCGATCTCGCCGATGTCATGGCCCGCGAAGCGTACCGACAGGGCCTCCGGCTTGAGCCGCTTGCCATGGCACTGGGGGCAATCACCACCCACCATGAAGCGCGCGACGCGGTTCTTCATCAACGCGCTGTGGGTGGTCGCGAAGGTGTGCAGCACATACTTTCGCGCCCCCATGAAGGTGCCCTGGTAGCTCGGCTCCATCTTGCTGCGCAGGGCGGCGCGCGTCTCGGCCGGCGTGAAGCCCGCATACACCGGCACCGTGGGCTGCTCCTCGGTGAAGAGGATCCAGTCGCGCGTCTTTTTCGGCAGCTCGCGCCATGGCTTGTCGACGTCGATGCCCATCGTCACCAGAATGTCGCGCAGGTTCTGCCCGTGCCACGCGGGCGGCCAGGCGGCGATCGCGCGTTCGCGGATGGTGAGCGTGTCGTCGGGCACCATCGACTGCTCGGTGACCTCGAAGACACGGCCCAGGCCGTGGCAGGTCGGGCAGGCGCCTTGCGGCGTGTTCGGGGAGAAATCTTCCGCGTACAGCATGGGTTGCCGCGCGGGGTAGTCGCCCGCCCGCGAATAGAGCATGCGCAGCAGGCTCGACAGCGTCGTGACGCTGCCCACCGACGAACGGGCGCCCGGCGTGCCGCGCTGCTGCTGCAGGGCCACCGCCGGCGGCAGGCCGTCGATGGCATCGACCGCGGGCACGCCCACCTGGTCGATCAGCCGGCGCGCATACGGTGCGACCGATTCGAAATAGCGCCGCTGCGCTTCGGCATAGAGCGTGCCAAAGGCGAGCGACGACTTGCCCGAGCCCGAGATGCCGCTGAAGACCACCAGCGCGTCGCGCGGGATGTCGACATCCACGTTGCGCAGATTGTGTTCACGCGCGCCGCGCACGCGAACGAAGCGCTCAGGGGCGAATTCGGGATCAGGCATGGGTGCGCTTCAGGGCAGGCTGCGCGCCTGGCCCGGATGCCGCTTCGCGGCAGCCTCGCAGTAGCTCAGGAACTCGTTGATCTCGGCGGCCTTGTCGAAGACCGCGTCCGCACCGAGCCGCAGGCAGGCGGTGCGGTTGCCAGGCGACGCCGCATTGGTCAATGCCACCACCGCGCCCCTTCGCGCGCACTGCGCCAGTGCGGCGAGCACGCCGAGCCCCGATCCCTGCGTGAGGAACAGATCCACCACCAGCAGGTGCCAGCCGCCTTCGTTCGCCTGGAGCCAGGCCACGGCTTCGGCTTCGGAACGCGCCGCGCCGATGACCTCCGCGCGCAGGAAACCCTCGATCACGACCTTGAGGCTTTCCTGAATGACAGGCTCGTCCTCCACCAGGAAAACGGCGAACTTCATGATCGCTGCTCCGCAAGATTCTGCTCGTCGATCGAGTGGCACTCCTTGCAGGCGACAGAGTTGCGCGCACGTGCTGCAAGCCGCACGTAGAACTCCGCGACCTCGCGCAGATCCTGCTCGTCCAGGTCTTCGATGCCGATCATGCGATTGCTCGCGACCTTGCTCGCTGCCAGCAGTTCATTGAGCTTGAGATGCAGCGCGACGCTGTCCTTGTTCTGGCTCTGCTGAATGAGGAAGACCATCAGGAAGGTCACGATGGTCGTGCCCGTGTTGATCACCAACTGCCAGTTCTCCGAAAAGTGGAACAGCGGGCCGACGAGTGCCCACAACAGCACCGCCAAGAGCGCCATGCAGAACGCCAGCGGCGTGCCCGCCCAGCGCGTCACCCGGCTGGCGAAGTGGTCGAAGGCGGACAGCACGCGCGACCGATGGGCATACGAAGCGCTGGCGGTGTCGGGCATCGAGCCGACGGGATCGTCGGCGGACTGCCAATCTGATGAGGTCATGTCGGGCATACGGTCGGGCTCCGGTCAACATGCGACAAAGCCGCCCGGAGGGCGGCTCGCTTTGCCGGCAAGGGAAGCGGGCAGGAAAAAGACGTCCCTCAGGCCATGACCGACATCTCGGCCATCAATTCCTCCTTGCGGGCGGCGAGTTCGTCGCGCATCGCCACCAGGTCGAGTTTGCGCGCCGCCCTCGCTTTCGGGAAGAGTTCGTTGCGTTCCTCCTTCACATGGTGGTCGATGTACTCGCCCAGGACCTTGACCTTCGCGTCGAACATGTCGTCCACCTCGCCTGCTTCCTGGATCTGGGCGATCAGGTCTTTCGCACCCGCGTGCTCGACCTCCGCTTCATCCAGAAGATCCGTCTCCTTGATCGCCGCGCGAGCCGCGGGATAGAAGATTTCTTCCTCGATCTGCGCATGCACCGTGAGCTCCATGCAGATCTGCATTGCGAGGTCGCGGCGCTTGTCGCGCGCGGAAGCGGCTCTTGACTTGGTGAGCTCCTCATAGGCGGCGAACATCTTCTTGACGTTCTTGTGGTCTGCATCGAGCAGGGAGCATGCATCGGGTTGGGCGCGCTTGGTGGTCATCGGGGGTCTCCGTGGGTTGGTTCATCGAACGATCGCGATGCGTTGAAAGCAGGCTCGTAGGACCTCTTCCCGATCCGGAGTCGGTCCCGCCGGAACTGTGTGCAGCAAATCCGCGAGCGGCTGCGCCTTCGTTAGGCATTCGCAGACGGGCTCAGCCGGATCGGAATGGCCTTGGAAGCGGGCACCTTGCTGTGCTCGGCGTGGTGCGCCAGCGGCACGAGCGGATTGCATTCGGGGTAGTAGCCGCCCGCGCAGCCCGCCGGGATGTCGTAGGGCGTGACGCGCAGCCCCCGGACGCTTCGCGCATGGCCGTCGTCGACGGCCGTGTGCACGTCCACGCTGTCGCCTTCCGCGAAGCCGAGCCGCCGGATGTCGTCGTGGTTCATCAGCAGCACGCGGCGCGTGCCGTAGACGCCGCGGAAACGGTCGTCCAGGCTGTAGATCGTGGTGTTGAACTGGTCGTCGCTGCGCAGCGTCATGAGCCGCAGCACCTCGGGGCCGGTCTCGGGCGTGTCCGGATCGGCGCGCAGGTTGCCATAGCCCTTGAAGCAGGCCTTGCGGTTGGGTGTCTTCCACACGCGCTCCTTGGCGGGCAGCGGCCGACGGAAGCCCCCGGGCGCCTTCAGGCGCTCGTTGAAGTCGTGAAAGATCTCCGGGAAAGCCTGCGCGATGTGGTCGCGCACCAGGGCATAGTCCGCCACCCAGCCGTCCCACGGGACCTTCGGGTTCGGTGGCAGGCTGGCCTTGGCAATGCCGGCGACGATGGCGGGTTCCGACAGCAGCGTGGCCGCCGCCGGCTCCGCAACGCCCCGGGAAGCGTGCATCACGCCGGTCGAATCCTCCATCGCCACGGTCTGCTCGCCGCTTTGCTGGCGGTCGACCTCGATGCGGCCCCGGCAAGGCAGGAGGTACGACACCTTCCCATGCACCAGGTGGCTGCGGTTGAGCTTGGTGGCCACCTGCACGGTCAGCTGCAGGTTGCACCATGCCGGCTCCAGCCGGTCGGAATCGGGCACCGCGCGCACGAAGTTGCCTCCCAGCCCGATGAAGGCGCGAACCTGTCCCTTGAACACGCCCTCGCAGGTCTCGACCGTGTTCAGACCCTTTTCGCGCGGCGGTTCGAAGCCGTACATCGTCGCCAGCCTGTCCAGGGGGGCCAGTTCCGGCTTCTCGGTGATGCCCACGGTCCTCTGCCCCTGCACGTTCGAATGGCCGCGCACGGGACAGATGCCTGCGCCCAGCCGACCGATGTGTCCGCCAAGCAGCAGCAGGTTGGAAACCATCTGCACGTTCTCCACGCCCTTGCGGTGCTGCGTGAGGCCCATGCCGTAGATGCCGATCACCGCCTTCGCGCCGGCGAAGGTGGCGGCCGCGGCTTCGAGCGCTTCGCGCGACAGCCCGGACTCCGACTCGATGTCGTCCCAGGACGCTTCGCGCAGGAAGGCCGCGAAGGTGTCGAAGCCGTCGGTGTGCTCGGCGATGAACGTCGCGTCCAGCACGCGCGCCCGGCCCGACGCCAGGGCGTCGTCGTCGGCCGCGACCAGCGCCTTGCACATGCCGGTGAGCGCGGCGAGATCGCCGCCGTTCTTCACCTGCAGGTATTGGGTGCTGATCTGGGTGTTCGCCGGTGTGAGCATCTCGGTGGGCGACTGCGGGTTCACGAACTCCACGAGCCCCCGCTCGCGCAGCGGATTGAACGTGACGATCGGCACGCCGCGCTTGCGCGCGTCCTGCAGCTGGTGGAGCATGCGCGGACTGCTCACGCCCGTGTTGTGGCCGAAGATGAAGATCGCATCGCACAGCTCGAAGTCGTCCAGCCGGACCGTGCCCACGGGCACGCCGATGGTCGCGGGCAAGGCCACCGAGGTGCTCTCATGGCACATGTTCGAGCTGTCGGGCAGGTTGTTGTTGCCGTACAGGCGCGCTAGCAATTGATACATGTAGCTGGCCTCCAGCGAGGCCCGGCCCGAGGCATAGAAAACCACCGATGCGGGATCCTGTGCATGCAGGGCACGCATCTCGGCGCCGATGCCTTCGAAGGCCTCCTGCCAGCCGATCTCCAGGTACCGGTCGGAGTCGGCATCCCATTTCATCGGCACCGTCAGGCGGCCCTGCGCTTCCAGGTCGTGGTCGCTCCATGCCAGGAGGCTGCTTACCGTGTGCTCGAGGAAGAACGATGCGGGCGCACGCTTGGCGGTGAGCTCCCACGCCGTGGCCTTGGCACCGTTCTCGCAGAATTCCGCCGCACGCGGATGCTCGGGCTTGGCCCACGCGCAACTCACGCAGGCGAACCCGCCGGGCTTGTTCTGCTTCCAGAGCGCTTCCGCGCCGACGATGGGAATTCGCTCGCGCAGCAGGTAGGTGCTCACGGCCTTCAGGGAACCCCAGCCGCCCGCTGAGTGGGTATAGGGTTCGAATCGCGTGCTGTCTGTCACTGGCGGTCCCGAGAACAAGAGTGCCGCAACCGTATACCGTTGTCGGCTGCTGCCTGTAGGCCGCCGCCGAGCGCGACTGTGCGTCTAAAGGGGGTGTCGGCCAGCCCGCAAGTCCGCGCTGCAAGCGTTGTCACCGCCCGGGAGGATGCCTTGTCCCACGCACGTGCAACCGGCGCGGGATGAAGATCCGCTTTTTCTTCCCTGGGGGAGCGCCACGATGAAGATCGCCACTTTCAACGTCAACGGCATCGGAAGCCGCCTGGAACGCCTTCTGGAGTGGCTGGCGCAATCCCGGCCCGACGTCGCCTGCCTGCAGGAGCTCAAGTCGCCGAACGAGAAGCTGCCGCTGGAGGCGATCCGCAGCGCAGGCTACGGCGTGGTCGCCCATGGGCAGCGTGCGTGGAACGGCGTGGCCATCCTCGCGCGCGGATGCGAGCCGATCGAAACGGGACGCGGCCTGCCGGGCATGGACGACGATCCGCAAAGCCGCTATGTCGAAGCGGTGGTCCACGGCGTGGTGGTGGGCTGCCTCTACCTGCCCAATGGCAACCCGCAGCCCGGGCCGAAGTTCGACTACAAGCTGCAGTGGTTCGAGGCGTTCAACCGGCATGCGAAGAAGCTTTTCTCCAGCGGCATGCCCGTCGTGCTGGCGGGCGACTACAACGTGGTGCCCACCGATGCCGACATCTACAACCCCGCGTCCTGGCGCGAGGACGCGCTGCTGCAGCCGGAGAGCCGGCTGGCTTTCGCGCGGCTGATGAAGCAGGGATGGACGGACGCCATCCGCGCCTGCCACCCCGACCGCGTGCCCTACACGTTCTGGACGTACTGGCGCAACCGCTACCCAAGGGATGCCGGTCTGCGCATCGACCACCTGCTGCTGAACGCGGAACTGGCGCCCATGCTGCGCGCGGCCGGGGTCGACCGCGACGTGCGGGGACGTCCCGGCGCGAGCGACCACGCGCCCGCCTGGATCGAGCTCGACCTGCCTGCGGCCTGACTGCCGGGCCGAGGGCGCTGCGCCCCGGCGTGCTGAAGGAAATGGCTGACGCCACCGCCGGCTTGCGCGTGTTAAGAAATCAGTTCCCGCATCCGACGCGCGTCGTGCGCGTCGCGACAACTGTTTACAACACCTCTTCCCCACGAGGACGCACATGCCAATCACCATCAACGGGTCGACAGCCGAGTTGCCCGACGACCCACGGGTCTCGCTGCTGGATTTCCTGCGCGAGCACCAACATCTGTTCGGCGCCAAGAAGGGCTGCGACCAGGGTGCCTGCGGCGCCTGCACCGTGCTCGTCGACGGCGAACGCGTGCTGTCATGCCTGACGCTGGCGGTGCAGTGCCAGGGCAAGTCCGTCACCACCATCGAGGGCCTCGCGCCGCACGCAGGCATGCATCCGTTGCAGGAGGCCTTCGTCGCGCATGACGGCTTCCAGTGCGGCTACTGCACGCCCGGGCAGATCTGCTCGGCCGTGGGCATGGTGCAGGAACTCCGCCGCGGCGTTCCCAGCCACGTGACCGCCGATCTGCGCACGCCGGCCATTGCGCTCACCCACGACGAACTGCGCGAGCGCATGAGCGGCAACCTCTGCCGCTGTGGCGCGTACAACGGCATCGCCGCGGCGATCGCCGAAGAATTCGAGAGGGCGCCCACATGACCCCCTTCACCTATGGCCGGGCGCAGAACGTGGACGATGCGCTCGAGCTCGGCGCCCGGCCCGGCGCCAAGTACCTCGGCGGCGGCACGAACCTGGTCGACCTGATGCGCGAGACCATCGAGCGCCCCGTCGCGCTGGTCGATGTGACGCAGCTCGATCACGAGATCGAAGAGCGCGCCGACGGCAGCCTGCTGATCGGCGCAGCCACCCGCAACACCGCCCTCGCCTCGCACCCGGCGGTGAGAGCGCGCTACCCGGTGCTGGCACGGGCCATCACCGCCGGCGCATCCGCGCAGATCCGCAACATGGCGACGGTAGGCGGCAACATGCTGCAGCGCACGCGCTGCGCGTACTTCTACGACGACGACGGCGGCTCGCGCTGCAACAAGCGCCACCCCGGGCAGGGGTGCGACGCGGCGGAGGGCATCAACCGCTATCACGCCATCCTGGGAGCCTCGCCGAGCTGCGTCGCCACGCATCCGTCCGACATGTGCGTGGCGCTCGCAGCGCTGGGTGCCGTGGTGCACCTGCGCAACGCCGAAGGCGAACGCGCGCTGCCATTCACCGACCTGCATCGCCTGCCCGGCGACCAGCCCGAGCTCGAAACGCAGCTCTGGCCCGGTGAACTCATCACCGCCGTGGAGCTGCCCGCGCTGGCTTTCGGCGCTCGCTCGACCTACCGCAAGGTGCGCGACCGCGCCAGCTATGCCTTTGCGCTGGTGTCGGTGGCGGCAGCCCTGGAACTGGACGGCGACACCGTCAAGGACGTGCGCATCGCCCTCGGCGGTGTCGCGCACAAACCCTGGCGCGCCTGGAAGGCGGAAGACGCGCTGCGCGGGCAGCCAGCGACCGCCGAGGCATTCCGAGCCGCCGCGCAGGCGGAACTCGCCCAGGCGCAGCCCCTGCGCCACAACGGATTCAAGGTCGAACTCGCCCGGCGAACGATCGCGGCAGTGCTTGCCGAACTCAAGGAGATGAAAGCATGAGCATCATCCAGGAGACCGTCCAGGCGGTCATGAAGAAAGCCATCGAGGCCGCGCCCGACGCGTGGATGCCCGGCGGCACGCCGGACCCGCTGATCGCGCGCGCGCAAGGCCTGGTCGGTGCGCCGGTCTCGCGCCTGGACGGGCCGCTCAAGGTGCAGGGACAGGCGCGGTTCGCGGCCGAGTTCCCTCTGGAAGGGATGCTCTACGCCGCGCTGGTCCACAGCACGGTCGCGCGCGGGCGCATTGCCACGCTCGACACGGCCGCCGCCGAGGCGTCGCCCGGCGTGGAGCTCGTCATGAGCCACGGGAACGCACCGCGCATGAAGCCCATGCCGCTGTTCATGTCCAAGGACAAGGCCGCCGGCGGCGACGACCTGCCCATCCTGCAGGACGATCAGGTCCACTGGAACGGCCAGCCCATCGCCGTCGTGCTCGCCCGGACGCAGGAGCAAGCCGATCACGCCGCGTCGCTGGTGCACGTGGTCTATGACCGCGAGCCGGCCACGACCACGTTCGCGGCTGCGAAGGCCAAGGGGACGAAGCCCGGCACCTTCCAGGGCGAGCCGCTGAAGATGGAGATCGGCGACGCCGAGGCGGCGCTGGCTGCCGCCGCGCACCGGGTCGACGTCACGTACGCCACGCCGCGCCACAACCACAACGCCATCGAGCTGCACGCGGCGACCGTCGCCTGGAAGGGCGACGAACTGTTCATCCATGACGCGTCGCAGGCCGTGGCGCACATGGCGTGGTCCATGGCGGAGATCTTCGGGATCGACGAGAAGCAGGTGCACGTGACCTCGCAGTTCGTGGGCGGCGGCTTCGGCGGCAAGACCCTCTGGCGCCACCAGGTGCTGGCGGCGGCGGCTTCGAAGCTCGCCGGGCGGCCGGTGCGCATCATGCTCTCGCGCGAAGGGGTCTATCGCGTCGTGGGCGGGCGAACCAACACCGAGCAGCGCGTGGCCATCGGCGCACAGGCGGACGGACGCTTCGACGCGCTGATCCACACCGGCGTCGTGACCATGACCGAGCACAACAACATGCCGGAGCCGTTCGTGCTGCCGGCACGCTCGGCCTACGCGGCGGGCAGCTTTAAGCTCGACGTCGAGGTGGCCACGCTCGACATGCTGGCCAACACCTTCATGCGCGCGCCCGGCGAGGCGGTGGGCACCTTCGCGCTGGAAAGCGCCATCGACGAGCTGGCCCACGCCATGAAGATGGACCCGATCGAGCTGCGCATCCGCAACGAGCCCGAGAAGGATCCGACCACGGGCGTTCCCTTCTCGTCCCGGCACATCGTCGAGGCCTACCGCGCGGGCGCGCAGCGCTTCGGCTGGAACCGGCGCAACGCGACGCCGGCGGCACGCCGCGACGGCGAGTGGCTGATCGGCATGGGCTGCGCCACCGCCACGTATCCGTACTACCGCATGCCGGGCGGCGCGGCCCGCATCACGCTCTCGCGCGACGGCCACGCGACGGTGGAGATCGCCGCGCATGAAATGGGCATGGGCACCGCCACGGCGCAGACGCAGGTCACCGCCGAGCGGCTCGGGCTGTCCATGGATCAGGTCCGGTTCTGCCACGGCGACTCGGCCTTCCCCGGGGTGGTGCTTGCGGGCGGTTCGCAGCAGACCGCGTCGATCGGCAGCGCCGTCATGGCGGCGCAGCACGAACTGTTCGCCGCGCTGCTGAAGCTCTGCGGCAAGGAATCGCCCCTGCACGGCCTGCAGCCGGACGAGGTCATCGGGCGCGACGGGGGCCTGGCAAAGGCCGACGACCCTGCCCGGTTCGAGCGCTATGCGGCCATCCTGGCGCGCGCCGGCCGCGACACGCTGGCGGTCGAGGCCGACGCGCCCAGGCCGTTGGAGGTGCAGCACTGGTCGATGCATTCACACGGCGCCATGTTCTGCGAAGTGCGGGTGAACGAGGTGACGGGCGAGACGCGCGTGTCCCGCTTCCTGGGCTCGTTCGACTGCGGCCGCATCGTCAACGCCAAGACCGCGGCCAGCCAGTTCCGCGGCGGCATCGTCATGGGTCTGGGACTCGCGCTGATGGAAGAGACCCAGTTCGACGAACGCAACGGCCGCATCATGAATCCCAGCCTCAGCGACTACCACGTGCCGGTGCACATGGACGTGCCGCAGATCGATGTGATGTGGACCGACATCCCTGACCCGCACTCGCCCATGGGCGCGCGCGGCGTCGGCGAGATCGGCATCACCGGGGTCGGCGCCGCCGTGGCCAACGCGGTGTTCAACGCGTGCGGCAAGCGTGTCCGCACCCTGCCCATCACCCTGGACAAGCTGATGGGCTGAGGGTGCCAGCCCGCCCCGCCGAGAAGCCCCGCTCATGACCGCGGCGACCTGGGACCTGCTGGTCGGCGCCTTGCTGATCCTGATGGCGCTGTCCGGCACCTTGCTCAAGACGCTGCCCATCAGCGCGGCCGCGCTCTACATGGGCCTGGGCTTTGCGGTGGGGCCCGGCGGCTTCGACCTTTTGAAGCTGGGCATCAGGGCGGATGCGGCGCTGATCGAAACCATCACCGAAGTCGCGGTGCTGGTTTCGCTCTTCGCAGTCGGCCTTCGGCTGCGCATCCGCCTGCGGTTGTCGAGCTGGGTCCAGCCGGTCCTGCTCGCCAGCGTGGGCATGGTCGTCACGATCATGCTGATGACGCTCGCTGGGCTGGCACTGAAGCTGTCGCTGGGCGCCGCGCTGCTGCTCGCGGCCATCCTGGCTCCCACGGACCCGGTGCTGGCGTCCGACGTGCAGGTCAGGCATGAGAACGACCGGGACGACCTGCGATTCGGGCTCACCGCCGAAGGCGGCCTGAACGACGGCGCGGCCTTTCCGTTCGTGATGCTCGCGCTGGGGCTGAGCGGCGCGCACGACCTGGGAACTGCGGGGCTGCGCTGGCTCGGGCTGGATGTCCTGTGGGCGATCGGCGGGGGCCTGGCGCTGGGATGGACCTGCGGCGCCGCGTTCACCCGGCTCGTGCTGTTCCTCCAGACGGAAAAAAAGCAGGCGCTCGGCATGGAGAGCTTTCTTGCGCTGGGCCTCATCGCGCTGACCTACGGCATCGCCCTGCACGCCGCGGTCTACGGCTTCCTGGCCGTCTTCGTTGCCGGCCTGAGCATGCGCAATGTCGAGCGCCAGGTGGAAAGCGAGGCCGCGCTTGCCAGCCGGTCGAAGGCGCGTCCCCAGGAGAAGGTGGAAGCCGTCGCGCAGGCCAGGACGGCGGACGACATGACGCGCGACGTGCTCGAGTTCGCCAAGGAACTGGAGAAATTCGTGGAGCTCGCGGCCATGCTGGTGATCGGATGCCTGCTGCGGGTCGAGATGCTGACGGCGAGGAACCTGCTGATTGCCGGTGTGCTGATCGCGGTGGCCCGCCCGGTCGCCATCTACATCTCCACGGCCAAAGGCAGCTGGACGGCGTCGCAGCGACGGCTGGGCGCATGGTTCGGCATCCGCGGGGTGGGCTCCATCTATTACCTCGCCTATGCGTCGACGCACGGCGCACGCCTGTCGGAAATCGGCGCCATCGGCGAAGCCGTGCTGGTCACCGTGGCCGTGTCCGTGATCGTGCACGGCATATCGGCCACGCCGCTCATGAACCTCTATCAGGCGGCGACGCAACGCAGAGGCTGAGACGGCGACGTGCGGCACGCCATCTCGGCATCCCATCTCGGCATGTCTTCCGACAGAACTTGCGCGGGAGCGGATCTAAATTCTTCGCCGTTGCGTCGCCGTGCCTTGCGCCCGGACGAGCACGCCAGGACAGACGCAGGCCCGACCACAGACACATCCATGATTTCCGCCTATTTCCCGCCGCCCCCGACACGACCCGCGCTTCGCGCACACCGCGACAACGCCGCACCGCGCACGGCCGCCGCTACCGACGCGGCGTGCGCCGGTTCATTCAGCGAGTCGGAGCGCCACCCCGGCGGGTGGGAGTTCCGCTACCAGCTGGTGCCGTCGCTCGAGAAATTCACGGGCTCGGCGCAGATCCACTGCCAGGGCCAGTCGCATGGCGAACTCGCCATCTTCGAGCCCCAGGCCAACGCGCTCGCCTCGATGGACCTGCTGCGCGAGCAATGCCTGGCCTGGATCGAGGCTCGCGCAGCGGGCACCGCCGACCGCTAGGCGCCGGGCGCTACGCCGGGGCGCCATCGAAGGCCCCGTGCGCGTGCCACGCCGGCGGTGACGCCTGTTCGATCCAGCCCCCCAGCTTGCCAGGCGGCATCGGCCGGGCGATGAGAAAGCCCTGCAGCTCGTCGCAACGCGCGGCGCGCAGGCTGTCCGCTTCCTCGCGCCGCTCCACGCCCTCGGCCACGACGCGCAGTCCCAGGGCATGGCCCAGGCCGATGATCGCTCGCGCGATGGCCATGTCGGTGGGGTCGCCCAGCATCCTGTGGATGAAGGAGCGGTCGATCTTCAGCTTGTCGATGGGAAAGCGGTTGAGGTAGTTCAGGCTCGAATAGCCGGTGCCGAAGTCGTCGATCGACAACATCACGCCGAGCGACTTCAGCGCCTGCAGCTGCGACAGGGACTGCTCGGCCGCATCCATCAGCGTCGACTCGGTGAGCTCCAGCTCCAGATCGCCGGGCGACACGCCGTGCAGCGCGATGGCGCCGCGCAGCACCTCCAGCAAGCCGCCGTCGCGCAACTGCAGCGCCGACATGTTGATCGCCACCCGGATCGCGCCCAGCCCCTCGCGGCGCCAGGCGGCGTGCTGCGCGCAGGCCTGCTCGATCACCCAGGCGCCGATGGCCACGATCTGCCCCGACTCCTCGGCGATCGGGATGAACTGCGCAGGGGGCACCTGCCCCAGCTCCGCGCTCTGCCAGCGCAGCAGCGCCTCCACGCAGATCAGCGCGCCGGTGTGCGCATCGATGCGCGGCTGGTAGTGCAGGCTCAGCTCGCCGCGCTCGATCGCATGGCGCAGGCTCGACTCCAGCTGCAGGCGCTGCTGGGCGCGCTCGTTCATCTCGGGGGTGAAGAAGCGCGCGGTGTCGCGCCCGCTCGCCTTGCTCTGGTACATGGCGACGTCGGCATGGCGCATGAGCGCGTCGATGTCCTGCGCGTCGTCGGGGTACACCGCGATGCCCACGCTGCACGACACATGGATCTCGGCGCCGTCGATGTCGTGGGGCTGGCGGATCAGCGCGATGAGCCGGCGCTCGACCAGCGACAGGATCTCCTGGCCGTCGGCCACGTTGTTCAGCACCACGACGAACTCGTCGCCGCCCAGGCGGCTCACCGTGTCGCCGGGCCGCACGGCCTGGCTCATGCGCGCGGCCACCGAGCGCAGCAGCGCGTCGCCCACGTGGTGGCCCAGCGAGTCGTTGATGTTCTTGAAGCGGTCCAGGTCGATGAACAGCACCCCCACGCGCTGCCCCTTGCGCCGGGCCTGCTGCAACGCCAGCCCCAGGCGCTCGATGCACAGCGACCGGTTGGGCAGCTCGGTCAGCACGTCGTGATGGGCCAGGAAGCGGATGCGCGCCTCGCTGCGCTTGCGGTCGCTCACGTCGATGGACGTGAAGATGTAGTGCGAGATGCGATCCGGTCCGTCGCGCACCACGCTGGCGACCAGCCAGGCGGGGTAGCTGTCGCCGTTGCGCCGGCGCACGCTGACCTCGCCCTGCCAGGTGCCGCGCTGGTCGAGCACCGGCCACAGGTCGGCGAAATGCGCCGTGTCGTCGCGCATGAGCTGTTCGGGCGGCTCGCCCACCAGATCGCTCAGGTCGTGGCCGGTGAGGCGGCACAGCGCCCGGTTCGCCGTGAGGATGCGATGCTGCCCGTCGATGATCAGGATGCCCTCGGACGAGGCCTCGAACACCTTGGCCCAGAGCATCAGCCGCTGCTCCATCAGTTTGAGGTGGTTGATGGGCGTGAAGGCGGTGAGCAGCGCGTCCTGCCCCTGGTAGACCAGCCGCCGCGCCGACAGCACCGCCCACGACGGCTCGGCGCCCCCGAGCCAGCGCACCTCGAATTCGTCGACGGCGCCGCGGTCGGCCAGCTGCTGGAAGAAGCGCGAGCGCACGCCGGGCGCCAATCCCAGCGCCCACGGGTCGCGCGTGCCCCCGCCAAGCCACGCCAGCGCGCTGGGGTTGGCGTTGAGCACTTCGTGGTTCGGAATGGCCGTGACCATCAGCGGGATCGGAATGGCCGCGACCAGGTCGCGCTGCGCTTCGGCCGCGCGGGCGCTGGCCGCGAGCTCCTGCTGCGCCTGCCGCTGGCGGTCGAGCTGCGCGAGCATGTCGTTGAAGCCCAGCACCAGCAGGCCGATCTCGTCGCCGCTGTCCCAGTGCGCGCGCAGGCTGTGGTCGCCGGTGCGGCGCACGGTGTCGACCACGCCGGACAGCCGGCGCAGCGGCAGCGAGATCTGGCGCGCCACGTAGAACACCGCCGTGAGGATCATCAGCAGCAGGAACAATGCCGTGCCCAGGTGCATCCACATGCGTGCGAAGAAGCCGTGCTCGCGCGAGGTGAGCATGGCGTCGAGCTCGCCGATGGCGCCCGACCACGCGCCGTCGAGCTCGGCAAACAGCGTCTGCTGGGCCGCGTCGAACGCCGCGAGACCGCGGTGGCTCGCGCCGGCGTCGGTGCTGTCGCTCGATTCCAGCACGCTGCGCGAAGCACGCCTGAACCCCTCGATGCTGGCCAGCAGGCGCGCACGCGACGGATCGAGCCGCGCCTGCAACGGCCCCTTGGCGGCGGCGAAAGCCTCCGCATAGTCGCTGCGGATGCTGGCCGCGATGGCATCGATGCGCCCTTCGAGGATGAAGTACTGCGTGCGCGCCTCGGTCGCGGCGAGCCCGCTGGCACCAGGGGCGTGCAGCCGCGCGGCCATGTCGGCGCCGAGTTCGAGCAACTCCGGAAAGCGCAGCAGCACCAGCGACATCGTGTAGTAGCTGTCGAGGTCGGGGTCGAGGATCAGGTTCGACTGGTTGCCGATGCGCGTCACCAGTGCGCGCCCCTGCTCGAGCGCCGCGCGCCTGGCCGTCTCGCGCCCGGCGGGGCCGGCCTGGGCGGCGGACGCCAGCGCCTCGCGGAACCGCTGGCTGACCTCGGCGCTCTGCAAGCCCTCGCCGTACTGCTGCTCGAGCCGCTCGAGCGCCAGCGGCGGCGCAGGCTCGGCGCCGTGCCAGCCGGCGGCGGCCAGCAGCGACGGGCGCATGCGGTCGATGTAGGCCGCGCCCGCCATCTCCTTGCGGCCGAAATCGATCGCGATGAACTTCTCGTTGATGAGGATGCCGCTGATGAAGATGACCGCGCTCAGGTCGAGCAGGTAGATGACCAGCAGTTTGCGGCCAACGCTGAGCCGGCTGAGGCGACGCGTAATGAAATGCACCATATCCCTCCAGGGTCTGGTGCATGTATGCAATCTTTAGGCCTCGTTGGGTCGAACGACGAAAGATCGCTCGAAGAAGCGCCGCACCGGGCGCGCCGCCGCGGCGGCAAGGCGTCGCTCAGGACTCCGCGGTGAAACCGATCTTCTTGACCAAGGGGCCCCAGCGCTCGGTCTGCGCGCGCTGCGATTCCGCCATTTTCGCGGGCGAGGAGGGCGATGCGACGAGACCCGGTGTCGCCAGCGAGTCGCTCACGTCCTTGTACTGCGGCAGCAGATCCCCCGTGCTCGTGAACATCACAGGGGTCGGTCACCGTCCTGACCAACGCTGGCACCATCGGGCCGGTGTGCACAGCAGCGTCTGGCCGTCGGGGTACGGGCAGGCCACTGGCGGGCGAAGCTGATATGCAAGACAGCGTCGACCGCGTCGATGCGGGATTGACACGGATCAAGCCTGGACGGGGCCGATGTGCGAATACTGGCGCCTGCCAACGCAATTCCCTGACACGCACGATCCGCCGGATGCATTTGCATTCGCGACCATGGAGGAAGCCATGCAAAGCATAGACAGCCTTGTTGAGCAACATATCCGCGAATCGGAGTGCCACCTTCGACACATCGACGAGTTGATGGCCAAGGCCAGCCAACCTCCCATCGAAGCGTCGGCAGCGCCTGAACTCCGGACGCTGCTGAGCCAGGTAAGGAAAAGCCGCGCGCAACTGGCGCAAGAACTCGACGAACTGCGCCGAGGTTTGGTGGACGGAGATGGGCCGAGCAAAGTTCAGCGCGGTGAAGGCCTGAATTCGGCCTTGCAGGCGGTGGGCCTGCAACTCGAACAAGCACTCACGGCAATTCTCGACTTCCGTGGGCTGTAGCTGGCGATCCGGCCGTTCGAATTCGAGATCGGCCGCTTCAGTAAGCAAAAAGGTGTGGCCGCATGAAAATCCTTGTAGCAACCGATGGTTCGAAATACGCGCTACGCGCCGTCAAGTACGCGGCCAAGCTGATCGCATTGCTGCAGCCAGCCTCTCATTCGATCACGCTCATCAGCGTGCACGACAACACGGGCATGCGCATCGCGAATTCGATCCTGGGCTCGGAAGACGTGATCGCCTACCTGCATGAGCGAAGCACCGCGGAGCTCAAGGCGGCCATGACCTTTCTCAAGTCGGCGGGCATCGACCACAAATCGGTGATCCGTACGGGACACATCGCACAGGAGATCGTCAAGTTCGCCAAGGAGGGGAAGTTCGACCTGGTCGTACTGGGATCCAAGGGCCGAAGCGCCATCGTCGATATTCTGGTGGGCTCGGTTGCCCAACGCGTGTTGGCGACTGCCCTGCAGCCTGTCGTACTGGTCAAGTAGTGCGAGTCGCTCCCCACGCGCTCGAAGAGAAGGAAACGGCTCGCTCCGAGCCCGCCACGGCAACGACTGGCGGTCTGACCGAAGCCGCGGCGCGACAGCGCCTGGCGTTGGACGGGCCGAATGAAGTTGCGGTCTCGCAGCCGCACGGCATGCTGCGCCTGGTGCGCAAGGTAGCGTTGGAGCCGATGTTTCTGTTGCTCGTGGCCTGCGCAGCCATCTACATGCTGTTGGGCGATGCACAGGAAGCGCTCATGCTGCTGTGCTTCGTCTTCGTCGTCATGGGCATCAGCTTTGTCCAGCAGCGGCGCAGCGAGCGCTCCCTGGAGGCATTGCGCGATCTGTCCAGTCCGCAAGCGTTGGTCCGGCGCGACGGTGCAATCCGACGCATTGCCGCACGCGAACTGGTCGTTGGCGATACGGTGCTGCTGGCAGAAGGAGATTGCGTGCCTGCGGACATGTCTCTCGCCGAAGCATCGAACCTCGCCATCGACGAATCGTTGCTGACCGGGGAGTCTGTGCCGGTCACCAAGCAGGCCGTGGCCGGCGAGGAAGCCAGGGCTGCGGATGCCGGCACGGCATTTTCTGGCACGCTCGTGACGCAAGGGACTGGGCGTGGGCGGGTGACGGCCACCGGCGCGCACAGCGCACTCGGACGCATCGGAATTTCATTGGCCGCGATCGGCATGCAGGCCACGCCGATCCAGCGGGAGACGCGAAGCGTCGTCAAGTGGGTGGCCATTGTGGGGTTGGCGCTTGCCGCCGCACTCGCGTCAGCCTACGGCATGCTTCGCGGTGACTGGCTGCAGGGTTTGTTGGCCGGGCTGACGTTCGCGATGGCTGTCATCCCCGAGGAATTGCCGGTGGTGCTCACACTGTTCCTCGGCCTGGGCGCCTGGCGGCTGGCGCGCGAGAAGGTGTTGGCCCGGAGCATTCCGGCCGTCGAGTTGCTCGGGGCGACCACTGTGCTGTGCGTCGACAAGACCGGCACGCTGACGGCCAATCGCATGACAGTGCGGCGGCTCTGGTCCGGCGGCGCGAGGTACGACGCCCTGGAGGCACGGGGCGCCGCCCTGCAGGAAGAACTGCACGCGCTGCTGGAGTATGCGGTGCTGGCCAGCCATCGCCGTGCATTCGACCCGATGGAATCCGCCATCGTCGACATCGCGGGACAACTGCTCGCCGGCACGGAGCATCTGCATTCGGACTGGACGCTGATCGACGACTACCCGTTGTCGCCGCAGATGCTGGCGATGTCGCGCGTATGGCGCTCACCCGACGAGCGCGCGTTCCTCATTGCCGCCAAGGGGGCCCCCGAGGCCATCGTCGATCTGTGCCACCTGGATGCGGACCACGCCGATCGCATCGCCAGCCAGGTCCTGGCGATGGCGGCCGACGGCCTGCGCGTCCTCGGCGTTGCGTCGGCCACCTTCGATGCCGACGTCCTGCCCGGACTGCAGCACGACTTCGATTTCCGCTTCCTCGGCCTGGTCGGCCTCGAAGATCCGGTGCGGGCCGACGTGCCACAGGCCATCGCTGAATGCCGCGCTGCCGGCATCCGGGTCGTGATGATGACGGGAGACCATCCAGCCACCGCGATCGCGGTCGCGCGACAGGCCGGGCTGAGCATCGACGCGCCTGTCATGACCGGCGTCGAGCTGGCCTTGCTGACCGACGGCGCGCTCACCGCACGGTTGGCCGCAACGACCATCTTCTGCCGGGTGCAGCCCGAGCAGAAGCTTCGTTTGGTGCGGGCTTTCCGTGCACGCGGCGATGTGGTCGCGATGACCGGCGACGGCGTCAACGATGCACCGGCCCTCAAAGCCGCGGACATCGGTGTGGCGATGGGCGCGCGAGGAACCGAGGTCGCCCGCGAGGCGGCTGCACTGGTCCTGCTGAACGACGACTTTGCCTCGCTGGTGACGGCGATCCGCTACGGACGCCGGGTGTTCGCCAACCTTCGAAAGGCGATTGTCTTTGTGGTGGCGGTCCACGTGCCGATCGTGGGGCTGTCGATCCTGCCGGTGGTCTTCGGCTGGCCCATGCTTCTGATGCCGGTGCACATCCTGTTCCTGCAATTGATCATCGACCCTGCCTGCTCGGTGGTGTTCGAGGCAGAGCCTCTTGAAGAGGACGCCATGCAAGTCCCGCCGCGTCGCCCGGACCAGCGACTGTTCGATTCATCGGTCCTCATCAGAGGCCTGTGCCAGGGCATGGGATTGCTGGGGCTGCTTGTGCTGACCCATGCGGGCGCGCGTTGGTTTTCGGTGCCGGACGACACGGCACGGGCGCTGACTTTCGTGGCGCTGGTGCTGTCCAACCTGGGCTTGATCCAAAGCAACCGCTCCCGGGGCCGCATGGCCTTGCACGGCACCAGCGCATCCAACCGCCAGTTCGGCTGGATCGCTGCGGGAAGCGTTGCCGTTCTTTGCGTCGCGCTCGCGGTACCCGCCATGGGTCGTCTGTTCTCGTTTGTGACGCCGTCACCGCTGCTGTTGGCGACCGGCCTGGGAATGGCGGTGCTGAGTGTGCTCTGGTTCGAGTTCACCAAATGGATGCTTCGTCGGTCGATCGCTTGATCTGCGTCAAGTAAGGCACGGAGCGCGGTGCCGCGAGCGGGCGCGCACGCGATAGGCTCCTTGAACCCAAAATCAATTGAGCCCAAACCATGAAGCTACTCGTCGCGGTCGACGGATCCAAGAACTCGCTTCGCGCGGTGAAATACGCGGCCAAGCTTGCGCACCTGCTGCGCACCAGTTCGAACAAGATCACGCTGGTCAGCGTGCATGACGACACCGGCCTGCGCCATGCCAGGGCTTTCGTCGGGAAGGCGGAAGTCGCGGACTATCTGCGCGAACTCAGCGAAAAGGAACTCAGGCCTGCCCGCAAGCTGCTGAAGGACGACGGCATCGGCTACGACATGGAGATCCGCACCGGCCACGTGGCCCAGGAGATCATCGACTGCGCGACCGCCGGCGGCTTCGACATGATCGTGCTGGGCTCGAAGGGCCGTGGCGCGCTGGCGGATCTGCTGCTTGGCTCCGTGGCGCAGCGCGTGCTCGCGAACGCAAAGCAGCCCGTCGTGATCGTGAAGTGACGGCGGCCTGCTCCACATGACCCGGGACAGGTCGACTCGTCGCTTTTTTTTCGGCCAGGGACTCAGGTCTGCACGAATCTCCACCGGGTCGTTCCCACGGCATCCGCAATGTCTTCGTCGTGCGTCACCAGCATCAACGCGGCGCCGCGCTCGTCCAGCGCATCGAGGAGCACGTCCATGGCCTCCTGCTGCGACAAAGGATCCAGCCGTGAGGTCGGTTCATCAGCAAACACCAGGGCGGGCCGCACCGTGAGTACGCGTGCAAGCGCGACGCGCTGCAGTTCGCCGCCGGACACCTCCGCGGGCCGACGCCCCAGCAAATCCGCGGGTACGCCCAGCCGTTCGAGCTGCTGCAGCACACCCGGCCAGGCGCAGCGATGGCGCGCGGCCACATCCCGCAGCGAACTCTCCAGGCTGACGCTGGGCGCGAAAGACCCGACCGGGTCCTGGTAGAGCTTCTGGAAGGCGGTCGAGGACAGGCCTTCGGCACGCCGCACCACGCCCCGATCGGCCGGCAGCAGGCCCAGCAGCACATTGCCCAGCGTGCTCTTTCCCGTGCCGCTGGGGCCCTGCAACACGAAGCGGTCACCGGCATGGATCTGCAGGTCGAGCCCGTCGAACAGCGGCTTGCCGCCAAAGCCCTTCGACAGGCCTTGCGCGCTCAGCACCGGTGCACCTGTCGCGACCGTCGCCCTCCGTGGCCAATGGGCCGGCTCGGCCGCAACGAGCCGCCGCGTGTACGCATGCCGCGGGCTCGCGAGGACAGTTTGGGCGTCGCCCTGTTCGACCACTTCGCCCGCGCGCAGCACGATCAGCTGTCCGCCCAGCGCCCGCGCAACGCGCAGGTCATGCGTGATGACCACGACGCAGCCGCCGCTGCGCTGCACCGACTGAAGCATCGCCACAGTATGGTCGCGCCAATGCGCATCCAGACCCTTGGTGGGTTCGTCCGCCAGGAGTACGCGTGCGCCGCCAGCACAGGCAACGGTTGCGGCGGCGCGCTGCGCCATGCCGCCGGACAACTCCCACGCATAGCGCCGCGCCGAGGCGGCCAGACCCGCGGCATCGAGGTCTCTCGCGGCCGCCGCCTCGGCCTCCTCGAAGGCGGCGCCACGAACCAGTTCGTGCGTTTCGGACAACTGGGGCGCGATGCGCATCAGCGGATCCAGCGCCAGAGCGGGCTCCTGCGGCAGCAATGCGAGCGTGCGTCCCCAAAGCGACCGACGCGCCCTGACCTCCTCGGCACGGCTTTCGACGCCGTCCAGCAAGACCCTGCCTCCAGCGCGCAACGCCGCGGGAAGGTTTCCCATCACGGCCTGAGCCAGCAGCGATTTGCCGGCACCGCTTTCACCGAGCAGCGTGAGCACTTCGCCGGGGCGCAGGCTGAAGGACACGTCGCGCAGCAGCGGCCTGGCGCCGGCGTGCACACCAAGATTCTCGACAGCGAGCAGGACGGAAGAAGTGGTCATGCCGGTTCCCCCTCCGAAACGAGCAGCATCATCCCGAACACCAGCAGCATCAACAGCGCCACCGGCGCCGCGATGAGCCATGGCGCTTCCTCGTAGTGGGGAAGGAATTCAATCATCATCAGTCCCAGTTCAGGCGTCGGTGGCTGCAGCCCCACGCCGATGAAGCCCAACGCGGCCAGCGCCAGCACGGCCTGTGCGGCGCTGAAGGCCAGCAAGGTGCCCAACACCGGTGCGAGTGCCGGCAGCAGATGCCTGCGCAGGACATAGCCCGGCCCGAAGCCCAACAGGCGCGAAGCCTGCACCGCATCACCCGCGAGCACCGGCCGGCTCGCCGCGCGAGCGACGCGAAAGTACTCGACCCACAGCGACAGCGAGAGGCCGATGTAGAGCGCCCAGTAGCGTCCCGGCGCCAGTGCGGCGAACAGCAGCACCAGCAGCAGGCCTGGCACCGAGAGCACCGCATCGGCCAGCATGACCAGCCCGCGTTCGATGCGCCCGCGGCGCCAGCTGGCAACAACGCCCAGCAGCACGCCGGGAATGGCCGCGGTCACTGCGGCCAGCAATGCGAGACCGAGTGAGAGCCGGGCCGCGTGTGCCAGGCGCGCAAGCACGCTGCGGCCCAGCACGTCGGTGCCCAGCCAGTGGGCCGCGCCCGGCGGCAGCAGCGTGTCGGCGAGCGTCTGGCGGGCCGGGTCGATGCCGATCACGGCCGGCCCGAACAGCGAAAACACCGCCACCGATGCGAGGATGCAGAAGCCCGTGCGACGGCGCGTCGCCGCGCGCCGCGACCTCCGCCCGGTGAGCGCGGATGCGTCGAGCAGACTGCCGTTCATGCCGCCTCCCCCCTGCGCCGGCGCGGATCAAGCGCGAGGCAACCCGCATCCACCAGCAGGTTGAACACCACGAACAGCAGGCCCATGCACAGCGCAGCCCCCTGGATCATCGGCACGTCGCGACCGAACACCGCATGCACCAGTGCATGACCGATCCCGGGCCAGGCGAACAAGGTCTCGACCACGACGGCGCCTTCGACCAGGAACACAGCGTGCACACCGAGATAGGCCACCACCGGCGCGGCGGCCTGGCGCAGGCCGTGGCGCACCAGCGCCTGCCGGTCCGACAGCCCCTTGGTGCGGGCGAACTCGAAGGATGGAGAAGCGGCCGCCTCGCGCATCGCGGCCCGGGTCACGCGAGCAAGCCCCGCGGCCAGGCCCAGGCCCAACGTGAGCGCCGGCAGGAGCACGCTGCCCACGTGGTGGTCGCCCGCCACCGGCAACGCCCCGAGCCGCACCGCGACCAGCACCATCAGCAACACGGCGAGCAGGAAGGGCGGCACCGCGCGCAGCACCACCGCCAGCGCCAGCGTGAGCCGGTCGATACAGCCGCCCGCATGCAGTCCGGACCAGGTGCCCAGCGGCAAGCCGACGACGACCGCGACGGCCAAGGAAGCGACCGCCAGGTCGATGGTGGCGCCCAGTTGATGCACCACTTCACTCCAGACCGAATTGCCGGTGACCAGCGAAGTGCCGAGATCGAGGCGTGCGATTTCTCCCCACCACTGCAGCAGCGCGAGCCACAAGGGCCGGTCGAGCCCGAGCTCGATGCGCACGGCATCGGCCGCCGCGTTGCTCACGAGGTCGTAGCCGTAGCGTCCCGCCGCGATGCGGGTGGCCATGTCGCCCGGCAGCGAACGTGCCATGAAGAAGCACACCGTGCCCACCAGCAGGCCCAGCGCGACGATCTGAACGGCACGGCGCAGCAGGATGCCCCCCCAGGCTGTGCGTTTCCCGCTCATGCGCTCCACCTCATCGCGCTGAGCCGGTAGGAACGCTCCAACGGATCGAGGCTGACGCCGGTGACACGCCCGCTGACCGCGACCTGCTGGCGATACCAGGTGACCGGGATCACCGGCAACTCGGCTTGGAGCACCGCTGTGACCCGAGCACGCAGCGCGGCCGCGCGCTCTGCCGACGACGTGCTGCGCGACAGCTCGGACAGCGCCTGGACCAGCGCATCGCTGCGCCAGCCCATCGCGCCCCAGTCGCCGCCAGCGGCGGTGAAATCCTGCATCAGCGTCCCTGTCGGGTCGGGCACGGTGCAGTAGTTGCGCGCGGCCAGGCCCAATTGCAGGCTGCCGTCGCGGTGGCCCAGCGGAATGTCGCCCGAATTGCCGACATTGACCTGAACCGCGATGCCGGCCTGGCGCCACTGCTCCTGCAGCGCCGAAGCGATGACAGGGAGCTCGGGTCGGTCGGGAAAGGTTCGCAGCGACAGTTGCAATGGCCGGCCCGAAGCGTCGCGCAGTCCGTCGGCCGCCCGGCGCCAGCCGGCCTCGGCCAGAAGTCTCGCGGCGGAGCCCGGGTCATGAATCAGCGGCGGCAGCGTGGGGTCGTGCCACGCCTTGAGCGTGGGCGGAAAGAGCTGCGTTGCCGAGAGCTCAGGGTCGCGCAGCAATGCCTTCGCAATCCCGGCCCGATCGATGCACAGGCTCAGCGCCTGACGCACGCGTCGATCCTTCAACGCCGGGAGGCCCGCGTTGACCTTGAGGATCGCGGTGCGCGGCAGCGTGACCGTATCGACGCGCACCCGGCCGCGCTTGCGCAGGCGCACGAGGCTGGCCGGGTCAAGGCCATAGGCCAGGTCGGCCTGCCCACCCTCGGCCATCAGCGCGCGGGTTTCGGAGCGACCGACCGTCAGGTAGCGCACGCGCTCCACGGCAGGTCTGGCGCCGTCATAGCCTTCGAACACGGCCGCCTCCACTTGCTGCGGGGGTGCGAGCGACACCACGCGGTAGGGGCCGCTGCCGAGGACGGCCTTGACCTCGCCGCCGGAGCCGTAGCTCGAGGGCGCGAGCACCATCGTGCTGCTGTGTGCCAGCAGCGCAGGCAATCCGCCATGAGGCGATGCGAGCCTGACCACGACGACGCCAGAGCCATCGGCCTCGAGGGATCTGATCGGCGCCAGGCTCAACAGCGCCGGCGCCACGCGCGCCGCCTGCAGGCAGCGCACGACCGCGGCCGCCGTGACTGGCGTGCCGTCATGAAAGCGCGCCGCGGAACGCAGTGTGAAATGCCACACTAGGCCGTCGGCCGACACGCGCCAGCGCTCGGCCAGGCCCGGCAGCGGGGTGCCGTCGTCGCCGGCCTCCATCAGCGTCTCGGTGATCTGCATGCGGGTGAAGACGTAACCGCTGTTGGCGGGCGCAAGACCGCCTATTTCCCAGGGACCGACGATCTGCAGCGGCGCTCGGGCCGGTTGTGCCTGCAACGCGGTCGATGCGGCGACGGCCGGGCCGACCGCACCTAGCTGGAGCGCCCGGCGGCGCGTCAAAACGAATGGCTGTGTCATCTCAGAACTTGGCCTGCAGGCCGACGGTGATGGTGCGCGATATGCCTGGCGTGACCCAGACGCGGCTGTACGAACTGGCGTAGTAGGTCCTGTCGAACAGGTTGTCGACATCGAGCGTCACGCGCAGCGTGGGGTTGAGGCGCCAGTACGCAACCAGCTTGGCGGTGGTGTAGGCCGGCAGGTCGAACGCGGGCGGTCCCGCATTCGCCTCAGCCTGCGTGCGAGCCTGGCCCAGCCGCTTGCCCATGTGGGTGAAGCCGCCGCCGATGCCATAGCGTTGGCCGTTGGAGAAGCCGTCCTCGTAGACCGCGAGCACGCTGCCGTTGACCCGCGGGACATTGAGCAGCCGGCCGCCGACTTCCAGCGTGTTGTCCTTCGTGATCTCCACGTCGTTGAGTACCAGGCTGGCATTGACGCGCCAGTTCCTCGCGACCTGGCCCGAGAAGTCGAACTCCAGGCCCCGGCTGCGGATTTCTCCCGCCGCCACCGAATAGCCGGTGTTCACCGGATCGGAGGTCAGCACGTTGCGCTTGCGGATGTCGAAGAGCGCCGCGGTGGCGCCCATGCGCTGGTCCGCACTCTCCCACTTGGTGCCGAGCTCCAGCGCGCGGCCCGTCTCGGGCACAAAGCCGTTCGAGGCGAAATCGGAGCCTGTGTTCGGCCTGAACGAACGGCCCGCGTTGGCGTAGAAAGTCCACTGCGGCGTCGGCAGCCAGCTCACACCGATGCGCGGCGAGGTCGACGAAGGTCCCTGGCTGGCCGTGGTGCCGTTTCTGCGATCGAGCAGCGACTGGCGGTAGTTGTCGGCGCGCACGCCCGCGACGAGCCGCCATTCCGGCGAAAGCTTGATCGCGTCCTGCACATAGAACGCGTTGCTGTTCTGGTGTTCCAGCGTGTCGGTGTTGGCCGTGGGCACCGGCTGGAACTGGCCGTAGACGGGGTTGTAGATGTTGATCGCGTACGGCCGGGCAGTGCTCGGATTCACGCGCAGCATCAGGGCGTCCATGTCGAAGCGGAAGCTCTCCACGCCGAACAGGAGCTCGTGCTCGATGGCGCCGGTCTTCACGTTGCCCTGAAGTTCGGCCTGCAGTGCGATGTCGTTCGAGCTGTAGTCGCGGTAGCGGCGCTGCCGTGCGAGGTTGCCGTTGGCCAGCAGCGCAGTCGGCTCGGTGGAGAAGCCCTCGAGCGAAGTCTCGCGGTACGACAGGCCCACCCGGCTGCGCCACGTCGAGTTCCATTCATGGGACAGGATGAACTGGTGCGTCTGGTTCTTGACGGTCATGTCGCCATCGGCCGGTTCGCCGAGGAAGCGGCTGCGTGGAATGGCGCCCAGGCGGTTGTCGACCGCCACCACGCCGCGGTCCAGCGGCGTGGCATGCCGCAGGTATTCGCCCGCGTATTCCAGCACCGTGTCGCGTCCGAGCTTCCAGGTGAAGGCTGGCGCGACGACTTCGCGTTTGGCGCTGACGAAGTCGCGGAAGCTGTTGCGGTCTTCCACCGCCACGTTGAGCCGGTAGGCGAAGTTCTTGCCGATCGGGCCGGTGCTGTCGAAGGCGCCACGCCTGAGGCCGTGGCTCCCGGCGTAGGCCTCGACCGAATTCGCGGCCGTCCACAACGGACGCTTGGACACGATGTTCAGCGTGCCGCCGGGTTCGCTGCTGCCGTAAAGCGCAGCCGCGGTGCCTTTGAGGAACTCGATGCGCTCCACACCCGCCAGATCGCGCGGCGCGTTGAACCCCCGGTTCGCGGAAAAGCCGTTGAGCAGCGTCGCCATCCCGGTGCTCTCATTGCCGGGCAGACCGCGGATGGCGATGTTGTCCCAGAGGCCGCCGTAGTTGTTCTGGCGCGAGACGCCGCCGACGTAGTCCAGCACGTCATCGAGCTTGGTGGCACCCAGGTCGTCGATGGTCTGGCGCGTGACGATGCGCACCGATTGCGGCAGCTCGCGCAGCGGCAGGTCCGTCTTGGCCCCGGCGGCTTCTTCGGCCTGGTGTGTGCCCGACTCGCCGCGGCCGACCACTTCGATGGGTTTCAGCTGGCCCTCGACAGCGGCATCGGAAGACTGGGCGATGGCCGGTCCGGCAAACAGCGCCGAGACGGACAGCGCAAGAGGAAGGCGGCGGAACAGGGGAACGCGTTTGCGCGCGCGTTCGCAAAGAATGACGATCATGAGTGGCACTCGACGAGACAGTGCCGCCGCGCCTTCGACGGGCCCGGCAGCAAGATAAAGAAATGAACGCGTCACAGCCCCGCTGGGGCGGTGCGGCGGAATGTCAGGTCGATGTGTACGGAGGATCGCGCGAGGCGAAGGGCCAGCGGCCCGGATCGGGCACGAAGGCCAGCGCGGGCGGCGCACGTGGAAGTGCCAAGGCAAACGCCACTTCGAGCGCGGCCAGCCGCTGAGCGGGCGCAGTGGCGTGGTGCACATGGGCAAGGCACCACTCGCACAGGCCGTGAGCTTCTTCGGTGTGCCCGAGAGACTCGGCATCCGCGCGGGCTTCGAGCGCGGCTTCCTGCTCCACACCTGCCATTGCCTGGCGCAGATGCCCGGCTTCGTGCAACGGCATGCCGATGGCCGCGTTGAAGAACACGGCCAGCAACAGAAGCCGAAGGAGGCGTTGGAGATGGAGAGGACGAAGCTGCATGGCGAGGCGGGGGGATCATACCGGTGAGAGCCGGTGGCGCGGACCAGGGGCAGTGCGCACATAATCGCCCCATGCCCGCCCTGCGCCATGCCCGCCAACTCGTCCGCTTCGTGCTGGCGTGGTTCGTGCTGTCGCTGGGGGTGGCGATCGCGTCGCCGATGGTCCAGCCACAGTCGATGCAGCTCGTGTGTTCGGCGGCCGGCGCCATCAAGGTGATCGTGCAGACCGACGACGGCGCGCGCGAACTCGGCGCCAGCCATCTGGACTGCCCGATGTGCATGCTGACCGGTGCGCCTCCGCCCGCGGCGCAGCCCATCGACCTCCCCCGCATTCTGCCGCTGGGCCATGCCGTGCAGTCGATCCCGGCCGCGCGCATTGCCGCAGCCACTGCCGCGCCCTTGCCCGCGCGCGGGCCTCCTTCGCTCTCCTGACTCGTTTTCGGTTCCGTCGCACGTGACGCTGTCCATGGCCTTGGCCTTGCGCAGTCGTCGCTCGCTGCAACGCATTTCCCTGCAATGAGTCGGCGCCTTCATGGCGCCGAAAGAGAGCTTTCCATGAACAAGACCCTTTTGTCGCTCGCGCTCGGCGCGGCATTCCCCTGGCTGGCCGTGCCCGCCTTCGCGCAAGGCGCCGCGGCCGCCGAAGCCGCCGCGGACAACGTGGACAACACCCCCGAGCGCACCAAGTCGCTCGGCGTCGTCACCGTCACCGGCGGCCAGCCGACCTCGCTGCCCACGCAGATTCCCACCACCATCGAGGGCGTCACGCGTGAGGAGATCGAGACCCGCATCAACGCCACCGACAGCGAGGACGCGCTCAAGTACCTGCCGAGCCTGCTGGTGCGCAAGCGCTACATCGGCGACTACAACCACGCCATCCTGTCCACCCGCGCCTCGGGCACGGGCAACAGCGCGCGCTCGGCGGTCTACGCCGACGGCATCCTGCTGTCGAACTACCTGGGCAACGGCATCGCCAACGGCACCAACTTCGCGCCGCGCTGGGGCCTGGTCACGCCCGAGGAGATCGAGCGCGTCGACGTGATGTACGGCCCCTTCTCGGCGGCCTACCCCGGCAACTCGGCCGGCGCGGTGGTCGACTACGTCACCCGCATGCCGACGCAGCTGGAGGCGCACGTGAAGGTCGGCTACTCGTCGCAGCCCAACAACCTCTACAGCACCCGCCAGACCTTCAACAGCTGGCAGACCAGTGCGTCGCTGGGCAGCAGGAGCGGCGACTGGTCCTGGTGGATCGACATCAACCGCACCGACAGCGAAGGCCAGCCGCTGACCTTCACCACCGCCACCCTCGCCTCCGGCACGCCCGGGCGCGCGGGCACGCCGGTGTACGGCGCGCTCGGCGGCCTCAACACCACCAACACGCCCTGGTACATCCTGGGCACGGGCACGCAGTACCACACGCTGCAGGACCACGCCAAGCTCAAGCTGGCCTACGACTTCTCGCCCACGGTGCGCGCCACCTACACGCTCGGCTGGTGGCAGAACACCGCGAACGGGCAGTCCGCCAGCTACCTCACGAATGCGCAGGGCCAGCCTGTGTACAGCGGCCCGGTGAACATCAACGGGCGCAGCTTCAACCTGGCCCCCACCGCCTTCCCCCTCACCGCGGACAGCGCCACGCACTACATGCACGGCCTCTCGGTCAAGAGCAACACCCAGGGCGTGTTCGACTGGGAGCTGGCCGCGAGCCTCTACGACTATTCGAAGGACACGCAGCGCGCGCCCACCACTGCGCTGCCGCTGGCGGCCTACGGCGGCGCGGGCACGCTACAGGACCAGGGCGGCACCGGGTGGAACACCCTGGCGGCCAAGGGCTCCTGGCGCCCGCAGGGCGCAGGCGGCGCGCACATCGTCGACTTCGGCGTGGGGCGCGATGCGTACAAGCTCGGCATCGTGAAGACCAATGTGCTGGGCAACTGGCAGGACGGCGCGGCGTTCACGCCCGTGAGCAACGTGGGCGGCCGCACGGAAACCTACAGCGCCTGGGCGCAGGACGCCTGGTCGTTCGCGCCGAAATGGAAGGCCGTGCTGGGCCTGCGCTACGAGCACTGGGAGGCCAAGGACGGCTTCACGGCCACGGCGGCCACTGCGCAGTCGTACGCCTCGCGCAGCGAATCCGACGTGTCGCCCAAGGCCGCGCTGGCCTACCAGTTGACCAAGGACACGGTGCTCAAGGCCTCCGTGGGCCGCGCCGTGCGCTACCCCACAGTCGGCGAGCTCTACGGCGCCACCTCGGGCGGCGCGCTCTCCTTCATCAACGACCCCACGCTGAAGCCCGAGAAGTCATGGACCGGCGAACTGTCGGCCGAGAAGGACCTGGGCAATGGCCTGCTGCGCGCCACGCTGTTCCACGAGACCACGAAGAACGCGCTGTACAGCCAGCTGATTCCCAACTCCACCGTCTCGCGCGTGCAGAACATCGACAAGGTGCGCACCACCGGCGTGGAGATCGCCTACACCGGGCAGAACGTGCTCATCAAGGGCCTCGACCTGGGCGCCAGCCTGACCTATGCCGACTCGAAGACGGTGGCGGACGCCGCGTTTCCGGCCGCCGTGGGCAAGTGGCAGCCGCGCGTGCCGCGCTGGCGCTCGACCGTCTACGCCACGTACAAGCCCGATGCGCGCTGGTCGTTCACGGCCGCGGCGCGCTACAGCGGCCGGCAGTACTCCAACCTGGACAACAGCGACGTGAACGCCTTCGCCTACTTCGGCGCGAGCAAGTACTTCACGGTCGACTTCCGCGTGCGCTACCAGATCGACAAGCAGTGGTCGGCCGCCTTCGGCATCGACAACGCCAACAACTACCAGTACTGGAACTTCCACCCGTATCCGCAGCGCACCTACACGGCCGAGCTGCGGTTCGACCTGTGAGGCCGGACGAATAGAGGGCCGTTCAGTTCACGCCGTGCAGGTGGGCGTCGTCGCTCGAATCATCGTTCTGCGGGACGAACACCATGCCGGTCTTCGCGTTGTAGTCCATCAGGCCCGCGTAGCGGCCCCAGGCGATCATGGTCTCGAAGGTCTTCTCGGGATTGTCGTAAGGCAAGGCGCTGCCGATGTCCTTGATCACGCGCTCGGCCTCGACTTCCTCGTACTCCTTGAGCAGCGCGATGATGATGTGGAAGAGCCGCAGCTTGAAGACCTGCTCCTCGAAGATCGCGCGCTTGCCGAGGCGGTCCGCGGCCACGAACTTGCGGCCCAGTTCCGTGAAACGCACTTCCTGGCGGGGCGTGTCGATGAGGTCGAGGATCTCGGCCGCCTTGAGGATCGCGATCGTCTCGCCGAACTCCTTGCCGATCTCGTCCGAGATGTCGTAGATGTTGGACAGGTCCGGCGAGTCGCTGAGGATGCTCATCAACCCGAGGATCTGGCCCACCGGCACCAGCGGAATGGACTCCATGCGCGTGCGGGCGCGCGAGATCGGCTGGCCCTTCTCGCTCGCCTCGGGCGGCAGGTCGGGCAGCGTCATCGTGGTGATGGACTCGTGGATCACGCTGACCAGCCGCTGGAATTCGGGGTGCTTGGTGTCCCGCGGGTACGGCAGCTTGTTCTCCAGCACGAGCCCGACACGCCCCGGCCGGGGGAACACGACCACGATACGCGTGGCCATCTCCACGGCCTCCTCGATGTTGTGCGTGACCATGAAGACCGAGCTGAGGTCGCCGTTCGGGCCGCGCCACAGGCTGATCAGCTCCTGGCGCAGGTTCTCCGCGGTCAGCACGTCCAGCGCGCTGAAGGCCTCGTCCAGGCACAGCAGCCTGGGCCGGGACACCAGCGCCCGCGCGATGCCCACCCGCTGGCGCATGCCGCCCGACAGCTCGCGGGGGAAGGCCGCGTGGTAGTTGCCCAGGCCGATCAGTTCGATCGCGCGGTTGACCGCGGCGTCGCGCTCGGTGCGGCCGATCTTTTTCGACATGAGGCCCACCGCAACGTTCTGCTCCACGGTCAGCCACGGGTAGAGCGCGAAGGTCTGGAAGACGACCGAGGCATCGGGATTCACGCCGTCGAGCGATCTGCCGCCGGCCAGCGCGCGGCCCGAGGTCGGCGCGATCAGGCCGGTGAGGCAGCGCAGGATGGTCGACTTGCCCGAACCGGACTGCCCCAGCAGCGCCAGGAACTCGCCTTCGTGGACGGCGAGGTCGATGTTGTCGAGCACCTTGAGTTCGTGGTTGCCGGCGGTCCTGAACGTCTTGGTGACGGCGCACAGCTCGGCCACCGGCTTGGCCGGCGCGGGGGAACGGGAGGTTGTGTTCATTTTCAATCCAGCTTGAATCGGCGCTCGGCGAAGGCGTACAGGCGGCGCCAGATGAGCTTGTTCATCAGCACGACGAAGATGGACATCACGCCGATGCTCGCGATGATCAGCGCCGTGTCTCCTTCCCGGGTGACGGTGGCGATGTAGGCGCCCAGGCCCTGGGCCTTCAGGGTGGTGCTGCCCCAGGTGGCGAGTTCAGCCACGATGCTCGCGTTCCACGCCCCGCCGGCGGCCGTGCAGGCGCCCGTGACCCAGTACGGAAAGATCGCCGGCAGGATCAGCGTGCGCCACAGGTTCCAGTCGCGCAGGCCGTAGACCCGTGCCGCTTCCTTGAGGTCGTTGGGGATGGCCATGGCGCCCGCGATCACGTTGAACAGGATGTACCACTGCGTGCCCATCGCGATGAGCAGGATGCTGCCCCAGTCGAGCGTGACGTGGGCGGCCACGAAGAAGCCCACGACGATCGGGAAGGTCATGTTCACCGGGAACGACGCGCCGATCTGCGCCAGCGGCTGGGCGAACCGCGCCACGCGCGGCTGCGAGCCGATCCACACGCCGACCGGCACCCAGATCAGCGTGGCCAGCACCGTCATGGCGGCGACGCGCAGGGCCGTCAGCGCGCCGAGCCAGACGATGTGTCCGAAGGCGGCCAGCGTCAGCGCGCCGTGCAGCGCCGCCACGGCGGCCGCCAGAGCCCTGAGGATCTCGAAGCCGATCCACACGGCGAGCACGATGCCGGCCGCGCGCCAGAGCAGCTTCTGCCCGCCGGCCCCGAGCCGCACCGGAACCCGCGCGGCCGGATTGGGCACCCGCGACACCCGGTCCTTCAGCGGCAGCCAGAGCCGCTCGCCGATCCAGGTGAACAGGTAGGCGCCGCGCAGCAGGTTGTAGACCCATGAGGTTGCCGGCGTCGCCGATTCGGTCAGTTCGATCTTGAACTTGTCGGCCCACGCCAGCAGCGGGCGCCAGACCAGCTGGTCGCTCACGAGGATCAGCAAGATCATGGCCACCACGGCCCAGAGGGCGGCCGTGTTGTTGCCCTGCGCGATGGCCTGCGCCATGTAGGAACCCAGGCCCGGCAGCTTGATGTCCTTGTTCATCACGCTGATGGCCTCGCTCTGCGCCACGAAGAACCAGCCACCGCCGAAGGACATCATGGAGTTCCATATCAGGCTGTGAGCCGAAGCCGGCAGCTCGACGGTGCGAAAGCGCTGCGCGCGCGTGAGCCCGTAGGTCGACGCCGCCTCCTGCATGTCGTTGGGAATGGTCACCATCGAGTGATAGAACCCGAACGCCATGTTCCAGACCTGTCCCGTGAAGATGGCGAAGATGGCAGCGCACTCGACGCCCAGCAGGCTGCCGGGGAACAGCGCCATGAAACCCGCCACGGTGGCAGACAGGAAGCCCAGCACCGGCACCGACTGCAGCACATCGAGGGCCGGCAGGATGAAGGCGCGCGCCGTGCGGTTCTTTGCCGCCAGGTAGCCGGTGGCAATGGCGAAGAACAGCGAGAAGCCGAACGCGATCCACATGCGCATCAGCGTGCGGCCCGCGTAATAGGGAATCTGGCTCGGCGAGCTGTCGATCTGCGGCACCGCCGCCGGATCGAAGTGCACGAGCATGCCCTTGCCGAAGTGCAGCGCGCTCCACAGGAGGCCCAGCAGGATCAGCAGGAACAGCGCATCGATCCAGCCGAGCGTGCGCCGCTCTTCCACGATCGCAAGCTGGGGGGCGGTACTTTTCATGCGGGCTTGCAGTTCTTTGCTTCGACGATAGCCGCAGCTCTTTTCGACTGAATGAAAAAATGCCCCGCTTCGCGAGGCATCCTGAGTTTGGCGGGGCGGGCTTTTCCTGGTGGATCAGCGAACCCAGTGGCACACACGGTGGTGATGGCGCGCGTCCCACTTGCACACCTTGTGCTTGGGATGGTGGCGGGGCGCGGCGGAGGCGATGCCTGGGGCCAACAAGGCCATGCCGGCAAATGCGAGGATGCCGGCGGAGATGAACTGCTTGGTTTTCATGGTGGTCTTTCTAAGCAATGGCATCGAAGAATGCGTCATATATCAGGTGCCATCCCTCAACGATCCGAGCGCACGCTCGGATGACATTTGACAACCACCCTGGATCGACGTTCGCCTTTCCGGGCCGCGCCTCGCGACGTCAGGCTGATGCGGCGGGCGCGCCGATGATCTCATCCTCCAGCCGACAGGTTTCGGTGATGATCAGCTCGAAAAGCGCGCGCAGGAACGCAGGGCTCATGCCGTGCTCCGCGGCAAAGGCCGCCGCGCGTTGCTGCACCACGCCGATGCGGTGGGGCTGCATCATCGGAATCGCGTGGGTTCGCTTGTGCAGGCCGATCCTGCAGCAGCAGGCCAGCCTTTGCCGAAGGGTCTCGAGCAGGGCAGCGTCCAGGTTGTCGAGCTCGTCGCGCAGCGACTGCAGGATCTGCTGGGCTTCTTCGTCAGCCGGACCGCGCTGTTGCGTGACTGAGGTGGCTGAATTCATGCCGGTTCTCCTTACTCGAGTTTGATGCCCTGGCTCGCGATGATCTGGCTCAGTGCTGCCGTGTCCGCGCGCACCCGCCGCACCAGCGTCTCGCCCGAGATGCCGACCGCCTCATAACCATGCTGGAAGAGCTTCTGGCGAACCTCCGGCAATCGGATGACTTCGGACAGGACCTGATTCAGGCGCTGGACAATCGGAGCAGGTAGGCTGGCAGGGGCTGCCGCTGCAGTCCAGATCTCGAGCTCGAAATCCTGCAGTCCCGCTTCCTGCAGACTCGGATAGTCCGGTACGAGCGGCGAGCGGCGCGCAGAGGTCACACCGATCGCGCGCAGCTTTCCGGCCTTGATCTGTTCGTCGGCGAGGCCCGGTGGGAGCAGCGCCAGCTGCAGCTGCCCCCCGATCAAGCCAGTGATGACCTGCGGATTGCCCTGGTAGGGCACGTGCACGGCGGCGATGCCGGTGCGGGACTTGAGGAGTTCCATACCGAGATGGCCGATCGTGCCGATGCCGGGCGAGCCATAGCTCCAGCTGCCGCCGGCCACACGCGCCGCGTCGAGGAAACCGCGGGCATCAGCCTTCGAGACCTGCGCTGTCGTGGCGAGCACGAGGGGCGCCGTGCAGATGATGCTCAGCGGCACCAGGTCCTTCTGCGGATCGTAAGGCGTCGACGGGTTGAGGATCCTGGCAATGGTCATGTTGCCGTTGATGAGGATGCCGACCGTGTGCCGGTCGGTGGACTTAGCGACGATGTCCGCGGCGATGTTGCCGCTGGCGCCGGCATGGTTTTCGACGATCACCGGCTGGCCCAGCGCTTTCGCCATGGGCGTGGCCAGCACGCGAGCCACAAAATCCGGAGACGAGCCGCCACCAAAACCGACGACGAGGCGCAGTGGCCGGGTCGGCCAGTTCACGTCCGCTGCGCGGATGCCCGACGTGCCCGTCGGGGGAGGCTCGGCGCGCACCGCGCCGCTCGGTTGCGCAAGGACGCCGCCGGCGCAGGCGAACGTTCCAACAAGGCACAGCAGGCGCACGGCCAGCGATCGAAGAAGGAAGAATGACATGGCAATGGAAGTTGGAAATCGGACGCTCAGTCTTTCTTCACGAACGCGACGAATCAACTGCTGCTTCACGTGCAAGAAGCCGCATGCGGTGGCGGCGTGACGCGGTCCAGGCCTGTCCCCCGAAGGGGGGCGGGCGGGATTCGTCGTCCTTGCATGCCGCGCAACATGGCGGCTCGAAGATGTCTGCAGGGCGCCGTGGGCCCGGGGCCTTAAGACACTGAAGATGTGCCGTGCCCGGCGTCGGGCGCCTTCGTCGCCGCTGCACGAACGACCCGGCCTAGGCGGGTCGCCGCTTCGCGGCATACATCCGGGTCGTGCTGGGCAACGCGTGACCCAGGTTGTTCTGCACCACCGCCAGTGGCAACGGTGCTTGCCCCGCCCTGCCCTGCAAGGCGTGCGCGCCGTGGGTATGGCGCAGCCAGTGCGTGCTGGCCTTTCGCAGGTGTTCGGCGTCGGAGGCATTGAGATCCTGTGCGACGCGCGCCAGGAACGCCTTGATGGCCTGGTAGAGCCCCGAGGACGACCAGGCGGCCGGATGCTCGGCCCCCGTGTCGAAACGCGCCAGCACGGGGACGTCGCGATTGGCGGGTGCGTCGACCCGTCGATCGAAGCCGTGGCGCGCCAGTTCTTCCTCCAGGTCCTCGATCAGCGCCAGCGCCACCGGAACCTCGCGGCGCCCCCCTGCTCTGCCGGTCACCGTCAGCAGCCAGACGGGCGGCACCGAACCGTCGCCCGGCGTCGCGTCCTGTCGTAGGCGCAGATCCCCGCAGCAGGCGCCAGCGATCTCGGCCAAGCGCAGCCCGGTCGCATACAGCCAGTGCATGCCGCGGCGCAACCGTCGACCGGCCTCGGTGTCCCCATGTGAGCGCAACCGCGCATCGATGTGGTCCCACTGCGCGAAGCTCAGGGTGCGGTTGGTGCCCAGCGGCTGCCCGGCCTGCGAGGGCAAAAGCGTCTCGTCGAAGGGATTGCCCGTCACATAGCCCTGGGACGTGAGGAAGGCGAACAGGCTGCGGAGAATGACCAGCGCCTGGCGCAGCGCCACCGGCGTCAGCGGGCCCTCAAGCGGCCGCCACATCGGGGACCAGCGCTGGTGATGTCGCGGTCCGCACCAGGCAACGGGCGGCCGGGCAAGGAAGGCACGATAGGCGGCCGCGTCTTCGCGGGTGAGCGAGGACATGGCTTTGCCGCGCTCCAGCACCGCCCAGAGCAGCAGCCGCTCGGCCTCCTTGCGGTACGAGCGCTGCGTGGCCGACAAGGGCTCCTTCGCGACGCCGCCACCCTTCGCGAGCAGCCACGCGCCGATCGCCTCGTGGTCATTGGCCGCAGAGAGTCGGCACGCCTGCCTCGGCGCGCGGGCGCTCCCGGCACGGCCGTCCAGCCCAGGCGGCAGCACGAATTTCTCGTAGGGCACCAGCGCCGTGGCGGGCGGAACCACCTCGGTCAGCGCGGCGGGGCCGAGCTGCGCGCGCCGGCGCGCCGCATGCACGCCGATGCGCAGCCCCAGCACCTGCTCATTGGCGTGAAGCCAGTCGAGGATGCGCGCGGCCTTGTGTTCGCCCACGCCTGGGACGTTCGCCCACCAGCGCGCGCCGGCGTCGTTGATGTGCAGCACCAGCGCGGAAAGCGTCGCAAGGCCCGCGCGTTCGAGCCTCTCGGCCAGCGCCGGATGCAGCCAGGCGGCCACGCTGTCGCCCGGGCGTGGATCCTGTGCGACGAGGCTCTCGAGCCAGTGCAGCGCCTCCAGTTGGCGCTCGATGACGCGTGCGCGGCGCGAAGGCTGAGCGCCTCCCCGCGCGCGCGCCGGTCCCGCGGCGCCGCCGCCCTGTGGAAAGGCGGCTTCATACGCCTCGATCTGTTCGGCCTCCGAGAAGTCCTCCATGCCCTGGGCCTGGGCAAACTCGGCCAAGCTCGGCAGCGCCGGTGTCGCGGTGAAGCGCTCGGCGTCAAGCAGGATCAGGCGCGCGGTGCCGGGCTTCTGTTCACGGCGCGCGGCGGCGGCGAACGCGTCCCGGATCCAGGCCACGGTGCGGCGCACCGTGCGCAGGTCGACGTGCTCGCCCTCCAGGCGCAGGTAGCGATCCCAGGCAGCGCGCTCCTCGACCCCTTGAGCGAGCGCGCGCATGAACGCGAAGTGGCCCCGATGGAGCTTGCGCGGGGGTGTCGTTTTTTTCACGGGGAGCGCGGCACACCGGGTGCCCGTCGTGCTTGCCAGAACTGCCACCACGGCCGCGGGGCGCTCGCGGGGGGCGGCGGCTGCTGCTCGGCCCGCCTGCCGCGAACGCGGCGTCGCAGTTCGACCTCCAGCATGTGGGCGACCCCGTAGGCCTGCTTTTCGCCGCGCGATGCACTCGCACGCCAGTCGAGCGCCAGGCGCTCAAGCACGCCGTCTTCCAACTGAGCCAGTTCCGCGGCACTCGGCGCGTCATGGCGGGTCATCGCCCCGCTCCCTGCATTTTGGCGCCGCCGGCTGCTCGTGCAATGCGCGCTCGGCCCCAGGCCGACGGTGGTCTCGAGGACATCCGTGTTCGGGCCGTCGAGCGCACGGCCGCACGCTGTTGCAAAGGTTGGTCCGGAGGACTGGTGGAGGCTGACGCGCCGCGGCTGCGGCAGCAGGCGTGCGTCATCTTCTTTGCGCCACCCGGGCTTCGGCGGCTTGGCCAGCTGTCTAGATTCTGCATAATCATCAACGTCAATTTTAGGTGATCCTTAGCCATTTCGAAGAAACGAATGTCGAGGTATGCGCTAAGTCTTTGATTCAATTGCTATTTTTTCCGATGCCGCAATCCACTTAAGCGCATTGCATCGAGGTAGTTAGGCGTATGGTGAGGCACTGCATGTGCTTCCACTCCTAAGTGGGTGCTTGCATTAAGGATTTACGAGGGGGCCCTCGGCGTGCCACCGTGCCCCCTTAAATGCGCGGTGTGCCGAGGGGGGAAGCACGTGATGCCAGAGTCAGGGTTCGCCGCCCTGCGCGGGACGTTGGGCAGCGCCGGTCGCCGAGCGTGCTGTTCCTGCAAGCCGTGAGGGTTGCGCTCAGCCTCTTTGTCGCGGGGCAATGTGAGAGGTATTGGGCAAGCGCGCCAAGGGCACGTCCTCATCGCCCGGTTGTCTCCACTGTTCCCTTTTGTGAGTACTTTTGGGATTTGGCGGGCGAACGAGCCTTTGTGCGGAAGCGGGCTGTCTTGCCAAGTTAACCCGCACTGTTAAAAGTTAGCTTGCGCACACTTATCGAATTGGGGCGAGTAGTGGGTAGGGCAGCGGGCCACGTGCATCGCACGTCTCCATTCCTTTAGCACGGACCAAGAGGGGTGTGCTGCGGACGCGTGGCCGCCTCCACAACAGGGAGGCGGCGCGCCGCCAGGGTAAAAGCTACGTCGCAAGCAACTGGGCCGAAGACAAGCGGCCCGCGCATCTCGGGCCGCGGTGCACCACGACAGCGGGCGGCCGGCGCTTTCGGGCTGACGGGCAGCTTCGCAAACGAGCCGCTGAAGGCTGCTGTCTTGTGTCCGTTCCAGAGCACTTCATCAGCGCATGCGCAGGTCCTTGGCGCGGATGGCCCTGGGCGTTGTGACGCACTACGCGCTCAAATCCCAATGATGCTCACATCACGGCCAGTCGGGTCTGACCGGCATTTCACCAGAACGTCTGCCGGCGGGCGGAAAGGAATGCGGCAACGTTCAGACTCCCGCGCCACCCGCGACCGATGGCTGCCACAAACGTGATTCCACAACCCGGCACGGAACGGAACGTACCCTCCCAGTTTGAGCAAGGCGCTGCAAGCGCCTTGAAAAAAGCCCGAACCGGGCAAGCCAGTCGGCCTGGGCGCTCGATGCACCTTTAGCATGGGCCGGAAGGTTCCAGTCGACGCCCGGCAAAGCCGCGTGGGGTGTCCGAGACGTCACGCAGATGGCCCCCGAATCCAAATGACATGCATGCGCGGAGGTGATCCACCGGGAGTGCTTCTGCGCGGCGCTCGACCTCGTCAGCTTGATCACGGTCCAAACAACGGGGCGCACACACGACGGCAGTTTGACAGTTGCTTCGGGCGCTGCGCATGCGGTCGCCGACAGTGTGAACGCGCGTAGCTCCGAGCGCGCTCGCCGGTGGACGCGGACAGGCCGCCTACTTGGGGCTGAGTGGCGCGGGGTATTCGTGAGCCCTCATGACGAGGCCAGGCTCGTCCACGAAGAGGAACAGGCCGGCGATGCGGGTTTGGGGGGCGGCGCCTCTGTGCGTTCGATGCAGACCGGTGATTCACCATACCGGGCGAGACGTCCGGCCTGTCTGCATCCCGCCGACTCAAGAGTTTGGGAAAGCTCTGCCAGTAGAGAACCTCGGCTGAATGGGGGGACGGCTACATTCAGTAGCCCCGGAGCTTCTCTCCCCTCCCCCCGGTTCCTCGTCGCGCCTTCGCAATCAGCCGAGCAGCCGGACCTTCTGCAGTGTCTCGCCCACGGACTTCAGCAAGATGTCCGGTGTCAGGCCGGACACGGCGCCGGGCGTCAGTGTCAGCGTGACCGTGCCGTCAGGCGCACGCAGGCACGAACCAACCGTCTTTCCGTCGTTCGTGATGGCCAGCTTCTCCGCCTTCGCCACCGACTCCAACCCTTGCAGTCTGGCGACCACGGCGGCGGGGGCGAGCTTCATGCCGCGCACCTTCTCGGCGCGCTTCAGCACGCTGCGACGATCCTTGTCGAGCGCCGCATTGAGTTGCTCCGCGTGCCGATGCTGCACTTCCAGCGGGCTGCGGAAGCATTCCAGTACCGCCGAAGGCAGCTGCGCCACCATCAGTGCCTTGCGGATCCAGGTATGGCTCACACCAAGCTTCTCGGCCAGCTGGCGCTGGGTCGGGAACAACTGCTCCTCGAGGGCGCGCTGGTACATCACGCCTTGTTCATAAGGTGAGAGGTCTGCACGCTCCCGGTTCTCACGATCCATCGCGGCAAAGAGTTCGGCATCGCCGAGCTCATCGAGCCAGATGGCCGCCAGCACCGGAATCCCCAGTTCCAGACATGCCCGGTGGCGCCGGTGGCCGAACACCAGTTCGTACTGCCCCGGCTCATCCACCAGCGGACGCACCAGGATCGGCTGCACATTGCCGCCAGCCAGTTCGATGTCGGCCTTGAGCCCGGCGAACTCGGCGCTCTCGAACGAAGCCGGGTGGCGGTTGGCCCAGCGCGAGGGCCGGACGGTCGCGGGGTCGATCTTGCGCGTGGGAGTCGAACCATCGTGCTGGCGAAGCCGTTCGCGCAGCGCAGCCAGTTCACCTTCCACAGCTTGCATCTGGCCGCGGAAGGCCAGCATCTGCCCGGGGCCGGTGCGGGGGGCGGGCTGACCCGTTTGTGCGGGTGGAAACCTGGTTTCCAGCGCAACGGGGGCTGCGCCCGGCAGTGCAGGCGGGGCCGGGGTCGTCGACACGGAGACCGGCGCCGCGGCGGGAACCGGCTCTGGAATCGACAGGCCGGCCGTCAATGCTTCGAGACGCTTGCGGGTGCTAGCCATTGAAACCTCCTGTGCAATGGAAACCTGGTTTCCACGCAAGACGCGTGGGACGGAAACGGACGGCAACGGACGCAAAAGACGTCCGGGCCCGGACGTCTGGAAACCTGGTTTCCAAACGGTACGTCGCGACCGTCGTGTGGAAACCCGGTTTCCACGCAGGGCGCGCACTGAGCCAACCGCGACAGACGCGCGGCTCCCGGCCTACGCTTTCAGCACGGAACGCCCCCCAGCGGCGCGCGACGAGCGGCTGCGGCGCCGCGGTGGAAACCGGGTTTCCAGGCCGCTCCGCCGCCCTCTTCGGTTCGTGAAGCCAGGCTCTCATTGCACCTGCGCCTTGTCCGACCAACTGCTGACCACCGACTGCTCGACCAAGTCGACGAAGGCGTCATATGCGTCGGCTGCGCGCTTGTAGGTCTTCGCTGCGCCTTCATACTTCTGCACGTCGTAGACGGTCGCGAACTCGGCCGCCTTGTTGCTGGTGACGCTGGTCTTGGGGATCTCTACCGGCAGCGTGTACTCACCGTAAGTGGCCTGGATCCATTGCCGGACCGCCGGGGTGGCGGGATCGCTGGGGTCGACTCGGCTGAGCAGTACATGCAGAAACTCGAAAGCCTTGCGAGCGAGGTCGCCGCCCTGTGCGTCGAGGTTTCCCCCCAGATCGGCGAGCAGCGACCAGAACTGTGCAGACGACGCGAAGTCGAGGCCTGAGGGCGGCACCGGCACGATGATCCCGTTGGCCGCCCACAGCGCGTTGATCGTCACGTAGGACAGCGAGGGCGGAGTATCGATGACGATCACGTCGTAAAGATCACGCACGCTCTCCAGCCCCGCGTTGAGCACATCCCAGAAGCGCGCGCCGGGCTCTTGCATCTGGCGCGCCGGCAGGGCGAACTCGGCCGAGAACAGAAAAGGCGCCGCCGCCACCAGGTCCAGGCCGTCCCAGTAAGTAGATCGAATCGCATAGCGGATGTCGGACTGGCTGCCGTCGCACAGCGGGGCAATGGTCATGTCCTCGCTGATCTCTGCTTCGGGCAACAGACCGTGCAAGGTGGTGAGCGAGCCTTGCGGATCGGTGTCGATGGCCAGCACGCGATGGCCGCGCAGGCTCAGTCCCTGTGCCAGCACCATGGCTGTCGTCGTCTTGGCCACGCCGCCCTTGAAGTTCCCCACGGCGATCGTGAACGCCTTCTTGCCGGCAGGACGCATCTTCTCGGCGCGGTAGGTGCGCGTCCAGGCACGCAACTCATTCAGCTCGAAGCTGCGCTTGCCGCCGGCCGGCGTCAGCCGGCCACTGGGAAGATCTTCCTTCGTGATGCGATAGGCCACATGCGCCTTGTCGACACCGCACAAGGCGGCCAGTTGCGCAGTGGAGTAGATCGGTGCAACCTTGCGGGCTTCCGGTGCCAGCAACCGCCCTCGGATCTGCTCGACCATCGAGCCTGCGCGCACGGCCAATGCCGCGATGCGCTGCATGTCAATGCGTGCACGAGGCGGGGAGGGGTTGGAGGGAGCGCGCGTGGAAACCTGGTTTCCAGCGCCGGCGGGAGCGGGCAACGCCATAAAGAAGGGCCTTATTCAACAGAATTCAGCCATTCTATGAGAATCCGTCGAATGAACAAGATATGCAAACAGAATCGCCAACCGCGGCTCTCTATTGTGAGAAGGGTTGGGGACCAAGGTGAGATCCATTGGGATTGCCTCTCCTGATGAGCCTCCAGGTGGTGCAGATTCCGAAGGATCCGGGCATCCATGAGGCGATCGACGCCCTGGCGCAGCGGCATTCAGCGCCCGTGAGTCCTGACGGACGCCCGGTTCATGCGTCGAAGCCCTTGTCCACTCACGCCAAATCCCAAGCAATCACACATTGGCGCGGTCCAAATCCCATTCGACCTCACAACCGATCCCAAATGTTCTCACATGAAATCCCAGCGTTACTCACACAAACCCTTCCAAGTACATGTCAGGATTGAAGAAACTGCACCTTCAATTCTTCAATCTCTCCAAGTGTTTCTTTTTCAAAGTATCAAGAACGCGCGTTCGAACTGTAAATTGACCGAATCACAAAACCTCGGCATGATGTGAACCCGTTGATCACCTGAAAGAAGTCCATGGAAGAGGGCGAAGTTCCACGACCACCGCCCAAGCCATCCCCCACGCCGGACGAACAGAGCGTTGCCAAGGCCAACGAGGCCATCGCGATCCGGCCCAAGCGGGGGCGTCTGACACTTCTTTCGAGGCGCATCTACAACGCGCTGCTCTATCACTCGCAGCGTCAGGGCGTCGACGAACCGGTTTACAAGCTGGCCCTGAGCGAGCTGATCGGCGATGCCCGTTTCAACTCCAACAACACCGAACTGCTCAAGTCTCATCTGCGGGACATGCAAGCAACCACCATCGAATGGTCAACCAGCGGCACCGGGCTCAAGCGCTGGGTGTCGTCGCAGTTGCTCGGGACGGTCACCATCGAGGAACAGGGTCGGGGACGTCCCTGCACCATCACATGGCGCTACCCAGAAGAGATACGTGAGCGGCTGGTCAGACCCCATCAATACACGCGCGTCCTGCTGGAGATCAGCGGCCAGATGCGAAGCTACCCCGCAGCCGTGCTCTACGAGATCGGTGCGCGCTACCTCACGTCGCCGAGCCGTCTGTCGATGCGCGAGGACGTGCTGTGGTGGGCGGCAGTGCTCACCGGGCGCAGCGACATCACCGAGGTCGACTATCGCTTCCTCAAGCGCGACGTGATCAGCAAGGCGCTGGCCGAGATCGAGGCATTGTGCGAAGACTTCAGCCTTGAGCTCATCGAGCACAAGCGGGGGCGCCGCATCGAGGAAATCCAGTTCAGGGTGGTGCCCAAGCTGCAGCAGCGCCTGGGCGCAGCCGACGATCCCGCGCGCAATGTCTTCGACCTGGAGCTGGTTGGAAAGCTGATCGCGCTGGGCCTCAAGCAGGACGAGGCCCAGGATCTGTATGCGACCACCGACGAAGGGCAACTGCGCGGCACGATCGAGCATGTCGAGCAGCGCCTGCGCAGCCAGACGCTGCCGGCACTGAAGTCGGCCGCTGCCTATTTCAAGGATGCCCTGAAGAAGGGCTACGCCGGCGTGAAGGGGGAGGAGGCCGCCGCGCCCCCGTCGTTGCCTTCGCCGTCAAGAGGCAAACAGGCAGCCGCCCCCGCTGGCGAGGACCGCATGCACCGGATCCGCGAGCTGTGGGAAAACGACCGCATGCAGAAAGCCAAGTCCCTCTACCTGGAAATGCCCGAGGCAATGCAGGCCGAGATGCGCTCACGCTTCGAGGCCGAGCGGCTCGCGCAGATCGCCGCCCCGATCGCCCGCGCATGGCGCCGTGACGGGCCCGCCAGCCGCATCGCGGCCACCACCTTCCATCGCTGGCTGGCACAGGTCACCTGGCCCGAGGCGCCCTCGGACCGGGTGCTGCTCGATTTCGCGCTGGCCCAGGGCGTTGCGGGCATGTAGGCGCCGCGCAGGATTGGAAATTGTCCGACACGCCATGCGCGGGCTAAGTCTTAGATTTTCTCGCCCGCACCCCAGGTGCGGGCCTTGCTGTAAACCTCGACCCGGCCCGCAAGGCCGGGTCTTTTTTGCCAGCAGCAGGCGTCGCATCTTTTCCTCTTGAAATTTGCGACGCAGGGTCCTATGTTGCCTATCGTCAAAAGATTGGTCGACCGAAAAGGAGGTACTGAAATGACCATGAACTTGCTCAGGCAGATTGCCGGCTCCCGTTTGCCGATCTCGTTCTATCGAGCCGAAGACATCGACCGGGTCAAGGTGCTCAGAGCCGCCGGGCTCGTCGTTGCACTGGTTCCGTCGCCCGCGAATCCCCTGGCGCTGTCGGGCGCCGCCGCTGCAGCCCAGGTGCTGGCTGTGACGCAGAAGGGGCGGGAAGAACTCGCAAGGTTCAACTATCCGGAATCGCGCCCGCCGCGCTGGCGAATGCGCATGCCAAGAATCAAGACGGCCACGCCTGTGCACTCAGGCGGATCTGCGCCAGTCCACCGGGAGCCCGCGCGGCCGCAGTAGCAGGCCCGCGAGCCAGACGCCGAAGCCGTCTGACTTCATTTCTTGTTCGCCATTTCCCCGACCGAGTCCCGTGGCGCATGCCCGGCGCTCCGGTCGGTCCTGCAAGGAGGTTTTGCCATGTATCGATCTCTGTTTCCTCGCGACATCTTCGCGGAGATGGATCGCCTGCAGCGCGATGTGCAGCAGGCCTTCGACCTGTCTCCCACCATCCGCGGCGTCGCGCGCAACGGATTTCCCGCGCTCAACGTCGGAAGCACGCCGCAAGCGCTGGAGATCTTCGCCTTCGCGCCGGGTGTGGATCCCTCGACCCTCGAGGTGAATCTGGAGCGCGGCCTGCTGACGATCTCGGGCGAGCGCAAGAACGCGCTGCCGGGTGCGCTGGACAAGTCCGCCACCGTTCACATCAACGAGCGCTTCGAAGGGACCTTCCGCCGGGCGATGACCCTGCCCGACGACGCGGACCCCGACGCGGTCGAAGCCAGGCTTCGAGACGGTGTGCTGCACATCAGCGTGAAGCGCCGCGCATCCGCCCAACCGCGTCGCATCGAAATCCAGTGACAAGGAGCAGACCATGAGCAACAGCATCCAGGCCCCCGCGAACGCCGCCGCCGGCGAGCATGTGCAGAGGGAACATTCCAGCTACAGCGACGCAGCCCTGACACCGCCCGTCGACGTGGTCGAGGACGCCAACGGCATCACGCTCTACGCCGACCTTCCCGGGGTCAGCCGCGACAAGCTGAACCTCCATGTCGAGGCGTCGACGCTGACCATCGACGCCGAGTCCGATCTGCAGGTGCCGCAAGACCTGCAGACCAGCCACACGGAGGTCGGCCTCGGCCGCTTCCGGCGCGTGTTCACCTTGAGCAAGGAGCTGGACACGCAAGGTGTCACGGCAGAGCTCGCGCAAGGCGTTCTGAAGCTGCGCATTCCCAAGGCTGCGCATGCACAGCCGCGACGCGTGCAGGTCCAGGTGAGGTAGAGCCCGCGCAGGGGTGCGTGCCGCCGGGCGTGGCGGTACGCACCCGGGCGTTCCAGCGCCCTGGCGCGCGATGGCAAAGGGCATGCGCGTGCTCGAGCTCTTCAACGAGCACGTCACGCCCCGTCAAAGCCGGCTTGAGCGGCATCACCGGTTCTCACAGAAAACCGTCTCACCGAACATCGCCGGGTGGCCGGCCGCCGATGTGAGCTGCTTCGCATGGCGAGGCGCGCCCCGCGGACCGCATCCACTAAGATCGGCCCGATGAAGCAAGAGGGCGGGCGCGAGGCGCGCCGTGAAGAGAGTACGGGTGGCCGCGTTCCCGCGCACGCACGCGCGCCGCGGGTGTCCGGCGTGACCGATGGGCAACTCGATGCGCCATCGCGCGGCGCGGCGGAGTCGAGCCTGTCGCGCCTTCTTGGGACGCTGGGCCTGTTCTCCACCGACAGCCCCTCCCTCACGGTGGAAGAGATCGCCTCCCGCCTCAAGGTGCCCAAGAGCACGGCCTACCGCTATATCCAGGAACTGTCGAAGGTGGGCCTGCTGGTGCGGCTGGACCGCAGCATCACGCTGGGCCCGCGCATCATCGAGCTGGACCGCAGCATCCGCGAGTCCGACCCCGTGATCCGCGCGGCCGCGCCGCCCATGCGGGAACTGGCGGAGCAGACGGGACTGGACGTGTTCCTGTCCAAGCTGTACGGCCATTCCATCATCACGGTACACACCGAATTCAACGACCCCCTGCCGCACTTGCGCTATGGCCGGGGCCGGCCGGTGCCGGTGTTGCGCGGCGCGAGCGCGAAGGCCTTGGTGGCCTTCCTGCCGGCGGCGCGGCTGCGCCGGCTGCACCAGGAACTGGCCAGCGAGGCATCCGACACCGCGCCATGGGAGGTGTTCTACGAGGAAGCGCAGCGCATCCGCCGCGAGGGCTACTGCCGGACCTCGGGCGAACTCAACGAGGGCAAGACCGGCGTGTCGGCGCCGATCTTCGGGCGTGGGCGCCTGGTGGTGGCCAGCGTCACCGCGTTGGGCAGCGATGCGCGACTGGCGCTTTTCGACGCAGAGGCCATCGCCGAACTGGTCAAGCGCACCGCGCACATGATCAGCGTGAGGCTGTCGGCCGACGGGCACTTGTAGACACCTGCGACGTGCCCGTGCGGCCAGCTCGTTCAGAACACGATGTTGGCCTTCTTGACGACAGGTGCCGCCGAGGCCAGCGAGCGGCGCCAGGTCTGCAGCGCCTGTGCCGGCGTGCTCACCACCGGTTCCAGGCCCAGCGCGACCATGCGCGCCTGCACTTCGGCATCGCCCGCGATGGCCTGCAGCGCGGTGGCCAGCCTGGTGACGACCGGCTCGGGGGTGCCGGCCGGCGCGAATACCGCGAACCAGCCGGCGTTGCCCATGTCGCGCACGCCCAGCTCCTCGAAGGTCGGCACCGCGGGCAGCGAACGCACGCGGCGCAGGCCGGTCACCGCCAGCGGGCGCACCGAGCCCGCCGTCACCATGGCCTCGACGGCGGCGACGGTCAGGAACACGGCATCCACCTGGCCGCCCATCAGGTCGGTGACGGCGGGCGATGAGCCCTTGTAGGGCACGTGCAGCAGTTCGACGCCGGCCGATTCGGCCAGCACCTCGCCCATCACGTGGGCCGACGAGCCGGCCCCGAAGCTGCCATAGCTGAGCTTGCCGGTCTTGGCCTGCTGCAGGAAGGCGCGCAGGTCCCTGGCCGGGCTGTCGGCGCGCACGGCCAGCACCAGCGGTGCATTGGCCATCACGCTGACGATGGTGAAGGCCTCCTGCATGCTCTTGCCCGGCGCCACTAGCTGCTTGGAGGCGAGCGCGGCGATCACATGCGTGGAGTTGCTGCCGAACATCAGCATGTGGCCGTCGGCCGGTGGCTGGAGCACGGCCCGCGCGGCGATCAGGCCGTTGGCACCAGGCTTGTTGTCGATCACGACCGTGCCGCCCAGCGCGGCCTGCAGCTTCTGACCGATAAGCCGGGCCACGGTGTCGGTGCCGCCGCCGGCGGCGAAGGGCACCACAAGGTTGATCGGCCGTTGCGGCCAGCCGGCAGCGCGCGCCAGGCCGCTGCCGCAGGCGGCGAGCGCGGCGAGCGCGCCGAGGGCCCTGCGGCGCCGGCGAAGAAGTAGGGGACGGGATGGGGTCGCAGTCATGGGATTGGAGCGGAGCAAAGGAAAAAGAAGCCGACCGTCAGTCGACGCGGATCTGCCGCGTCCTGACGATGCGGTCATAAGTGGCGCGGCCCTCGGCGATGCGGGCCGCCATCTGGCCGGGCGTGCTGTAGACGGTGGTGAAACCCAGGTTGCCGAAGGCCTTGGCCACAGCCTCCGATGCCAGTGCGGCACGCATGGCCTCGTTGAGCCGCGCCACGATTTCCGGTGGCGTGCCGGCGGGCGCGAGCAGGCCGAAGAAGCCCTGGATGGTCATCTCCGGCAGGCCGGCCTCGGCGGCGGTGGGAATGGCGGGGAAGGCCGGGTCGCGCCGCTCGCCGGTCATGAACAGCGGCACCAGTTGGCCGGCGCGCAGAGCGCCGATCAGGGGCGAGCTGACTTCGTCCATCAGCTGCGCCTCGCCACGGATCACCGCGTCCTTGGCCATCACGGCGCCCTTGTAGGGCACATGCACCACCGGCGCGCCGGTGGCGGCCAGGAATATCTCGCCCAGCAGGTGGTTGCTGGAGCCCATGCCGGCCGAGGCGAAGTTGAGCTTGCCGGGCTGGCGCTTTGCCAGCGCCACGAACTCCTGCACCGTGCGCACCCCCAGGCCCGGATTCGTGACGAAGACGAAGGATTGCGTGGCGCCCAGGCTCACCGGCACCAGCGTGGCGACATGCTCCTGGTTGGGATAGATCGCCGGCGCCGCCGTCAGGCTGCTGCCGCTGCCCCACAACAGCGTGTAGCCGTCGGGCCTGGCCAGGGCGGCCGCCTTGGTGCCGATGCGCCCGCCCGCGCCCGCGCGGTTCTCGACCACCACGGCCTGCTTCAGCTCCACCGACAGCGCCTGCGCGACGGCCCGGGCCGAGATGTCGGTCGAGCCACCCGGCTCGAAGGAGACGACGAGCGTGATCGGGCGCGAAGGCCATGTTTCGGCACGCGCGGCGGTGCTGCCGAGCAGACAGGCCGCGGCCAGCAGGAAGAGGGCGGTGCGGCGGCGGGCGCAGGAAAGGGTCGGCATGGCGGGCTTTCTGAAAAAAGAAGACGCGACGGCGTCGTCAGTCCAGCGACACGTTGGCCTCGCGGGCCACGCGCCGCCACTTGTCCAGCTCGGCCTGCAGCTTGGCGCGGAACTGCGGCCCGGCCGCCGCCGTCACGGCCACGCCGCGGGCGCCGAGCCGGGACTCCATCTCGGGCGTGCGGATCACCTTGTCCAGCGCGGTGCCCAGGGTCGTCACCACGGCAGGCGGCGTCCCGGCAGGCGCGAACACGCCCATCCAGCCCTCGGCCACCAGCCCGCAGTAGCCCAGCTCCTGCAGCGTGGGAACGTCGGGCAGGCCCGGCAGCCGCCTCGGAGATGGCGTGGCCAGCGCGCGCAGCTTGCCGGCCTGGATCTGCGGCAGCACCACGGCGGTGGTGTCGAAGGTGAAGTCGACGTCACCCGCCAGCAGCGAGGTCATGGCCTGCTGGCTGCCCTGGAAAGGCACGTGCGTGGCCCGGATGCCGGTGGCATGGAGGAAGAGCTCGCCGATCAGGTGATTGGTCGAGCCCATGCCGAAGGACGAGTAGTTGAGCTTGCCCGGCTGCGCCTTCGCGGTGGCGATGAGTTCGCGCACGTTCTGCGCCGGCGAGCCCGCGGGCACGGCGAGCACGAAGCTCACGATGCCGACCTCGGTGATGGGCACGAAGTCCTTGAGCAGGTCGTAGGGCGCGGCCTTGCGCGTGACGGGGTTGATCAGCAGTTCGGCGCCGGTGCCGAAGAACAGCGTGTGGCCGTCGGGCTTGGCGCGCGCGACCGACTGTGCGCCGATCGTGCCGCCGGCGCCCGCGCGGTTGTCCACCACGATCGACTGCCCCAGCGCCGGTGCCAGTTTCTCGGCGATCAGCCGGGCCGCGCCGTCGGTGCCGCCGCCGGGCGGAAAGCCGACCACCAGGTGGATGGGCGCCGTGGGAGAGGCCTGGGCACAGGCCAGCGCCGGCACCAGGGCGGTCAGGCAGGTCAGCAGGAAGCGTCGGAGCATGGGCATGGTCGGTCCTTGCGCAAGAGTGGCGAAGACGGGGGTCAGTGCGCGGCGGCGGTTGCCGCGGCTGCACGTTCGCGCTCGCCCTGGGCGGCTGCCGCGGCCTCGGCCGCGCGCACGCTGGGGCGTGCGCCGCAGCGTGCGAGGTACGCCTCCAGGTGCGGCCAGTCCCGCGTGTCGATGGCATGCGCGCGGGTCCACATGGCGATCGTGTAGCAGTGCGCGTCGGCGATGGTGAAGGCCTCGCCCGTGAGGAAGCTGCGGCCGGCCAGCTGCTCGTTCACCCACTGCAGCTTGGACTCGACGATGCGGCGGGCGATGGCCTTGTACTCGGGCGGCGTCACGGCCTTGAACAGCGGCATGAAGCCACCCTTGTGCAGGTCGGCGGCGATGAAGCTCATCCACTCCAGCACGCGGTAGCGCGGCAGGCCCGCACCCGGCAGCAGCGTGTTGCCGGGGCGCAGGTCGGCCAAGTACTGCATGACGATGCAGCCCTCGCTGAGGTGCTGGCCGTCGGGCAGCTCCAGCGTGGGCACGGTGCCCTTGGAGTTGACGGCGAAGTAGTCGCGGCCATCTTCGAGGCGCTTGGTTTTCATGTCCACCCACGCCAGGGTCAGCGGCAGCTGCAGTTCGCGCGCGACGATATCCACCGCGAGCGAGCAGCCGCGGACTTCGTGATAAAGCTTCATGGGGTTCTCCGGGTAAGGGGCATGGCGTTCAGGCTGCCGCACGGCGGGCGAGTTCGGCGCGTTCGGCGGCCCGCGCCGCCTGCACGCTGGGTCGCGACTCGATGCGCTGCACGTAGGCGTGCAGGCGGGGCCATTGCGCGAGGTCGATGGCTTGGAGCTCGGCCCACATCACGATGGCGTGGCAGTGGGCGTCGGCCGCGGTGAAGCGCTCGCCGTGAAGGTAGTTGCGCGTGGCCAGCACCTCGTCGAGCCAGGCAAGGCGCCGCTGCACGTTGCCGATGGCGATGCTGCGGTAGTCCGGCGGCGTGTTGGCACGGAACAGCGGCGTGAAGCTCTTGTGCAGTTCCGAGCCCAGGAAGTTCATCCACTCGAGCACGCGGTAGCGGTCCATGTCCAGGCTGCGCGGCAGCAAGCCGTCCGCGCCGTGGCGGTCGCAGAGGTACTGAATGATCACGGCGGCCTCCGTGAGGACCTGGCCGTCGTCCGTCTCCAGCGCCGGCACCTGGCCCTTGGGGTTGATGCGGTGCAGGTCGCTGCCGTCGTGGAGCTTCTTCGCCCGCACGTCGACCCAGACGCGCTGGGGCGCGATGCCGATCTCGCGCGCCACGACATCCACCGCCAGCGCGCAGGTGTGTGGGGTCATGTAGAGCTTCATCGAACGGCGCTCCTCGCGTGGTGCGCGTGCCGCCTCGTGGTGCGGCTGTGCACCGATTGGTTGCAAATCATTGAAGTTGAGGTCATAAAATTACTGCTATGCGATAAATATGCCATCGATGAGTGTGATGTGTGTTGGTGGAACTACCCAGATGTGAGCCGGAAAGGCCGCGTGTTTCGCGACGGGAAACTGGACGCAGGCTTCCTCTTGCAGATCTATCGTGCTGTGAGATTTACTGCATTGCGAGAATACGGTTGCGCTGGCTCGATGTGTTGGCTGGAACGGTCCTTGCGTGCATACATTCCGAATGGATGAAAAGTTGCATTTGAAGAAGTGAATGATGCAAATAAAAAATGCATGATTTCGCTTATTCGATAAAAAAGCATATGATTGCCACAACGACGAGGCGATCGGTGCTGCCAGTTGTCCATTGCCGCCCAGGAGCATTCCCCCGGTTCCTGGTGCCGGCCCCGTCTTCACAGGGGTGCCAAGGAAACGTGCAATGAGAAGAAAGTTCGTTCTGCGGGCCTGCGGTGCCATCGCGCTGGCTGCGGCATCGTGGCTGGTGCCGCTGCAGGCATCGGCCCAAGGCAACTGGCCCTCGCGGCCCATCCGCATCGTGGTGCCGTACCCGCCGGGCACCGGTCCGGACGTCATGGCCCGCCTCGTGGGCGAGGGGCTGGGCAAGGAGCTCAAGGCGACCGTCGTGGTGGAGAACAAGGCCGGGGCCAACGGCATCATCGGCACGGCCGAGGTGGTGAAGGCGCCTGCCGACGGCTACACCTACCTGCTGGTCGACCGGCTCACGCTCACGGTCAACCCGCTGCTCTACCAGCCGCCCTACGATCCCCGGAAGGACCTTGTCTCCGTCAGCAACATCGCCGACGTGAACCTGTACCTGGTCACCAGCGCGCAGCTGCCGGTGACCGACTTCAAGTCCTTCGTGGCCTATGCCAAGGCCCACCCGGACAAGGTCACCTTCGGCACCGGCGGCGTGGGCAGCGTGATGCACCTGAACATGGAGCTCCTCGAATCGGGCACGGGCGTCAAGTTCCTGCACGTGCCCTACAAGGCGCTGGCAGAGGTGATCCCGGCCATGCTGGGCGGCCAGGTCGAGGTCACTTCCGGCGGCGTCGAGGCCATGCTGCCCTATGTGCAGAAGGGCAGCTTCAGGCTTCTGGCCGTGGGTGCGCCCCAACGGCAGGCCATCGTGCCCAACGTGCCCACCATCACCGAGGCGGGCGGCGCGGACATGCTGCTGTCCACCTCCTACTCCTTCCATGCGAAGAGCGGCGTGCCGCCCGAGATCCTGGCGCGCATGAACGCCGCGCTGGCCAAGGTGCTGTCGCAGCCCGAACTCAAGCGCTGGGCGGCCGAGCGCGGCCTGGGCGCGGGAGCTTCCACGCCGGCCGACCTGGACGCGCGCATCGCCGTGGACAACGACCGCATCGGCCGCTTGGTGCGCGAGCGCGGCATCAAGGTGCAGTGACGACCGCAGCGGCCCTTCCCTGAAAAGACACAACGAGAGGACATCGGCGATGACTGAGCAGACTGGCGCCCAGGCCCTGTGGGCGGCGCTCTCCGGCGAAGGGGTGGACACCTGCTTCGCCAACCCCGGCACGACGGAACTGGACCTGGTGCGCGCCCTGGAGGGCCAGGATTCGATCCGCTGCGTGATAGGCCTGCAGGAGAACGTCTGCACTGGCGCGGCCGACGGCTACGGACGCATGCTCGGGCGGCCCGCCGCCACGCTGCTGCACCTGGGCCCGGGCTTTGCCAACGGCATCGCCAACCTGCACAACGCGCGGCGCGCGCGCACGCCGATCGTCAACCTGATCGGCGACCACACCAGCTGGCACCTGCCCTTCGATGCGCCGCTGACCTCGGACATCGAATCGCTGGCGCGGCCGGTGTCGGGCTGGGTGCACCGCATCGCCAGCACGGCCGATGCGCCGCGCGCCGCCGCCGAATCGGTGCGCCAGTCGCTCGCCAACGGCGGGCAGGGGGCGACGCTGATCTTTCCGGCGGATTTCCAGGCCGAGCCGCTGCGCGGCGCGTCCAACGACGCCGACGCCCCGGCGCCAGCCGCAGCCCGTGCCGCGGCCATCGGCATCGCCGCCTGCGCACAGCGCCTGCGCACGGCGCGCCGCATCGTCTTCCTGCTGGGTGGCGGGGGCGAGCTCGGCGGCCTGGGCGTACGGGCGCAACATGCCGCGGCGCGGCTGTGCGCAGCGCTGGGCGCCACGGCCTATGCCGAAACGTTCCCGGCCCGCGCGGAGCGTGGCCAGGGCCTGCCGGCCTTCGACCGCTTGCCCTATTTTCCCGAGCCGGCACGCGCCGTGCTCGATCCGGCCGACCTGGTGGTGCTGGCCGGCGCGCTGCCGCCCGTCACCTACTTCGGCTACGCGGGCCACCCCAGCCTGCTGGTCGAGGCCGATCGCCTGCTGACCGTGGGCGAGCCCGGCCATCCGGTGGCCGAGGCGCTGGAGCAGCTGGCCGATGCGCTGCAGGCTCCGGCCTGCGAAGCGCCCGTGCATCCGCTGCCGGCCGAACCCACCGGCGCGCTCACGCCCGCGGCCATCGGCGCGGTGCTCACGCGCACGCTGCCCGAAGGCGCCATCGTCTCGGTCGAGGGCGGCACCTGCGGCTACCCCTTCTATGCCGCATCGGCCGCCGCGGCGCCGCACACGACGCTGACCAACACCGGCGGCGCCATCGGCCAGGGCCTGCCCGTGGCGGTGGGCGCGGCCATCGCCTGCCCCGGGCGGCGGGTGGTGGGACTGCTGTCCGACGGCAGCACGCAGTACACGATCCAGGCGCTGTGGACGATGGCGCACGAGCAGCTCGACGTGGTCGTGCTCATCGCCGCCAACCATCAGTACGCCATCCTGCGCAACGAACTGCGCCGCGGCGGCGCTGCACTGGGCGCGCGCGCCGAGGCGCTCACCGCGCTCGACTCGCCGCGCATCGACTGGGTGGGGCTGGCGCAGTCCTATGGCGTGCCGGCCACCCGCGCCGCCACGGCCGAAGAACTCACGGTCCAGCTGCGCGCCGCCTTCGGGCGCCGCGGCCCGGCCCTCATCGAAATGGCCCTCTGAACTCAGCGGCGGGCCGCAACGCATTCAAGGAGCAATCGAAGATGGATCTCAGACTCAAGGGCAAGGTGGCCGTGGTCACGGGCGGCAGCCTGGGCATCGGCCGGGCAGTGGCGGAAGCCTTCGCGGCCGAAGGCGTGCGCGTGGCCATCGTGGCGCGCAGCCGGGACGCGCTCGAGCAGGCCGCACGGGAAATCACCGCGAAGACCGGCGTGGAGGTGCTGGCCACGCCCGCCGACGTGAGCGACACCGCGCAGGTGCAAGCCGCCGTCGACAAGGCGGCGGCGCACTTCGGGCGCATCGACATCCTGGTCAACGGCGCGGCCCATCCGGGCGGGCTGGTGCGCAGCGAGATCGAGAACGCCGATCCCGAAGGCCTGCTGCAGGACATCGACATCAAGGTCGTGGGCTACATGCGCTTCGCCAAGGCCTGCGCGGCGCACATGCGAAAGGGCGGCTGGGGCCGCATCATCAACATCGGCGGCCTGACCGGACGCGGCAGCAAGCAGCTCTCAGGCCTGCGCAACGTGGCCGTGGCGCACATGACCAAGACGCTGTCGGACCAGCTCGGCCCCTCGGGCATCACGGTCAACGTGATCCACCCCGGCGTGGTGGAGACGCCGCACATCCACGAGCTCTACGCGAAGGAAGCCAGGCTGCAGGGCCTCACGCCCGCGCAGGTCGAGGCGAACTACGCCAAGGCCACGCCCATCCGCCGCGTGCTGCAGGTCGGCGAGATCGCCGACGTGGTGCTCTTCCTCGCTTCGGACCGCGCGGCGGCCATCACCGGCGAATCCATCGCGGTCGACGGCGGCATCACGCGCGGCATCTTCCTCTGAGCCATCCATCCAAGGAGTCACAGACATGAACGGAACCATTCTCGTGGGCACGGCAGGGCAGGGCATCCTGCGCAGCGCGGACGACGGCGCCACCTGGCACCGCCTGGGCCTGAAGGAGGCCATCGAGTTCGACGGCACGGTGCGCGCGCTGGCCGTGGACCCGGCCGACCCCAGCCGGGTGCTGGCCGGCGCGGACGTGGGCATCTGCCTGTCGATCGACGGCGGCGCGCATTTCCAGCGCATGGCCTCGCCGGCCGACGGCCAGACCGTCTGGGCGCTCGCCTTCAGCCCGCTGGACCCGAAGCTGGTGCTGGCCGGCACCGGCGCGCCGTCGCGCTCGCGCATGCACCGCTCGCGCGACGGCGGCCTGAGCTGGGAGCTGCTCGACGTCGAGCTGCCCGAGTTCTGCTCCGGCGTGCACCGCCCGCGCATCCTGACCATTGCCTTCCATCCGCAGCGCGCCGGCGAAGCATGGTTCGGCGTGGAGGAGGGCGGCGCCTGGCGCACGCGCGATGCGGGCGACAGCTGGGAGCGCATCGACACGCCCGGGCGTGGCATCAACAACTCCGACATCCATGCCATCTCGGTGCTGCCGGCCACCCGGGATGCGCCGGCCAAGCACATCGTGGTGACCGTCAATTCGGTGTGCGAGAGCGTCGACGATGCCGAGAGCTTCGTGTGCCACCCGTCCAAGGACCGCTTCGACGGCCTGTACTACACCCGCACGGTGCAGCCGCTGGACGCCGAGGGCCGCGAGCTGCTGCTGGCCATCGGCGACGGCACGCCGGGTTCGCGCACCCGCATCTATCGCTCGGGCGACCGCGGCCAGACCTGGGCACAGACGCTGCTGAACACCGCGCCCAATTCCACCGTGTGGACCTTCGGGGCCCATGCGAGCGACCGCGGCCTGCTGTTCGCCGGCACCAAGTACGGCCACCTGCTGCGCTCCACCAACGGCGGGCGCAGCTGGTTCAAGGAATGGCGCGACTTCAGCGAGATCACCTCGGTGGCCTGGACGCCTTTCGTGGCGCCGGTGCATGCGCATCCGCAGTCCATCCACTGACGCGAGGAGGCCGGCCATGAACACCCGCAACCCCGTGCCCACCGACGGCACCGGCAGCACTGTCGAGGAGGTCCGTCCGCGCATCCGCCGCACGCACCTGGCGCTGTTCGTGAAGGACCCCTTCGCGTCCGCACCCTGGTACGAGGAAGTGCTGGGGATGCAGGTCACGGCGCGCGGGGCGCGATGGGTGTTCCTCTCCTTCGGGCAGAAGCACCACGACATCGCGCTCATCCAGGTGGACGAGCCCGAGGCCGCCAGCCGCGGCACGGTGAACATGCAGCACTACGGCCTGGAGATCGAGGGCGGCCTGGACGACCTGCGCCGGCTCTACGGCATGCTGCTGCGCAAGAACGTGGAGGTGGTCAAGACCACCGACCACAAGGTGGGCTACGGCCTGTACTTCCACGACCCCGATGGCCACCGCTTCGAATTCTTCCTCGAACTCGTCCACGACGACGAGGAAGCCAAGCGCCTGCTGGGCGAATACAACGCGCCCAGCAACGCCTTGGACCTGCAGCCGCTGTAAGCGACTGCCTGCTGCACCTCCACTCCATCCATTCCCATTCCTGGACACGATCAACATGAGCACCCCCGACCTCAGCGCCTTCCACATCCGCAAGTGGTACCTCCAGATCGAGGACACCCTGGCCGGCGAGACCGGCGCACCCGCCGACGGCGAGCCGCTGCGCAAGATCGTCATCGCCGCCTGCCTTCGCAACCCCTTCGCGGGCCGCTACGTCGAAGACCTGTCGTCCTGGATCGCGCCCTCGCCCGAGCTCGGAAGGGAGTTCGGCCGCCGCATCCGCGAGGCCGCGGGCGGCCAGGCCATCGAGAGTTACGGCAAGGCCTGCCTGGTGGGCATCGACGGCGAATACGAGCACGGCAACGCGCTGCTGACCAACCCCGCCGCCAACCCGGTGCGTGAAGGCGTGGGCGGCGGCAAGTCGTGGGTGCCGTCCACCGGCAAGCGCGGCGGGCCCGGCACCGTCATCGACATTCCGCTGGCGCACAAGGACGCGCTGTACGTTCGCTCGCACTACGACACCGTCTCGGCGATGTTCGGCGACGGCCCCAACCGCGACGAAGTGGTGCTGATCTGGGCCTTCGCCACGCGCGGACGGCTCAACGCGCGCCTGGGCGGCCTGAAGGCCTCGGAAATCAAGGGCGAGGACGGCCTCGTCTGAGCGCCGCCGGAGAGCCGCACATGCAACGCCGCGACCACCGCCTGAGCCACGATGGCCTGGGCTTCCACATCACCGAATGGGGCGAGCCCGACGCCTGGCCCGTGCTGATGCTCCACGGCATCCGCGGCTATGCCGAGACCTTCGCGGGCGTGGCGGGCGCACTGCAGCCCGGGTTCCGCGTGATCGCCTTCGACCAGCGCGGCCGCGGCGAGACCGACTGGGACCCGGGGCACGGCTACTACACCGACACCTACGTCGCCGACGTCGAGGCGCTGGTGGCGCAACTGGGCCTGCAGCGCTTCGACCTGCTCGGCCATTCGATGGGCGGCATCAACGCCATCGTGTATGCCGCGCGACATCCCGGCAAGGTGCGCCGCCTGGTCATCGAGGATGCCGGCCCCGGCGCCTTCGACGCGAGCGACGGTGCCACCCGCATCCGCAAGGAACTGGCGAGCACGCCCACCGCCTTTGCTTCCTGGGACGAAGCCGCCACGTTCATGCGCGCACTGCGCCCCACGGTGACGGAGGAGGCGCGCCAGCAGCGGCTGCACAGCATGCTCAAGCCGGTGGGTGGCGGCGGCTTCACCTGGCGCTACGACCATGCGGGCATCGCCGCCACGCGCCTGAACCCCGACCCCGCGCGCCAGGTGGACCTTGCCGCATGCGTGAAGCAGCTGCAGTGCGACACGCTCGTGGTGCGCGGCGGCCGCTCCGACTACCTGCAGCCGGCCATGGCCGAGCGCATGCGAACCCTCAACCCGCGCATCTCCACGCTCGAGATTCCCGATGCGGGCCACTATGTCCACGACGACCAGCCGGCGCTCTTCGCGACGGCCGTCACTGCCTTCCTGAAGCGGCCCGAGGCGGCCGCCTCGGGCCGACCCCACCCATGATCCACGAACTCAGAACCTACACCCTGGTGCCCGGCGGCGTGCGCGACTACCTGCGCATCTACAACGAGTGTGGCCGCGAGCTGCAGACCCGCACGCTCGGACAACTGGTCGCGTTGATGACGCCGGAAAGCGGCGACATCAACCAGCTGGTCTTCCACTGGGCCTTCGACAGCCTCGACGACCGCGCACGTCGCCGTGCCGCACTGATGGCCGACCCGGCCTTCGCGGAATTCCGCAAGCAGGTGCGCCACCTGCTGCTGCGCCAGGAGAGCCGGCTGCTCTCGCCCGCCTGAGGCCCTCGCACAGGCCGCCGTTCCCGTCCAAGTCCCAAGGAGTTCCCATGAGCGCTTCCGTGGAAGCCCCCGTCCTCATCATCGGTGCCGGCCCTGTCGGCGTCACGCTGGCGAACCTGCTGGGCACCTATGGCGTGCACACGCTGGTGGTCGAGCGCAGCACCGCGGTGTTCGACTTTCCGCGCGCGGTGGGGCTGGACGACGAGGCCCTGCGCACCTTCCAGTCCACCGGCCTGGCCGAGGAGATGCTGCGCGACATGATCCAGAACGTGCCCATGCGCATGTACACCGCGCGCAAGCAATGCTTCGCCGAGATCCTGCCCAGCACGCGCGAGTTCGGCTGGTTCCGCCGCAACCTGTTCTCGCAGCCCCTGGGCGAGAGGACGCTGCGCCGCGGGCTCGCGCGCTTCGACCATGTGCAGTTGCGGCTCGGCCTGGAGCTGGTGGACCTGGCGCAGGACGAGGCGGGCGTGAGCGCCACCCTGCGCGACGAGGCCGGCGCCGAGCACCAGGTGCGCGCCGCCTACGCGGTCGCCTGCGACGGCGGTCGAAGCACCGTGCGCGAGATGCTCGGGCTGCCCTACGAGGGCCGCACACACCCGGCCAAGTGGGTGGTCATCGAATGCGACCAGGATCCGCTGGACGCACCCTACACCGCGCTGCACTGCGAACCCGGGCGTCCCTATGTCTGCCTGCGCCTGCCCTACGGATTGCGGCGCTGGGAGTTCATGCTCTTTCCCGGTGAGGACGGCGAGCAGATGCTCGCGCCCGGCAAGGTGCGCGAGCTGCTGGGCCGGCATGTGGCCGACCCGGCGGCGCTGAACGTCATCCGGGCGCGCGTGTACACCCACAACTCGCGCGTGGCGGGCAGCTTCGTCGCGGGCCGCGTCTGCCTGGCCGGCGATGCCGCGCACATCACGCCGCCGTGGATCGGCCAGGGCCTCAATGCCGGGCTGCGCGATGCCTTCAACCTGGGCTGGAAGCTGGCCTGGATCCTCCAGGGCCGCCTGCGGCCCGAGTTGCTGGCCAGCTACCACGAGGAACGCCACGCCCATGCCAAGGCCATGATCGACCTGGCCGACACCTTCGGCGCCGTGCTGTCGCAGCGCAACCCTCTGCTGGCCTGGGCGCGCGATTGCTTCTTCATGGCGATCCGGGGCATTCCGAAGGTGCGGGACTACGTGCTGCAGATGAAGTTCAAGCCGATGCCACGTTTCGTGAAGGGCATCGTGCGCAACAGCGGCGTGGCCGGGCGCGACGCCCTGGTGGGCCGCATGTTCATCCAGCCCAACGTGGAGCGCGAGCGCGGACGGCCGCAGAAGCTCGACGACGTGGTCGGCGCGCGCTTTGCCCTCTTGAGCTGGCGCTGCGACGCACTGGAAGGCGCGCCCGCCGTGCTGCACGCGCAGCTCGCCCGGCTGGGCTGCGACCACTATGTGGCCGTGCGCTCGCGCAGCATGGGCAACGAGGCGGGCTCGCCGATGCCTGGGCAGCTCTCGGGCACGGTGATCGAGGACCTGGAGAACACGCTGCATTTCTGGTTCCAGGGCAAGGACGTGGACTGGGTGCTGATCCGCCCGGACCGCTTCGTCGCCGCCGTGGGCCGCCGGGCCGACGCCGTGGCCGAACTGGGCCGCTTCTGCGAGGCCGTGCTGGGCCCCGACGACACGGCACGGCCGCAGGCCGCAGCCAATCAATCCCTCGCGCAGGCCGAGGCCCTGGCGGCCTGAAGCCTCGCGCCAACCGCGCCCAACTGCCCGCGCCAACCTGCCCGCGCCGCGGGCCTTCTCACCATGTACCCAGAACTCTCGCTCTACATCGCCGGCCGCTTCATCGACGCGCAGGGCCGGCGCACTCAGGCCGTGCACGATCCCGCCACGCTGCAGCCGCTGGGTTTGCTGCCGTGGGCCGAGGCCGAAGACGTCGAGGCCGCCGTGCAGGCCGCCCATGCAGCCTTCGCCGGTTGGCGGCGCGTGTCGCCGCTGGAGCGCTCGGACCTGCTGCGCCGCGTGGCCGCGCTGGCGCGCGAGCGCGCGCCGGAGATCGGCCGCGCCATGACGCTGGACAACGGCAAGCCGTTGGCCGACGCCGTGGCCGAGGTGCTGAACGCCGCGGAGCACGTCGATTGGCATGCGGAGGAGGGCCGCCGCGTCTACGGCCGCGTGGTGCCCGCGCGCCAGCCAGGCGTGCGCCAGCTGGTGGTGCGCGAGCCGGTGGGCGTGTGCGCCGCCTTCAGCCCGTGGAACTTTCCTTTCGGCCAGGCCATGAAGAAGGCCGCCGCCGCCATCGCGGCCGGCTGCCCCATCGTGCTCAAGGGGCCGGAGGAGTCGCCCAGCGCGCTGGTGGCCATGGCACGCCTGTTCCACGATGCGGGCCTGCCGCCGGGCGTGTTCAACCTGCTGTGGGGCGTGCCCGCGGACATCTCGCGCCAGCTCATCGAGTCGCCGCTGGTGCGCGTGGTCTCCTTCACCGGCTCGGTTCCGGTGGGCCGCCAGCTGGCCGCGCTGGCCGGCCTGCACATGAAGCGCATGACCATGGAGCTGGGCGGCCATGCGCCCGTGCTGGTGTTCGACGACGCCGACGTCGACGCCGCCGTCGCTTTGCTGGCGCGGCTGAAAACGCGCAACGCCGGCCAGGTCTGCGTGTCGCCGACGCGCTTCCACGTGCAGTCGGGCATCCATGACCGCTTCGCCGCCGCCTTCGCCGACGCGCTGGCCGCCGTGAAGGTGGGCCACGGCCTGGAGGATGGCGTGCAGATGGGCCCGCTGATCCATGAGCGCCGTTTCCAGGCCGTGCAGGCGCTGGTGGAGGACGCCCGCGCGATGGGCGCCGAATTGCTGACGGGTGGCCGCCGCATCGGGACGCACGGCCACTTCCACGCACCGACGCTGCTTGCCAACGTGCCCCGGCGTGCCCGCGTACTGCATGAAGAGCCGTTCGGCCCTGTGGCGGCGATGTCGCGCTTCGACACCGTGGACGAGGCGCTGCATCAGGCCAATGCGTTGCCCTTCGGCCTCGCGAGCTATGTCTTCACCCGCTCGCTGCAGACCGCGACCCGCGTGGGCGACGGCCTCGAGGCCGGCATGGTGAACATCAACCACTCGGGCATGGCGCATCCGGAGCTGCCGTTCGGCGGCGTGAAGGACAGCGGCTTCGGCAGCGAAGGCGGCACCGAGTCCTTCGACAGTTTTCTCAGTACCAAGCTCATCACCCAGATCTGAATTCGATCCTCATGCTGAAACTCGACGACCCCTTGCTGCTGCGCGAGCAATGCCTGGTGGCGGGCGAATGGATATCCGCCGACCAGACCATCGCTGTCACCAACCCCGCCACCGGTGCGCTGATCGCCCACGTGCCACGGCTGGACGCCGCCGCCGCGCGGCGCGCCATCGGGGCGGCCGAAGCCGCCTGGCCGCAGTGGCGGCGGCGCACCGCGCACGAACGCTCGGCCATCCTTGCGCGCTGGCATGCGCTCATCCTGCAGCACCAGGAAGACCTGGCCCGCATCATGACGGCCGAGCAGGGCAAGCCGCTGGCGGAGGCGCGCGGAGAAATCGGCTATGCGGCCTCCTTCATCCAGTGGTTCGGCGAGGAGGCCAAGCGCGTGTATGGCGAGACCATTCCTTCACCCGTGGCCTCGCAGCGCATCGTGGTCGTGCGCGAGCCGGTGGGTGTGTGCGCGGCCATCACGCCGTGGAACTTCCCCGCGGCCATGATCACGCGCAAGGCCGGGCCGGCGCTCGCGGCCGGCTGCACGATGGTGGTCAAGCCCGCGAGCCAGACGCCGCTCACGGCGCTGGCGCTGGCGGTGCTGGCCGAGCGCGCCGGCGTGCCCGCGGGCGTGCTGTCGGTGCTGACCGGATCCGCCGGCGACATCGGCACCGAACTGGCCACCAACCCCGTGGTGCGCAAGCTCAGCTTCACCGGCTCCACCGAAGTGGGCCGGCTGCTGATGCAGCAGACGGCGGCCACGGTCAAGAAGGTGTCGATGGAACTGGGCGGCAATGCGCCCTTCATCGTCTTCGAGGACGCGGACCTGGACGCGGCGGTCGAAGGCGCGCTGGTGGCCAAGTTCCGCAACGCGGGGCAGACCTGCGTGTGCGCCAACAGGCTGTACGTGCACGAGCGCGTCTACGATGCCTTCGCGCAGAAGCTGGCCGAGGCACTGCGCGCGCTCAAGGTGGGGCCCGGCGACGAAGAGGGCGTGCGCATCGGCCCGCTGATCGACGAGGCCGCCGTGCGCAAGGTGGAGGAGCAGCTGGCCGATGCGGTGGCAAAGGGCGCACAGGTGCTCAGCGGCGGGCACCGCCATCCGCTGGGCGGCAGCTTCTTCGAGCCCACCGTGCTGACCGGCGTGACGCAGGCGATGACGGTGGCGCGCGAGGAAACCTTCGGCCCGCTTGCGCCGCTCTTCCGCTTCCGCGACGAAGCCGAGGTCGTGCGCATGGCCAACGACACCGAGTTCGGCCTCGCGAGCTACTTCTATGCCCGCGACCTGGGCCGCGTGTGGCGCGTGGCCGAGCAGCTGGAGTACGGCATGGTCGGCGTCAACACCGGTCTCATCAGCAACGAGGTCGCGCCCTTCGGTGGCGTCAAGCAGTCGGGCCTGGGCCGCGAGGGCTCGCGCCACGGCATCGAGGACTACCTGGTCGTCAAGTACATCAACATGGCCGGCATCGCCTGACGGCCGGCTCAAGCGCATTCGCTTTTCCCGCGCGGCACCGCCGTGCCGCATCTTCTTTCCATCGTTCCCTGGAGTCTTCAATGAGCAATCCCCGCCAATCCGCCCATCCCATCGACCCGCTGTTCACCAACCGGTGGTCGCCGCGCGCCTTCGCCGAAGAGAGCATCGCCGAGCCGGCGCTCATGAGCCTGCTCGAAGCGGCCCGCTGGGCGCCCTCGGCGTACAACGTGCAGCCCTGGCGCTTCATCTACGCACGACGCGACACACCCGCCTGGCAACCCATCTTCGACAGCCTCGTCGAGTTCAACCAGATGTGGACGAAGCGAGCCGCCGCGCTGGTGGTGGTGGTCTCGCAGCGCGAGGCCCTGTTCCCGGGCCGCACCGAGGCGGCTCCCAACCAGTGGCATTCCTTCGATGCCGGCGCCGCCTGGGCCAGCCTCGCGTTCCAGGCCACGCTGTCGGGCTGGTCGGCGCATGCGATGGCCGGCTTCGACGCCGAGAAGCTGCGCGAGGCCATCCAGCTGCCGCAGGGCTATGCGATCGAGACGGTCGTGGCTGTCGGCAGGAAGGGCGATCCGGCCGTGCTGCCCGATGGCGTGCGCAAGCTTGAGACGCCCAACGATCGACGGGCGCTCGCCGAGACGGCCGCCGAGGGTGTGTTCCGCCAGTAGCCCGCGTCCTCCCGGGTCCGGGGCGTTCAGCGCGCCGACGGATCCTTGGCGCCGGCGGCTGCCACCACGCCCTGGCGCGAATACATCGCCGCGCGGCCCTTACCGTCCAGCACCACGCTGGTCAGGGGCAGGCGGTCTTCGCGCGTGCTGGCGGTGAAGTTCGCGCCGCCGTCCTCGCTGTCCAGCACCAGTCCGTCGAGCCCGACACCGACGATCTTCGAGCCGGCGCCGGCGAGCGCGGTGATGGACGACTCCGTGTGCGTATCCACGCGCTGCCAACTGCCGCCGTCGTCGAGGCTGCGGTACATCGAGCCGCGAAGCCCGGCCACCAGCAAGGTGCCGCCGGGGCCCGCGATGCCGCTCCAGAAAGAGCCCGCATAGCCGGTCGGCATGTAGCTCCAGCTGCGGCCCTTGTCGCCCGAGCGCAGCACCATGCCGCGCTCCCCCGGCGCGAACAGCCGGCCGCGCGCGTCGGCGAACAGCCCGAACAGGTTGAGGTCGGCGCGCTTGCCGCCCGGCGGCGGCGCCAGTTCGACGGGCTCCCAGTGGGCGCCGCCGTCCTCGGTGCGCAACACCAGCGACCACAGGCCCGCGGCCACGCCTTGCCTGTCGTCGAAGAAGTGCACGGCGAAGAGCGGCCTGTCCTGCGCCGCGTCGCTGCGCTGCACCTGCCAGGTCTCGCCGCCGTCGGTGGTGTGCAGGATCACGCCCCAGTGGCCCGCGGCCCAGCCGCGCCGGGCATCAATGAAGGAGACCGAGGTCAGCGCCACGTCCACCGGCACCTGGCGTGCCTGGCGGTGGCTGCGGCCGCCGTCGTCCGACAGCAGCACCACGCCGTGATCGCCCACCGCGACGATGCGCTCGCCCGCGAGGGTACTGGCAAGCATCGTGGCATGGGCGGCATGCGCGGCGCGCAGCGCGGGAACCAGCACGGGTGCGCCATCGTTGGCGGCGGTGGCTTCCTTTGCCTGAGGTGCCTGCGCCGCGCAGGCCAGCGGGAGGGCAACGAGGGCGCTGGCCAGGACCGCGCGCGCGAGGAGAAAAGTCGGTTTCATCTTCGATCGTGGGATGGGGTTCAGTGGTGCTGCAGCCCGGTCGCCCGCACCAGTTTGCGGCGCGGGAAGAGCCTTTCGAGCCATACCGCCAGGGCGGGCAGGGCGGTCATCGCCATCACCATGTTCACCATGAACATGAAGGCCAGCAGCTTGCCCATGTCGGCCTGGAACTTCAGCTGCGAGAAGGACCAGGTCGCCACGCCCACGGCCAGCGTGATGGCGGTGAAGATGGTGGCCGTGCCCACTTCCAGGATGGCGTGCTCGATGGCCTTGACGATGGACTGGCCCGCGGCCATGTGCATCAGCAGGCGGTTGTAGATGTAGAAGGCGTAGTCCACGCCGATGCCCACCGCCAGCACCATCACCGGCAGGGTCGCCACCGTGAGGCCGATCTGCAGCTCCTTCATGAACCAGTAGCCGATGAAGGTGCCCACCGTGAGCGGCAGGCAGCAGGCCGCCACGGCGCGCAGGTCGCGGTAGACCAGGAAGACCAGCACCACGATCGCCGCGTACACGTACAGCATCATGGGCAGCTCGCTCTTCTCGACCTCGTCGTCGATGGCCGCCAGCACGCCCGCGTTGCCCGCGGCCAGGCGGATGTTCACGCCGGGCATGGGATGGCCGTCGCGGAAGGCTTTCACCGCATCGATCACGCGCTGGATGGTGGTGGCCTTGTGATCTGTCAGGAAAAGGTTCACCGCCGTCATGCTGCAGTCCTTGCGCATGGTGCCGCGGATGCGGGCGATCTCGGTGGACAGGGCGGCGTAGTTGGCCGCATCGATGGGCACCACGGACATCTTGGGGTTGCCTTCGTTGTAGCCCTCGTTGTAGAGCCGCAGCTGCCCGGCGTACGACGAGATCGAGAGCACCCCCTCGACCGGCTGCATCGCCCAGACGAAACGGTCCTGGTAGAGCCCGATGTTCACGTTCGCGCAGCTCTCGGGCGGCGCCTCGAAGACCACGGTCAACCAGTCCAGGCCCGTGTCGAAATTGCGTGCGATGGACGCGGCGTCGCGGTTGAAGCGGGCGTCCTCGCGCAGCTCCGGCGCGCCGGGCTGCAAGGTGCCGACCACGCGGTCGCGGCTTTGCCACACGGCGGCGCCGAACACCACCGCGGTGACCAGCAGCATTGCGGCCGCCGGGCGCGGCTGGGCAAGCCGGGCCAGCACGCGCAGCCAGCCCGAGCGGCGCTCGCGCTGCAGCAGGGCCCGGTCGGCGAAGTCGCGGCTCACCTCGAAGAAGGAGGCCGCCACTGGCAGCATGACGAGGTTGGTCACGATCTTGTAGGCCACGCCCAGGGAGGCCGCGATGGCGAGCTCGCGCACCATCGGGATCGGGATCATCAGCAGCGTGACGAAGGAGACGAGGGCCGTCACCAGCGCCAGCGTGCCGGGGATCAGCAGGCCGCCGAAGCTGTCGCGGCAGGCCTCGTAGGTCGTGTGGCCCTGAGAGATGCGCCGCACGATGTAGTTGATCTGCTGCACGCCGTGCGACACGCCGATCGCGAACACGAGGAAAGGCACCAGCACCGCCAGCGGATCGAGCCCGAAGCCCAGCAGCCGCAGCGTGCCGAACTGCCACACCAGCGAGGCGAGCGAGCAGGCGATGGGCAGCAGCGTGAAGCGCACCGAGCGGCAGTACCAGTACACCGCGCCGGCGGTGAGCAGCAGCGCGACCAGGCAGAACTTGACCACCGACTGCGCGCCATCGGCGATGTCGCCGATCTGCTTGGCGAAGCCGATGATCTGGACCTCGAAGTCGCCGTCCTCGAACCGCGCGCGGATCTTCTCTTCGAGCAGGTGGTTGTAGGCCACGTAGTCCAGCTTGCGTCCCTGTGCGTCGTACTCGGCCAGCTCGGCCGTGACCATGGCGCTGGTCTGGTCGCGCGACACCAGGGTGCCGATGAAGCCGCCCTGCGCCGCCGCGCGCCGGATGCCGGCGATGGTCTCGGGCGTGAGCCGATCCGGCGTGATGGTCGCGTCGATCAGCGGGTCGGCGCGAAACCCTTCCTCGGTGATCTCGTTGACGAAGCTGTTGGGTGTCCACATCGACTGCACGCCCAGCCGCTCGATACCCGGCAGGTAGGTGACGGCCTGCGTCACCTCGTACAGGCGCTTGAGGGCCGGCGCGGTCCAGATGGTGCCGTGGCGGGCCCTGACCACGACGTTGAGCCGGTTGGCCCCCAGCACGTCCTCGCGGTAGGTCTGGAAGGTCCGGATGTACTCGTGGCCCGAGGGCATCTGCTTGTCGAAGCCGGCGTCCATGCGCAGCTGCGCGGCGAACCACGCCATGGCCAGCGTGAAAAGGACCAGCGCGACGAGGATGCCTCGGCGATGGGAGAAGCAGAACGCTTCCAGGCGCTGCACGTTGCGCTGCAGCGTGGAAGCGGGGGCGAGGGAGTGGTCGGGATCGGACACGGAGTGCTTTCAGCAGGCGCGCGCGGGGTCAGAAGTTGCGCGACAGGGTCAGGCCCACGAAGTTGCGGTCGCGGTAAGGCTGGTCGAACACGCGCCTGCCGCCGAAGAAGGCTGCGTAGTTGATCGAGGCCTGCCACTTCGCCGGGTTCTGCACGAAGGTCACGACGAGGTTGACCGACTTGGCTCCCTCCATCAACTGGCCCGCGCCGTTGGGCGTGCGGCCCTTCACGGCCTGGAAGTAGTACACCTCGGGGATCACCTGCCAGCCCGGGATCAGCGTGCCGTCGTAGACCCAGCTGAAGTCCAGGTTGTAGCCCCACGCCGTCTTGGACCCCACAGGCTGCGGTGTGCCCGCGGCGCTGAACTCCTGGCCCCAGCCCCACGCACCCGCGGCGATCGGATCGGACCCGTAGTACGGCTTGAGGTTGGGATAGCGCACCACCACGGTTTCGGCCATCAGCGTCGCGGTGTCAGCGCCCAGGAAGCGCAGCACGCCGCCCGCGTTGTTCGGCGTGAGGCTGAGCATGCCGGTCAGGTGCCACTGCAGCTTCTTCTCGTCGACCCAGCAGTTGCCGTGGTTGAACGAGCAGCCGCTCGCCGCCGGGTTCAGCGCCACGGCGTCGCGCGGACGGTACGACAGCTCGGTGCCCACCGACCAGTCGCCCACCGGCATGTTGGCGCTCAGGCCGTAGAGGCGCCGGTTCTCCGGGTAGGCCCAGCCCGGGCGGCCGGTGCCGCCCGCGTTGGTGCTGAAGTTCAGCGACTTGTCGTTGTAGTTCATCACGTAGGCGCCCAAGTTCAGCTGCGTGCCCTCGGGCTGCCATTTCAGCGCGGTGCCCCACTGCCCGCCGTTCTTCGGCTTCGTCTGGATCAGCCCGTAGGCGTCGTGGCCCTTGCCCATGCCGTTGGCCACCGACCAGTAGGAGCCGGTGGGCGGCATGTAGTTGCCGTTCCACCGCGACTGCACGTAGGCCTCGAAGTTGAGGCCATGGCCCAGGCCCGTGGCAAAGCTGGCGATGGGCGCGGGCAGCACCGCCTCCTTCAGCTGCGTGCCCGGTTGCGACAGCCGCATGATGTCCAGTGCGTTGGTTGCGTTGATGCCGCCGGGCAGGAAGAGGCTTTCTCCCCAGCTGATCACCTGGTTGCCCACGCGCACGCGGGCCGTCTCGCCGCCGAGCTGGAAGGTCTTGCTCACCCAGAAGTCCAGCAGCCGGGCCTTGAAGCGCAGGTCGCTGCGCGCGTCGCTGGCCAGGCCGCCGGGCAGGTACTGCGGCGCGGCGGCGCTGGTGTAGCCGGTGGTCTGGGTGGCCGTAAGGTCGCGAACCCAGTTCACCCGCCCGAGGAAGGTGATGTCGTCGGGCATCTTCAGGAGCAGCTCGTGGCTGCCCTTGACGTAGGTGGTGAAGGCATCGCCCTTGCGGTAGTTCAGGTTGCCCTGGTCGCCCAGCGAAGAAGTCGGCGCCAGGCAGCCGGCGGGTGCGCCGACGCCCACCGCGCCCTGGATGACGAGCGTGCAGGAGGGGTCCTTGGCGCGGATGCCGGTGCCGATGGTGATGGTGGAGTCGAAGCTCCCTCGCACGTTGTCGGTCTCGAAGGTGAAGGCATGGGCGGCCCCCGTCGCGGCGAGCAGGCAGGCGGCGGGCACGGCGCCCAGCCGGGCGAAGGTGCTGGCGTGGCGGGCGGTGAAGTTCATCGGGTCTTCTCCTCGGGGCTTGTTGTCGTGGTTCGAAGTTCGAAGCGCGGCGCTCAGCGCTCGCTGATGGCGCGCAGGTTGTCGGCCGTGAAGAAGCCCGAACGCATGCGCGGACCGGTCGGCTCGGTGAACCAGCGGATGTCCTTGCCGACGCCCACCGTGTGCGTGTCGAAGACGTAGCGGCCCTCGGCCAGGTTGTTCTGCACCATGGCCATCGCGTCGCACGAGCCGGTCTCGTACACCGGGATGAGGAAACCCTCGCGCATCTTGGCGAGCTTGTTCTGCCCGTCGAAGTCGTCCATCAACAGCGGCGCCCAGCTGTCTTCGTCGAGGTAGACGGTGCGCTTGGGCGCCGAATGGCGCATGCCGGCCTTGACGGTGGCCTCCACCACCCACACACGGTGCAGTTCGTAGCGGCGATGCGACTGCGCGATGAAGTCGTCGCGCGCCACGTCCTCGAACTTGGCCTTGAAGTCGTAGGCGCCGAAGGCGTTGTAGGGAACGTAGATCTCCTTCTTGCCCACCAGCTTCCAGTCGAAGCGGTCGAGCGCGCCGTTGAAGACCTGCGGTTCGTCCAGCGTGTACTGGTTCTCCATGCCGATCTGCGGGGAGTCGTGCGAGTAGGTCGGCATGCGGCGCACGCGGCGCTGGCCGGGGAAGTAGTAGAAGGTCTCGTTCTCGGCCTGGTTCATGTACTGGGTGATCGCCAGGGCCTGCCCGGCCAGCGCGGCGGGCGAGGTGTAGCCGAAGTACACGTAGAACTCCACCGGCGGCAGCGACGACAGCTGCTGCGAGCCCTTGGCGCCCGAGGGAATGAACACCGTCTGCTCCGAATCGGCGCGGATCCACTCGGTGCTGCCGCGGCGCGGCGAGACGGCGGTGATGGTGCCCTTGTAGTCGACGCCCACGCCGCGGTAGCGCATCTTGGAGTTCCACATCGCCTCCACGCCGTTGGAAGGAAGGGGGAACGGATAGCCCGGCACGGTCGCTTCCTTCAGGCTCCAGCCGTCGTCGTTGAGCTGGGCGGTGCCCACGTTCTTGCGCGTGTTGGCCGCAACGAAATCCGGCACGCCGCAGGTGCGGTGCGACGGATAGACGTCCATGCGGTAGTCCTTGCGCTGCTTGAGCATGGCGACCTGGCCGGCCGAGAGCTTGTCGGCGTACTTGTCGACGTTGGCCGCATCGATGGTGAACAGCGGCTTCTCGTCCTTGTGCTTCCAGAAGTCGCGCCGCAGCTTGCCCCATTCCCAGCCTGCCAGCGGCGGCTCCGCGCCTTGCCAGGCGGGAATGCTGCCGTCGGCGTTGCCCTCGCGCTGCGCGCCCGAGGGCGTGAGCTTGTCGAGCTGGGCCGCGTCGGGCGCTGCCATGGCGGAGAAACCGGGGCAGAGAAGGCCGGCGGCGACGGCCACCGCCAGGGCGAGAGGGCGAAGGGTTCTTGCACAGTGCTGGGTCATGGGAACTCCTGAAAGATGAAGAGGCGAGGTGTGTGGATCCGGATCGCCCGGACCGTGCCCGGGCTGCGCCGATGCCCGCTTTACCAACCGGCAGTGGGGTCTTTGGACTATCGGAGGGAGGCGGTGCCGGCCGTTATCCGAGATCGGCATCTGCTTGCGGCCACGCGACCGCACCGCTCCGGGCGTTGTGCGGGCCGTGTGGCGGAGGGGGGATCAGCCGGTGCTGCGACGCAGCGGCAGCATGCGCCGCAGCACGGCGTCCTTGCGCACGAAGTGGTGCAGCAGCGCGGCCCCGACGTGCAGCACCAGCAGCGGCCAGGCCAGCCAGGCACCGATGAAGCTGTGCACCGCCCAGGCCGCATCTTCCAGCTGCGCAACGGAGAGACCGAAGGTGTCGCGTATCGCGGCTGCGATGGCGGTGTCGCGGCAGGCAGGGATCGCGAACAGCCCGAAGTCGGTCGGGTCGTAGGTCGTCATGTAGCCCGACAGCGGCATCAGGATCAGGATGGCGTAGAGCGCCCAGTGCGCCGCGTCGGCCGACAGACGCTCCAGGCGCGAGCCGGCGACATGCCGCGGCACGCCGCCGGCGATGCGCCACAGGAGCCTGGGCAGCGTGAGGAAGCCGATGGACAGGCCCAGCACCCAATGGATGTTGAGCAGCGGCACCACCCGCTCGGCATCGGGCGTGGTGCCGAACAGCCCCGGCTTGATGCTGGTCTGCGGATCGACGAACCAGATCACGTAGTACACGACCACGTAGGCCGTGATGAAGGCTGCGGCCGTGGCCCAGTGGAAGAGCATCGAGGCCCGCCCCCAGGCGTCGATCGTGTTGCGCCAACCCATTTCAGATTTCCTTGTGCGGTGCGTTGCGATGCAGGCCCGGGGCTCAGGCCGGCAGCAGGACGGTGACGACCTTTTCCTCGGTGTACGCCAGCGCGCCGGGCAGGCCGCCTTCGCGGCCGATGCCGCTGGTCTTGAGGCCGCCCCATGGCAGGTTGGCGTCCAGCGGGCTCCAGCAGTTCACGCCCACGGCCCCGGCCTTGACGCGCGCGGCCACGCGGTGCGCCCGCGCGAGCTGCGTGGTCCACACCGTGGCCGCCAGTCCGTAGGACGAATCGTTGGCCAGTGCGACGGCCTCCTCCTCGGTCTCGAAGGGGATCACGGTGCCCACCGGGCCGAAAATCTCTTCGCGGGCGATGGTCATCTGGTTGGTGGCCCCGGCGAAGATGGTGGGCTGCACGAACCAGCCCTTCTCGGGCCGGGAGACGCCGCCTGCCAGCAGCACCGCGCCTTCGTCCAGGCCGAGCTGGATGTAGCGGTTGACGCGTTCGAACTGCGCCTTCTTGGCCACCGGCCCCATCTGCACGCCGGCCTGGCGCGGGTCGCCGACAGTGACCGCCCGGGCCGCCTGCGCCAGCGCCTGCGCGAACGGCTCGGCGAGGCTGCGCTGCACCAGGATGCGCGAACCGGCAGCGCACACCTGCCCCTGGTTGACGAACAGGCCCATGGCGCAGCCACGCAGCGCGTCGTCGAACGAGGCATCGTCGAACACGATCTGCGGGCTCTTGCCACCGAGCTCCAGCGTCACGCGCTTGAACAGTGGTGCGGCAATGCGCTGTATGGCGCGGCCCGCCTCGGGGCTGCCGGTGAAGCTGATCTTGGCAACCAGCGGGTGCTCGCACAGCGCGCGGCCCACCACGTCGCCGAAGCCGGTCAGCACGTTGATGACGCCGTCGGGAAAGCCTGCTTCCTGCGCCAGCCGCGCCAGGTGCAGCGCGGACTGGGGCGTTTCCTCGGCGGGCTTGACCACCACGGTGCACCCGGCGGCCAGCAGGGCGGCGAGCTTCCACACGGTGATCATCAGCGGCGAGTTCCACGGCACGATGGCCGCGACCACGCCCACGGGCTCGCGCAGCGTGTACGACAGCGTGGGCGTGCCCATGTAGCCCCCGGTGGGCACCGTGCGGCCTTCGAGCTGCTGGGTCCAGCCGGCGGCCGCGCGCAGGTTGGCGACGGCGTTGGGCACGTCCATCATGCGCGGCTCCATCGGCGAGCGGCCGATGGCGTTGGCGTCCATGTCGGCCAGCAGGGCCGTGTCGCGCTCGACCAGGTCGGCGAGGCCAAGCAGCAGCTGGGCGCGCTGGCCGGCGTGCAGCCGGCTCCAGGCGCCGCCCTCGAGCTGGGCATGGGCCGCGGCCACGGCGCGGTCGACGTCTTCGGCGGTGCCGCGGGCGGCGCTGCCGTATTCCTGTTCGTCCACGGGGCTGACGAGCCGCATGCGCGCGCCGTCGGAGGCTTCGGCGTGGGCGCCTTCGATGAAATGCTTGAGGTTCTGGGTCATGGTGTCTGCGGATGTTCGAGCGGCCGCAGTGTCCGGGGAGGGCACCGCGCTGCGTTAGCCCAAATCAGCAACGCGCATGCACGCTGGCGAGGGCGCCACGGCTGCCATGCGCGGCGCACCGCCACAGTGCGAGGGATCGCACTCGGTCTTGCACGTTTATTGCTTTGTCGAAATCGAGCATCTCAGAAGGTTGGCCGTCACAGGACTGCCGCTGCTTGAGATGGCCCTACCCCTTTCGCGTTTCCGCCATCGGGTTTCCTCTGTCTGACACCGAACTCAATATATGCAAAATTTCTTCTATTCGATAAATGTGCATTTATTTGGAGCGCAACCGAGCTTCTTCTGAGCAAGGATTCCACGCCATGATCCGAAGCATCCGCCATTTCCAGGACGTCCATGCCCATGCCGCATCGGTGGCCCATTGGAGCCAGCTCTACAGCCAGCTGACGGCCGGTGCGCTCGAGAGTTCGCTGCAGCAGCTGTCCAGCGACCGCTGTCACGTCTTTCGCGAACGCATCAACCAGCGCGTGGTCCAGCAAGGCGAGGCGCCCGGCCAGCGCGTGTGCTTCGCAGTTCCAATCGCCATTCCGGGCACCGCCCGCATGCAGGGACGCGACGCGGACGACAACAGTCTGTTTTTTCTGCGCGGCGGCGAGGAGTTCATGTTCCACATGCCCACGGGCATGGACCTGCTGTCCATCACCTTCGAGCGTGCCTTCTTCGACGCTGCGCTCCTGGAAATCCCCTTTGCCGAAGAGATCGCCCGGCTGCTGCGCCAGCCCGTCATCAAGGTGCCGGCGCAGCGCTTCGCCGAATGCCGCCAGCGCCTGATGGCGATGTTCTCCGAAGCGCTGGTCAACGACGAACTCAGCGGCACCCCCGCGCGGCAGGACGAACTGGAACAGGCGCTGCTGGGCGAGCTCGTGCAACTGGTGATCGACCCGGCCTGCGACCGGCATCAACGCAGCGGCAGTTCCACCCAGGATTTCATCGTCGAGAAGTGCCACCGCATGGCCATGGCCGAGACCATGAGCGCACCGAGCGTGATGGAGTTGTGCGAGCGTCTGCAGGTCAGCCGGCGCACGGTGCAGAACAGCTTTCGCACGGTGGCGGATACGACGCCGCTGAGCTACCTGCGCTCGGTGCGCCTGAACGGTGTGCGCCGCGCCCTGATGGGCAGCCGCGCCGGCGACCTGACCGTGGGCGACGCGGCGGGGCAGTGGGGGTTCTTCCACCTGAGCCATTTCGCGGCGGAGTACCAGGAGCTTTTCGGCGAACTGCCGTCGCAGACGCCGCGGGCGGCCAGGTGGCATGACGCCTGAAGCGCGCGCGCGTTCCCGGATTGCCGATCCGGGATACCGCTGCCCGGGCATGCCTTTCTAGACTGCCTCTCTCGGCGGCCGGCACTGCGGTGCATGGCCTTCCCTCCCCACGCTGCACGCGTTTGCGCGCGGCATGCATTGCGACGCACCATGGAAACGCTGACTCCCGCGATGACACCTGCCCAGGAAACGCGCCACCCCCACGCCACCAGCCTTCGCCGCGGCACGCTGAGTGCCGGCTTCATCACGCTGCTGGTCATCTCGGCCGCGAGTCCGCTGAGCGTGGTCGCGGGCGGCTTCCCGATCGGGATGATGCTGGGCAACGGCGCCGGCACGCCGGTGCTGGTGCTGGTGGCACTCGGGCTGCTGCTGATGTTCGCGACCGGCTACACCGCCATGGCCACCTGCGTGACCAGTGCCGGGGGCTTCTATGCGATGGTGGCACGCGGCCTGGGCGGCAGGGCGGGCGGGGCGGCCGCCATGGTGGCGGTGTTCGGCTACGTGACGCTGCAGTTCGGGCTCTACGGCCTGCTCGGCGCGGTGGCGTCCGAGACGCTTCAGACGCAGTTCGGCCTGGCGGTGCCGTGGTGGGCCTTCGCCTTCGCCGCGATGGCCAGCGTGGCGGTCTTCGGCTACCGGCAGATCGACTTCTCGGCGCGGGTGCTCGCGGTCTTCGTGGTGGCCGAGTATCTGGCGGTGCTGGCCCTGGACGTGCTGATCCTGTCCAGGGGCGGTGCGCACGGCATCGACGCGCACTCCTTCTCGCCGGAGGCCTTCACCAGCGGCAACCCCTTCATCGGCCTGCTGTTCTGCTTCGCGGCCTTCATCGGTTTCGAGGCGACCACCATCTACAGCGAAGAGGCCAAGGATCCGAAGCGCAGCATTCCCATCGCCACCTATGCGGCGCTGCTGCTGGTGGGGGGCTTCTATTCCTTCTCGCTGTGGTGCCTGGTGCTCGGCGCGGGCAGCGACCAGGTGGTGGCCACCATCACGGCACTGGCCGATCCGACCAACCTGCTGTACCTGCTGTCGGACACCTATGCGGGCCATGGCCTGACGGTGCTGCTGCGCCTGATGTTCATCGCCAGCATCTATGCGGGGCTGATCGCCTTCCACAACTCCAGCGCGCGCTATTTCTACGCCATGGGCCGCGAGGGCCTGATGCCCGCTCGCCTGGGCTGGACGCATGCACGCCACCGCAGCCCGCACGTGGCCTCGTTGCTGCAGACGGCGCTCAGCGCCGTGGCGGTCGGGCTGTTCGCGCTGCTGGGCGCCGACCCGGTGCTCACCCAGTTTGCCTGGCTCAGCAACCTCGCCACGCTGTGCCTGCTGGTGCTGATGATCGCGACGGCCGTGGCGGTGGTGCGTTTCTTCAGGGCAGAGTCGCACGGCTATGGCCAGATGCGTATCCGCGTGCTGCCGCTGCTGGCTTGCGCGGGCTTGCTGGTGGTGCTGGTGCTGGCGGTGGGCAACTTCCATGTGCTCACGGGTGCGAGCCGGGGTATCTCGGGGGGCCTGGTGGTCACCGTGCCTCTCGCCGCGGCCGCCGGATGGCTGGCCGCATCGCGGCTGGCGAAACGCGATCCGCCGCGCTTTGCCGCACTCGGCAAGGACCGCGGCTGAGCCCGGTGTGTCCCTGTCAAGCCGATGAAGCGCGCAGCCATTCCTTGCGAAGGATCGCGTACTGCATGGTGTTCTCGTAGACGGGCTTGCCCTGGGCGTCGTTCCTGAACGAGATGAACTCCAGGAACAGCCCTTCGGCGCGCATGCCCAGCTTCTCGCACAGTCGCCGGGAGGCGCCGTTGTGGTCTTCCACATAGGCATAGAGCCGGCGCGCGGCCCGGGCGGTGAAGAGATGGGCGAACAGCGCCGCGGCGGCCTCGTGGGCGTAGCCCGTGCCGCCGAAACGCGGGTTGAAGTTCCAGCCGACCGAGAAGGTGTCGTCCTCCTGCATGGCGAACAAGTCACCGATGAGCTGTCCCGATTCCTGAAGGCACACGGCCACATGCTCGCCGTCGGTGCTGCGTCGCCGAGCCTCGGCCCGAGCGTCTTCGACGTTAGCGAGTGCAAGCGACAGGAAGCAGCTCGCGGTCGGGGCATGCAGGTAGTCGAACAGGTCCGTAGCGTCCTGCTCGCAAAAGCGCCGAAGGACGAGCCGCGGGGTGTGGATGGGTTGCTCGAGGGCCATGGTCTTTGCTTGCTTCGTGTTGTGCGTATCTGTTTCTGTATCTCGTGGATCCGGGACCGCCGCGGCTCCCGATCAGGTCCGCGGATGGTGCCCGACAATAAAGGGCACCGCGCGCTTGCGCGCCCGTACGATTTCTTGTTTCACGACCGCAGACTTCCCAGACGATGAACAGCCTTCGCCGCATGCTCGATGTCCTCGATCTCTTTCGGCCCGACCAGCCGGTCATCGACGTCGAGATCATCTGCAACCAGCTCGGCTACACGCCCGCCAGCGCCTACCGCTACCTGCGCGAGCTCGGCGATGCCGGCCTCCTGGTGCGCCTGCCACGCGGCTATGCGCTGGGGCCGCGCATCATCGCGCTGGAGCACCAGATGACCGACTACGACCCGGTCCTGGTGCGCAGCCGCGACCTGGTCGAGAAGCTGGTGGCGGAGACGGGCCTGGATGCCGTGATCAGCGAGTGGTACGGCGACTCGGTGGTCAACGTGCTGATCCGCCGCGGCCCCGACCCCGGGCCTGTGGGCGGAGGCCGCGGCCGCCCCATCGACCTGTTCCACAGTGCGACCTCGCGCGTGGTGCTGGCCTACCTGCTGCCGCGGCAGATCCGCCGTGTCTTCGATGCCCATGCCAGCACGCCCGAGGGGCAGCAGCAGGGGCTGGAGTGGAAGTCCTTCTCCAAGGGCCTGCTGGCGATCCGCAAGCAGGGCTACTGCATCAGCGAAAGCGAGCTTCACCCAGGCCGCACGGGCGTCGCCGCGCCGATCTTCGACGAGAAGCAGCGCGTGCTCGGCAGCATGACGCTGGTGGGACGCAACGAGCGCTTCCGGGCCTTCCAGGAAAGCTACCTGTGCACGCTGATCACCACCGCCGCGTCGGAGCTCACGGCCCGCATCGCCCAGCAGTAGGCGAGGCGGCCGTGCCGTGCGCGTCACGGCCGGTTCAGAGCGAGGCCAGCGCCTCGCCAAAGACATCCAGCGCGCGGTGCAGCAGCCGCTTCGAGATGGTCAGCGACGGCATCACGCGCATCACGTTGCCATAGCGCCCGCAGGGCACCATCAGCACGCCGTGGCCGAGCACGTATTCCATGATCTGGCCGACCTTCTGCGGCGCCAGCGGCTCCTTGGTGGCCTTGTCCTCGACGAGCTCGATGCCGATCATCAAGCCCTTGCCGCGCACCTCGCCCACATAGGGGCTCTGGAAGCCGCGCACCCGTTCCTGGACTTCCTGGCCCAGCAGCTCCGCGCGCGGCATCAGCCCCAGCGCGGGGTCGTGCAGGATCTCGAGGTTGGCGAGGGCCACCGCAGCAGACAGCGAGTTCGCAGCGAAGGTGTTGGGGACCGAGCCGTCGGGAATGCGCGCGGCCAGCTCGCTGCGCATGGCGATGCCGGCCATGGGCACGTCACCGCCGATGCCCTTGCCGAAGGTCAGCATGTCGGGTTTCACACCCGTGTGCTCCACCGCCCACATGCGGCCCGTGCGGCCGGCGCCGCACTGCACCTCGTCCACGATCAGCAGCGTGCCGCTGCGGTCGCAGGCCTTGCGCAGCAACTGCAGGAACTCGGGTGAAGGCGGGACGTACCCGCCTTCACCCTGCACCGGCTCCACGATCACGGCGGCCACGTCGTCGGCGGCCGTGTAGGGCGTGTTCAGCAGGTAGTCGACGTATTCGCCGGCGATCTGCTCGGCCGATTTGTGGGTGGTGTCGAACGGGAAGCGATAGGCGTACGGGTAGGGCGCATGGATCACGCCGCCCATGAACGGTCCGTAGCCCTTGCGGTAGGCCGTGCCCGTGGTCAGTGCGTTCGACGCATGCCACACGCCGTGATAGCCGCCGTGGAAGGCGATGATCTGGTGGCGGCCCGTCACGCGCCGCGCGAACTTCACAGCCGCTTCGAGCGCATCGCTTCCGCTCTGCGCGAAAAATGTGATGCAGTCGTTGCGCAGGCCTTCGGGCATCAGGGCCGACAGGCGTGCGGCCAGCTCGGTGCGGCGGGTGCTGTTGACCTCCATCGCATGCATGAGCTGCTGCGACTGCTCGACGATCGCTTTCTGCACCTTCGGATGGCAGCGGCCCACGCTGCTCACGCCGACGCCGGCCGACAGGTCGATGAAGGTGCTGCCGTCCGGGTCCTTGAAGGTGGCGCCGAAGGCGCGGTCCATGACGACCGGCATGCGGCCGCCGCCGCGCGCCATGGATTCGGTGCGAGCCGACAGCGCCAGGGCTTCGGCCGCGCGCGGTCCGGGATAGGGGCCCGCGGCCATCTTGGGTGCGTCGGGGAAATGCAGGTTTTCGAGAAGGGATTCGATGTCGTTCACAACATACCTCGGTGAGTCTCTGGGTGCTTGAGTGCAGGCGCGTTCAGCACGCCAGCCGCAGTCATGGTTCCATTGATCACCGCAGTCCGTTAGCCCGAATCGGCAAGTCCGCTGCCCTGGCGGTCGACCGAAACGCGGCGCGAGCGACGACCCGCGGTTAGACAATGACTTCAGGGTAGGCGCGTTTCGCACGGCACCTCACGCCGCGTCGCGCATCGGCGAGCGTTAGTCGTCGTCGCAGTCGTCGTCGTGCCTGTGGTGGTAGTAGGGGTCAGAGTCACGGTCGATGTGCAGGGCGACGGACGGCGGCTGATAGACCGCCGGCGGAGCAACAACGACCTGCGGTGGGGCCGCATACACGGGCGCCGGTATCACATAGCTCGGCGCGGCTTCGTAGACCACCGCCGGCGGTCGAGGCACCACGACCATATTCGGAGAACTGATGCCGATGGACCAGCTCACGCCGGCGGTCGCGCACCCCGCTGCCAGCAGCAAGAGCGCAGCCAGTGCGAATGGACATAGTTTTTTGTGTAGAGGGCTCTTCATGAAAGCTCCTTGCATTGAAGTTCTTGATGTGTGATGGAATGGCCTGCCCTGCGCTTGCGGCAACAGCGACGACATGCGGCTCTCGGGGCACTGGAAATGAGTGATGCGCAATGGTGCCGATGCTTCATTGAAGATCGGTGCGCACGGCATCAAGGATTGGTCAAGCGGATTTCTTTCAGGAGGCCCCAAGCGCGACGTGGCGCGCCAGGCAGGCGAATCCCGCGCTCCTCCTTCCAGGGAAGAAACGCTTAACAGCCGATCGCTCTGCGAAGCCCTTGATCGCGGGGCAGGCTGATCCGGATCTCCAGCCCGCCTCCAGGCCGCACAGCAGCTTTGGCCTCACCGCCATGGGCCTTGCAGATCGCCTGCACGACGGAAAGTCCCAGGCCGGTACCGCCGGCGTAGCGGGAGCGTGATCGTTCGCTGCGCCAGAAGCGTTCGAAGAAGCGCGAAACGTCGTCCACCGAAGCGCTCTTGCCTCGATCCCGCACGATCAGTTCGAGGGTGGAGGCATCTGCGCGGCAGTCGATCTCCACCAGGCCGCCATCGCTCGCATAGCGCACCGCGTTGTCGATCAGCGCCGAAAGGACCTGGCCCAGCCTTCCCCTGTCGGCGCGCGCGGTCTCCTTGGTGTCCACATGGTTGGCCGCCGTCATGCCGCGTTTCTGAAGGGAGGGCAGCGCCCATGAGAGGCGCTCATCGACGAATCCGTGCAGGTTGAACTCCGTCATTTCCAGCTGCAGGCGGCCACCCTGAGCCAATGACAGAACCTGGAGGTCGCCGATGATGCGGTTGATCTGTCCCAGTTGATCGAGCACGGTCCGGATTTGCTTCTCATCGAGCGGGAAAACCTCGTCGACGATGCCCTGCAGCCGCCCCATTGCGGCAGTGAGCGGCGTGCGAAGCTCGTGGGCGATCGCGGCGCTGGAGTCCTGCAATTCGCGATCGTAGGCCTCCAGACGCTCGGCCATCGCGTTGAAGTGATTGGCCAGCCGCTGGAGTTCGGCCGGTGCGGAGTCGAGCACCGGTGCGCGGGCGGAGAAACGCCCCATCGAAACCGATTCCGCTGCCGTCGCGACGTCCGAGACGGGCTCGACGATGCGGCGCGCCAGGAGCAATCCGAACCCCGCCACGAAGGGTGTGATGGAAAGGCTCAGCAGCATCTGGATGAGCAAGTCGTCCGAATCCGACGGCATTGCGAAGCGGTCGCCGTACTGGGTATAGAGCTCGACCAGGCGCTTCGAGGCCTCCTCGCTCTTGGGCGCGCTCTCGAGGTGCCTGATCTCCTCGGCGACGCCGGGCGGCAGCTGGGCCTCGTTCTTCGATTCCCAGTAGCCGTAGCGAACCCACATGCCCGCCTGCACGGCCGCCGCCGCGGCAATCGCCAGCGCGATCATCCGCCACGTGAGCCACGCCCACAGCGAACGGCGCGATGGCTTCATCTGGAATCGCCAAGGCGATAGCCGACGCCCCGCACAGCCGTCGGGGTGCCTTGGACGCCTTGTTCTTCCAGCTTTCGCCGCAGGTTGTGCACATGCGTGTCGACCACCCGCTCGAGCGCATCGCTCTCGGGCAGGCATGCCTCCAGCAATTCAAGGCGGCTGAAGGCCTTGCGCGGATTGCGCATCAAGGTCGCTAGGAGCTTGAACTCGGTGATGGTCAGGTCGAGAGCCTCGGGCTTGTCCGCGACACGTGCCATCACGGCGTCAAGATCGAGCTGCAGCGGACCCCACGCGAGGTGAGACTGGGCGCTCTGTTGAGAGCTGTTCCGGACGCGCTTCAGGATGACCTGCACGCGCGCGACCACCTCCTTGGGGTTGAAGGGCTTCACGACATAGTCGTCCGCACCGTAGCGAAGCGCGCCCAGCTTCTCCACTTCTCCGTCCACGGCCGTGACCATGATGACGGGTACATCGCCGGTCCTGCGAATGGCGCCGAGGATCTCGTTCCCATTGACCCGCGGGAGCATGTAGTCGAGGAGCACGAGGTCCGGCTGCCATTGCCGGAACATCTGCATGGCTTCGCCGCCATCGCTGCAAATGGACGTGAGGTAGCCGTCTCGCTGCAGATAGGCAGCCAGCACCTCGGCGATCTGGGAATCGTCTTCGACAATCAGGATGCGCTCGTTAGCCATGGAAATCATGCTTCTTTCTGAAGGGGGCATCACATTGATTTGCGATGGGGTTGCAGATGCGCAAGAGCGGAATCTTTCCACGGGGAGCATGCGGGGCAGCACCTTCGCGAGCAACCCCGACATTATCCGACGCGCTCCTGAGCGCACAGTGACGCGGGGGCGCGACCTCCTGCGTCCTGGCTGCTCCAGAAGAGACATCGGTGGCTCGGCCAGGTTGCAAAGAGGTATGGGGTGGCCCATGAAGCCAGGCGCCAGATCGATGAGACCGAAACGCGCATGAGTGGGACGGCAACGCAAGCACCGTGCACAGCGAACAGGGATGCAGTCGATTGTCAGCTGCGTCTGTCAACCGTCGAACCACCATTTGTCAAGATCTGATCAAGACCCGCCCTCGCCGCAACTGCGCAGGCTCGGCCGAAGCGAATCACATCCGAATCCGTGCATGGACAGCCTCTTGAAAGAAACCACATGAACACTCGATCGCAAGTCCATCGCGCCACGACAGCATCGGCTTGTGTCGTCATCAAGGGCAAGTCATGGGTTTTCAGTTCGAGCCGTCGCGTTCTCGTGCCTTGCGCCGGCACCCGGCTGTTGAAAGGCGGACAACCGAATTTGCAATGTGGCCGATGCGCCGGCTCCGGTTTCCCAGGCGGCGCAAAGTGTTCTCCACGCCGGACTCCGCAGACGCGCGCAGAACGCATAGCTCGACCATCTCGGCATGGGTGTCTGCCAGGGCCGACAAGTTGCTCCTGGTGGTGGTGCTCGCTGCGGTGGCTGTGTGGTTGTTCTACTGGTTCGGTCCGTGAGCTGCTGCGCACGCGTGCGACGGCGCCGGCAGTACATCCAGCTCGAAGCCGCCGAAATCTGCCTCCAGCGAGCAGATGAAGCTCCCGCCAAAGACTGTGCGTCGATCCACGATCTTCACGCCGTCGCCGCCCGCAGAACCGACATGGGCGCGATGCGGATGCCCAGTTCTCGCAGAAGGAGGGGAAGATGAGGGTCGGACCACACAGCGAACTCGACGCAGCGCCCACGACTGATGACGTCGCCCGCCGCCGAACTCCCAGGGTGGCACATCAGCAGATCTCCGCTGCGAGCCTGCCTCAGCCATCGCCGCAACAAGGAGCCATACCCGGTTTCAGTGGCATCGAAACCGTACGCGCCCAGCAAACGGCGATTCGCGCCGAATCCCAGCGAGCGGGCACGACGGCGGAAATGCTCCGCGCCCACCAGCCGATCTATGAGCCATGCCTTGCGTTCATCGGCGCTTCGAAAAGATCCGGCCAGCGAGGTAGCCGGCGCGGCGCTCACGCGCACCCACGGCAACGCGCTGCCGTATCGCCTGAGCAGCACATCGAGCACGACATCCCGTATCACCGGCAGGTGATGCACATGTTCGTGGCTGTCCACATGGGCGGGGGCCCGGAACATCTCTTCCTCGAATGCGTCGAGCTGGCGCAACAGGGCTTCGCGCACATGGCGCTTTGGCAGCAGCCGAAGATGCGTGGCCGCGATCAAGGTCTGCACAGATCCCAACGCGGGCGCTCCGCGGAACGACTGCGTGAGGTTGAAATGCAGGCCGACGTCGATCCGTCGGTTGTCCAGGCGTCGTGCCCGCGCTGCGCCGTCTTCCCACGCCGGCGCCTGGGTCATCGCGCTCAGCGCACTCACGCGGCGCATCTCCGACAGGTGCAGTGCGGCTGCGTTGACACCGGTATTCAGGCCGAAATCGTCCACGCAAACTGCGATGGTGCGTTCCGGGCATGAGGGCAGCCCATTGGTGAAGACCTGGACCTGCTGGGCACATGGCCTGGATGTGACTGTCGGGTTGGCGGCGCCGGCCGGGATGTTGCGAACTTGCGCAGCGAAGCATGTGGATTGCCTGTTCATCTGCGTCATTCCCTCAACGCCCTGCTTCCGGCCTGCCGGCCTTCGACACGAGTCCGGGGACTCGCACGGTGGGGCTTTCCCGCGGATCGACGCCACCGTCGGGGCCGGCGCCTCTCAGCCCGGCGCCCAGGGATCTGCGAACCAGGTACAACGGGCGTCCCTTCACTTCATCGAAGACCCGCGCCAAGTACTCTCCGATCACTCCGAGCGACACCAGCTGCACCCCCGCCAGCAGGAACATGGCGACGACGATCGTGGTCCAGCCCGACACTTCATTGCCCCACAGCATGTACGACAAGCACAGCATGCCGCCGTAGCCGAACGCGGCGATGGCGAGCAGCCCACCAAGCACGCTGGCCGCGCGCAGGGGCCAGCTGGTGAACATGGTGATCCCGGTCAGCGACAGGCTGCAAAGTGCCTGCAGGCTGTAGTGGCTGCGGCCGTGGGGCCTCGGAGGCGGCACGTAGGCCATCTGCTCCACGTGGAAACCGACCCACGCGAACAACCCCTTCATGAAGCGGCTGCGTTCCGGAAGCGCGCGCAACGCGTCGGCCACCGCGCGGTCCAGCAGCCGGAAGTCGCCTGCGTCGGCGGGTACCCGAAAGCGCCGGTCACAGTCGAGAAGCTTGTAGAAGATCCGTGTTCCCACGCGCTTGACCCAGCGCTCTGAATCGCGATTCGCGCGCCTCGCGCAGACCATGTCTGCGCCCTGGGTCCAGCGGGCGATCATCTCGGAAATCAGTTCGGGCGGGTGCTGGCCGTCTCCGTCCATCAGGAGGACCAGATCACCGCGCGCCGCGTCCAGGCCCGCACTGAGCGCGGCTTCCTTGCCGAAGTTGCGCGAGAGCTCCAGCAGCCGAACGCCCTGGTCTTGCCAACGCAGCGCCGACTCGCAGGTGGTGTCGGTACTTCCATCGTCGACGACGATCACTTCCCAATCCCGCTTCAGTGTGACCAGTACCGTGATCAGGCGCGGCAGCAGCAGTTCGAGGTTCCTGGCTTCGTTTCGGCAGGGAATGACGCAGCTGATGGAAGCGCGTTGGTCTCTTTGCATGGGTTGTGTCGCTTGCGCCGGCGCCAGAGGTGCATCGTGCGCCGGCCGCTCGGCCGACGTGAAGTCATCGAGGTGCAAGCGCATGTGGGCATCAAGCAGGGCCTTACGGGTGAGCGGGTCAATTTGCTGCATGCGCGCTCCATGTGCAGGAGATGGACGGCGAGCGAGGGACGACCGTTCGCCAGTACAGGCCGGGGAATTTTTCGCCTGCTGGGCGATATCCGGGGTTTGATGCCGTCTTGCTCAGTTCCAGGACGCCGCACTCGTCGGCCAGGTCTTTTTTCACCCAGGGGCTAATGTCGAAGCGGCCATCGATCAGTACAAGGGGCCGCTCACCGAGCTGAAGCGCCAGCGCGCCTGCTTCGGCGGGAGGTCCCGCAATCACGCGGACCGGTCCGCCAAGTTGGGCGCGTGCTGCCGGCGCCACCGCGTCGGCCAGGGCTTTCGCATCGAAATTCCGCCAGTGATGACGCTGCAGCCGAAACTCTCCGTTGGCAGAAATCATCTGTCCCCAGGCAAGCAGCACGAGTTGGACGAGAAGGAAGCTTTTGAGGGCCGATTTCAATGAGACCCGGTACCAGGCTTCTTTCCAGCGACCCAGTTCCATGAAGGCCGGAACGGCGAGCAGCAGGAACGGAGCGCCCCAATGCAACTGCAGGTCCGCCCCCACCGCCAGGCCCAGCACGAAAGTGAAGACCAGCGGCGTGAGCCCGAAGCACAGCAGGAGCCTCCGGCTCATTACCGCATCGCCGGGTTGTGGCTCATGCGGCGCGCTCGACGGCGCGTGGGCATCCGTGCGTGCGCGGGCCGCGAACATGAGCAGCGACAGAAGAAAGAGCCACGCAGGCAGCGCCCGGTTCAGTAGCTGATCGGACAGCCAGCGTACGCAGACGCCCAGCCTCCGCATCCCATGGAGATCGAGGCCCAGCGACGACTCCATCGCATAGCGGATGGGCCCGAGGTCGTGCGTCCAGAGCCAGTACAGATGCGGAGCCATCACGGCCAGGGAAACGACGGCGGCCAGTGCAAGGCCTCGCCGATGATCCGCATCCCGCCAGCCTCCCTGCCACGCCCAGAACACCGCCACGGCCACGGCCATCACAGCGATGTGATATTTAGCGAGCCCCCCGACGCCGAGACAGACCCCCAGCCACAGCCACCAGCGTCGCTGCCTCGATACGAATGCTCTCCAGGTGAGAGCAGCGCTTGCCACCGCGAACGGGATCAGCACCACTTCGTGGTTGTAGTAGTAGAGACGACCGTTGTAGTAAGTGATGCACAGGGCCGCGAGCAGCGCCACCGTGGCATGCACGCAACCGCGAAGGGCCGAGAGAAGCCGCCAGAAGAGGCCCATTGCGACCAGCACGAAGGTCGCGCCGAGCACATAGGTGACAGCTCCCGACAAACCCATCAACTGCACGGGAAGCCAAAGCACCCACGTGGGCAGCGGAGGATGCTTGTAGTAGCCCCACTCAAGGCTGCGCACCCAGGTGAGCTGCTCGATGTTGTCCGTGGGCGGCACGAGACTCGATTGCGCAAGATGCGGCAACCAGATGGCGGCAAACAGGGCAAGCAGCGCGATGACCCAGGCTCCGCTAGACCGGCGAGGCGAGGTACCGCACGACTCCGCTGACCGCGGTGACTGCCGGATCCGAACGGGCCGCGATACGGGGCCGCTGGGTACGGCCTCGGCGGGGTCGACCACTGTCGATGTAGAAGGGACGGAATTGAAATCTGCAAGCGGAGAGTGCATTCGAAGGCGCGCGAGCCCAGGTGAGTTTCAGGGTGGACGGTGACGAAATGCTCTCTTCGCACGATGCAGAAGCATTGGGGGTTTCATCAACGTTCAATCAAGGCGAATGGAACTGCCTCGAGGGCGTGGCCGAGCGCAGCAGCTCTCGACCAGATCTGGATCGTGCGCCGGCGCGTTCTCGATGCGCTCTCACAAGAATCCCTTCCAGTTCCCTCAATGGGACGGATTCCTCGTTGCCGCACGGATGGTCGCTTCTCGCGGCCCGGCACAGGGCCATGAAACCAACCTTGAAAGCGATGCATTGAAGACAGCTCGGAAATGGGCACTCGCGGTCGGCACCGTCGTCTTTGCCAGTGCCGCCGCGGTCGTGCTTGTGGAAATGAATGCAGGCTCGCCCGATCTGGCCACCGCGCCGGTGGAGCGCGGCACTCTGACCAAGGACGTACGGGCTGTAGGCCGGGTCCGTCCCAAGGAGTTGGTCGCTGTCGGCGCACAGGTGTCGGGTCGGGTCGAACGCCTGCACGTGAGCCTGGGGCAGCGAGTAGGCAAGGGACAGTTGATTGCCGAGGTCGATGCTCAGCCTCAGCAGATCGCGCTGCGCAGTGCCGAGGCGGCAGTCGACGCGCTGCGTGCGCAGCTCAACGCGCGGCGCGTGGCAATGGCGCAGGCCCGAGTGCTGCTGCGCCGCCAGCAGACGCTGGCGGTGGCCGAGGCGACCGCGCAGGCCGATCTGGAGGCGGCGCAGGCGGCGGTGGATACGCAGCGTGCCGACATCGACTCGCTGCAGGCCCAGGTCGTGCAGGCGCGCACGCAGGTCGACACGGCGCGCACGCAGCTCGGCTACACGCGCATCGTGGCGCCGATGGATGGCGTCGTGGTGGCGGTTGTCACCCGGCAGGGGCAGACGCTCAATGCCTTCCAGAGCACGCCCACCATCGTCATGCTGGCGAAGCTGGACGTGATGACCGTGCGCGCGGAAATCTCGGAGGCCGACGTGAACTTGGTGGCGGTGGGCATGGCGGCGAGCTTCGTCGTGCCGGGCAGCCGCACCGATCGCTATCAGGCACGCATTGCCCTGATAGAGCCGGCTCCCGATTCCATCGCCAACGAGGCTGCGGCGGCTGGAAGCGCCTCGTCCACAGCCGCCGCGGCCAAGGCTGTCTACTACAACGCCCTGTTCGACGTGCCCAACGAGCACGGCATGCTGCGGCCCTCCATGACGGTCCAGGTCTCCGTGCATGTGAAGACGGTCGAGAACGCATTGCTCATTCCCGCCGTGGCGCTGGGACCGGGTGCGCAGGCCGGACACGGAACGGTGCGCGTGCTGCAACCCGACGGGGACGTAACCGAGCGCCAGGTGCAGACCGGCCTGCGCACACCGCTGCAGGTGCAGGTACTCGGCGGCCTGGCCATCGGGGAGCGCGTCGTGGTCGGCGAACCGGTCGCGGCCGATGCCGCAGTGTCTCAAGGACCGGCCCTATGGTAAGCACGTCCAGGGCATTGCTGGAAACACGCGGCCTGCGCCGCGAGTTCGTGGCAGGGGAGGGCACTCTCACCGTGCTGGACGGCATCGACCTGCGGATCGACGCGGGTGAGATGGTGGCCATCGTGGGTGCCTCGGGCTCCGGCAAGTCGACCCTCATGAACATCCTCGGCGCACTGGATCGGCCGACTTCGGGCAGCTACCGCGTGGCCGGCCAGGAGGTCGCGGATCTGGACGCGGATGGACTGGCGAAGCTGCGGCGAGAGCACTTCGGCTTTGTCTTCCAGCGCTACCAACTACTGGGGGAGTTGACTGCGCTGGACAATGCGGTACTACCCGCCATCTACGCGGGTTGCGATGCGCAGCAGCGCCAGGCCCGTGCGCGGCTGCTCCTGGAGCGCCTGGGCCTGGGCGAGCGTGCAGACCATCGGCCCAACCAGCTCTCGGGTGGGCAGCAACAACGGGTCTCGATCGCGCGCGCGCTGATGAACGGCGGCAGCGTGATATTGGCCGACGAGCCGACAGGTGCCCTGGACACCTCCAGCGGTGAGGAAGTGCTTCGCCTGCTCGCCGAACTGAATGGGCAGGGGCACACGGTGATCATCGTCACGCACGATGCCCAGGTGGCCCGCCGCGCGTCGCGCGTGATCGAGATCAGCGACGGCCGCATCGTCTCCGATCGCCGCAGTGAGGCCGCGACGGTGCCGGGCGCGGCTGAGTTGCCGGCGCCGCCGGAAGGCGAGAGCCGACATGAAGGCAGAGCCGCGCCTGCACGCTTGGCGCAGACGCTGAGCATGGCGACTTTCGCCCTGCGTGCGCACCGGCTGCGCGCGCTGCTGACGATGCTGGGTATCGTCATCGGCATTGCAGCGCTCGTGTGCGTGGTTGCGCTGGGGCGCGGCGCGCAGGAGCAAGTCATGGCCCAGATCCGCGAACTGGGCACCAACACGCTGGAGATCTTTCCCGGCCGCGACTTCGGCGACCTCAGAGCGAGTGCGATCGAGAACCTGTCGGTGGCCGACGCTGAGGCGCTGGCGCAGCAGTTCTACGTGGACAGTGCCTCGCCCAACATCTCGGTGTCGGTGACGGCACTGCGCGACTCCGCGGCGGCATCGGCCCAGGTCAACGGCGTGGGGGCGGGACTGTTCCGCGTGCGCGGCCTTTCATTGGCCGCGGGCCGCTTCTTCGACGCCCGCGATCAAGAAGCGCGCGCACAGGTGGCCGTGATCGATCAACGCGCGGCCACGGCGCTCTTCGGTAGCTCATCGCCCTTGGGGCAGACCGTGCTTCTCGGCGAGATGCCGGTGCAGGTGGTCGGCGTGCTGCGCCCGATGCAGAGCAGCTTCGCGTCGAGCACGCCGGGCTTCTTCGTGCCCTACACGACGGTGGCGACCCGACTCGCGGGAAGGCAATTCCTCGAAAGCATCACCTTGCGCATCAAGGACGAAATCTCCAGCCGTGCAGCGCAAGGCGCCGTCGCTTCGGTGCTGCGCGACCGCCACGGCAGCCAGGACTTCTTCATCATGAATTCGGACCAGGTCCGGCAGGCCGCCACGCGCACCAGTCGCACCCTGGCCCTGCTGATCTCCGGCGTGGCGACCCTGTCGCTGATGGTGGGCGGAATCGGCGTGATGAACATCATGTTGGTTTCGGTGACCGAGCGCACGCGAGAAATCGGCGTGCGAATGGCCGTGGGCGCGCGGCGCGCCGACATCGTGGCTCAGTTCCTCATGGAAGCCGTGCTGATCTGCCTGATCGGCGGCGCAGCCGGCGTGTTGCTGGCCTTCGGCCTGGGCGCGCTCATCGCTTTGCTGATGCCGCAGTTGCCGATGTCCTTTTCCGCGCTCTCGGTGGTACTGGCCGTGGTCAGCTCCTGTCTGGTCGGCGTGGCTTTCGGTTACCTGCCCGCAAGAAACGCCGCACGGCTCGAGCCGGTGCAGGCCCTCGCGAGGGATTGACATGACGCGATCCCTACCTTCCGCTCCTCTTCGCCCGGGGGCGTCCTTGCCCCGAGCCGTGTTCGCCACGCTGCTGGCCTGCGCGGCGGTGGGATGCGCCACGCTTGAGCCCCCCAGGCCGATGCCAGTGCTGCCACCCGCGTATACCCATGCCGAGACCGGGCCCGCGGCCCGTGCTGGCGACAGGGGGCTGGCCTGGTGGCGCGCGGGCGAACTGCCCGTGCTCGACACCTGGATAAACGCCGCCCTTGCACGCAATGCCGACCTTGCCATGGCGGGCGTCCGGTTGCGCCGCGCGATGCTGGAGGCCCGCCTCGCGGGCACCCAGTTGACGCCGACGGTGTCGGGCGCCTTGAACACCAGCGTCGCGCGAGGGCTGGGCAGCGCACAACCAGATCCAGGCTCCAGCAGCACCGGGCAGATCGCGGTGAGCTGGGAGCTCGATCTTTTCGGGCGTCTTGGTGCGCTGCGGGACGCCGCCGGCTTCGAGGCGCAGGCGAGCAAGCAGGACAGGCAGGCCGTGCGGCAGGTGCTGGTCGCCAGCGTCATCGACCTGTATTTCCAGCTCGCCTACGCCAACGACCGCGTGGCGATGGCCGAAGCCAGCGAACGCGACGCCCAACGCATTGTGGCCCTTGTCCAGGCCCGCTTCCAGGCGGGGGCCGAAGGTCGGCTGGCCCTGCACGAGGCGCTGCAAGTGCGCGAGGAACGCACCGCCGACCTGGCGGCCCAGCGCCAGGCAGCCGTGGTGCTACGCGAGCGCGTGCGCGTGCTGCTCGATGGCGCTTCCGTACCGCAACCCGAGCCCCGGGCATTGCCTGAGGTCGCCTTGCCGCCGGTCCAGCCAGGCCTTCCGGCCCATCTTCTCGGCCGCAGGCCCGACCTGCGCGCTGCCCAGTGGCGCCTTCAGGCCGCGGGCGCTCGCACTGACGCCGCAGCGGCCAGCTACTACCCTGGCATCGCACTTACCGGTGCGCTGGGCAGTTCCAGCAAAGCCCTCCTCGACGTACTTGCCAATCCGGTCGCCACCTTTGGTGTCGGCATGACGTTGCCCTTTCTGCGGGCGCGCATGCTGGGTATCGAGCTGGACATCGCACGGACTCGCTACGAAGAGGCCGCAATCGGTTTTCGCAAAGCGCTGTACACCGCACTCGGCGAAGTGGAGCAGGCGCTCTCCGCCCGCACTCGACTCGCCGAGCAGGACGTGGCGTTACGCAGGGCGCAGCTCCAGGCGGCAGAAGCGGCGCGGATCTACGAGGCCCGCTTCCGGGTCGGGCTGCTGCCATTGAGAAGCTGGCTGGATGCGCAGGAACGTCTGCGTGCGGCAGAGGTCGCCCATGCCGCCACGCGACTTGCCCAACTGCAAAACCGGATCCTGCTTTGTCAGGTGTTGGGAGACGGGTGAAGTTGCCGCTTCTGGAGGAAAGCTTTTCGGCTGCTGTCACGCTCTTTTTCTGCACGAGACCGGCGTTCGTCGGCACGGCAGAATGCGGGCCTGGACGGGGCAAGAACTTGATGAAACTGCATCGTGCAAAACGCGATCGAGCCCACACATGACAGGGAGTTGCTTTCAATGCTGACGCAGACGCTGCAAGACGGAGTTGATTCATTCAAGGTGTCGGTGCAGGAAGCGGCCGCCGGCGCTCCCGTGGTTCTTTTCGCGGTGGGCACGGGCGGCCAGCCAGAGCGTCACGCGACTCTCCTCGGTGCCTTGGCCGGTTCTGGCTGCAAGATCGTGGCGCCGCATTTCGAGCGGCTTGCTTCGACCACCCCGAGCGAGGACGAACTGACTCTCCGCGCAAGGCGTCTTTCCCTCGCACTCGACGCATTCACTGAGCCATCGGCGAAGGTGGTGGGAGTGGGGCATTCGATTGGCGCGGCCACCCTCGTTGCCATGGCGGGAGCTCAAATGTGGTTAGCGCCAGGTCGACGCGTCTTTATTGCACCGGACGGTCGCTTGACTCGTCTGGCTCTCTTGGCTCCCCCTACCGGATTCTTCCGCGCGCCCGCAGCGCTTGATGCGGTGCGAGTTCCAGTCCTGACGTGGGTGGGTTCGGCGGACAGCATCACTCCGCCAGTCCAAACCGAATGGATGGCGAGTGCCATGCGCGCTTCGATTGCCGTGGACGTCCGCGTCACGGAAGGAGCAGGTCACTTTTCATTCATGGACATTCCCCCGCCGCATACCACGGAGCCACTGCCCGACAAGAATGCGTTTCTCCAGGCGTATTCGCGCGAGATTTGCAAGTTCGTGATCGGCTGAAGCGCGGAAAAAAAGCGCGCGGCAACTTTGGTGCGAGGGAACAATGGTCGCCACGGGGCGGCCATCTCGGTCGTGGAACCTGATATCTGGAGTGACCCCCGTCTTCTGCAGCTTGTGATTCGAATCACACTTCGGAGTCGATAGAGGTCCGCAGCCGCTGCTTTACTTCCTCACCTCCGTCATATTTCGCCCAAGCGGGCGTGAATGCAATATCGTTCGGGCTTTACCCGCGAATGAAAGTTGCGTGATGTTCCGTGCCGACTTTCATCCAGGCAAATCAACCATATCTCGGCGCGACAATGACCCCGATGCGTCAGTGCTGGGTCAGATGGCGTCCAACAGACAGCGCATCATCGTGTGGTCCACGTTCGGCGTTGTGGCCACGCTCGCGGTGCTATGCGCATTTCTGATTGCCGACGAACAACGCACGATACGCGCGGCCGCGGCGGCCGTCATCTCCAAACCGCTGGAGCGGGTTGCCGAAGTCAATGCGGCGTTCGCGGAACTGCGCGCCCTGGATGCCCAACCATGCTCCGCGACGCATCTTGAAGCACTGCGGTCCATCGCCTTTCGATCCGCGATCATTCGCGACGTCGTCTACCAGGGCGATAATGCCGGCCCGCGGTGCAACGGCAACATTGGCGCCGCCGCTTCCAGCCTTCCTTCCGACAGTCCCGATTTCACGACCGAGACAGGTCGCCGGATATGGCGCAATGTCGACCTGCCGCTCTCGCCCGGCGTCAAATCCACCCTCGTCAAGGAAGGCGCCTACGAGCTCCTCGTCGCGCCGGAGAAACAGCCGGCGACGGTGGAGGATGGCCGCTACGCGTTGAGTGTTGTCTTGTTGAACAGCGCAACCGGCACGATGCTCGTCGTGCGTGGCGCAGATCCAGGCATCGCGCAACCGTTGTTCATCTCGGGCTCCACGTACTGGCTTCGGGGTGACATCATTTCAGTCGCGTGCCTGCCTGGGCAGGTCACCTGCTATGTGCTGAAGGCGCGCGGGTTGGCTGTCCTGATGAGCAACCTGATGCTGCTCATCTTCACAGGAATTCTTGCCGGCATCGGTGTGGCGCTCGGCATCGCATCCTGGTCCGCTCGCGGATACAGAATGCGCACCATCGACGCGCTGCTGCGCGAGGCGGTTGCCAAGAAGGAGCTGTTCATGCACTACCAGCCGATCGTGGACAACCGGACCGGCGAGACGGTGTCTGCCGAGGCGTTGATGCGATGGACCCTGAAGAGCGGGGAAAGCGTCCCACCTGCGGTGTTCATCCCCATCGCCGAAGCGAATGACCTGATCGGAAAGTTGACTCTGCTGGCGCTCCAGCGGGTCTCCGAGGACTTCGGCGATTTCCTTCGCACCCACAAGAACTTCAAGATCAGCGTGAACGTCGTTCCCGCGGACATGATGGACAGCAGCTTCCATCAGTCGCTGCAGCATCACTTTGTAGAAGCCGGCATCGCGCCGACGCAATTGGCCTTTGAACTCACAGAGCGGACTTCCGCAAGGCTCGAATCCGCAGTGACCGTGATGCTGGAGCTGGGCGGTCGGGGCCACGAAATCTACATCGATGATTTCGGCACGGGATACGCCAACCTGTCCTACCTCAGCGACCTGAAGGTCGACAAGATCAAGCTGGACAAGAAATTCACCGACACCGTGGGCACGGGCACGTTGAGGGAGCGAATCGTCCCATCCGTGATTGAGCTGGCCAGAGAACTGGGTGTGGAAATCATCGTCGAGGGCGTCGAAAGCAACGCACAGGTCGAGTACTTCCGAGACCGCGGCGTGCACCTGATGCAGGGCTGGTTTTACGGCCGCCCGCTGGCTGCGGAGGCGCTTATTCGCACGCTGGAGGCCGCCCAGGCGCATAGCAATGCTTCGCCATGGGCTGGACAATTCAGAAGATTCGCCGAGGTGTGTTGTGGAGAGGAATCTTGAAGACAATCAGGGCAGCGCTTGTTGATCGAGACCCGAGTCGCAGACATCAACTGAGTTCGCTTCTTCGGCGGATCGGTCCCTCCGTGCATGAGTTTCAGGATCCCAACGAATTCCTGGAGCGGCTCGCGGAAAATCACGAGTTCGATGTGCTGGTGATGACTGTCAAGCGCCATTCGGAGTGGCTCGGCGTCTCGGGCATTTGTAGGGCAAAGGATGTTCCGGTCCTCCTCTGCCTGGATGAAATGCAATGGCGATCGCTCCCGCGCAACGCCGATTTCTTCGGGGCCAGCGTCATCGGCATCGCGAGGTTGAGCGGGGAAGAGCTTGAATGGAGGATTGAAGCACTCCTGCACCGGTCCGGTTTTCGTGCAGTGCGCAGCGATGCCGAGCGGGAAGTCAGTTGGGGCGACTATCGCTTTGTGATGGACGGCCGCCATGTGGTGATTCACAAGAACCTTGAAATTCAGCTTCAACCGCTTCAGTTCGACCTGGCCATGGCTCTCTTCGGCAACATCGGCCACGTGGTGTCGCGGGAACTGCTCATGGGCTCGTTGTGGAATGGTTCCACGCAAAGCAGCCGCTCCCGGGCGCTGGATGTATGTGTCGCGAGGTTGCGAACCCGCCTGGCCTTGCGCAAGGAAAACGGATTCTTGCTGGTACCGGTTTACGGACGTGGCTACCAGCTGCTGGCCGCCGCGTCCGCGGATGCGGTTTCCGCCGAGGCCGGTCCGCAGGCTCTTGTGCATGGAAACGCAGTCGCGGAATCCGACGCCCCGGTCATGCAAGCAGTGAATGGCGGCTCCTAGGGGGCGTTTGCCGCTGCGGGTGCCGGCGGCTCCTGGCGGTGTACAGTTGGCCCCGGCCGCCACTTGCGCAGTTCTTCGAGGTTGCGCCTGGCGGCGAGCCCGACCGAACCCCGTCTCCAGCAGGCTTGAGCGGCGGGCATGCGGTAACGGCAGGAAACGCCACCGCGGACCGCGTGCGGATCGGGTAGCGTCCGGGGTGTTCCACCGGTTGGCGAACTTGCGCGGCGATTCCTGGTCTGCCAAGCACCCCCGAATCGCCACATCCGCCAGAATCGCCGTTCAGCTCCTACACGCACATGCAATTCAAGACTCCTTCCGTCCTCCCGCTCGCCTTCGCAATCGCCACGGGCGCCCTGATTTCCGCCGCACCCGCTTTCGCGGCCTCCCATGCCGCCAAGCCTGCAGCCCAGAAGAAGCCCGCTGCCACCGCGCCCGCCGCCGCACCGGCGGCCGGTCAAACGGCCGTTGCCGGCGGCCCGCCGGCGCTGCCGGCCAAGGCGTGGTTGCTGATGGACTTCGATTCCGGCGAGGTGCTGGCCTCGGCCAACCCCGACGAGCCGCTGCCGCCGGCGTCGCTGACCAAGATGATGACCAGCTTCCTGGTCGAACAGGCACTCCGGTCCGGCAAGCTCAAGAAGGACGATCTGGTGTCGGTCAGCCAGAACGCCTGGTGCCGCGGCTCGAGCACCGAGTCCTGCATGTACCTGCCGCTGAACAGCCAGGCCACCGTGATCGACATCCTGCGCGGCATCATCGTGCAGTCTGGCAATGACGCGTCCAAGGCGATCGCCGAGCACATGGCCGGCACCGAGGAGGGCTTTGCCAAACTCATGAATGCGGAAGCCCAGCGCCTGGGCATGACGCACACGCATTTCGTGAACTCCACGGGCCTGCCCGATCCCGATCACAAGTCGTCCGCGCGCGACCTTGCGATCCTGGCGCGCGCGATCATCCGCGACAGCTCGGAGTACTACCCGATCTACGCGGAGCGCGAGTTCAAGTACAACGGCATCAAGCAGGGCAACCGCAATGCGCTGCTCTATACCGACCCCACGGTCGACGGCCTGAAGACCGGGCACACCCAGGAGGCGGGCTACTGCCTCGTGACTTCCTCCAAGCGCAATGGCATGCGCCTGATCACCGTGATCCTCAACACCAACAGCGCGCAGGCACGTGCCGACGAAACCCGCGCGCTGCTCGGATGGGGATACGGCAACTTCGAGAAGGCCACCCCCATCCAGCCCAACGCCGTGGTCACGACGACCAACGTCCGCTTCGGCAAGGCCGATACGGTTGCCGCGGGGCTAGGAGCACCCTGGACGGTGACGGTGCCGCGCGGCCAGAAAGTGAACACCTCCGTGCAGATCAACCCGAAGCTGGAGGCACCGGTGGCCAAGGGCGCGGTGATCGGCAAGGTCGTCGCGGAGTCGAACGGCAAGGCGGTGGGCGAGGCGCCGCTGGTCGCGCAGGCCGACGTGGAGCGCGCGGGCTTCATGTTGCGCACGTGGCAGCGTGTGGCCGGGTTATTCGGCAAGTGACGTTCGGATGCTGCGTGCCGTCGAACTGGGCACGCACCGCATCCGCTGCGCCAAAGCGCGGCTACGGTATTCAGCGTTTCGGTGAAGGCTGGTCCGCTGAAGCAGGCTCCTGGCCGAGCTGTTCTGCGAGCCCGACGATGATGCCCTCGGGCCCGCGAACATAGGCGAGCCGGTACGACTCCTCGTACTGCATCCGGCCGATGAGTCCCGCGCCTTGGGCTTGCATCCGCGCAACGACACCGTCGAGGTCATCGACGGCAAACATGATGCGGCGCAGACCCAGCGCGTTCACCGGTGCGTCCACCGGCCCGAACCTGACCGCGGCTGGCGTGTGGAACTTGTCCAGCTCGATGCGCTGGCCGTCCGGCGTCCGCAGCATCGCGAGCGTGGCTCGGACGTCTCCGAGCCCTATGAGGCTCCCGACAGCGGGCCCTTCGACCGTTGTCTGGCCCTCGAATTCGAGTCCCAGTTCGACAAAGAACGCCTTCACCGCTTCGAGATCGTCGACGACGATCAGGATGTTGTCCATTCGCTTAATTGACATGTCCTTCGGCTCCTCGTTGATATCAGGCCGAGCAGCAGATCAGCTCCGGGCCGGCCGCTTTGCTGCCTCGCTGCGCGCCAGCCACAAGCCGCTCGCAATGATCAATGCGCCGCCGCCCAGCGTCCATGCGTCGGGCGCGGCCTGCCAGAACAGCCAGTCCAGCATCAACCCCCAGGCGAGGGCGCTGTATTCGAAGGGCGCGATGGCGGCGGCCTGGCCGTGGCGGAAGGCCTCGGCGATGGCCAGCTGGCCCAGGAAGCCGCTGATGGCCAGACCCGCCAGCACCCACGCGTGCCCGGCCTGGATGGGCACCCATTGCGGTGCGGACAAAAGGCTGCCGCCCACGGTCATGCCTGCCGTGGCCCAGAAGACCAGCGCGGCGCTCGACTCGGTACGGCTAACGAGCCGGCCCAGCATGTTCGACAGCGCATAGCAGACGGCGGCCACCAGCACCGCCAGGGCGCCCGTCGAGAGAAACGCGCCCTGCTCGGGGCGCAGCGCGATCACGACACCGACGAAGCCCAGCCCGATGGCGGTCCAGTGCCGCGGCTGCACCGACTCGCCCAGCATCGGCACGGCGATGAGCACCATCAGCAGCGGAGCGATGAAGGTGAGCGTGTAGGCCTCGGCCAGGCCCAGCGTCTTCAGCCCGTGGACGAAGAGCACGAGCATCGCCATGTTCAGCACGGTGCGCAGCAGGTGCAGGCGCCAACGCAGCCGGCGGTTGAAGACGCCGGCCGCCTCGCGCCGCCACGCGATGTACAGGCACACCAGGGGCAGGGCCGTGAGACCGCGCAGCGCCATCACCTGCACTGGCGGGTAGTGGCCGGCGAGGTTCTTCAGCAGCGCGTCCATGCAGGCAAAGAAGGCGCAAGCCAGCAGCATCGCGGCGATGCCGCGCAGGGTTCCGGTCGGGTACATGGTCGGGTTGTCGTGCGGCAGCGGTGTCAGACCCGCAGGTCCAGCCCTTTCCACGCCTCGAACACCTCCATTTGCTTTTGCAGCCAATCCACGGGCACCGAGTTCGTTCCCCAGTGGTTGAGCCGCCCGGCCGCCTCGCCAAGGTTCCACAGGTGGCGAAGCTGCATAAACAGCGGCAATGCCGCCAGGTCGCGGTCGCTGACTTCGCCGCCGCCCGCGCGGTATCCGCGCAGGTAGTGCATCCAGCGCTCGCGCAGCACGTCGTCCGGTGCCTTGAGGTTCTTGCGAAACAGATACGACCAGGGCAGCACGCACAGGTCGTAGGCCAGGAAGCCCGGGCCGGCATCGTCGAAATCGAAGAACACCGTCCTGCGGATGCCGTCCGCGTCGGTGTTCACATGGTTGTTGAAGCCGTGCGTGTCGCCGTGGCAGACGACGCGCGTCAGCCCGGGCTCGACCTCGGCCAGTTCTTCAAGCAGGCGCTGCACCAGGAGGCGGTAAGCCTGCAGCAGCTGCGCGCCGATCTCCGGATACACCTGCAGGTAGCCCAGGGTCCGCCCGGCCAGGTGGTGGCCGTCCAGCGTGTAGCGGCTGGGTGGCCCGGCGTAGTCGCGTGCCGCCCCGTGGATGCGGGCCAGCATGCACCCGGTCAGCTCGATTTCTTCCAGCGTCTCGGGGATCGCGCCTTCGGCATTCCGGAACAGGGCCAGCGCACGCGGTCCTTCGGGGAACTGCAGCGGTACGCAGGCGCGCCCGTCCGCCGCCGGCACGGCTGCGGCAACCTCGACCCCTTTGGACTGCAGGTGTGCCAGCAGCGCAATTTCGAAATGCGCATTGAAGCCGCCGCGCGGGCGGATCGAGTACAGGCGCGCCACGTAACGGATGCCGTCCGCCGAAAGCAGCGCGTAGTTGTCATTCAGGCCGCGGCGAATCAGGTGGCACTGCTGCACCGGGATGCCGTGGTGGTGCGAGACCCAGTGTGCGACGGACGATGGGGCCGCGGTCGTGTGAGTAGGAACGAGAGCGGGGTCGTGGGGGCAGGCATCGTGCATGAGCCATTTTCCGCCAAGGGCACGCTCGCCCGGGCGGCGGATCCGGACGAGGCGCTAGCCGGCATGCTGCTTGAGCACGCGCGGGTCGGTCGGAGGCGCCTGCCACAGCTGCACCAGATAGCGGTCCTGCCCCTGCAGCCCATCCTCCGACAGGGAATTCAGGCCTGAACACGACAGCCTCACCCGGTAGGTGCCGGGCTCGATGTCGAACCGGGCCGCGTCCGGAAGATAGTCCGTGCAGCCCGCCACGACCAATGGGCCGGTCTCCATCACCAGCGAACCTTCGGCCACATGATCGAACGGGGCGAGGTCACCCGCAGGCTCCGCGTCCAGGAACTCGAGCGTCACCGGCACACGCATGTTGCGGACGGTGCCAAGGCCGACCATGCCCGATGAGGTGGCGAGCATGCGCTCCACGGCCGGGTCATCCCAGGCATCCGACAGATCGCCCTGCGCCGTCTCGTCCTGCAGGTAGAACTGAAAGTAGTCCGCGAAGATTTCGAGCTGGTGGGATTGCATGCTGTTGTTCCGGAGTTGAGGGCGCGAAGTGCGTCTGCCTGACTGCACCGGAAGCGTACGCCACAACCGGGGGCTGCGGCCGTCCACGGGCATCGCGCCGAAGTGCCGCAGTTGGCTCAGGCTTTGTCCGACTTGCCCGCCGCATTGGCGAACTTGCTGAGCAGGCGGTCGCCCATCCGCGGACGGGCGTCCCGGTCTTCCGCCGCTTCCTTGCGGCGGATCGCGTCGCGCACGACGATGGAGCCGATGTAGCGGATCGGCTCCGGCGGAAACAGCCCGAGCGGTCCCCGCAACAGCGGGCTCCGCGTCCAGGCGTTGTCCTCGTCCAGCAGCAGCGACGACAGGATCTGCCCGCCCATGTAGGTGGGCCCTACGCCGTTGCCTGAATAGCCGAAGCCGTAGTAGATGTGCGGCGTGCCATTGAGCCTGCCGAAGAAAGGAAAGCCGGTCACCGAACGGTCCGAGGGGCCGTTCCAGCTGGCGGTCACGGGCACCTGGCGCAGCGAGGGAAAGAAGTCGCCCAGCGCGCGCGTCAGGTCGGCCTCGTAAGGCGAGCGCTGGTCGAACACCGGCGCGATGCGCCCGCCCCAGGCGAAGGTGTTGCCGCCCTTGCCCAGCATCAGCCGCCCATCGACGGTGGTGCGGTAGTAGTAGACGAAGGTGCGCGAGTCGAGCACCGACACACCGTCGACGAGGCCGGTCGCGCGAAGCAGGTCGGGGCATTTCTCGGTGATGACCATGTCGCTCGAGACGATGGCGATGCTGCGTTCGAAGCAGGGCAGGGCACTGGCCATCCAGGCATTCATCGCGAGCACCAGCTTCGGCGCTTCGATGCTGCCGGCAGGTGTGCGCACCGTGACCGGATGGCCCTGCGTGAAGTCGACCATCGGGCTGCGCTCGTAGATGCGGATGCCCATGCGCAGCGCCACGCGGCGCAGCCCGCGCACCAGCTTTCCCGGATGCACGGTCGCCGCGATGGGCGAGAACACGCCGGCGAGGTTGCGTGCGGAGCCCGAGCGGCGCGCCACCTCTTCCGGCGGCAGGTGGTGGTAGGAGTGGATGCCGCAGTCCTCCAGCCCCTTCATCACCGGGTCGAGCGCGCCGACCTGGGCCTGCGAGGTGGCGGTGTAGAGCGTGCCGTCCTGCCGCAACTCGGCATCGATGCCCTGTGCGCGGCAGAAGTCCGCGATGTGCTGCACCGCGGCTTCCGAGGCCCTCACGAGGCGGATCGCCTCGGCTTCGCCGAACAGCAGGCGCAGCGTGAAGAACTTGGCCGACCAGGTGAGCAGGCAGCCACCGTTGCGGCCGCTGGCGCCCGAGCCGCAGAGGTCGCTCTCGACGATCGCGATGTCCAGTGCGGGGTTGCGCTGCTTTGCCTGGATGGCGGTCCACAGGCCCGTGAAGCCGCCGCCGACGATGCACACGTCGGCGCGCTGCATGCCCTGCAGCGCGGGGGCGAGATCACCGTCGTTGAAAAGGGCCTGTTCGATTCAGAAGGGGCGCATGTCGGCCTCGCAGGTTGTCAGGGCTTGCGCCGCATTTCGTAGGAAAACTCGGACTCGCGCTCGACGACGAACCCGAAGCGCTCGTAGAGCGACTTCGCGGGATTCACCTTCAGCACGCTGAGCGTGAGGTCGACGCCGGCGCTTGAGGCCTGGTCGACGACCTCCGCCAGCAGCCCGGTGCCGATGCCGCCACCCTGGCAGACGGGCGCCAGCTGGATCTGGATGACGACCCACTCATGCGGATCGCGCGACACCTTGAGCAGGCCGACCGGCATCCCCTCGTGCAGCAGGACCTCGGCGTACTCGAAGCGATGCATCAGCCGCGCCATGTGATGCGCGTCGCTGACCTCGGCACCGGAAGCAATGACGTGGCCGTTCATCGTCTGCTGCCGCAGCGCGAGCAAAAAGGGAATGTCCTGCGTCGTGGCCCGGCGCCTGGTCAGGGCGACCGTTGGCGCCGCGCTCATGCCTGTGCCGCGGCAACGTGTTTGGACGCGATCGCCAGGTGACCCGCGTAGTACGCCAGGTCTGGTGTCCTCGCATCGGCGCACTTGGCCTGGTCGTCCCAGCGCCGGAGGCGGACCGCATCCATTGCATGCGGCAGGGCCTCGAAAGCGCTGGCTTGCGCCGAGTCGAACACGCCGCCCTGCAACTGCAGGCTGCGTTTCGAATCGGGCGACAGCGCTTCGAGGTAGCCGGGCTCCCTGGCGCAGAGGAAGCGCTTGGCATCCACATGCAGGCGGATCGGCTCCAGCGTGGCCGGGCCGAACAACGCGCGAAGAAATGGCAGGCAGCGGTACTGGTGCAGGTCGTCCAGTCCCTGCTGCGTCGGCGTGCCGCCGAAGTCGTGCAGCAGATGCCCCAGGTCATGCAGCAGCGAGGCAGCGATCAGCTCGCTGCCGGCGCCCGCCTGCTCAGCCAGGTGCGCCGACTGCAGCGCATGCTCCAGTTGCGTGACCGGCTCGCCGTCGTACTGCGCGCCGCCCTTGCTTTCGAACAGGCCGACGATGTCGGGAATGCTCAGGCTCATCGTGGTCTACCAGGGCAGCGAATAGGTCTTGCAGTTGGTGAAGCTTTTCATGGCCTCGAGGACGCCTTCCTTGTAGCCCAGGCCCGAGTCCTTGATGCCGCCGAAGGGTGTGAGCTCCAGCCGGTAGCCCGGCACCTCGCGCACATTGACGCTGCCCACGTTCAGCTCGCGGATGAAGCGCGTGATGTAGTCCATGCGGTTGGTGCACACCGCCGAGGACAGGCCGTAGGCCGTGCCGTTGGAGATGCGGATCGCCTCCTCGATGTTCTTGAACCGGATCACCGGCGACACCGGCCCGAAGGTCTCGTGCTTGGCCACCGTCATCTGCGGGTCCACATGGTCGAGCACCGTGGGCGAGTAGAGCGCGCCGCGGCGCTCGTTGCCGCACAGCAGCCTCGCCCCCGCCTTGATGGCCTCGTTGACCACCGACTCGAACTGGATCGCTGCCGCCTCGTCGATCACCGTGCCCATGTCGGTGGCCGGATCCATCGGGTCGCCGTACTTCAGGGCCCTGGTCTTGGCCACCAGCAGTTCGACGAACCGGTCGGCCACCGCCTCATGCACCAGCATGCGCTTGATGGCGGTGCAGCGCTGGCCCGAATTCTTGTAGGAGCCGCTGGCCGCCAGCGTCGCGGCCTCCTCGATGTCGGCGTCTTCCATCACGATGATCGGATCGTTGCCGCCCAGCTCCAGGATCTGCCGCTTGTAGACCGCCTTGCCCGCGATGTACTTGCCGATGGCCACGCCGCCGGTGAAGGTGACGAGGTCGACGTCGGCGCTCGTGAGCATCTCGTCGGCGATCTCGCGCGGGTCGCCGGTGATCACCGACAGCATCTGCGGCGGCAGTCCCGCCTCGTACAGGATGTCGGCCAGGATGAAGGCGGTGAGCGGGGTCTTCTCGCTGGGCTTGAGCACCATGCGGTTGTTGGTAGCGACGGACGGCGCCACCTTGTGGATCACCTGGTTCAACGGATGGTTGAACGGCGTGATGGCGGTGATCGCGCCCTGCAGCGGCTCACGCAGCGTGTAGACCTTGCGGCTCTTGCCGTGGTGTGTGAGGTCGCAGGAGAACACCTGGCCGTCGTCCACCAGGGCCTGGTTGGCCGCGAACAGCAGCACATCGGAGGCACGTCCCACCTCGTACAGCGAGTCCTTGCGGCACAGGCCTGACTCCATGGTGATGACGCGCGAGATCTCATCCAGGCGCGAGGCGATGATCTCCCCCGCGCGCATCAGGATCTTGTAGCGCTCGTAGCGCGTGAGGGTGGGCTTGTAGTCGCGCGCGATCTTGTAGGCCACCCGCAGGTCCTCGAGCGAGGCCTTGGGCACGGTGGCGATCACTTCGCCGGTGTAGGGGTAGGTGACTTCGATCGTGCAATCGCGATAGACCTTTTCCCCGGCGATGCGCAGCGCTTCCTTGTGGACGGTGCCTGGCTTCAGCATGGCTTGGCTCATGAGGTTCTCCGCAGTTACTGAGCGTGGTTCAAGGCGAGGTCGAGCGCGTCGAAGTTGCGCAGTCGGCGCCCGGCGGCGATCCCGGTGACCGGTCGGTTGCAGATGAGCGGCACGCGCTGCTCCGAGACGCCGCCGTGCGAGCGCAGCGGCACTTCGAGGGCCGACAGGTCGTGCCGGCTGGCCGAGGTGCCGATGACCGTGCTCTGCTCGCTGACGACCACGATGTCGCCGATGCGGTCCGGCGGCAGCTCGAATCGCTCGGCGGCTTCCTTGCGCGAGAGCACCAGCTCCATGCCGGGAATGCCCTTGATGCGCTCGATCCAGCCTGGCACGCTTGCCTGCGCGGGCACATACACGGTGGCGAAGGAGCCGAGGGCACCGTGGTGCACCACGTACGGGTCGGTGATCGGCAGGATGACCCTTGCCTCGTCCTGGCCGTACCAGCCGTCGAGCACGTCCTGCAGGTAGATGACCTTGGGCGCGCCTTGCGCGTCGTGCTTGTCGTTCATGCCGTGGTCGGCGGTGACGACGATGGTGGCGCCCAGGGCGTCGAGCTGCGACAGGTAGCCGTCCATCATGGCGTAGAAGGCATTGGCCGCCGGGCTGCCCGGTGCGGCCTTGTGCTGCACGTAGTCGGTGGTCGAGAGGTACATCAGGTCGGGGCGACGCGACGCCATCAGCTTCACGCCGGCGGCGAACACGAACTCCGACAGTTCGGCGCTGTAGACCGAGGGCACGGGCATGCCGACCATGTCGAGCACGTTGTCGATGCCGTTCTCCTCCATCGTGACCTGGTCGGACTTCTCGGAGGAAAAGCAGATGCCCTTCATGCGGTGGCCCAGGAGCTTGCGCAGCTTATCCTTGGCGGTGACCACGGCGACCTTGGCGCCTGCGTCGGCAAAGGCGGCGAGCACGGTGCCCGCGCGCAGGTACTTGGGGTCATTCATCATGACTTCCTGGCCGAGTTCGCGGTCGAAGAAGTAGTTGCCGCAGATGCCGTGCACCGCCGGCGGCGCGCCGGTCACGATGGACAGGTTGTTCGGGTTGGTGAACGAGGGCACCACGCAGTCGGCCAGCAGGTCGGCACCGGACTTCCTCATGCGGTCGAAATACGGGGCCACGCCTGCGGCGATGGCTGCGTCCAGGTACGCCGGCTCGCAGCCGTCCACGCACACCACGACGACCGGGCGCGACATCCAGCGGTAGCTGCGGGCGTTGACTTCGAGTGTCTCCTGTGTCATTTCAGACTTCCTTTTGGGGTGGGTTGTTCGGGGCTGCAATGGGAGCGGGATCGGCGCGGCCGAAGGCCTTGTGCATGCGTGCGCGGCTGCCGGCGACGTGCTGGCGCAGCGCCTGTCCGGCGACGTCGGGGTTGCCGCTGGCAATGGCGTCGACGATGGCGCGATGCTCGTCGGCCGAGACCCGCAGGCCGCCGCCGCTGTCGAGCGCGCGCATTCTGAAAAGGTGGAGTTCCTTGACCAGGCGCTTGTAGGTTTCGGTCAGCTTCTTGCTGCCCGCGGTGTCGAGCAGGATCTCGTGGAACTGCAGGTTGAGTTGCGCGTACTGCTCCACGTCCTGTGCATGGGCGGCCGATCGCATCGCGTCGAGCATGGCGCGCAGGCGCTCGATGCCATCGGGCTTGATGGCGAGCGCCACGCGCCGGCCGATGACTTCTTCCAGGGCCTCGCGCAATTCATAGATTTCGTCGGCTTCCTCGAATGCGATCTCGCGCACGAAGACGCCGCGGTTCTTTTCGTTGCGCACCAGGCCGGCTTCTTCCAGCGCGCGCAGCGCTTCGCGGATGGGGCCGCGGCTGGTATTGAAGCGCTGCGAGAGCTCGCTTTCGTTGATGCGGCTGCCGACGGGGAGCTCGCCCGTCATGATCAAACGCTCGATCTCCTCCTGCATCAGCATCGGCAGCGAGCTGGACTGGAGGAAGGCGAGGGCGGCGGAGTGATTGCTGGTGACCATGGGGCGTATTTTCCCGATGGATTGAAAACTGTCAACAATTTTTTATTGACAGTCTTCAATCACCAATCTACATTTTGCCCACCGGCGCTTGGTACAGCCCTTGCCGGAGCCCGCCACTCACTCACCTCTTCCAGTGACAGCAAGCCCTCAGGAGAAACAGATGACGATGAAACAAAGCACGCGCCGTCTCACGGCGGTTCTGTGTGCGGCGGCGCTAGGCCTTGCGGCCAGCGGCGCCGCATGGGCGCAAAAGACCTCGCTCCTGGTCTACACGGCGCTCGAAACCGACGCGATGAAGCTCTACAAGGACGCCTTCGAAAAAGCCAATCCCGACATCGAGGTGAAATGGGTGCGCGATTCCACCGGCATCGTCACTGCCAAGCTGCTGGCCGAAAAGGCCAACCCGCAGGCCGACGTGGTCGCCGGCCTGGCCGCCAGCAGCCTCGCGCTGCTGGCCCAGGAGGGCATGCTCCAGGCCTATGAGCCCAAGGGCTTCAATGCGCTCAATCCCGCGTACTCGGACAGCGCCCGCCCGCCGTCCTGGGTCGGCATGGACGTGTGGGCCGCCACCATCTGCTTCAACCGCGTGGAGGCCAAGAAGCTGGGCCTGCCCAAGCCCGAGAGCTGGCAGGACCTGGCCAAGCCCGTCTACAAGGGCGCCATCACCATGCCCCACCCCGCCTCCAGCGGCACCGGCTACCTCGACGTGTCCTCCTGGCTGCAGAACATGGGCGATGCCGAGGGCTGGAAGTACATGGACGCGCTGCACCAGAACATCGCCCAGTACGTGCACTCGGGCTCCAAGCCCTGCAAACAGGCGGGCGCGGGTGAGTTTCCCATCGGCATCTCGTTCGAATTCCGTGCGCACCAGGTCAAGAAGTCCGGTGCGCCCGTGGACCTGATCTTCCCGAAGGAAGGCCTGGGCTGGGACATCGAGGCCACCAGCATCATGAAGACGAGCAAGAAGATGGACCAGGCCAAGCGCTTCGCCGACTGGATGGCCAGCAAGGAGGCCAACCAGATCACCTCCACATGGTGGGCGGTGGTGGCCTACCCCGGTGTGGCATCGAAGCTCGAAGGCATTCCCGACAACTACGAGAAGCTGCTGGCCAGGAACGACCTGAACTGGGCGGCCAAGAACCGCGAGCGAATCCTCGCGGAGTGGAGCAAGCGCTACGAAGGCAAGGCCGAACCGAAATAGGGCCCGCCCCCGGGGCTGCGCGCATCTTCTGTCGCGTCAACCGCCCCCTGCCGGGGCGACACCCGCAGCCCTTCTCACAACCCGCGGCGCCCATCCCTGCGGCGTACGCCAACGACGAGTGCGAAAAATGGATATGACCGATACCAAGTTCATTGCCAGCCCGGTGCCCGCGGGCGCTTGCGCCGCGCTGGAGATCGCGGGCGTTCGCAAGGACTTCGAGTCCTTCAGCGCGCTGCGCGACATCCACCTGCGCGTGAACCCGGGCGAGATGCTGTGCTTTCTCGGGCCCTCGGGCTGCGGCAAGACCACGCTGCTGCGGATCATCGCGGGGCTGGAGACGCAGACCTCGGGGCAGATCCTGCAGAACGGCAAAGACGTCTCGTGGCTGCCGACCGAGCGGCGCGACTACGGCATCGTGTTCCAGTCTTACGCCCTCTTTCCCAACCTCACTATCGCCGACAACGTGGGCTACGGGCTGGTCAATTCGCGCGCGCGCAGAGCACAGATCAAGGCGCGCGTCAGTGAATTGCTCACGCTGGTCGGCCTGCCGACCTCCGCGCACAAGTACCCCAGCCAGCTCTCGGGCGGCCAGCAGCAGCGCGTGGCCCTGGCGCGCGCGCTGGCCACGCGGCCGGGTCTGCTGCTGCTGGACGAGCCGCTGTCGGCGCTCGACGCGCTGGAGCGCATCCGCCTGCGTGGCGAGATCCGCCGGCTGCAGAAGCAGGTGGGCATCACCACCATCATGGTCACGCACGACCAGGAAGAGGCGCTCTCGATGGCCGACCGCATCGTGGTCATGAACCACGGCGTGATCGAGCAGGTCGGCACGCCGATGGAAATCTACGAGCAGCCGGCCACGCCCTTCGTGGCCGACTTCGTGGGCAAGGTCAACGTGCTGCGCGCGGTGGCGCTGGGCCAGCAGCGCTTCAAGGTCGGCGACCTGGAGCTGCAGTGCGATGCCTGCGACGGTGCCTTCGCGCCGGGCGACGCGGTCAACCTCTATCTGAGGCCCGAAGACCGCATGGCGGAGAACCTGCGAGAAGACACCGCCAACCGCATGAGCGTGCTGGTGAGCAAGGTCGAGTTCCTGGGCGGCCTGTGCATCGCGGAAGTCACGGCGCAGGCGCTGCACGGCCAGACGCTGGGGCTGCACTTCTCGCTCAACCAGCTGCACGACCTCGACATCCGCGAGGGCAACACCATCGAGATCGCGCTGCGGGCCAACCGCATCCGCGCCTTCGCGGCACCGGCCGCCCGGACGGTCGCATGAACACGCTGGCGCACACTCCACCCGCGCCCGGCGCGCCCGCCATGACACCGCCCGCAGCCTACCGTCGCACCGGCATGCGCTGGAGCCGTGACGAGATCATCGCGCGCGGCGTGCTGCTTGCGGTGATGGCCATGCTGTTCGTGTTCCTGGTCGCGCCGCTGGTGACCATCCTGGCGCACGCGGTGCAGGACAAGGACGGCCGCTTCGTCGGCCTCGCGCATTTCATCACCTACTTCCAGACGCCCAGCCTGCTGCGCGCGGTCTGGAACTCGGTGTGGGTCGCGGCCGCGGTCGTCGCGATCTCGGTGCCCGCGGCCTTCGTATTTGCCTACGCGCTCACGCGCAGTTGCATGCCGGCCGGGCTCAAGGCCGTTTTCCGGCTGATCGCGCTCATCCCGCTGCTGGCGCCGTCGCTGCTGTCGGCCATCTCGTTCGTGCAGTGGTTCGGCAATCAGGGCGCGCTCAAGTTCCTGCTCGGCGGCGTCTCGATCTACGGGGCGCCCGGCATCATCCTGTCCGAGGTCTACAACACCTTTCCGCACGCGCTGATGATCCTCGTGACCGCCATGTCGCTCACCGACGGTCGGCTGTACGAGGCGGCCAAGGCGCTGCGCACCAGGCCGATGCGCCAGTTCATGACGATCACGCTGCCTTCCTGCAAGTACGGCCTGATCAGCGCGTCGACGGTGGTCTTTACCTACGTGGTGAGCGACTTTGGCGCGCCCAAGGTGATCGGCGGCAATTTCAACGTGCTGTCGGTCGACGTGTTCAAGCAGGTGGTGGGTCAGCACAACTTCTCGATCGGCGCGGTGGTCGGGATGCTGCTGCTGGTGCCTTCAATCGTCTCCTTCGTGATCGACTACGTGGTGCGCCGCAAGCTCAAGGCACAGCTCACTGCCCGCTCGGTGCCCTACAGCCCGAAACCGCGCAAGGTGGCCGACACGCTGCTGCTCATGTTCTGCGCGACGGTATGCGCGCTGTTGCTGGCGATCATCGGCATGGCGGTCTACACCTCCCTGATCACGCTCTGGCCCTACGACCTTTCTTTCACGCTGAAGCACTATCGCTTCGCGCTGCTCGAAAGCGACATGGCGGCCGCCTACACCAACAGCCTCGCCGTCGCCGCGGTCACGGCCGTGGCCGGTTCCTTCATCGTTTTCGTGGGGGCCTATCTGATCGAGAAGACGCGCAATCTGGGAATGATGCGGCCCACGATGCACATGATGGCGGTGCTGTCGATGGCGGTGCCGGGGCTGGTGCTCGGCCTGGGCTATGTGATGTTCTTCAACCATCCGGCCAACCCGCTGGGCTTTCTCTATCAGACGATGACGATCCTGGTCGTCTCGATGATCGTGCACTACTACACCTCGAGCCATCTCACGGCCGTTACCGCGCTCAAGCAGATCGACAACGAATTCGAGGCCGTGTCGGCCTCGCTCAAGGTCCCGTTCATCAAGACCTTCTTCCGCGTGACGGTGCCGGTGTGCCTGCCCGCGATCCTGGACATCGGGCGCTACTTCTTCGTGGTGTCGATGGCGAGCCTGTCTTGCGCCATCTTCCTCTACACGCCCGACACCATCCTGGCTTCGGTCGCGATCATGCACATGGACGACGCGGGGGACATCGGCCCCGCGGCCGCCCTGGCCAGCCTGATCGTCGTCACCTCCGTCGTCGTGTGCATCGTTTATTCGCTGCTCACGCGCGTGCTGCTGACGCGCACGCAGGCCTGGCGCCTGCTGGGGCGCACCTGAGATCGCGTTCCCCCTCGACCTTCCCGCTCTTTACCTGTACGGAGATATCACGATGAGTTCGATCACCAGCCCCATCCTTCTCACGCCGGGCCCGCTCACCACCTCGGACCGCACCCGCAACGCCATGCTGCGCGACTGGGGATCGTGGGACAGCGACTTCAACAAGATCACCGCGCGCATCCGCGAGCGAGTGCTCGACATCGTGCACGGCAAGGGCACGCACGAATGCGTTCCGATGCAGGGCAGCGGCACCTTCTCGGTCGAGGCGGCCGTCGGCACGCTGGTGCCGCGCGATGGGCATGTGCTGGTTCCGAGCAACGGCGCCTACTGCCAGCGCCTTGCCCGGATCTGCCGGGTGCTCGGGCGCAAGGTCACGACCATCGACTACACCGAGGACCGGCAGGTGCAGCCCGACGACGTGGAGCGCGCCCTTGCCGCCGACCCGAGCATCACGCACGTGGCGGTGGTGCACTGCGAGACAGGGGCCGGCGTGCTCAATCCGCTGCATGAAATCGCGCTCATGGCGGCCAGGCACGGGTGCGGCCTGATCATCGACGCCATGAGCTCCTTCGGTGCCATCGAGATCGATGCGCGCAAGACGCCTTTCGATGCGGTGATCGCGGCCTCCGGCAAGTGCCTGGAAGGTGTTCCGGGCATGGGCTTCGTGGTCGTCAGGCGCAGCACGCTCGAGAAGTGCGAAGGCAACTGCCACTCGCTGAGCATGGACCTGTACGACCAGTGGGTGTACATGGAGAAGACCACGCAGTGGCGCTTCACGCCGCCCACGCACGTGGTCGCCGCGCTCGACGAAGCGATCGCGCAGTACATCGAGGAGGGCGGCCTCGCGGCCCGGGGCGGGCGCTACGCGCGAAATTGCAAGGCGCTGGTCGACGGCCTGGCCGCGCTCGGGCTGCGCAGTTTTCTCGATCAATCGATCCAGGCGCCGATCATCGTCACGTTCCATGCGCCCGACGACGCGAACTACGACTTCAAGACCTTCTACCAGGAGGTGAAGAAGCGCGGCTACATCCTCTACCCGGGCAAGCTGACCCAGGTCGAGACCTTCCGCGTCGGCTGCATGGGCCACTTCGGCGAAGCGGGCATTCCGGGTGCGGTGGAAGCGATCGGGCAGACGCTCAAGGCGATGGGCATCCGGCAAGGCGAGGGCGTGGTGGCGGCGTGAGCGAGCAGACGCCGCGCAGCGCGGCGACGCGTTGCACGACCGCTTCGCGCGGCGGGCCGGGACCGGGGAGAATCGGGCGTGCCCAAGCCTGCCGTTCCGATCCACCCGACTCACCCGATACCCCTGACCCCCGTGGCGTCCACCGGACTCACGGGCTTCATCCTCACCCGCCACTGGCGAGACACCCCGGGCGGCACGGAGATCGAGTACTGGCTGGCAACGGATGCAGGACCGAGGAAAGTGGTCCTGACCTCCCAGACCTCGGTCGCGTTCGTCGAGACGCGGCACAGGGCCGCGGTGGAAGCGCAGCTTGCGGCCTTGCCGGGACTGCAGCTGCGTGAACTGGAGCTGAAGACCTTCGATCGGAACCCCGTATTCGGCGTCTATGCGAAGCACTTCCGCCAGTTGGGCCGCATGGCGCGCGCCCTGCAGGCGCAGGGCGTGCGGGTGTTCGAAGCCGACGTGCGCCCGCACGACCGCTACCTGATGGAGCGGTTCATCACCGCCGGCGTCCTGGTGGAGGAGGGCCGGGCAGACCGCGCCACCATTTACGACGGCAGGCTCAAGCCCGCGCCTGAATTCCGGCCGATGCTGAAGATGGTGTCGCTGGACATCGAGACGAGCCAGGACGAGGCGCTCTATTCCATCGCGCTGGACGGCACGCAGGAGCGCGTGGTCTTCATGCTGGGCGAGCCGCCGCCGCAGCAGCAGCCGTCGGGTGAGCCCATGAACTTCGCGCTTGTCTATTGCCCGACCCGCAAGGCCATGCTGGAGAAGTTCAATGAATGGCTCGAGCGCAACGACCCGGACGTCGTGATCGGCTGGAACGTCATTCAGTTCGACCTGCGGGTGCTCCAGAAGACCGCCAACGACTGCGGGACGCAGCTCCTGCTGGGGCGGGAGCGTCGGCCCATCGACTGGCGCACCCATCCGGGCAAGCAGGGCTACCTGTTCGCGCCCACGCCCGGGCGGGTGATCATCGATGGCATCGACGCGCTGAAGGCGGCGATGTGGAGCTTTCCGTCCTTCAGCCTCGAGAGCGTCTCGCAGGCGATGCTGGGGGAGGGCAAGGCCATCGGCGACGAATACGACAAGATGGCGGAGATCGAGCGGCGCTATCAGCAAGACAAGCCCGCGCTCGCGCGCTACAACATCCGGGACTGCGAGCTGGTGCTGCGCATCTTCGACAAGGCGAAGCTGCTGCAGTTCGTGATGGAGCGGGCGCACACCACGGGCCTGCAGGCCGATCACTTCGGCGGCTCCATTGCCGCGTTCAGCCACCATTACCTTCCAAGGATGCATCGCCTGGGCTATGTGGCACCGAACTTGGGCGAGATCCCGAGCAAGGCTTTCCCCGGTGGCTACGTGATGGACTCCAAGCCCGGGTTCTACGACTCCGTCGTGGTCCTGGACTACAAGAGCCTCTACCCCTCGATCATCCGGACCTTCCTGGTCGATCCGGTGGGGCTCGTGGAAGGCGCCAATGCCGGCGACCCGGCGATGGTCGTCAAGGGTCCGCAGGGAACCGCCTTCTCGCGTGAGAGGCACTGCCTGCCGGAAATCGTGACCACGCTCTGGCGTGCGCGCGACGAGGCCAAGCGCGCGAGGAACGAGCCGCTGTCCCAGGCGCTGAAGCTGCTCATGAACTCCTTCGCCGGTGTGCTCGGCGCGGCCGACTGCCGCTTCTTCAATCCCAAGCTCGTTTCCGCCGTCACCCTGCGCGGCCACGAGATGATGAAGCTCACGCGCGACTTCGTGGAGCGCCGGGGCTACGAGGCCATCTACGGCGACACCGATTCCATCTTCATCTGGCTCAGGCGCACCCACAGCAACGAGGAAGCGCATGCGGTCGCGGCGGGCCTGGCGCGCGACATCAACGACTGGTGGACGCGCACGCTTCGCGAGGGGCAGGGGCTGGAGAACTTCCTCGAAATCGAATTCGACACCCACTACCGGAAGTTCTTCATGCCCACCATTCGCGGCTCGGAGGTGGGCAGCAAGAAGCGTTATGCCGGCCTCGCCGTGGACGCCGACGGCAAGGAGGAAATGGTCTACCGCGGGCTGGAGATGGCCCGCAGCGACTGGACGCCGCTGGCGCGCCAGTTCCAGGAGGGCCTGCTGTCGCGCATCTTCCAGGGCGAGCCCTACAAGGCGTTCGTGACCGCCTATGCGCAGTCGATGCTCGCCGGCGAGAAGGACGACCTGCTCATCTACAGGAAGCGCCTGCGCCATCGCCTCGACGCCTATCAGGTCAACGTGCCGCCGCAGGTTCGCGCCGCTCGCACAGCGGACGAATACAACGCCCGCATCGGAAGGCCCAGGCAGTATCAGAACGGCGGCTGGATCCGCTATGTCATGACCCGCAACGGGCCGGAGCCGCTGGAAACGCGCCATTCCCGCATCGACTACGAGCACTACCTGAGCAAGCAGCTCCAGCCGATTGCCGACGCCATCCTGCAGCCGTTGGGCGACAGCTTCGCGGCCCTGACGAGCCTGCAGCAGGGCTTGTTCTGACGACTAGGTGCATGTGGTCGCGAATGTTCGCTACCGCACAGACGGACTTTTGCCAGGGACCAGAAACTGCGGCCACTCATGAAGCCCGCGCGCCCTCTCATCCTGGCCTTGAACGGCGGCTCCTCCAGCATCCGGTTCGGTGTGTACCGGATGGGCGGGAGGCCGGCGTGCCAGCTTCAGGGCAAGCTGGACCGCATCGGCGTGGGCGGCTCCACCCTGCGCTTCGCGGGGGCGGACGGCGTGGCGCACGAAGTTGCGCTCAGGGCTGTCAGGGACTACAGCTCGGCCACCAAGGCCGTGCTCGACTGGCTGAGCGCGCGCAAGGTTTTCGACACGCTCGCCGCCGTCGGCTACCGCCTGGTGCACGGCATGGGCCACACCGACCCCGAACTCGTCACGCCCGACCTGCTGGATGACCTGCGCCGCATCCAGTGGGTCGACCCCGACCACCTGCCGGACGAGATCGAGTTGATCGAGGCCGTTCGAAAGCACGTGCCGTCACTGCCGCACGTTGCTTGCTTCGACACGGCCTTCCACAGCCACATGCCGCTCGTGGCCAGGATGCTGGCCATTCCCCGGCGCCTGGGCGAGAAGGGCGTGCGCCGCTACGGTTTTCATGGCTTGTCGTACGCCTATCTGATGCTGGCGCTGGCGCGCGCTGCCGGTCCGGCTGCCGCGAAGGGGCGGGTGGTTCTCGCGCACTTGGGCAGCGGGGCCAGTCTGGCGGCGGTGAAGGACGGCACGGGCATCGACACCAGCATGGGTTTCACGCCCGCCAGCGGCATGCCCATGGGCACGCGCTCCGGCGACATCGATCCCGGTCTGGCGCTCTATCTTGAAAGAACCGAGCACATGACGCCCGTGCAGTTCGACGCCATGACCAAGGATGCATCGGGGCTGCTCGGCGTCTCGGGGACCAGCTCCGACATTCGCGACCTGCTTGCGCGCGAAGCGGTCGATGCCAGGGCCGCGGATGCGGTGGCCTTGTTCTGCTACCAAGCGAAGAAGTGGGTCGGCGCCTACGCGGCCGCGCTGGGCGGGCTCGACACGCTGGTGTTCTCAGGCGGCATCGGCGAGAACTGCGCGGCGGTTCGGGCGCGCATCTGCGAGGGGCTCGAGTTTCTCGGCGTGCGCCTCGATGCGTCGCGCAACGCCGCCAATGCCGACGTGATTTCCGTTGCCCGCAGCCGCGTCACCGTGCGTGTCATTCGGACGAACGAGGAGTGGATGGTCGCGAGGCTGACCGCCGCCCGCGTGTTCGCAGACTGCCCGCCGAAGGGCGAAACGCCGGAATGATCGGCTCCGCGAGCCTCGCGCGGATCGGCCTCCACAATGCGCCACCAGGGGATCGGTGTCCGCTCGCTGGCGTGTGAAGACGCCCTGGGCGGTCTCAGAGCGCCGAGGGTTCCTCGCCGCCTTCTTCCGCCTCCGCCAGATCCTCGAGAGCCTGCATCTCGCTCGCCGACAGAGGCTTGCCGATCGGCGCCGCGGCCTTCCCGATCCGGACCGCGGCCATGTCGGCCTCGTTCGGGTATTGCCCGGAAATCCAGTAGTCGAACACCCGGCGCACGATGGGTGCGGCGTGGGCCGCACCGAAGCCTGCGTTCTCGACGATGGCCGCCACCGCAATGGTCGGCGCCTCCGCCGGCGCAAAGGCCATGTAGAGCGCGTGATCGCGTTGTCGCTCTTCGAGCGCCTTGCCGCTGGCGCGCGCCTTCGGCCCGAGGCCGACCGCCTGCGCCGTGCCCGTCTTGCCGGCCGAGGTGTAGGCGGCCCCGGCGAACACGCGGGTACCCGTGCCGCCCTTCGTGACGGCCACCATGGCGTTGCGCACCACTTCGACGTGCTTTTGCGCGTAGCCCAGATCTCGGGCCTGGGGCTGCACCTGCTCCACCACCTCTTCGGTGACGGTGTCCTTGATGGCGCGCACCAGGTGCGGCCGATAGTGCATGCCACCGTTTGCCAGCGTGGCGTTGGCGGATGCGAGCTGCAGCATCGTGAAGCTGTTGTAGCCCTGTCCGATGCCCAGCGAGATGGTTTCGCCGGCGTGCCAGGTCTTCATGTCGGGGCGCCGATAAGCGGCACGCTTCCACGCCTTGCTCGGCAGCACGCCACGTGACTCGCCAAGCAGGTCGATGCCGGTGAACTGCCCGAAGCCCAGTGGCGCCATGAACTCGTGGATCAGGTCGACGCCCATTTCGTTGGCCAGCGAGTAGAAATAGGTGTTGCTCGAAAACTGGATGGCGCGGTGCATGTCCACCCCGCCCAGCCCGCCCCGATGACTGAGGAAGGTGCGCCCGCCGAAGCTGTAGGAGCCGGGGTCGTTTTCGACCTTGTCCGCGGCACGCGTGCCGGTCTCCAGCGCTGCCAGTGCCATGAAGGGCTTGTAGGTGGAGCCCGGCGGGTAGGTGCCGCGCAGGGCACGGTTGAGCAGCGGCTTGTCGATGGACTCGATGAGCGCGGTCCAGCTTTCGTGGTCGATGCCCTCGACGAAGAGATTGGGGTCGAAGGTGGGCTTGCTCACGAAGGCGAGGATCTCGCCCGTGTTGGGGTCGATGGCCACCAGCGCGCCGCGGCGCTCGCCGTACATGTCCTCCACCAGTTTCTGCAGCTTGATGTCCAGCGACAGCATCACGGTGTTGCCCGGCGTGGCGGGATGGCGGGCCAAACGGCGCACCGCGTGCCCGCCGGCGGAGGTTTCCATCTGCTCGACGCCGGTCTGGCCGTGCAGTGTTTTCTCGTAGCTCTGCTCGATGCCGAGCTTGCCGATGTAGTCGGTGCCCCTGTAGTTGGCCTGCTCTTCGTCGTCCCAGTCCTCCATGGCGGTCTTCTCGCGCTGGTTGATGCGGCCGATGTAGCCGATGACGTGCGATGCCACCTCGCCATGCGGGTAGGTGCGAAACAGACGCGCCTTGATCTCGACGCCCGGGAAGCGGTAGCGCTGGGCCGCGAAGCGCGCGACTTCCTCGTCGCTCAGGCGGGTGCGGATGGGGATGGAGTCGAAGCTGCGCGCGTCTTCGCGCAGGCGCTTGAAGCGGCGCCGGTCGCTCGGCGTGATCTCGACGATGGCCTCCAACTCATCCAGGGCCGAGCCGAGGTCCCCCACTTTGGAGGGCGTGATTTCCAGGGTGTAGGCCGCATGGTTCGAAGCCAGCACGACGCCATTGCGATCGAGGATCTGACCCCGGTTGGGCACCACCGGCACGACGGCGGTGCGGTTGCTTTCCGCCCGGTCGGCCAGTTCTTCGTGGCGCACGACCTGCAGGAAAGCCAGGCGCGCGCCGATCAATCCGAAACCGAACAGCACCACACAGCCGACCACCACCACACGGCGGCGAAAACGGGAAAGCTCGGCGGCGGCATTGCGGATTTCATTCATCTGGGAAGAGAAAAACTGGGTAAGAGGCCCGGGTCTTCTGGAGGTTCCGCTTATGCAGGTCGACAACAAAAAATCAGTTCTTCACGGCTGCACGCATGGCGCGCCGAGGCGAGGACGCTCCCAGGTGGAAGCCCAGAAGACGAGCGCGAGCGCGCTCACGGATGCGCCCAGCACGCACACGCCAAGCCATCCAAGGTGCGCGTACACCGTCGTCGATGCAATGGCCCCCGCACCGCTGCCCGCCGCGTAGAACAGCATGTAGCACCCGATGAGGCGGCCATGCGACTCGGCCGGCCCTCGCAGGATCATCGCCTGGTTGGTGACATGCAGGGCCTGGCAGCCCACGTCGAGCATCAGGATGCCGAGCGCCAGCCACCACAACGACGACTGCGTGAAGCCGAGAGGTATCCATGCCAGGAGCAGAAGGACCAGCGCGGCCACGCTCGTGCGCTGGCCCCACCCCTGGTCGGCCCAACGTCCTGCCCGCCCCGCGAAGAACGCGCCGGCGGCACCAATCAGCCCGAAGGCCCCGACCGCTGAATGCGACAGCGACAGGGGTGGCGCGGTAAGCGGCAAGGCGAGCGCGCTCCAGAAGATGCTGAAGACGGCGAACATCAGCAACGCCAGGGTGCCGCGCGTTCGAAGCTCCCGGTCTGTCAGCAAGAGGCCCAGCGTCGAGCGCACGAGCTGGATGTATGGCAGACGCGATACCGCAGCCGGCTGTGCGGGCAGCTGCCGCCAGACAAGCGCCCCAAGCACCACCATGACCGCTGCGGAACCGACATAGACGCCGCGCCAGCCGAGCAGGTCGGCAACGACACCCGACCAGACCCTCGCGAGCAGCAGTCCGACGACCACTCCGGCCTGCGCAGCTCCGACGACGCGCCCACGTTCATGAGAAGCCGCGGCGCTCGCTGCGTAGGCAATCATCCCCTGCGTCATGGCAGTGCCCAAAAGGCCGACCGCCAGCATGCCCGCCATCAGGGCGACGGCGCTTCGAGCCATGGCCACGCCGCCGAGGGCGAGGATGAGGCCCATCAACTGAAGGCGGGCGAGCCGTCGGCGGTCGTACTGGTCGCCCAGAGGAACGAGCAGCAGCAAGGCCAGCACCGACCCGGCCTGGGTGGCCGTCACGACGCCGCCGATAGCGGCAGGCGCGACGCCGAAGTCCATCGCCAGGCTGTCGAGCAGAGGCTGTGCGAAGTACACGTTTGCGACGCTCACGCCGCTCGTGCAGGCAAACAGGGCGACCAGCCTCCTCGGCATGGTCGGAGGGTTGCTCGCGGTATCCATGGGAATTCATCTCCATCCGGTTTCATTTTAAAACTGGATGGAGCATAGCTTGTTGGTTTTAAAATGCAACCAGAAGGCGGCGCTTACGCTGCGCGGAGATGTCGATGGCTGAACGAAAGCGAATGAACACGGCGAGTTGCCCGGTGGCGCGAGCGCTCGACGTCATCGGCGACCGCTGGTCGCTGCTGATCGTGCGGGACGCGTTCGACGGGGTCAGCCGATTCGGCGACTTCCAGGCGAGCCTGGGCGTCGCGCGCAACATCCTGGCAAGCAGGCTCAAGGCGCTTGTGGAGGAAGGGGTGCTGGAGGTTCAGCCGGCTTCGGACGGCACGGCGTACCAGCAATATGTTCTGACGCCAAAGGGGCAAGCGCTCTTCCCTGTGGTCGTCGGCTTGCGGCAGTGGGGCGAAGACAACCTCTTTCGCCGTGGCGAACACCATTCACGGCTCGTGGAAAGAAAAAGCGGCAAACCGGTCGCACCCCTGAAGGTCTCCGGGCCCGATGGGCGCGCCTTGGCTTTCGGCGATGCGGTGGTGATCGAAAAGCAGGCCCCTATCCACCCTGGTGCTGGCCCTTCGCGAACCGCGGCAGCAGCCCGGAGCGCGGCAGGTCGCGCATGAACGGCGGCACCGACAGCGCCAGCAGCAATGCCGCGAGCGGCACCACGCACACGAACCCCACGTATTTGAAGCCGAGCGCACCCACGACACCGCCGAGCACGAACATGCCGATCAGCCCGGCGGCCCTGCGCATGCGGGTGCGGTCGTGGCGCACGGCGGGAGCGGGGGAGGCCGGGGCCTGCGCCGACTTCCTGTTCCAGTAGAGCAGCTTGCCGATCTCCATCCCCAGGTCGGTGATGTTGCCGGTCATGTGCGTGGTCCGGATGCTGCCACCCGAAGTCTTGGAGGCGATCGCGTTCTGCAGACCCATGATGAAGGACAGCAGCAGCACCGTGAGCGGCACGGCGAAAGGCGTGGCCCAGGTGAGTGTCACGGCACCCATCAGCCCGAACGGAAACATGAGCGCGGCCTCGAGCAGCAGCGGCAGCGCATAGACGCTGCGCAGGCGATGCTGCCGGCCCCAGTTCACCAGCACCGCGCACACGGCCGCGCCCGAGGTGAACGCCAGCACGGCCCCGAGCGCGTTCAGCAGCAGCCTGGTGTTGCCCAGCACCAGGCCGTCGGCCAACTGGGACGCGAACCCCGTCATGTGCGAGGTGTACATGTGAAGCACCAGGAAGCCGCCCGCATTCACCGCGCCGGCATTGAAGGCCAGCAGCAGGCCCAGCACCCAGTTCGTCGAGGGCGCACGGTGTCGGCTGGTCAGAAAGCGCAGTCTGCGCATGGGTAGGGCTGTCCTTTGGAGCGTCGCCCATTCTCGCGCACAAGCCGTGGGCGGAACCGTTTGCCGGCCTGGGCCGGTGCGGATCAGGCATCCAAGCTGTACGGATAGCGCTGCGACAGGCCCTCGGACAGCCGATTCATCTCCCGGGTAATTTTCTCAACATTCGCGAGGCCTGACGCGCATTGCTCCACGTGCTCCACCTGCGCCATCAGGTCGGCCAACTGGAGCCATTGCTTGAAGTCCAGGCACATTTCGATCGACAGCGCGTCGGTGCCCTGATCGTGGTCGAGAAAGGCCACCTGATCGCCGTGTTCGGTTGGGCCCAGCAGCCACGCGTCTCCCGTGCCGGAGGTGCCGAAGACCCACCACTGCGTGCCCAGCGCAATCAAGGGATGGTCCCTGTCGGCTGTCTCGCGCAGCAGTTGTGCCAGGTTCAGCAGCATGAAGTCGCCGGCGATCTCCTGCCCGCCGATTTCATCGACCAGCGAAAGGAAGCCTGCAGGCAGGCTTGCCGCGAGCGCCTCGCGCGCGGTCACGGAAATCGCCGTGGGTTCGCGACGTCGCGTGCTCAGTTCCGCCACGATCTGCCCCACGGGGCGAAGTGCCAGCATGCTTCCAGAACCTCCATAGTCATCCCACAAGCCCCTGATGATGCCGTCATTTGCGGTCGGTCCCCGAGTCCACATAAGCGAGCGCGTTTGCCCGCGGCTCGAGGATCGGGTGCGGGCGAGCAGGTAGCGTATTTGCCGTCGGCTGGAATGGTCCTAGGGCAGGCGCCGCGCTCGGCCTACGCGCCGCGTCATCCTGCCCGCTACAACTGGTTTCAACGCCGTCCGACAGCGCCGACTTCGGGCCCGGCGCATCCTTTGCGCCATCAACAGGAGCCATGAGAGAGAGAGAAGACGATGTCGAAAAAGCGTGACCGCAAACCCACTGCCAGCTCGCTGAGCGGCGAGTTCTGGCTTCTGATTGCCGTATTCACCTGTATCGCCACGCTGGCGCTGCTGCAGGTTGCGGTGGAGCGCGAGCGATCGCTGATCAAGGGTGGCGGCAAGGCCGAAGCCGTGCTGCTGTCGAGTTCGCCGGGCTTCTACGCGCGCTAGCAGCCCACGGCAGCCGCCCGCTGACCAGGCGAGGCGGCTTCACTTCAACGCGGAGATCTCCCGGCTCTTGATCAGCCGCGAGCGCAGCACGTTGCGGCTGATGCCCAGCAGTTTGGCCGCCTGCACCTGGTTGCGGTGGCAGAACTCGAAAGCGGTGCGCATCACCGTCTCTTCGATCTTCTCGAACATCAGTTCGTCGGGCTCGTTGAAGAGTTCGCGCAGCACGCCCTCCAGCGCCTGCTGGGGCGTGGTTCCGGCGGGGGGCTCGCTCTCCGGCGCGCGTCGCTGGATGTGGAGCGACGACAGGTGCAGGTGCTCCTCGCCGAGCACGTTGTGCTGGCAGATCAGCAGCGCATGGTGGATGACGTTCTCCAGCTCGCGGATGTTGCCCGGCCAGCTGTGCTCGCCGAGCTTGCGCTCGGCGCCGGCGTCGAGCCGCACCGCACCATAGCCCAGCCGCTGACGGTATTCCTCGATGAAGTGGCGCGCCAGCGGCAGGATGTCGCCGGGGCGCTCGCGCAGCGTGGGCAGGGCCAGGTGCACCACGTGCAGCCGGTAGAACAGGTCTTCGCGGAAATGGCCGGCGGCCACCGCGTCCTGCAGCCGCACGTTGGTGGCCGCGACCACCCGCACGTCGATGGGAACGCTCTTGCGCGAGCCCAGCCGCACCACCTCGCGTTCCTGCAGCACGCGCAGCAGCTTCACCTGGATGGACAGCGGAAGGTCGCCGATCTCGTCGAGGAACAGCGTGCCGCCATTGGCGGCCTCGAACCACCCGGTCTTGGCAGAGAACGCGCCGGTGAAGGCGCCCTTCTCGTGGCCGAAGAGCTCGCTTTCGACCAGGCTCTCGGAAAATGCGCCGCAGTTCACCGCCACGAAAGGTTTGCCGCTGCGCCGGCTCAGGTCGTGCACATGGCGCGCGATCAACTCCTTGCCGGTGCCGGTCTCCCCGATGATGAGCACGTTGGCGTCGCTGGGCGCCACCATGCGGATGCGCTCGAGCAGCGCGACCGAGCGCGGGTCCTGGAACACCTGCGCGGTGGCGCGGATCGAGGTGGTGAGCTTGCGCGGGTTGGGCAGCGTCAGCAGCGTGGGCGCGTCCCAATCCGGCTCGGAAGCATCGGCCGGCGGCAGCACGTCGAGGGGGCGGGTGAAGGCGTTCATGAGTAGAAGGTCGGTACGGGATAGTGCTGCTGGAGGGCCCATTCGCCGAGCTCGCGCACCTTGTAGGCCACGGGGTCGTGCAGGCTCTGGGTGCGCAGGTTGCGCCAGTGGCGGTCCAGGCGCAGGCCGCCGTGCGTGGCGCGTGCGCCGGCCACGTCGAACATGCGCGTACAGATGTCCAGCCCGGTGCTGGTGGCCGCCACCTTGGCCGTGGCCACGGCCACGGCGACCTCGCCGCGTTCGTCTTCGCTCAAGGCTGTGCCGCGCCGCCAGGCGGCGTCGAGCCGGTCGGCCGCGCGGTCGGCCAGCACGCGCACGCTTTCCAGGCCGACCCAGAACTCGCCGTACTGGCTCAGCACGTACGGGTCGTCCTGCATCTGCGCCACCTTGGACGCATGCCAGGGCCGCGACTCGTGCAGCGTGTAGTGGCGCGCATCGTGGAACGCGGCCTCCGCGATGCCCAGGTAGATGTTGGCCAGCACCAGCTGCGATATCAGCGGGCGCAGGCAGGCGAAGGGCGTGGACAGCGGGCCGGGGTCGGCCAGCACCTCGTGCTGCTCCACGCGCACCTTCTCGAAGGTGACGCTGCCGCTGTCGGTCTGGCGCTGGCCGATGTTGTTCCAGTCGGGCGCCACGAAGATGCCCGATCGGCCCGTGGGCACGGCCGCGACGATGAAGGCGCCGTTGCCTTCCTCGCGTGCCGAGGCGATGAGCATCTCGGAGTCCAGCGCACCCGAGCAGAAGCTCTTCTGCCCGGTGAACTCCCGCCAGCCCGGGTGCGCGCTGGAGACCGTGCGGTCGTCCAGCGGATTGAGCGCGTTGCCCCAGAACCACCGGCGCCGCGCGGTCTGCTCGAACCAGGGCTGCCACTGCGCGGGCTGCGCGAACAGTCGCACCGTTGCGAGCATCAGGTGATGGAAGCCGAAGACGTGCGCGACGGAGCTGTCGGCCTGTGCCAGCAGCCGCACCACGTCGAGCGTCTCGCGCCAGTCGGCGCCCCCGCCGCCGAACTCGGCGGGAATGCTCAGCGCCAGCAGCCCGCTGGCACGCAGCGCATCGCGCTCGGCCTTGGGCGTGCCGCCGCGCTCGTCGCGTTCCACGGCGGTTGCGGCAAGCCTGCGCGTCAGCTCCTGTGCGACGTCGCGCGTCGAGGCGGCAGGCGGGGGGGACAGGACGGAACTCACAGGACTCACACAGGGCCTCGCTGATGGACATTCGCGCGCGGCAAGTGCTGCGCCAGCAGCATGTTGACGGCGCGCCATCGCCGATCCAACGATGCGATCGGCATATCGATCCTCGATTTGCTTCCATGGCAGCAGCGCGGGCGCTGCCGTGCGCGGCATGCAGCACGGTTGATGATGGACTGCTGCTGGAGCAGCAGAAATCACATGCGATGTGCCGTTCACAGGGGCGGATCCACTGGCACGCTAACTGCTGGATCGTGCGTTCGACGACAGGCAATTGCCAAGGGCGCTCCATGCAACTTTTCTGGTTTCTTCCCACGCACGGCGACAGCCGCTATCTCGGCACCTCGCGCGGCGCGCGCACCGTGAGCCACCGCTACCTGCGCCAGGTGGCGCAGGCCGCCGACGAGCTGGGCTACGAGGGCGTGCTGATTCCCACCGGCCGTTCGTGCGAGGACTCGTGGGTGGTCGCGTCGTCGCTCGCGGCGCAGACCGAGCGCCTCAAGTTCCTGGTCGCGATCCGCCCCGGGATCATCTCGCCGACCGTGTCGGCGCGGCAGGCCGCCACGCTCGACCGGTTCAGCGACGGGCGCCTGCTGATCAACGTGGTCACCGGCGGCGACCCCGACGAGCAGCACGGCGATGGCAGCTTCCTCACGCACGCCGAGCGCTACGAGGTGACCGACGAGTTCCTGCGCATCTGGCGCGGCGTGGCGGGCGGCGAGACGGTCAACTTCTCGGGCAAGCACCTGCGCGTGGAGAACGCCAAGACCTTGTACCCGCCGGTGCAGAAGCCGTATCCGCCGCTGTGGTTCGGCGGATCTTCCGAGGCGGCCATCGCGCTGGCGGGCGAACAGGTGGATGTGTATCTCACCTGGGGCGAGCCGCCTGCCGACGTGGCCGACAAGATCGCGAAGGCGCGCGCCGCCGCGGCGACGCATGGCCGCACGCTGCGCTTCGGCATCCGGCTGCATGTGATCGTGCGCGAGACCAGCGAGGCGGCCTGGCGCGCGGCGGACGAACTCATGTCCTACGTGACCGACGACACCATCGCCGCCGCGCAGAAAGCCTTCTCGCGCTTCGACTCCGTGGGCCAGCAGCGCATGGCCGCATTGCACGGCGGGCGGCGCGACAGGCTGGAGGTGTCGCCCAACCTCTGGGCCGGCGTGGGGCTGGTGCGCGGCGGCGCGGGCACGGCGCTGGTGGGCAGCCCCGAGGAGGTGGCGGCGCGCATCAAGGAATACGCGGCACTCGGCGTGGAGACTTTCATCTTCTCGGGCTATCCGCATCTCGAGGAGGCGTATCGCGTGGCCGAGCTGCTGTTTCCGCTGCTGCCGCTCGACCATGTGCGCCCGGCGGGGCAAGCCAACATCACCGGCCCTTTCGGCGAGGTCATCGCCAACGACATCGTTCCGCCCTGTTCGCAAGTCGCGCAGCCGGCGTCGCGCGACAGGGTCGCCGCATGAAGCACTTCGGCGCGGAGGCCGGCGACGAGGCCGTGCCGTGGCAGGCGGCGGCGCAACGCGTGACGCAGGCCCTGGCGGAAACCGCCGTCGAACGCGACCGGCGCGGCGGCACGCCGAAGGTCGAGCGCGACCTGTTGCGCGACAGCGGCCTGCTGATGCTGAGCGTCCCGCGCGAGCTTGGCGGCCTGGGCGCGAATTGGCGCCAGACGCTCGACGTGGTGCGCGGCCTGGCGCGCGTGGACAGTTCGGTGGCCCACCTGTTCGCCTTTCACCACCTGCTGCTGGCGACCGTGCAGCTGTTCGGGCAGCCCGCCCAGTGGCGCCCGTGGATCGAGCAGACGCGCGCGCAGCACTGGTTCTGGGGCAATGCGCTGAACCCGCTGGACAAGTCCACGCGCGCGCAAGCGGACGGCCCTGACCATGTGTTTTCCGGGCGCAAGAGCTTCTGCTCCGGCGCCAGCGATTCCGACATGCTGGTGGCCTCGGCGCTGGACGCCGACGACCGCCTGCTGATCGGCGTGGTGCCCACGCGCCGAGAGGGCATCACCGTGCTCGATGACTGGGACAACATGGGCCAGCGACAGACCGACAGCGGCAGCGTGCTGTTCGAGGGCGTGCGCGTCCATGCGAACGAACTGCTGCTCGACCCCGGTCCGCTGTCCACGCCGTTCGCCTGCCTGCGCCCGCTGCTCGCGCAGCTGATCCTCGCGAACATCTACCTGGGGCTTGGCGAAGGCGCCCTGGCGCAAGCCAAGGCCTTCACCCTGGGGCAGGGGCGTCCCTGGCTCTTCTCGGATGCGACGGCTGCGAACGAAGACCCCTATGTGCTCGCGCACTACGGCGACTTCTGGCTCGCGCTGGAGGGTGCGCGCAGCCTGCTCGACAGCGCCGCAGTCGCCTTCGACCAGGCCTGGCTGCGCGGCACGTCGCTCGACGAACGGGAACGCGGGCAGGTTGCCATCGCGGTGGCCGCGGCCAAGGTCGCGAGCACGCGAGCCGGCCTCGAGGTGGCGCATCGCATGTTCGAGGTGACCGGCGCGCGCGCGACCACCGCCGCGCTGCGGCTGGACCGCTACTGGCGCAACCTGCGCGTGCACACGCTGCATGACCCGGTCGACTACAAGGTGCGCGAACTCGGCAACTGGGCGCTCAACGACCGGCTGCCGCCGCCGAGCTTCTATTCCTGAGCGCCGTGCTTCGTCGAAGAAAGAGGGCCTGTGGCGTGATGCCGCAGGCCCTTTTCCTTTTTGCGCGGCGACAGCGAGGCCTGCTGCCCGGGAAGCAGTTTCCAAGGCGGATTGCTGCGTGGCGTTCATTCGTTGCGCGCATACCGATGTACCCCGAACGACTAAGCCGCAATAGCTGCTTCTGCATCAGCAGTCGAGCCGCAGCCTGCTGGCGGCACAGCACGCGCGAAACCAGGCTTTTCTCGCTAACTCGTTGATTCAAAAGAGAAAAAAAGGTGGCACGCCATTCGCATATATCCAGCGTGCCGCGAATTGCTTGCGGCTTCTGAACTGAGGTCATATCAACATGAGTCGAAAACTGAAAGTCGTTGCCGTGTCCGGCAGCTTGCAACGTCCCTCGCGCACCCTGGTGCTGGTCGATCGGCTGCTGGCCGCGCTCGGCGACGAAGTGGCCATCGATGCCCGCGTGATCTCGCTCGGCGAGATCGGCTCGCAGTTCGCCGGCGTGCTCTATCGCAACCAGCTGCCCGCGGCGGTCGAGGAAAGCATCGCGGCCATCGAGTCGGCCGACCTGCTGCTGGTGGCCAGCCCGGTGTACCGCGGCTCCTACACGGGCCTGTTCAAGCACCTGTTCGACTTCGTGCACCACGAGGCGCTGACCGACAAGCCGGTGCTGCTCGCAGCCACGGGCGGCAGCGACCGGCACGCGCTGGTCATCGACCATCAGCTGCGTCCGCTCTTTGCCTTCTTTCAGGCGCGCACGCTGCCCATCGGCGTCTATGCGGTCGAGAAGGACTTCGAAGGCTACGAGATCGCCAACCCCGCGCTGCGCGAGCGCATCGCGCTGGCGGTGGCGCGCGCCGTGCCGCAACTGCGCGACGCCGCACCGGCGGCGGCCGCACGCAGCCCCGTTTCCCGCAAGCCGGCGCCCGTCGCGCTGCCGGTCTGAAACCCGTTCGTTCGATCCCCAAGGAGCCCCCCATGAGCCAAGCGTCTTCCTCTCCCGCCCCCGTCAAGTTCGCCTACTGGGTGCCCAACGTCAGCGGCGGCCTGGTCGTGAGCACCATCGAGCAGCGCACCGACTGGAGCCTGGAGTACAACCAGCGGCTCGCCGTGGCGGCGGAGAAGGCGGGCTTCGAGTACGCGCTGAGCCAGATCCGCTTCACGGCGGGCTACGGCGCGGAATACCAGCATGAATCGGTGTCGTTCAGCCAGGCGCTGCTGCATGCGACCACCAAGCTGAAGGTGCTGGCCGCGATCCTGCCCGGCCCGTGGAATCCGGCGGTGGTGGCCAAGCAGATCGCCACCATCGACCACATCTCCAGCGGACGCATCGCCATCAACGTGGTGAGCGGCTGGTTCAAGGGCGAGTTCCAGGCCATCGGCGAGCCGTGGCTGGAGCACGACGAGCGCTACCGCCGCTCGAACGAATTCATTCGTGCGCTCAAGGGCATCTGGACGCAGGACAACTTCACCTTCAAGGGCGACTTCTATCGCTTCAGCGACTACACGCTGAGCCCGAAGCCGGTGCAAAAGCCACACCCCGAGATCTTCCAGGGCGGCAGCTCGCGCGCCGCGCGCGACAACGCGGCCAGCGTGTCGGACTGGTACTTCACCAACGGCAACACGCCCGAGGGCCTGAAGGCCCAGATCGACGACATCCAGGCCAAGGCCGCGCAGAACGGCCACACGGTGCGCATCGGCGTGAACGCGTTCGTCATCGCACGCGACACCGAGGAAGAAGCCAAGGCCGTGCTGGCCGACATCATCGAGCACGCGCACGTGGAAGCGGTGCATGCCTTCGGTGATGCGGTCAAGCAGGCCGGCAAGGCGTCGCCCGAAGGCGAAGGCAACTGGGCCAAGTCCACCTTCGAAGACCTCGTTCAATACAACGACGGCTTCCGCACCAACCTCATCGGAACGCCGCAGCAGATTGCCGAGCGCATCGTGGCGCTCAAGGCCATCGGGGTCGACCTCATCCTCACGGGCTTCCTGCACTTCATCGAAGAGGTGGAGTATTTCGGCGAGAAGGTGCTGCCGCTGGTGCGCAAGCTCGAAGCGCAGCAGGCCGCCCGCGGAGAAAAGCCGGGCCAGGCGGCACTGGAAGCCGTGGCGTGAGCCTCGTGGTGCCCGATCTTTTCTTCGACGCGGGGCCTGTCTCGCTCGGTGTCGATCCGGTGGCCTTCGTGCCGGCGGGTCGTGCGGCTGCGGCGGGGGAAGACACCGCGACCGCGGCCGTGCTGAGGCTGGAGGGCATCGACCTGTCCTTCGGCGGCGTCACCGCGCTGTCGGGCGTGGATCTGTTGATAGCGAAGGGAGAGATACGCGCCGTGATCGGCCCCAACGGCGCCGGCAAGAGTTCGCTGGTCAACGTCATCAGCGGGCTGTACCGGCCCGAGCGCGGGCGCGTATGGATCGGCGCACGCGGCTTCGGCCATGTACCGACGGCGCGGCTGGCGCGGCTGGGCATCGCCCGCACCTTCCAGAATCTTGCGCTGTTCAAGGGCCTGAGCGTTCGCGACAACATCGTGCTCGGCCGCGTCGATGCGGCGCGCTCCACCTTCATCGAGCAACTGACCGGACTGGGCCGCGCGCGTCGTGAACGCGAAGATGCGCGCGCCAGGGCCGACGCGATCATCTGCTTTCTCGGCCTGGGCGCCGTGCGCGATCGGCTGGCCGGCACGCTGGCCTATGGCCTGCAGAAGCGCGTCGAACTGGCGCGCGCGCTGGTCGCTTCGCCTCGACTCTTGCTGCTCGACGAGCCGATGGCCGGGATGACCGTCACCGAGAAGCGGGAGATGGCGCATTTCGTGCGCGCCGCGCGCGACGAGTTCGGCACCAGCATCCTGCTGATCGAGCATGACATCGGCGTGGTGCTTGGCCTGTCGGACCGCGTGGCGGTGCTCGACCATGGCCGCAAGATCGCCGACGGCACGCCGGCGCAGGTGCGCAGCGACCCGGCCGTGATCGACGCCTACCTGGGCGTGGCCCACGACACGCACGAGGGGCAGGCCTGATGGACGCCGGCGACCTGAGCTTCTTCGCCGAAGTGCTCATCGGCGGCCTGCTGTCTGGCGTGATGTATTCGCTGGTGGGCATCGGCTTCGTGCTGATCTACAAGACATCGGGCGTGCTCAACTTCGCGCAGGGCGCGCAGCTGCTGTTCGCCGCGCTCACTTTTGTGAGCCTGGTCGAGCGCGGCGTGCCCTTCGCGTTCGCCCTGGCGCTGACCTTTGCATTGATGGTGCTGCTGGGCCTGACCATCGAGCGCGCCGTGCTGCGCCCGCTGGTGAACCAGCCGCCGATCACGCTGTTCATGGCGACGCTGGGCCTGTCGTATGTGATCGAGGGCGTGGCGCAGCTGGTGTGGGGCACGCAGGTACACGCGCTGGAGCTGGGCATCGCGGACGAGCCGCTGCAGTTCCTGGGCATCATGGTCTCGACCTTCGACCTGTTCGCGGCCGCGACGGCCGGCGTGATGGTCGCACTGCTGTCGGTCTTCTTCCGCTACACCCGCGTGGGGCTGGCGTTTCGCGCGGTGGCGGACGACACCTACGCGGCCATCGCGGTGGGCCTGCGCCTGCCGCGCATCTGGGCGACGGTGTGGGCCGCGGCCGGCGTCATCGCGCTGGTGGCCGGGCTGCTGTGGGGCGCCCGCCTGGGCGTGCAGTTCTCGCTCTCGCTCGTGGTGCTGAAGGCGCTGCCGGTGCTGGTGCTGGGCGGTTTCGATTCGATCCTCGGCGCGATCGTCGGCGGGCTGGTGATCGGCGCGCTGGAGAAACTGGCCGAGGTGTACATCGGGCCGTTCGTGGGCGGTGGCATCGAGAGCTGGTTCGCCTATGTCGCGGCGCTGGCCTTCCTGCTGATCCGCCCGAGCGGTCTCTTCGGGCAGAAACTGGTGGAGCGTGCCTGAGCCATGCGTACCCTTTCCTTGCCCCCATGGACCTGGCCGCTGGCGGTGCTGGTCATCGCCTTCGGCGTGGTGCCGTTCATCGCGTCCGGCTATGTGTTCGACGCGCTGCTGATTCCGTTCCTGGCGCTGTCGCTCGCGGCCGTAGGCCTCAACCTGCTGACCGGCTACGCGGGCCAGCTGTCGCTGGGCACCGCGGCCTTCATGGCGGTGGGCGCCTTCGCCGCCTACAACTTCAACCTGCGCGTGGAGGGGCTGCCGCTGCTCGTGAGCATCGGCCTCGCGGGGCTGGCCGCCACGGCCGTCGGCCTGGTGTTCGGCCTGCCGAGCCTGCGGCTGCGCGGTTTCTACCTTGCGGTGTCGACGTTGGCCGCGCAGTTCTTCGTGCAATGGGCGCTCACCAAGTTCGGCTGGTTCAGCAACGACAGCGCTTCCGGCGTGATCGATGCGCCGGCGCTCGAGGTGGCGGGCATCGTGTTCGACACGCCGGTGGGCCGCTACATCTTCTCGCTGAGCATCGTCACGGTGCTCACGCTGCTGGCATGGCGCCTCGTGCGCACCCAGGCCGGCCACCACTTCATCGCGGTGCGCGACAACGAGCTGGCCGCGCGCGTCATCGGGGTGCCGGTGCTGCGCACCAAGCTGCTGGCCTTCGCGGTGTCTTCGTTCATCGTCGGCGTTGCGGGCGTGCTGTGGGGCTTCGTGTATCTGCGCACGGTGGAGCCGGCGGGCTTCAACCTCGACCGCTCGTTCCAGATCCTCTTCATCGTGATCATCGGCGGCTTGGCGACCATCCGCGGCGCTTTCCTCGGCGCGGCGCTGATCGTGGTGTTCCCGCTGCTGCTCTCGCGCGCGGGCGGTTTCCTGTTCGGCGGGCGCTTCGACTCGGGCGTGCTCGACATGAGCCAGCGCATCGTGCTGGGCGCCTTGATCATTTTCTTCCTGGCCGTGGAGCCACGGGGGCTCGCCGCCCTCTGGGACCGCGCGCGCAGGCGGGTCTCGCCGGCCTGAGCCCGGAACGCTTTTCCTTTTCCCATCGCATCCTCAAAGTCTTCGCCACCATGTCCTTCATCAAGCACCTGAAAACCGCGGCCCTGGCCGTCACCCTGGCCGCAAGCGGCCTGCAGGCGGCGCATGCCGACGCCAACGAACAGTTCTTTCCGCTGCAGAGCTACCGCGTCGGCCCCTACGCGGCCGGCGGCACCGGCTTCTTCGGCGGCTTCATCGACTACCTCAACCTCGTCAACACGCGCGACGGCGGCGTGGGCGGCGTCAAGCTGACCTGGGAGGAGGGCGAGACGCAGTACGAGGTGGAACGCGGTGTGGAGGTGTACGAGCGCCTCAAGCAGCGCCCCGGCATCGCGACCTGGAACCCGCTGTCGGTCGGCATCGCGTATGCGCTGATCGACCGCGTGACGGCCGACAAGGTGCCGCTGCTCACGATCAACCACGGGCGCACCGACACCACCGACGGGCGCGTTTTCAAGTACATCTTTCCGCTGCTGCTCAATCCGTACAGCGAAACCTCGGGCATCGTGAACTACATCGCGGGCAAGGAAGGCGGTGCCGACAAGCTCAAGGGCAAGAAGATCGTGGTGCTGTACCACGGCTCGCCCTACGGCAAGGAGACCATCCCGATCTATGAACTGCTCGCCAAAAAGTACGGCTTCACGCTGCAGCAGATCGAGGTGCCGCACCCGGGCAACGAGCAGCAGTCGCAGTGGCTCGCCATCCGCCGCGCGAAACCCGACTACGTGGTGCTGCGCGGATGGGGCGTGATGAACCCGGTGGCGCTCAAGACCGCGCAGAAGACGGGCTTTCCGGTCGATCACATCGTGGGCAACGTCTGGTCGAACTCCGAGGAAGACGTGATCCCCGCGGGCGACGCCGCCAAGGGCTACGTGGCTATCACCACCGTGGCAGCGGGCGCGCAGTACCCGGTGCTGCAGGAGATCACCAAGACCGTGTACGGCGCGGGCAAGGGCAACCTGCAGGATCCGAAGCGCATCGGCAGCGTCTATCACAACCTGGGCGTGCTCAACGGCATCCTGAACGTGGAGGCCATCCGCATCGCGCAGGCCAGGTTCGGCAAGCGCACGCTCACCGGCGACGAGGTCCGCTGGGGCCTGGAGAACCTGAAGATCGACGAGGCGCGCGCCGCCGCGCTCGGCGCCAAGGGCCTGTTCCATTCGATCAACGTCACCTGGGACAACCACGAGGGCGACGGCCGCGTGGCCTTCCAGCAGTGGGACGGCAGCAAGTGGAACGTGGTCTCGGACTGGATCGCACCGGACTGGAAGCTGCTGCGCCCGATCATCGAGAAGTCTTCGCTGGCCTATGCCAAGGAAAAGAACCTCAAGGTGCGCAAGAGCATCGACGACTGAGCCCCTACGCACATTCCTGAAAGGCAAACCGATGTCCGCTGTTCTCCAACCCTCCGCATCCGCACCTGCCGCAGCCAACGACCCGGTGCCCGGGCTGCCGCTTTCCGACACGCCCGCGCTTGTGATCCGCGACGACGCCGAAGCCATTGCCGTGGCGCATGCGATCGCCGCGAAGCTGCTCGTGGGCGCCTCCGAGCGCGACCGCCTGCGGCGCTGGCCGGTCGAGGAGATCGACGCGTATTCGCAAAGCGGCCTCTGGGCCATCAACGTGCCCCGGGCCTTCGGTGGTGCCGAGGTCTCGTATGCCACGCTGGCCGAGGTGATCGCGATCATCTCGGCGGCCGATCCGTCGCTCGGACAGATCACGCAGAACCACCTGGGCTTCGTCGCCGCGGTGCGCACGGTGTCGGACGCGGCGCAGCAGAAGCTGTTCTTCGCCGACTTCCTGCGCGGCGTGCGATGGGGCAATGCCTTCTCCGAATCCGGCTCCAAGCGCGCGGCGGACTTCGAGACGCGCTTCACCGACGCGGGCGACCATGTGGTGGTGACCGGCAAGAAGTTCTATTCGACCGGCGCGCTGCTCGCGCACTACGTGCCCATCGTGGCCAACGACGAGCAGGGCAACACCTGGTACGTGGTGGCCGAGCGCAACGCGCCGGGCCTCACGGTGATCGACGACTGGTCCGCCTTCGGCCAGAGCACCACGCTCAGCGGCACGGTGCTCATCGACCAGGTGAAGGTGCCGAAGACGCACCTGATTCCGGCGTACAAGGGCTATGACGCGCCCTCGGCCGACGGCGCGATCTTCCAGATCATCCAGGCAGCAGTCGACGTGGGCATTGCGCGCGGCACCATCGCGGAGACGGTCGATTTCATCCGCACCAAGACGCGGCCGTGGATCGACAGCCAGCGCGACCATGCATGGGAAGACCCGTACTCGATCCAGGCGGTCGGCGACTTGCAGATCCGGCTGCATGCCAGCGAGGCCCTGCTGGAGCGCGCCGGGCGCGCCATCGACCGCGCGGTGGCGGCTCCGGACGCCGACAGCGTGGCGGCGGCACAGGTCGCGACGGCGGAGGCCAAAGTGCTGTCCACGGAGATCGCGATCCTTGCGACCAACAAGCTGTTCGAACTCGCGGGCACCCGCTCCACGCTGGGCCAGTACAACCTCGACCGGCACTGGCGCAATGCGCGCACGCACACGCTGCACGATCCGGTGCGCTGGAAGTACGCGATCGTGGGGAACTACTTCCTCAACGGCGTGAAGCCGCCGTTCCATGCCTGGAGCTGAAGTGGAAGCCGCCCTGTTGCGCATCGAGGCCGTCGAGGCGGCGTACCAGCGCTCCATCGTGGCGCTGCACGGCGTGAGCCTGTCGGTGCGCCCAGGCGAGATCCATGCGCTGCTGGGTGCCAACGGGGCGGGCAAGTCGACGACGCTGAAGGCGGTGTCGAACCTGCTGCCGGCCGAGCGCGGACAGGTCACCGCCGGGCGCATCGTGTTCGACGGGCACGACGTGGGCCGCACCGCCACGGCCGACCTTGTTCGGCTGGGCCTGGTGCAGGTGCTCGAAGGCCGCCACTGCTTCCGCTCGCTCACGGTGGAGGAGAACCTGCTGACCGGCGCGCTCGGGCGCAGCGCACGGCGCGCCGAAGCCGCCGACGACCTGGCGCGCGTCTACGAGATCTTTCCGCGCCTGAAGGCGAAGCGCCGCGTGCTCGCCGGACTGAGCTCCGGCGGCGAACAGCAGATGACCGCCATCGGCCGCGCGCTGATGTCGAGGCCGCGACTGCTGGTGCTCGACGAGCCATCGATGGGGCTGGCGCCGCTCGTAGTGCGCGACATCTTCGAGCAGCTGCGCAGGCTCAACCGCGAGCAGGGCCTATCGATCCTGGTGGCCGAGCAGAACTCGACCGTGGCGTTGCAGTACGCCGATCGCGCCACCGTGCTCGACGCGGGGGTGGCGGTGCTCGACGGCGAGGCGCAGGCCCTGCGCCGGCGCGCCGACATCCAGTCCTTCTATTTCGGCGATGGCGTGGCGGGCAACGACGCCGTGGCCGAGGCCGCTGCCTGAGGCAATTCGTCTCTTTTCAACAGCGGAGTCGGTCGAGCCAGCGCTGGGCAAAGCTGGGACAAGGCCTGCAAGGGCATCCGCGCCGATGCCCACGATCAGGCTCCTGCCCGCGGCACGCTGCTACAGTTCCCCAGGCTGCAGCCAGGACACCAACAGGCCGCACCCGACCTCCGACAGCAGAGCCTGAATTCATGAGCCATGCATCGCAAACCGCATCTGCCCCAAAAACTCTGCCTGTGCTGCGGCCGGCCCTTTGCCTGGCGTAAAAAGTGGGCCGAGGTGTGGGACGAAGTCAAGTACTGCTCCGAGCGCTGCCGCCGCAACCGCGCAAGCCCGCAACCGCAGGGCACGCCGCCATGAGCACCGCCACCGGCCATCTGAGCGTCCGACTGCGCCAAGTGCTCGCGAACTGCTTGGCTCACGACAAAGCCTGCCAACGCCTGTGGGGCAACGCATGAACGGTCCCACCCATACCATGCGCCTGGTGCTGGGCGACCAGCTCAACGCCGGGCACAGCTGGTTTGCCCAACGAGATCCGCAGGTGGTCTACGTGCTGATGGAGGTGCGCCAGGAAACCGACTACGTGCTCCACCATGCCCAGAAGATCCTGGCCATATTCGCCGCCATGCGCGACTTCGCGCGCCAGCTGCGCGCCGCCGGGCACCGCGTGCGCTATGTGGCGCTGGACGACGCGAGCAACCGGCAGTCCATTCCTGCCAACCTGGCGGCGCTGGCCGCGCACTACGGCGCCCAGAAGGTCCAGTGGCAACAACCCGACGAATGGCGGCTGGATGCGCAATTGCTGGAATGGGCCGCTACACAGCCCCAGACCTGGGAAGTGGTCGACAGCGAGCATTTCCTGACACAGCGCGGCGAGCTCGCAGCGCTGATGCGCGGCCGCAAGCAATGGCTCATGGAGCACTTCTACCGCCATATGCGGCGTCGCTGGCAGGTGCTGCTGGATGCCGGCGGCGAACCCGAAGGCGGGCAATGGAACTTTGACCACGACAACCGCAAGCGCTGGCCCGGCACGCCGCCCGAGCCCGCCGATTGGCGCCCCCAGCACGACCACAGCGTCCTGTGGGACATGGTTCAACGCGCGGGTGTCGCGAGTTTTGGCGACCCGCAGGCCGCTGTCCTGCGCTGGCCCCTGAACCGCGATGAAGCCCTGGCCTGCCTGGATGCCTTCATAGCCACGGCACTGCCGCATTTCGGGGAATACGAGGACGCTCTCGCCAGCAGCGCACCGCGCTTGTTCCATTCGCTGCTGTCGTTCGCACTGAACGTGAAGATGCTGCATCCGCTGGAAGTGGTGAAGCGCGCCGAGAGCGCCTGGCGCGCTGGCCAGGCGCCGTTGGCGGCCGTGGAGGGGTTCGTGCGCCAGATCCTGGGTTGGCGCGAATACGTGCGCGGCATCTACTGGGCACACATGCCGGGGTACGAGGAGCACAACGCACTGGCGCATCGCGCACCGCTGCCGCAGTGGTTCTGGAGCGGCGACACGCGCATGCGCTGCCTGCACCTGGCCATCACCCAGTCGCTGCAGACCGCCCATGCCCACCATATCCAGCGCCTGATGGTGATCGGCAATTTCGCGCTGCTCGCCGGATTGGAGCCGCAGGCGCTGCACCGCTGGTACCTGGGCATCTACATCGACGCCTTCGAGTGGGTGGAGCTGCCCAACACGCTGGGCATGAGCCAGCGCGCCGATGGCGGCCTGATCGCCACCAAGCCCTATGTGAGCAGCGCCGCCTACTTGCAGCGCATGGGCGACTACTGCAAGGGTTGCGCTTACGACCCGGCCCGGAAAACCGGCGAACGTGCCTGCCCCTTCAACGCGCTGTACTGGGACTTTTTCGAGCGCCACGCCCCCGCGCTGGAAGGCAACCCGCGCCTTGCCCTCGTCTACCGCCAACTGCAAAAGATGCCCGACACGCAGCGCGAGGCCTTGCGCACGCAGGCTGGGCAGCTGCGCGAGCGGCTGGATGCGTTGTAGCTAACGGGCGATGTACATGTTGTCTACTTGGGTGGCTCATCGAGCGGCCGGCAGACTTCCAGCACCAGTCCGCGCAGCCACCGATGCGCAGGATCGCGGTCAAGACGCGGATGCCACATCTGCGAGACGGTGATCTGCTGCGTGGGTACCGGCAGCGGGAACGAGCACAGCGTGCCCCGCGTCCTCAGGTGTTCAAAGTACGAAGACGGTATCAATGCAACCAGGTCGGTCTCGGCCGCGATCGACAGGGCTGTGCTGAAGCTCGGCACTACTACCGCGGTATTGCGAACCAGGCCCATCGCTGCAAGCGCGTTGTCCACCGGTCCCTCGGTCCGGCCGTGGCGCGAAGTGACCACGTGGTCGCAGGCGGCGTAGCGTTCTGCAGTTATCTCGGGTTCGGCGAGCAGAGGGTGGCCTTGGCGCACCACCGCGACGAATCGGTCGCGAAAGAGCGCCTGCACGCGTACCTCCGGACCCGAATCGCCGAGAACGCCGACATCCAGATCGAGCAGTCCCTCGCGCAGCGGGCGAACGTCCTTGTCGGGCTTGGGCGCGAAGCGCAGGCGAACGCCGGGCGCATCGTGTGCGGCGCGAGCCACCAACCGATGCGCGAAGGCCTCGATGAAGCCGTCGTTGGCCCGTATGGTGAACAGGCGCCGGAGCGTGCGGGGATCCATGCTCGCGCCAGCGGTCTGAAGCACCGCGCGCGACTCCTGCACCAAGTCCCTGACGCGGTCGCGAAGCGTCAGCGCATGCGGCGTGAGCACCATTGCGCGGCCCGCGCGCACGAGGAGCTGGTCCCCGGTCGATTCCCGCAACCGCGCGAGTGCGCGGCTCATTGCCGACTCGCTCAGGCCCAGGCGCTCGGCGGCTTTCGCGACGCTGCCCTCGGAAAGAAGTGCGTTCAACGCAAACAGCAGGTTCAGGTCGGCTTCTGTCGGCATGCCCGAACCTAGCACGGCCGCGAGGATTTCGACAGGCGCCCCATGCAGGGACAAGCTGCGCGCCGCGCGCTGTGCAAGCCGTGCGTGCAGTCCTAAGCTGGCCTGGCGCAATAGAGCGTGACCCTTCCAGTTGTCCAATCATGTTGTCACCCACGCTTCGACCGAACCCTTCCTCCACCATCGCTAGCGCCGTCGAAGGCCGGGAGGCGAACGACCTGAATGCCGTGCACGATGCCGATGGCCTGCCTCTGCCGCGGCGCTACGCAGCCGTCGCCGCGATCCTGGGCGCAGGCGTGCTGGTGGTGCTCGATGGCGCAATCGCCAACATCGCGCTGCCAAGCATTGCGCAGCAATTGCAGGCGACACCCGCCGATGCCGTCTGGATCATCACGGCCTACCAGCTGGCCGTGGTCATGTTCCTGTTGCCGGCTTCCGCTGTCGGGGAGCGGTTCGGATATAGGCGGGTCTTTGCCGGTGGTGTGGCGCTGTTCACCGCGGCGTCGGTGTTGTGCGCGGTGGCGCCGTCGTTGCCTTGGCTCGTGGCCGCGAGGTGCCTCCAGGGTTTGGGCAGTGCAGCCGTGATGCCCCTCGGGCTGGCGCTTTTGCGCTTCACCTATCCGCATCGATTGCTGGCGCGCTCGATCGCCTGGAATGCACTCGCAGTCGCGGCCGCTTCCGCATCGGGGCCTACCCTGGGCGCCTTCATACTCTCCGCGGCAAGCTGGCCTTGGTTCTTTGCCGTGAATCTGCCGATCGGCCTCGTTGTGCTCGCAGCCTGCGCGGGCTTGCCGAGCCCGCCGCGCTCGGTGCGTCGCATCGACGTGTGGAGCATTGCGCTCAACGCGGTCATGTTCGCCTCCTTCGTGCTGGGGAGTGACCGGCTGGTGGTGCATCCGTTGCACGGCGGCGCGTTGCTTGCCATGTCGGCCCTTTGCATGGTCCTGCTGGTACGGCGCGAGATGCCGAAGGCGGCGCCGCTGGTTCCGTTGGACCTGCTGCGCGTGCATTCCTTCCGGATCTCGGTGATTGCCTCCGTCTGCTGCTTTACAGGCCAGATGGCCAGCCTCGTGGCGCTGCCGTTCTATATCCAGCACGAACTGGGTCAGAGCGCGGTGACCGCCGGGCTCTTGATGACCCCGTGGCCCCTGGCGGTGATGCTGGCCGCGCCGCTGTCGGCACGCCTGGCCCAGCGCGTGCCGACTGCATGGCTGTGCGCGGCCGGAAGCGCGTGCTTCGCAAGCGGCCTGGCCCTGTGTGCCCTGTGGCCGCTGCACGGAAACCCGGTCCTGCCGATCGCCGTGTTCACGAGCCTCGCCGGCCTGGGTTTCGGCTTCTTTCAGACACCGAACAACCAGAACATGTTGCTCTCGGCACCCAAGGATCGCAGCGGCGCGGCCGGTGGCGCGCAAGGCACCGCACGGCTCACGGGGTTGACGCTCGGCAGCTTGCTGATGAGCTTGATGTTCGGGATGCTGCCGTCCCACGGCGCAGTGCACTGGGGCCTGGCGATTGCGGCTCTGGCTGCGTTGATGGGGAGTGCGGCGAGCCTGCTCAGAAGCCCAGCAAGGGCTCGCGCCACGTGATCGGAGAAGCGCGATCTGTCAGTCGATGGATTCGGCCACGCGCCGCCGTAAAGCCAACTCCGCGGGTAAGCCGAAACTGGCCTACAGATGGATGCCGCCGCCGCGTACGCTGCAAGCGTCGGAAGCAGCTAGTGTGAGTGGTTCCTAAACCATCAACAACACAAGGACCTGTCATGAAGACTTCATTCGCTTTGATTGCGGCGACGACCGCCGTTGCATTGCTCACCATGGCCGGCACCGCAGACGCCAAAGGCTGCATCAAGGGTGCGGTGGTAGGCGGCGTGGGCGGCCATGTTGCGGGGCATCACGGTCTTCTTGGCGCTGCTGGCGGCTGCGTGGTCGGGCGGCATATGGCCAACAAGAAGGAAAAAGAAGCCGAAGCGGCGGCCGCCGCGCAGAGGGCTCCAGCAGACTCCTCATCCAATAGTCAAGTCAAGCAGTAGGCCCGTACTGCGCTGCCTGCATGACGCATCAGCCCGGTGAGGCCGGGGAGTTGGCCAGCATGTCATGCCGGGTGTAGGGACGCTCCCGGTTTGCCAGCTTGGCCGCAATCACCTCGAGAGCGTCCTGGGTCGGCGCCGGACGCCCCTGCAAAAGCAGGGCAATCAGCAAGACCATGGCAATCAGCGGCCACTGCCTGCCTCGAGGAAGAGAAACCAGCCGGCTGTGGCACCACAAAAAGCCGGCGCTGACAATGGTGCCCAGCGCGGCACCCGCGATGACCTCCGAATTCGAATGCACCTCCAGCGCCAGGCGCGAGATGCCAATGCTGATGGCCAAGCACCAGCCCAGCGCTGCGGCGATCAGTCGCCGCCGTTGCGTCATGTGCGGCACAGCCATCCACAGCAGTACAGGCCATACGCTCGTGGACAGCGCAGTGTGGCCGCTGAAGCCGGTGAAGTTGAACTTTGCGCTGCCGATGCCCCAGCCCATGAAGGCGAGTTTCGACAGCATGACGATGAGCCCGCAGGCGCCAAACATCAGGACCCAGTGCAGGGCAGCCGTACGCGAGCCTTTGCCAAGGAAGAGCCACAGCGCCATCAGCAGCCCGACAGGCAAGAGAAATCCGCTGTCACCCAACGAGGTGAACGCCTGCCAGAAGCTGTGCATGTGGTTGGGGGCGCGATACAAGAGGCTACGACAGCGTCGGCCTGCTTCTTCGCTCCCGAGCTCGCGTCACGCGCCCATTGCGGCCAATTGCTCCAATGTCTTCCCGGCCGCCAGTGCTTCTTTCAGCCAGCGGGGCTTGGGGCCGAAGCCGGACCACGTGTTTCCAGCTTCATCGCGATATGCCGTGGCGCTGCGCTTTTTGGCAGGCGCGCCTTTGGCCTTCCTGGGTGTCTTCACTGCTTTTGCAGGCGCAGCCCCGCTGGGCGACGCGAAGTCCTGGAGTGACTTGCCGGCAGCCAGCGCCGCCTTCAACCATTGTGGGCGTGGGCCGCGGCCGCCCCAGGTGTTGCCGAGGCCGTCCGAATAGGCCGGAGCATCGGCGGAGCCCGCATTGCGCGCGTCACCCTTTTTTGCCTTTCGCGGTGTGTCGCCATAGCCGAGTTGCCTAGCAGTCAACCCGTAATGGGCAATGGCCTCTTTGATACGGGCGACGACGCCCTCGATCTCCTGGGCTCGAAGCTCGTCGGCTTGCCGTTGCAGTGCCTCGATCTGCTTCTGAATTTGCGCGTAGCTTTTCTGAGCCATGGGTATACCTAATTTATGTGAGTCCAGGGCGCGACTTTAATCCTATTTGCAAGTGTTGCTGTTAGTCGACTCTGAGTGGAGCCGGCATGCGATATCGGGAGAAGCTCTACATAAACCAGTGCTTCATGCGCCCGATCGGCACTAATCAAGAATTTGCCCGGCGCGTGGATTTTGTAGGTGCAAGCAGCCGTTCCGGGTTTTGCAGGACCAGTTCCTCGAATGTTCGGCGAACCTCCGCCATGGCATCGACTGCGATCGTCGTCGGGTTGCCCAAGCGTCGCGTGACGATTCCGATCGAACGCAGGGGCCCATCCTCGATGTCGACCTTCTGTAGTCGGAGCAACGGCATGGCCGCCAAATAGGGAAGCACCGCGACTCCCAAACCTTCAGTCACGAACGCGGCCACGGTACCCAGTTGATCGAATTGCATCTTCGGTCGGAATTCAATGCCGCGCTGCAGATAGGCGGCGCTGATGTAGCGCATTGCCGTGCTGTTGTCCGTCATTGTGATGAGCGGCAGCGAAATCATTTCCTCCAGGCACACGACAGGATTCAACTTCCGCCTCCACCGTCGGCCGGCCAGCAGGACAAAACGGTCCCGGACCACTTCCTCGTAGTGAAGGTCTGGATGAGAGGGCGCGATCGAAGCCAGCGCAAAGTCCACCTGGTAGCGCAGCACTTGTCCCACAGCTGTGGTGTTGCTGCAGTCATTGACGGTGATGCGGGACGCGGCGTGGCGTGCTTCCAGCGCGGCGCACACCTGGGGTAGAAGCACGCTGGCCAGAGAGGGAAACGCCGCGATCGACAGGTGTCGTGCCTCGCTCTCCGCCGAGGATTGCAGTCGCTTGAGACCGGCGTCGTACTCGCCCACCACACTGCGCGCCACCGCCACGAGCTGCGCGCCGCCCGCTGTCAGCCGAACATGGCGCGTGGTGCGCTCGAACAGCGGTAGCCCCAAGGACTCCTCCAAGTCCCGAACAGCCTTGCTCAAACTGGGTTGCGTCATGAACAACTGTTCCGCCGCCTTGCTGAAGTTCAGCGACTCCGCCAAGGCCAAAAACATGCGCAGGTGTCGAGGGGAAACATTCATTCCAGAATTCTATATATCAATAGAAATATGGAACTTCACCGATAGATCGCCGATGGATAGCATTGCCGCCATTCAAGAATCACGACAACTCATACATGGCCCGCATTCCCTACGCCGACACGCAGACTGGCGCCGTGCGTCCGTTGGTGGACAAGATGATCGCCCAACGCGGCAGCGTCCTTCACCTGTACCAGATGCTTCTGCACAGCCCTGCAGTTGCCGATGGTTGGCTCGCATATCTCACCTCCATTCGACAGAAATCAAGCCTGGACGGAGCCTTGCGCGAGCTGGTCATCATGCGCGTTGCATTGCTGAATCGCGCACCTTACGAGGCCGACCAGCATGCGCCGATCGCCTTGAGCGAAGGGGTCTCGGAGGGAAAGCTGGCAGTCTTGGCCGACTGGCCCCATTGCCCGCTGTTCGAACCGATCGAGAGAGCGGTGCTGGCGTATGTGGATGCGATGACACGACAGGTGCAGGTCGACGATGAAGTTTTCGCGGCCGTCGCGGCGCACTTCGCACCACAGCAACTTGTCGAACTCACAGCCACGATTGCCGCCTACAACATGGTGTCGCGGTTTCTCGAAGCGCTGCAGATTCATTCCCACGACACGCGCTGAAATCACTGACCGAATCACTGGAGACAAAACCATGAGAAGACTCACTCTGCTCGCCGCGATGCTGCTGCCGATCGCAGTCATGGCGCAAGGAAAATGGCCGGAGAAAGCCATTACCTTTGTCGTCCCCTTTCCGCCTGGTGGGCCGACGGACATCATGGCGAGGCTGATTGCCACGCCCCTGTCGAAGCGCTTGAACGTGCCCGTCATCGTGGACAACAAGGCTGGCGCCAGCGGCAACATCGGAACCTTGCAGGTCGTCCGGGCGAAGCCCGATGGTTACACCATCTTGCTGGCCGCCAGCGGAAACCTTTCGGTCAACCAGTATCTCTACAAGAATCTGGGCTTCGACCCGATCAAGGACCTGACTCCGATCGTCCAAATCTCGAAGTTTCCCCTGGTACTGGAGGTATCGGCATCGAGCTCTCTCAAGTCCTTCGAGGACTATGTGGAGTACGCCAGGAAGCCGGCCAACCGAGTCACGTTTGCTTCGGCGGGCAATGGAACTCCGCAGCACCTCGGCGGAGAACTGTTCAAGGACGGTGTCAAGGTCGATATCACGCACATTCCGTACAAAGGCGCGGCGCCCGCTATCGTGGATTTGATAGGTGGCCAGGTCACCAGCATGTTCGACATTCTTGGCAGCTCGATGCCGCACATCAGGTCTGGCAAGCTCCGCGCGCTTGCCGTGACCACCAGGAGCCGTTCCGAACAACTGCCGGACATTCCGTCGGTCAGCGAACTTGGCTACCCGAATTTCGACTACTACGCATGGCACGGCATCTCGACCACAGCCGGCACGCCGAAACCAGTCATCGACCGGCTGAACGCCGAGATCCGGGGAATCTTTCAGGATTCGGCATTCAGGGCGCAGTGGAAGGAGATCGGTTCGGACATCGTCGTAGGCACGCCAGAGCAGTTCGGGGAGGTCACCCGCAGCGAGGCTCGAAAGATGGAGGCCCTCATCAAGAGCCTGAAGATTCAGTTGGACTGAACCTGGATTCCCTGATGACAGACAACGGCTCTGGACGGGCCTTCCTCCAAGAGGAGGTCACGCAGCCAAGAGGTCCTTGCCGGCGGACGGTGCGTCATTCCTGGCGCAAGCGCAGCTTGGTGGCGCGGGCCCCCTCGGGGCAAGGGCCGTCGGAGTATTCAGACTCGCCCGAAAGCGTGACGCACTTGCTCACCTCGACCGTCTTGACAGTCTTTGCGACCACCGGCTGCTGCGGGGCGTCGGCCACTGCCAGCGCGTAGGTCCTCACGGGCCGCGGCGCCTGCGGCGCACGCTCGGCCATCCCGGGCGGCGGCCGCACGTCCACCTGCGCGGGCATCACGGCAACCGGCACCGGTGCCCGCGCGGCGCTTTCGCGGACCAAGTCCTGCAGCGCCACGTAGAAGAGGAACATGGCAAGCAGCGCCACGGCCAGACACGGCGCCCAGAAGCGCTCGGGCCCGGCAACCGGACGGGCACGAGGTGTCAGCGACGCGGCCATGCCCGGCCTCCCGTCTGCAAGGCACCCGCCAGCTTCGCAATGCCGCCGGTTCGGCTGGCTGCGCGCCCGATCAGCGCACCGCCCGCCGCACCTGCCACGATGCGCGCCAGGAACGAGCGGCTGCGGCCTGCCGCCAGCAGCAGCAACACGCCCGCGCCGAGCACCACCAGGTGCTCGCCGGGGTAGTTTGCGCGCGCGGCGTCCACTTTCTTGAACTCGTTGATCGTCGATTCGAGGCTCATGGCTGAAGCTCCTTTTTCTGTGTTCCTCCGTTCGTATCCTCCGGGGCGACGCGTCGCTGTAGGCCTGCGCCATGCACGCTCGCGGGATCGCACCCGAAAACATGGCGGACTGCGCCGCAGGGGTCCCGTGTAGCCGCCCCGGGCAGGGCCTCCTCGGCCTCCTTCGACTACAGTCGGCAGCGTATTCAACCGGCCGATGCAACACATTCGCTGAACATTTCAGCAGGTGTATGGAGTCCGCGGAAGAAGTGGCGTGCATGGTTTACTTGCTCGAAGGTCCGAAGCCGGCTTCTTCACGGGGGCGATACACACGATCGATGGTGCGTTCGGGGCTTGAACCGGTTTGGATCACGCATCCAATTCGATGCGGTCACCGTGAAAGCAGCTCGATCACCTCAGTCGTCAAGGTGACCGAGCGCGCCGAGTGGCTTGCGGTGCGAATCCATCGGCGCGCGTGTCCAACTTGTCTGCAGCTTTTCGCTTGGCTTCGAATTCAAGCGACGTCCCGGTAGTTGCGAATTTGAGCCACGTGCAGAATTGCTATGGTGCCGGCACCAACTTGCCCGCGCGCACCTGATATATCGTCACCGTACCGCGGAGATTGTCTCCGCGTGCATCGAAGGCGATCGGACCGATCAGGCCGGTGAGCTTTACGCTCGTCAGCTTCGGCCCGTAGACCAAGGGATCAGTGGAGCCGCCTTGCTTCATCGCTTCCACCAGCACCATGACCGCATCGTAGGCATAGGGCGCGAACACAATCACGTCGGCGCCGAAGCGCGCCTTATATCGCTGGTTGAAGTCCGCAAAGGCGACCATGGCCTCGCGCGGCGCGCCGGCCTGCGAGCAGTAGGCACCCTCGTTGGTGCCGGCTGCAAGCTTGCTCCATTCGCTGGTGCACACGCCATCGCCCGCGATGAAGGAGGCTGTCAATCCAAGTTGCTTCATCTGCCGGTTGACCAGCGCGGCCTGCGCGTCGGCACCGGCGTAGACGATCACATCGGGCTTGAGCCCGCGCAGGGTGGTGAGAATGGCCGAAAAGTCTGTCGAGCGGTCTGTGCCGAACTCGCGTTTGATGATTTTCACCCCTGCCTTGCCGAGGTCCGTGATCACTTGGTCGGCCAGGCCTTGCCCGTACGCGGTGCGGTCGTCGATGACCGCTGCGGTCTTTGCCTTGAGTGTGCGTGCGATGTAGCCGGCGATGCCGTCGGCTTGCTGCACATCGGTGGCCATGAGCCGCGCGGCGAACTTGTACCCAGCGCGCGTGTATTGGGGGTTGGTCGCGGCTGGCGCGACCTGCGGGATGCCGGCGTCGTTGTAGACGCGAGCCGCAGGGATGGTCGTGCCCGAGTTGAGATGGCCGACGATGCCATTCACCCGCATGTCGGCGAGCTTCTGCGCCACCGTGGTGGCACTGGCGGGATCCGCCCGGTCGTCCTCGACCACCGCCTCGAATCGCAGCCTGCGGCCGCCAATTGCGAGGCTCTGCGCATTGAGGTCCTCGATGGCGAGCCTCGCGCCGTTCTCCATGTCCTTTCCTAGGTGGGCGATGGCGCCGGTCAGCGGCGCGGCGACGCCGATGCGTACAGGCGCGTCCTGTGCCTGCGCCTGTGTGCCGGCGAGGGTAGCGATGACGAGCAAGGCGAGGACGTGGCGTTTCGACGGGTTCATGCGCAACTCCGTGGTTCGGGTGGATCGTGATTCGGGCCGGCTCAGCGCCGCAAGGCCTGGGTTAGAGTAGGCCGTCCAGATGGAATAAATTTCGCTGTTTTACCCAAGTGCGTGGAGCGCGGGCGGACGAAACGTGCGCAATACGCGCGTGCATCGAACGAAGCATTTTTCTTTTGCGGGCAATGCCGACATGGCCAGAACCAAATCCGACAACTTTGACGACATCCGGGCCACCATCCTCGACGCGGCCGCGGCGCTCTTTGCCAAGAACGGCTTTCGCAACACGAACATCATCGACATTGGCGCCGCCTGCAATGCGTCGAAGTCGCGCATGTATCACTACTTCCCCTCGAAGGAAGCAATGCTTGCGGAGATGCTTGGTAACCATGTGAGCGCCTTGGTGGCGATCGCGTCGGACTTGGTGTCTGCTCCAATCGATCCGCGTACACGGCTGCGCAACTACTTTCTCGCGCACCTCAAGTACTACTACGAGCAGCGCGACCGGCACACGGTGCTGATCGAGGATGTCTATCACCTGCCGGATGAACTGCGCGCGCAGGTGAATGCCAACGAGCAGAAGCTGGTGAACTTTCTGTGTGCGCTGCTGCGCGAGATCAACGCCCAGAAATTCAAGGACCGTCAGGCGGCGACCACGCATGCAATGCTGATGTATGGCATGCTGAACTGGACCTACACCTGGTATCAACCTACAGGGCGTCTTAGCCTTGATTCATTGGCCGATCAGGCGACCGACATGTGTTTGCATGGAATTGTGTAGCGTCTTCGTTGGAACACATCTTCGCAGCGGCGACGACGTAGAAGCCGGGGGCCTCCTCCCGCCCACCGAGCCAACTTTCGAGTGGGGAGACGCGCACCCCTCGTCTCCATTGCGGTCCTCGCCTACCGAGAACTGCCATCGCTGCTTTGCAGCACAGCAAGTGGATTTACGCGTTCAGCCCGCGGGGCTTGAGCAGACCGCGCAGCCCGGCGTACCACCGGCGGCACGCATTCGGGCTTGGCGGCTGGTTCAAGCCCTCGTTCGGCTTCAAGCGAAACGAGAGCTTGCTTGATGCGACGAGCATGGCGTCACGCACGTCTGAATCCTTAGCCGCCTGGCGGTACGGCCACCGGCGCAACGCTGAAAAGTCGTCAAGCGACGAATAGCGCGAGGCGCATTGCTTCCTGCTCGGCGGCGTTGCCCGGCTGCGGGTAAGCCCTAGCTGCCACAAAATGTTGTCCTTCATTTATATTCCGTCTGGAAGGATAAAGAAATTGCAAACGACCGATATCACCAGTACCTGCGCATTTCTCGAGCAGTACTTCGACCAGATCGAGGAGGGTGCCAGCTTCCGTTCGCGCGGACGCACCCTCACAGAGGCCGACATACTTCAGTGGTGCGCGCTGACCGGGGACTGGTACGTGCTGCACACCGACGCGCACCATGCGGCGCGCACGCGCTTTGGCCAACGCATCGCGCCCGGCCTGATGTTGCTGGCCTATGCGGCCGGCCTCGGCATTCCGCCCGCTGCGCCGGCGATCGTCGCGAACTACGGCAGCGACGCGCTGCGATTCACGGCGCCGGCGTTCATCGGCGACACCATTCATCTCGAGGCCGCAGTGCTCGAGAAGACGGTGAAGCGCCCCGCCACCGACGGGGTGCTGCGGCTGCAGTGGAACGTTCACAACCAAAACGGGCTGCTGCTGATGGCCAGCGAACTGCGCATCCTGATGGCTTTCCAGGGAGCTGCGCGATGAGCGGCGGGATCTCTACCGAAGCGGTGCGCCTGACGCTGGAACTGCCGCTCGCAGTCGTCGCGATCGACCGACCCGCTGCGAAGAACAGCCTGCGTCTCGACGAGATGACGGCGATCGCCGACGCAATCGGCGAAGCGGTGTCCGCTGGTGCGCGCGCGGTGCTGGTGCGCGGCACACGCCATGCCTTCTGCGCCGGACGCGACCTCAAGGACACGCATCCCGAGACCGACGACACGCTCGCGATCCTGCGCGAGCGGATCAACCCGGTCCTTGCCGCCGTGCGTGACTGCCCGGTGCCGACGATCGCAGCGGTGCAGGGCCCCGCGCTGGGCTTCGGCTTCGGGCTGGCGCTGGCCTGCGACATCGCGCTCGTTGCCGACGATGCGCTGCTAGGCAGTCCGTTCCGCAACATCGGCGCGGTGCTCGACTCAGGCGGTCATCATCACCTGCGCGAACGCGTCGGGCAGCATCGTGCAGCCGAGCTGATATTCCTGGGGCGGCTGATCTCGGGGCGTGAAGCCGCAGCGATGGGGCTCGTCAACCGAAGCGTGGCGGCCGAAGCGCTGGACGAGATCGCTCTGCAGATGGCGCGCGAGATCGCGGGTGGTCCAACTGCCGCCTTTGTTGCGTCGAAGCGAATCCTGTCGCGCGCGCTTTCTTTCGAAGAGACGCTCGAGCTCGAGGCGATCGCGCAAACCGAGGCGTTGGGAGGACCCGATGGCATCGAAGGCATCGGCGCTTTCCAGCAAAAGCGCAAGCCGCGCTTCATCGGACGCTAGGCGATGGCTATGACCCCCGCTCCTGATACAGCGCGTTCGCCGCGCGCCCACTTCCTTGCCGCGTTGGCCGAAGGCCGGCTGGTCTACCAGTTCGACCACGGCGCGGGTCGCGCGGTCTTTCCGCCGCAGGCCGTGGGACCGGGTGGACGACCCGGCGATCTCGAATGGCGCACCAGCCGTGGCAAGGGTACGGTCCATGCGTGCACCGAGGTGCAGCGGCGCGACGGCTCGTTCAACATCGCGCTGGTCGATCTCGACGAGGGATTCCGCATGATGGCCACGGTGGTCGATGCGTCCCCCGGCTCACTGCGCATCGGGCTGCGCGTGGCCGCGCGCATCGAGCTCTGGAACGATGTGCACCGCGTGGTCTTCGGAGCGCTCGCATGATGGCAACGAACCTGCGCGGCGCGACCGCGATCGCTGGCATCGGCAGCACCGGCTTCGCGACGATGCCGGTACTTTCATCGCCTCTCGACGCGATGTCGTTGGCCTCGGTGCGCGCGCTCGACGACGCGGGGCTCTCGTTGGCCGATGTCGATGGCGTGTTCGCGGCCGGGCTTCAGCTCTTCATGCCCACGCTCAGCTTGTGCGAGTACCTGGGCCTGCGCCCACGCTACACCGACTCAACCCAGGTCGGCGGCGGTGCCTTCCTCGCTCACTTGAATCACGCGCGAGCCGCGATCGCGGCCGGACTCTGCTCGGTCGCGTTGATCGCCTATGGCAGCACGCAGAAGTCCGCGGGCGGACAGTTCGCGACCCATTCCGAACCCAACCCCTACGAAGTGCCCTATGGCTACCCGGGCCCGCTCGCGGCCTACGCGATGGTCGCGCAGCGCCACATGCATGAGTTCGGCACCTCGCGCGAGCAGATCGCGCAGGTGGCGGTGAGCGCGCGCGACTGGGCGCGGCTGGACACCGACGCGCCAGATCCGGGGCCGCTGTGCATCGAGGATGTGATCGCGGCGCGGCCGGTGGCGCATCCGTTAACCGTGCGCGATTGCTGCCTCGTGACCGACGGCGGCGGCGCGCTGGTCGTGGTCTCGGCCGATCGCGCCGCACAGCTTCGACGCGAGCCGGTATATCTTCTCGGCGTGGGCGAAGCCGCCACGCACCGCAGCATCGCGCAGATGCCGGACCTGGTGCGCACCGCAGCCGCAACATCCTCGGCCACGGCCTATGCACAGGCCGGCTTCGGGCCGAAGGACATCGACGTGGTGCAGTTCTACGACGCCTTCACGATCATGCCGATCGTCTTCGCCGAGGACACGGGCTTTTGCGCCAAGGGAGAGGGCGGTGCCTTCCTCGACGGCGGTCGCACCTCGCCGGGCGGCGATTTCCCGATGAACACCAACGGCGGTGGGCTCTCACTCGGCCATCCAGGCATGTTCGGCATCTACACCGCGATCGAATCCGTGGTGCAGTTGCGCGGCGATGCCGGTGCGCGCCAGGTGGCCGGCGCCGAACTCGCGCTGGCCCACGCGCCGGGCGGCTACATGTCGAGCCAATGCACTGCAATCTTCGGCACCGCCGCCACGCTCTGAACCCACCATGAAACTCCAAGCCCTCCAACAGAAACACGCCGGCCGCCTGGCCGATGCCATCGCCGCCGTGGCCCGCCGCGGCTACCACAGCGCCTATCCCGAGGATCCGGCGCATCCCGTCTATGCCGATGGCTCGCGCGAAGCCGGCGAGGCGGTTGTGCGCGCGCGCTGGATGCAGCGCGATGGCGCGATCCGCGGTGAGGAACGCAGCGCCTTCGGCGCGCCGTTCGACACGGCCTACGCCGACGAGCCGGTAGACGCCGTGCTCGCACGCGCCGAAGCCGTGGCGCCGGCATGGGCCGCGCTCGACCCGGCCGAGCGCGCCGCGGTGGCGCTCGAGATCCTCGAGGCGCTGCAGCAGCGCGCTTTCGAGATGGCTTTCGCCTGCACGCACGCCTGCGGCCAGCCGTTCGCGATGGCCTTCCAGGCCGGCACGGCGCATGCACTGGACCGCGCGCTCGAGGCCGTGGCCATCGCCGTGCGCGAGATGGGCGCCTATCCGGCGCGCGTGCTCTGGGAGAAGCCCGATGCGCGCCGGCCGCTGCGCGTGGAGAAGACTTTCGAGATCCTGCCGCGCGGCATCGCAGCCGTGATCGGCTGCGCTACCTTCCCGACCTGGAATTCCTATCCGGGCCTGTTCGCAAGCCTGGTCACGGGAAACCCGGTGATCGTGAAGCCGCATCCCACAGCCGTGCTGCCGCTCGCGCTGTGCGTTGATACGGCGCGCACCGTGCTCGCGCGCCTGGGTCTCGACGCCGATGTGGTGCAACTGCTGGTCGACACGCGCGTTGCGCCCAAGACCAAGGCGCTTGCGCTCGATGCGCGCGTGAAGCTGATCGACTTCACGGGCGGTCCCGAATTTGGCGAGTGGCTCGAGACTCACGCGCGCCAGGCCCATGTCTTCACCGAGAAGGCCGGCGTCAATGCGGTGCTGATCGAGAGCACCGGCGACTACCCGGGCCTGATACGCAACCTTGCGCTCACGCTGAGCCTCTACAGCGCCCAGATGTGCACCACGCCTCAGAGCCTGTACCTGCCGCGCACGGGCATCCGACTGCAGGACGGCATGGCGAAGACGGTCGAGGATTTCAAGGCCGACCTCGCCGCAGCCGTGGGCAAGCTGGTCGCCGATCCGGTACGCGCCGTCGAATTGCTGGGCGCGATCCAAAGTGATGCCACCGAGGCGCGCGCCGTCGAGGCCACGTCGATCGGCGAGCCGGCGTTCGTCTCGCGCCGGCTCGCGCATCCCGAGATGCCCGATGCGGTGCTGCGCACGCCGGCCCTGTACACAGTGCCGCCCGAAGCCCTCGACACCATCGCGCGCGAGCACTTCGGCCCGATCAGCCTGCTGATCGTGACCGAGGACGCGGACGCAGCGCTGCGGCATGCGCACGAGGTCACGCGCTTGCGCGGTGCGATCACCTGGTCGGTGTACTCGCGCGACGAGGCCTTCGTGGGCCGCGTGAAGCACGCGGCCGCCGACGCTGGCGTGCACCTCACGCTCGACATGACCGGCCCGGTGCTCGTGAACCAGTCCGCGGCCTTCAGCGACCTGCACGTGAGCGGCCACAACGCGGCCGGCAATGCGGCGCTGTGCGACACGGCCTTCGTGCTCCCGCGCTTCCGCGTGCTGCAGACGCGCCGCTACCTCGCCGCCTGAGGCGCGGCCACTGCCACGAACCAAGGAGACGCCCATGACCGAATCCCGCAATGCGAAGGCCGCAGCCGATGCCGCCGACGATTTCCTGTCGCTCGACGAACTGCAGTCGCGCCAGGACGCCAAGCTCGCCGCGCTTGGCCGCCGGCTCGCCGACTCGCCGCAGTGGCGGGCGCATTTAGCGGCCGCCGGTGCCTCCCCACTCGACCTGAAGGACCGTGCCGCGCTACAGGCGCTGCCGTTGCTCGAGAAGAGCCACCTGCGTGAGCTCTATCCGTATCCGCTGCTCACGGTGCCGCTCGAGCAGGTGGTGCGCTTTTGCGCGACCTCGGGAACCACGGGCCTGCCGGTGCTGTTCGGCTTCACGCGCAAGGACTGGGAAGACACGCTGGTGCGCCAGCTTGCACGTATTTACCGCACGGTGGGCGTTCGCGCGGGTGACCGCGTCTACCAGGGCTATGGCTACGGGCTGTGGATCGGCGGCAGCTCGATGGACGAGGCGCTCAAGGCCTATGGCGCGGTCAACTTTCCTGTCGGCCCCGGCCGTGGCGAACTGATGGTCCAGTGGCTGCGCGACCACCGCCACACGGTCACGACCATGTCGCCGCTGTGGCTGATGACGTTGATCCAGCAGGCGCACAAGGCCGGCATCGATCCGCGCCGCGACTGGTCACTGCGCGTGGGGCTGTTCGGCGGGCAGTCGGTCTCAGCCACCTTCCGCAGCGAAATGGAGGCGTTGATGCCCGAGGGTTTTCTGGCGCACAACATCTACGGCACCACGGAGGCCGGCGGGCCGGTGCTCGGCGTCTCCTGCGCGCATTCGCACGGTGACGACGAGATGCATCTGGTCAATGACGACAGCGTGCTCAGCGAGATCCTCGATCCGCAGACCCTGCGCCCAGTGGCGCCGGGCGAGGTTGGCGAGATCGTCTTCACCACCCTCGACAAAGAGGCCTCCCCGGTGCTGCGCTGGCGCACGCGCGACCTGGTTCGCCGCTCCGCCCAGCCCTACCGTTGCGCCTGCGGCCGCCATGCCTATGCGCGCATAGGCCGCATCATTGGCCGCTCGGACGACATGCTCAAGGTGCGCGGCGTGCTGGTCTATCCTTCGCAGATAGAGGACGTGATCGCCGGAGTCGAGGGCTTGGCCAAGGACGCCTGGCAGATCTACATAGACAGCGAGCGCAGCGTGCTCGACCACATGGAAGTGGCCGTGGAGCGCGTGCCTGGCGCTGCCTGCGCGGGCGACGAACTGGCGCGCGAGGTGCGCGCTCGGCTCAAGGCCCGGCTGGGCCTCACGTGCGAAGTGCGTTGCCACGACGAGGGCGCACTGCCGCGCTACGAAGCCAAGGCCACGCGCGTGCTGAGGCGCAGCGCCGCAGAAGCTAATCCGGCATGACGCACCGCACACAACCATGCGGACCATCCGCGCGGATGTCTTTGCGGACACGTCCTTTCTTTACCAATTGATAAGCCGTCTGGAAGGCGAATCAATGACCAACCCCCTGAAAACTGAACACATGACAAGGAGAGATTCCCGATGAACCCGTCCCCCGCTTCCCAGGACACCGCCGCGCTCGCGCGCGCGCTGATCCCGCCGCCCGAACAGGTGCTCACCATGCCCGATCCGCAGACGCTGCTCGCCAAGATCGAGACCGCGCCCGGCATCGACGGGGCGAACATCTTTCCCCTCGAGTGGCACGTGCAGACACCCAAGCTCTACGACATCTACGACGCCGCGCGCGATCCGGGCTGGTCGCCGCACACGCTGGCCTGGGACACGCTGCGCGCGGAGGACTACAGCCTCGACCAGCGCTACGCCATGGCCTACTGGTTCTCGCTACTCGCCGTGTTCGACGGCTCGGGGCCCTCGGTGTTTGCGCGCGCCATGATCCACACCTACGAGAGCAAGGAAGAGGACCCCGTGCGCAAGTGCTTCTTCTCGGTCGTGCGCGACGAGATGAACCACGAGGAAGTCTGCGGGCGCGCCATCAAGCGCCTCACACCCGGCGGCCCGCTCGGCTATGTCCCCGAGACGCCGCTCGGGCATCTGGCGCGCAACAACATCGAGTGGCTCTACTACAACGGCTCGCGCTACTGGACCGGCTTCAAGAACGGCGTCGACAAATACCCACTCGCGATTCTGTTCACCTCTTTCCTGTTCGGCGAGGTGGCCTCGAGCACGCTGTTCCACGGGATGTACCAGCGCACCACTATCCCGGTTTTCAAGGAAGCATTCAAGCGCATCGGGCAGGACGAGGGACGCCACCTGGGCATCTGCCTCGCGGTGCTGCAGAAACTGCTGCCGGTGCTCACCGAAGACGACAAGCAGATGATCAGCATCCAGCTGCGCGCAGGTTTCGTGTTCCTCTCAGGCATTCTGTATGAGCCGCCCGAGCAGTTCTGGAAGCTGCCGCCCACCTTCATCCCCGCGCAGCGTCATATCGACGAGGTCGCGCGCAGCGCCGGCTTGGGCATCCTCACGCTCGACGAGCGCAAGGCCAATTGGAAAACGGCCGTACTGCGGATGAAGGCCAACCTCGATCCCTACGGCATCGAATTCCCCGCGCTGCCCGAAGTCGGCATCGAGGGCAAGGAAGTGGTGTTCGATCCCGAGAAGGTGATCCCGATCTTCTAGGCCGAATGAAATTCATGAACATGAGCAGAACGATCGTCGTCAACGAGGCCCTGCGCTTCGGTGTGCCCGAGGGCGAGATCATCCTGGACGCCGCGCTGTCGCAGGGCGTGATCCTGCCGCACCAGTGTCGGGGCGCTTCCTGCGGCATGTGCAAGGCGCGTGTCACGCAGGGCACGGTCGACAACGGCTGGTCGCTGGGCCTCGCGATCTCCGACCAGGAGATTGCCGACGGCTTTTGTCTGATGTGCCAGGCGCGGCCGTCGAGCGCCGAGGTGCATCTGAGCACGGTGCAGCCGATCCCGGGCGGCGAGGGCTCGGCCGTGCAGAGCTTTGAGGCGCGCGTGCTGTGCAACACACCGCTCACGCCGCGCGTGCGGCGGCTGGTGTTGCAGGCGTGCGAGCCGGCGCGTTTCGAAGCGCAGGCCGGCACCTATGTGGAGCTCGCGCTGCCGGGACTCTCGCCGCACCGACGCTACAGCCTCGCGACCGTGCCTTCAAGCGATGGCCTGATAGAGCTGCTGGTGGCGCGCCATCCGGGCGGAGCGGCCAGCGGCCACGTCCACGACCTGCTGCAGCTCGGCGACATTATCGGTGTGACCGGGCCGTACGGTACCTGCCGATTGCCCGAGGGTGAGGGCCCGGTGCTCGGGCTCGCGGGTGGCACCGGCCTGGCACCCGTGCTCTCGATCATGGAGGATGCGCTCGGGCAAGGTGACACGAGCCCGATGACGCTGCTGTTCTCGGTTCGCGACGACACCGAATTGATGCTGCTGGACCGCCTCGCGGGGCTGGCGCACGCGCATCCGAACTTCCGCTATGCGCTGCTGGTGACCGAGGCACGCAGCCGCTTCTCCACGAAGCAGCAGTACGCGCCCTCGTGGCTGCGCGAGAACCACGAGTCGCTGGCCGGCGCTCGCGCGGTGATCGGCGGCTCGCCGGGCTTCGTCGCGGCCTGCTCCGACACCTGCATCGCGCTAGGCATGGGGAGCGAGGCGATCTCAGCCGACAGCTTCACGCCGGTGGCGCAGACCTAGCTTTTCCGATTTCTTCCCGGCACGACAGACATATAAAAGGAGACAACGATGATTGAGATTGCAAAGGCCCATTTCCGGGCTGCCGCCTTCGGCGCGTCACTGTGCTTCGCGGCGCTCACGGGCGCGCGGGCCGACATCAACGTGGGCGTGGTGGTCTCGGCCACCGGGCCCGCCGCCTCGGTCGGCGTGACCCAGCAGCGCACGGTGTCGGTGCTGCCCGCCAGTGCGGGTAGTGAGAAGATCAACTACATCCTGCTCGACGACGCGTCCGACACCTCGACCACGGTCAAGAACGTGCGCAAGCTGATCTCCGAGTCGGCAATTGACCTGCTGATCGGGCCGAGCCTCACCCCCAACTCGCTGGCCGTGCTTGACGTCCTGGTGGAAAGCGGTACGCCGATGATCAGCCTCGCGGGCTCGGGCGCCATCGTCGAGCCGGTGGACGAACGCAGGCGCTGGGCCTTCAAGACACCGCAGAGCGACACTCACATGGCGACTGCGATCATCAAGCACATGGCCGACAACGGCGTGAAGCGCGTGGCTTTCATTGGCTTCAACGATGCTTACGGCGAAGGTTGGTGGCGTGAGTTCAACAAGCTCGCGGAGCTGCGCAAGATCGAGGTGGTGGCCAACGAGCGCTACACGCGCACCGATGCTTCGGTTACCGGGCAGGTACTCAAGCTGCTGGCCTCGCAGCCCGATGCGGTGTTCATCGCGGCCTCGGGCACGCCGGCGGTGCTGCCGCAGGCCACGCTGTTCGACCGCGGCTACCGCGGCAAGGTCTACCAGACGCATGGCGTGGCAAACAACGACTTCCTCCGAGTGGGAGGCGCCAAGCTCGAGGGCACCTTCGTGCCGGCTGGCCCCGTGCTGGTGGCCGAGCAACTGCCCGACAGCCATCCGGCGAAAAAGCCCTCGCTCGAATTCATCCGCAAGTATGAGGCGCTGCCGAACGCGGGCCAACGTTCCACCTTCGCCGCCTACCTCTGGGATGCGGCGCTGATCCTGCAGGACGCGGCGCCGCGCGCGCTCAAGGGCGCCAAGCCCGGCACGCCCGAATTCCGCAAGGCGCTGCGCGACGCGATAGAGGCCACGCAGGACCTGCATGCCACCAACGGCGTCTACAGCCTCGGGCCCAAGGACCACATCGGCCTGGACCAGCGCAGCCGGGTGATGGTGCGCATCGAGAAGGGCAGCTGGAAGTACATCCCCTGACGCACGCCGGACACGACAGATCATGGATATGCAGATCTTCGGCCTGCTGGTGCAGGACGGCCTTGCGAGCGGCGCGGTCTACGTGCTGCTGGCGCTGGCGCTCGTGATGGTCTTCACCGTCACGCGCATCGTGTTCGTCCCGCAGGGCGAATTCGTCAGTTGCAGCGTGCTGACCATTGCGGCGTTCCAGCAGGGCCATGCGCCGGGACTGGCGGTGCCGGTCGCGGCGGTGGCCCTGCTGGCCTGCGGCATGGAAACCGCCGAGCGTGTGCGGCAGCGCAATCTCGCGGGGCTCGGTGCACGGATCGCGCTGCTCGGCGCGCTGCCGATGGCGGCCTGCGCCTTCGCGTGGTTCGGCGTCGACGCGCGCTCGCCGGCCTGGATGCAGACGGCCGCGGCGGTGGCGCTGGTCACGGCGATGGGGCCGCTGATCTACCGCACGGTGTTCCGGCCGATGGGCAATGCCACGCCGCTGGTGCTGCTGGTGGCGGCGATCGCGCTGCACTTCGTGCTGGTGGCGCTGGGCCTGTACGTGTTCGGGCCCGAGGGCTCGCGGCTGCCGGGCTTTGAACTGCCGGCCGGCCTGCTCGCGGTACTGCCGGTGGCGCCCCAGACGCTGGCTGTGGTGATGGCGAGTGCCGTGCTTGTGGCCGTTTTCTTCGCTTTCTTCGGCCACACGCTGAGCGGCAAGGCGCTGCGCGCCACCGCGGTGTGCCGCGATGGCGCGCGGCTGGTTGGTATTTCGCCTGACCACTCGGGCGAGTTGGCGCTGACCATCGCCGCCTTCATCGGCGCCGTCTCGGGCGTGCTGATCGGCCCCTTCACCACCATCTACTACGACTCGGGGTTCCTGCTTGCGCTCAAGGGCTTTGTAGGTGCGATTGTCGGCGGCCTCTCGGGCTACGTCCTTGCCGCTGGAGGCTCGCTCGTAGTGGGCCTGCTCGAGGCCTTCTCGTCTTACGGTGCGAGCGCTGCCAAGGAGATCATCGTGTTCGCATTGATCGTGCCGCTGCTGCTGTGGCGGTCGTTGGCCGACCCGCATTCGCAGGAGGCTTCATGACGTTTCGTTCCTGGGTGCTCGCGGCCTTCGCCGTGGCGGCCATTTCTGGCGTCGTGCTGTTCGCCTCAAGCTACTACGTCACGCTTGCGAGCTTCGTGCTGCTCTACGCCACGGTGGCGCTCGGGCTCACCTTGATGACCGGTTTCGCCGGGCTGATCTCCTTCGGGCAGGCGGCCTTCGTCGGCATGGGCGCCTACGCGGCCGGCTACCTCGCGGTGGCACACGGCGTGCCCGGCTGGGCCACGCTGCTGGCCGGGGTCGCGCTCGCAACGCTCGCGGCCGCGGGGATCGGCGCATTGACGCTCTCGATGGGCGGCCACTACCTCTCGCTGGCCACGCTGGCATGGGGCGTGGTCGTCTACTACGGGCTGGGCATTGTCGAGCCGCTGGGCGGCTTCAACGGCCTGTCGGGCATTCCCGCGCTGACCCTCTTCGGTCTCGACTTCGCCTCCGAGCGGTCGATGTTCTGCCTGATCGCGCTGGGCTTCGCGCTCGCCTTCTGTCTGGTGCGCAACCTGCTCGACTCTCGGTTGGGGCGCGCCGTGCGTGCGCTGCGCGCCGGTGCCGACCTGCCCGAGGCGTTTGGTGCGCATGCGTTCCGGCTCAAGGTCGCGGTGTTCTGCACCGCCGCGGGCTTGGCCGGCATGGCGGGCTGGCTCTACGTCTACATGCAGCGCTTCCTCAACCCCACGCCCTTCGGGTTGCAGATGAGCATCGAATACCTGTTCATGGCCGTGATGGGCGGCGTGGGTGCGCTGTGGGGTGCGCTGGTAGGCGCTGGCGTCGTGGTGGTGCTCAAGCAGGTGCTCCAGGATGTGCTGCCGGCACTGCTCGGCCGCTCGGGCAACTTCGAAATGGCGGTGTTCGGCGTGCTGATGCTGCTGATCCTCGCGCGCGCCAATGCGGGACTGTGGCCACTGCTGGCGCGCTGGACGCGCGCCGCGCCCGCGGCGGCACCGCGGCCCGTGGCGAGCGGCGAACCGGCCGTGCTGCAAATGCCAGCGCAGCGCGCGCCCGCCGCGGCAGGTGAGGTGCTTCTGTGCGTCGACGAGGCCGAGAAGCGCTTCGGTGGGCTGGTCGCGGTCAACCGCGTCTCCTTCGAGGTGCGCGACGGGGAGATCGTTGCGTTGCTGGGTCCCAACGGCGCGGGCAAGAGCACGCTGTTCAACCTGATCACCGGCCTCTTGCCCGCCAGCGCCGGCGCGATCACGCTGCGCGGCCAGCGCATTGATGCGCTCGGCGCGCGCCACGTGGCCGCGCGTGGCGTGGCGCGCACCTTCCAGCATGTGAAGCTGGTGGCCGATATGAGCGTGCGAGACAACGCGGCGCTCGGCTGCCATCTGCTCGGGCGAGACGGCTGGCTGCGCGCGATGCTTCGGCTGGACCGTCGTGAGGAGGCCGAGATCCAGGCCATGGCGCTGGCTCAGCTGAGGCGCTGCGGCCTCGAGGACCTTGCGGACGCGCCTGCCGCCAGCCTGCCGCTGGGCAAGCAGCGCATTCTGGAGATCGCGCGCGCCCTGTGCGCCCGCCCTCAGCTGCTGCTGCTCGACGAGCCCGCTGCTGGCCTGCGGCACCAGGAAAAAAGAAACCTGGCCGTGCTGCTCAAGCAGCTGCGCAGCGAGGGCGTGACCGTGCTCATCGTGGATCACGACATGGAATTCATCATGGACATCGCCGACCGACTGGTCGTGATGCAGTTCGGCCAAAAGATTGCAGAGGGCGAGGCGCAGGCAGTGCGCGACGACCCGCGCGTGCAGCAAGCCTACTTGGGGAGTGCGGCATGACGCTGGAAGCCCGCGCCCTGTGCGCGTTCCACGGCCGCATCCCGGCGCTGCACGAAGTCGACGTGGCGGTGCCGCCCTCGGGCATCGTCACCGTGGTCGGACCCAATGGCGCAGGCAAGTCCACGCTGCTGGCCGCGCTCATGGGTCGGCTGCCGATGAGCGGCGAAGTCCGGCTTGACGGCACCGACCTGCGCTTCGTCTCGCCCGAGCGCCGCGTGGCGATGGGCCTTTCACTGGTGCCCGAGCAGCGCGACCTTTTCGGGACCATGAGCGTGGCCGACAACCTTGAGCTCGGCGCCTTCTGCTGGCGCCGCGCGGGGCGGCGTGCCATCGCCGCCGAGATGGAGCGCGTGTACGCGCTGTTCCCGCGCCTGGGCGAGCGGCATGCCCAACTGGCGCACACGCTCTCAGGCGGCGAACGGCAGATGCTCGCTTTGGGCCGTGCGTTGATGGCGCGACCGCGCATTCTCCTGCTCGACGAGCCGAGCCTGGGGCTCGCGCCGCTGGTGGTGCGTGACATCTTCGCGACCGTGCGGCGGCTCCAGGCGCAGGGCGTGGCGATTTTGCTGGTCGAGCAGAACGCGCGCGCCGCCTTCGAGGTGGCCGACCATGCTTACGTGCTCGAGATGGGCCGCGTGAGCCTGCAGGGGCCGGCCACCGATGTCGCGCGCGATGCGCGAGTCGCCGACAGCTACTTGGGGCGCGCCGCAGCGGCGTCGGCCCCCATCGAATTGATACCGCCCGTCGTGCTGGCGGCCTGAAGGACATACGCATGAATGAGAAATCCCTTGCGCTGCACGAGCGCCCAGTAGCCGCGGTGATTCGGCAATTGCGCGAATGTTTTGGCGATCGCTGCACGATCGGCCAGGCGGTGCGCGACCAGCACGGCAAGGACGTATCCTTCCATCCGCTGCATGCCCCAGACGCGGTGGTGTTCGCCGAATCGACTGGCGAGGTGGCCACGGTCGCGCGGCTTTGCCACGCGGCCTCGGTGCCGATGATCCCCTTCGGCACCGGAACCTCGTGCGAAGGCGGCGTCGCGGCGCTGCACGGTGGCATCTGCATCGACCTTTCGCGCATGAATGCCGTGCTCGAGATCCACGAGGCTGACTTCGACTGCCGCGTGCAAGCCGGCGTGACGCGCAAGCAGCTCAACGCGGCGCTGCACGGCAGCGGTCTGCATTTCCCGATTGACCCCGGCGCCGATGCCTCGATCGGAGGCATGGTGTCGACGCGCGCCTCGGGCACCAACGCCGTCCGCTACGGGACCATGCGCGAGAGCGTGATGTCGCTCGAGGTGGTGCTGCCCGACGGAGAGGTGGTGCGCACCGGGGGGCGCGCCCGGAAGTCGGCCGCGGGTTACGACCTCACGCACCTGTTCACCGGCGCGGAGGGCACGCTAGGCATCGTCACCGAGGTGGGCCTGCGATTGCATCCGCTACCCGAGCAGATCGCGGCCGCGCGTTGCGCTTTTCCTCATTTGCGCGCGGCCATCGACGCGGTCACTTCGATCATGCAGACCGGTGTGCCGGTGGGCCGCATCGAGTTTCTCGATGCGCAGCAGATCGAGGCCTGCAACCGCTACGCGAAACTCGGGCTGCCGGTCATGCCCACGCTGTTCCTCGAATTCCACGGTGCGCCCGAAAGCGTGGCACAGCAGGTGCGCGTGGCCGAGGAACTCGCAGGCGAGAATTGCGGCGTTGGATTCGCGTGGGCCGACACGCCCGAGGAGCGCAGCCGCCTCTGGCAGGCACGCCACGACGTGTGGTGGGCAGCGCTAGCACTGCGCCCCGGCTGCCAGGGCATGCCCACCGATGCCTGCGTGCCGATCTCGCGCTTGAGCGAAGCGGTGCTGGCAGCGCGCGCCGACGTCGAAGAACTGGGGCTCACCGCCCCCATGTGCGGTCACGTGGGCGACGGCAACTTCCACCTGTGCGTGGTGGTCGACCCCGCCGATGCCGACGAGATGGCGCGTGCCGAGACGCTGAACGCGCGCTTGATGCGCCGCGCCATCGCGATGGGCGGCACCTGCACCGGCGAGCACGGCATCGGCTACGGCAAGCTCGACTTCCTCGAACTCGAGCGCGGTGCCTCGATGCGCGTGATGGCGGCGATCAAGCAGGCGCTCGATCCACGCGGAGTGATGAACCCGGGTAAGGTGCTGCGGCAACCCAGCGTGTGAACCGCTCCGTCAGAACGACACCCGCGTCAGGTCGAGCCGGGTGTCGTTCTTAACCTCGCGCAGCGCGACCGAGGTCTTGATCTGCCGGATGCCCTCGAGCTTCAGCATGAAGCGGTGAAGGAAGCGGTCGAAGGCCAGCGCGTCAGGTACCACGATCTTGAGGATGTAGTCGCTGTCGCCGGTGGTGACCCAGCACTCGAGGATTTCGGGCGTGGCCTGCACCGCGCGCTCGAAGGCCGCCACCACCGTTTCCGAATGCCGCTCCAGGCTGATCTGCGTGAACATGCAGCCATGCAGGCCGACCTTGTTGCGATCGACCAGTGCGACGAAGCGGCGGATGATGCCGCTGTCCTCGAGGTCGCGAAGCCGGCGCCAGCAGGGCGCTGAAGACAGGCCCACCTCGTCGGCCAGTGCCTGCACCGTCATGCGGCCGTCGGCCTGGAGCAGGTCGAGGATGCGGCGAGTAGGTGCGTCGGACAGCGGCGTCGAATCAGTCTTTCCCATGGTGGCAATCTCCGGAATGAAACATGCCGGGTTGTCACCAACACCGCACGGATCGCAATTATATATGCTGTCCAGACGGATTAATATTTGATCTTCCCCCGATGGACGGATCCACACCATGCAGACACAAGAAGCAGCGCTCGCGCTGGAGACAGGCTACCGGCTCGGAGACAACCGCACCGCGCGCGCAGGCCGCGTGTTCCTTACCGGCACGCAAGCACTGGTGCGGCTGTTGTTCCGCCAGCAGCAGGAGGACAAGGCCCGCGGCTGGAACACCGCCGGCTATGTGAGCGGATACCGTGGCTCCCCGCTCGCGGGCGTTGACACTGAGTTGTGGCGAGCCAAGTCAGATCTGGCCGAACACGGCATCCGCTTTCTGCCGGCCATCAACGAGGACCTTGCCGCCACCGCGGTGATGGGCACGCAGCAGGTTGGCCTGGACCCCGAGCGCGAGGTCGACGGCGTGTTCGCCATGTGGTACGGCAAGGGGCCGGGCGTGGACCGCGCGGGCGATGCGATCCGCCACGGCAACGCGGCCGGCACGTCACGCCGCGGCGGCGTGCTGATGGTGGTGGGCGACGACCATGCCGCCACGTCTTCGTCGATCCCGAACGCCAGCGACCTGTCGCTGATGGGCTGGGGAATTCCGATCGTGCATCCGGCCTCGGTCGACGAGTACGAAGCCTTCGGCCTCTGGGGCTGGGCCGCGTCGCGCCATGCCAGCACCTGGGTCGCGTTCAAGGCGATCTCGGAGACGGTCGAGAGCGCGCGCTCGGTCGATGCTTCTATCGATGCGGCGTTCGCATTGCCCGAGCCCTCCGAATTGGCCGATACCTCAGCGCTCGAATACCGCACGAGCGACTTCCTCACGGCGGCCGTCGAAATACGGCTGGCCGCCAAGCTCGAAGCCTTCAGCGCTTTCGCGCGCGGCAACCCGCTCGACCGCCTGGTGGTGGCCGCGCCCGAGGCCACGACCGGCATCGTGGCGGTCGGCAAGTCCTTCCACGACCTGATGGAAGTGCTGCAGCGCTGCGGCTTCGGCGCCGACGACCTTCCGGCGCTCGGGCTGCGGCTTTACAAGCCCGGCCTGGTGTTCCCGCTCGATAACGAGGGCGCCGACCGCTTCTGCGAGGGGTTGTCTCATGTGCTGGTGATCGAGGAGAAGGCATCGGTGGTCGAGCAGCAACTCAAGGACCGCGTGTTCAACCGCGCGCGCCGGCCCACGGTCTGTGGCAAGCAGGACCTTGAAGGCCATCCGCTGCTGGTCTGGACCGGCCAGCTCTCGCCAGCGAGCATCGCTGCCGCGCTGCTGACGTGGCTGCGCGCCATCGGGCATCCGCTGGCTGCGCGCATCGACACCGCGCGTTTCGCCCCGCGCGCAGCGCTGTCGAACGAGGCCGACGGCATGCGGCGGCTACCGTACTTCTGCTCGGGCTGCCCGCACAACAGCTCGACCAAGGTGCCCGAGGGCAGCCAGGCACAAGCCGGCGTGGGCTGCCACTACATGGCGAGCTGGATGGACCGCGACACGGGCGGCCTCACGCAGATGGGCGGCGAGGGCGCCGACTGGCTCGGGCGCGGCGCCTTCACGCGCGTGCCGCACGTCTTCCAGAACATGGGGGAGGGCACCTACTTCCACTCGGGCTACCTCGCCATCCGTCAGGCGGTCGCAGGCGGCGCCAACATCACCTACAAGATCCTGTTCAACGACGCGGTGGCCATGACCGGCGGCCAACCCGTCGACGGCCAGACCAGCGTGCCGCAGATATGCACCCAGGTCGCAAGCGAGGGCGCGCGCAAGGTGGTCGTCGTGACCGACGAGCCACAGCGCTACCAGGGCGTGACCTTGGCCGCGGGCGTGCAGGTGCGGCATCGCCGCGAGCTCGACTTGGTGCAGCGCGAGTTGCGCGAGATCTCCGGCGTCACGGTGCTGGTCTACGACCAGACCTGCGCGGCCGAGAAGCGCCGCCGTCGCAAGCGCAAGAGCTATCCCGATCCGGCGCGGCGGGTACTTATCAACCCCGAGGTCTGCGAAGGCTGCGGCGACTGCGGCACGCAGTCGAACTGCCTGTCGGTCGCGCCGCTGGAGACCTCGTTCGGCCGCAAACGCCAGATCGACCAGTCGAGCTGCAACAAGGACTTTTCGTGTGCTGAAGGCTTCTGCCCCAGCTTCGTGAGCGTGCTCGGCGGCAGCTTGCGCAAGGGCACGGTGGCGGCGCCCGCTCAGGATCCCGAGGCGCTGGCTGCAGCGCTTGCGCTGCCTGCGCTGCCTTCGCTCGCGCACCCCTTCGACCTGATGATCGCGGGCGTCGGCGGTACCGGCGTCATCACGCTCGGCGCGCTGATCGCGATGGCTGCGCACCTCGAGGGCAAGGGCATCTCGGTGCTCGACTTCACCGCGCTCGCGCAGAAAGGCGGCTCGGTCGTGAGCCACGTGCGCCTGGCCGACACGCCCGATCGCCTGCATGCGGTGCGCCTGCTGCCGGGCACCGCGCGCACCCTGATCGCCGCCGACTTGGTGGTGGGTGTACTGCCCGACGTGCTGGGCGTGATCGGCGAGGGCCGCACGCGCGTGGTGGTCAACACGCATCTGCAGACCCTGGCCGAGTTCACGCGCCAGCCCGACCTGCCCTACCGCGAGGACGCGCTGCTGGCGAAGATCGAGGCCGCCGCGGGTGTCGCGCAGGTCGAGCGCATCGACGCGAACGCCACCGCCAAGGCGCTGCTGGGCGACGCCATCGGCGCCAACATGCTGATGCTCGGCCATGCCTGGCAGCAGGGCGGCGTGCCGGTGAGCCTGGCGGCGCTGATGCGCGCGATCGAGCTCAACGGCGTGGCCGTGGCAGCCAACAAGCGTGCCTTCGCGGCTGGCCGCCTCACCGCCGCCGATCCGCAATGGCGCCAGACCCTGATGGGTGACCGGCGCAGCGTCGTCACACTGAACCTGCCACAGTCTTTCGAGAAGCTGCTTGAGGAACGCGTGCGCTTCCTCACCGACTATCAAAACGCGCGCTATGCGCGTCGCTACCTCGACACCGTGCGCCGCGTGGAGGCCGCTGAGCGAGGCATCGCACCTGGAGCGCGGCGGCCGCGGCTGGCGGACGCGGTGGCACGTTCGCTGTTCAAGCTGATGGCCTACAAAGACGAGTACGAGGTCGCGCGGCTGCATGCGCGGCCCGAGTTCCTTCAGAACCTGCGCAGTCAATTCGAGGGCAACTTCAAACTGCAATTCCACTTGGCGCCGCCGATCTTCGAGAAACGCGGCGCTGACGGCAAGGTGCTCAAGCGCAGCTTTGGCGCTTGGATGTTGCCGGTGTTCCGCGGGCTCGCGGCGATGCGCGGCCTGCGCGGCACGCCGATCGATCCCTTCGGCTGGCTGGCCGAGCGGCGCGAGGAACGCGCGCTGCTGGTCGAATACGAAGGGCTCGTCGAGCGCCTGCTTGACGGACTGACCAACGAGCGCATCGGAAGCGCGGTAGCGGTTGCCGCGCTGCCCGAGAAAATCCGTGGCTATGGGCATGTGAAGGCGCGCGCCATCGCTGAGTACCGCCGCAATCTGGCCACGCTGCTGGCTGCGCACGACGCACCGCCTGCCGTGCAGTCGCCCGCGCTGAAGACTGCCTGATCGAGGAACGCCGCCATGCCCATCGCCCTCGATTGCCGTTACCGCCCCGGTGGCGCGCAGGACCGCCTGCCGATCCGCGCGGCCCACCTCGACTACATGATCGCTAACCAGGGGCGCGTGCTGCACGGCGGCCCGTCGCTGGTCGACGGGGAGCTGGTCGGCATGTACCTGCTGCTGGCCACCGACGACCCTGGGCAGGCTGACGACTTCCTGGCCGGCGAGCCCTATGCGCGAGCCGGGCTCTTCGCCGAAGTGCAGCGGACGCTCTTCACGGGCTACCTGCCCGAACCGCGACGGGGCTTCCTGGCGGAACTGCGGCGCGATGCATCGCGCTGCGTCGCGGCCGCGGACTGAGCAAGCGCGGCACCCACGGGGGCCCGCGCACAAAGTCCTCGGCCATGTCGTCCCAGGAAGAGCGCTTTTTGACGCCGAGGGTGTCTATAAATATGCCGTCTAGACGGCTCAATATGTTATCGAACATGTCCCACTATCTAGACGCGCACTGCATTGACGACTTTCGCGAACTGCCACGACGCGCGCTGCCGCGCACGGTGTTCGATTTCATTGACGGTGGCGCGGGCTCTGAGTCGAGCGCGCTCGGCAGCAGCTTCGGCATTCCTCCCGTGATGGGAACGGCCGCGAACCTCGATTTCGCGGCGCTGGAGGTGACCGTGGGCGAACAAATGGCACGCGTCCTGTGGCGCATCGACGCGCTGCTGGCGCAGGCGGGGTCGGACAAGTCGAGACTGCTGAAAGCCACCATCTGGCTCGCCGAGATCGACGACTTTCCCGAGATGAACCGTGTGTGGACCGGCTGGCCAGCGCTGCCCACGCTCCTGGTCGAGGTGGCGGTGATCGCTGCGACCGGTGCCCACTGACATTCTTGCCTACCTCGACGCTCATGAACCCCACCCCCGCGCACACCGCCATCAGCCGGCGACAGACCATCGTCGCCACGACCATTGGCAACGGCCTCGAGATCTTCGACTTCACCGTCTATGGTTTTCTCGCACTGGTAATCGGCAAGCTGTTCTTTCCAACCTTCAGCGGCTACGGCCAACTGCTGCTCACGGTAGCGACCTTTGGCGTCGGCTTCATCATGCGGCCACTGGGTGGCATTGTGATTGGTGCCTACGCCGACCGCGCGGGCCGCAAGAAGGCCATGACCCTGACCATCTTCTTGATGGCGCTTGGCTGCGCGGTGATCGCATTCACGCCCACCTACGCCACCATCGGCGTCGCGGCGCCGGTGCTGGTCGTGCTGGCGCGGTTGATCCAGGGCTTCTCGGCCGGTGGCGAAGTCGGTGCGTCCACCACGCTGCTGGTGGAACATGCCACGCCGCAGAACCGTGGCTACATGGCGAGCTGGCAGTTCGCGAGTCAGGGCCTGGGCGTGATGCTCGGTGCGGTCGTGGTGGGCATGCTGACCTTCACGCTGTCGCCGCAATCCATGGAAAGTTGGGGCTGGCGCGTGCCCTTCTTCATCGGCATGCTGATCGCGCCGGTGGGCATCTACATCCGCCGCCACCTCAACGAGTCGCTGGAAATCACGCCCGATCAAGGCGCGAAGCCGCGCGAAAGCAGCTTGCGGATCGTGTGCACGCAGCATGGCGGCACAGTACTTGCGGCCATCCTCACCATGGTAGGCGGCACCACGGCTGCCTACGTGATCACCTTCTACATGCCGACCTACGCGGTGCGCGAGCTGGGGCTCGCCCCATCGGTCGCGCTGTTCGGCGCGGCGATCACAGGGCTGATCCTGTTTCTGGCTTCGCCGCTGGTCGGTGCATTGTCTGACCGCGTGGGGCGCAAGCCGCTGATCTTCTGGAGTCGCGTCTTCCTCGTGCTGCTGATCTACCCCGGCTTTTTCTGGCTCAATGCCTCGCCCACGCCCGTGGTGCTGTTCGTGGTGCTCGGCGTACTGAGTTTGGGATTGGTGGGTCAGACCGCGCCGAGCATCACAATGCTGCCCGAGATGTTCCCGAAGGCGGTGCGCGCCAGTGGCATGTCACTGGTATACAGCGTGGGCGTCGCGCTGTTCGGCGGCTTCGCGCCCTTCATCAGCACCTGGCTGCTCAATGCCACCGGCAGCAAGCTCGCGCCAGCCTGGTACCTGGTCGCGATGACCGCGGTCTCGTTGCTGGGCTTGATCTGGTTGCGCGACCATACAGGCCGCGACATCGACGCGGCGGGTTCGCACGCCTGAAACGCTCGCCTCTACTTCGAAGCTTTCAATGACAACCTCCACCTACAGCAGCGCCGTCACGCGGCATTTCTCGGGCACGTACGCCGAGGCCCGCGCCAAGTTCCTCGAGGCCGCGAGCGGCCGCGGCGCTTTGATCGAGTCCTTCGTCAACAAGGGCCACCGGGGCGCGCTCGGCGAGGAACTCGCGACCGACGTCGCGTTGCTCGGCGCCGTCGATGCGAAGAAGCTGCTGCTCGTGACCTCGGGCACACACGGGCCCGAAGGCTTCTGCGGCTCGGGCGCGCAGGTCGCAACCCTGCATGACGAGGATCTGCTCTCGCGCCTGCAGCAGGCCGGCGTGGCGCTGCTTCTGGTGCATGGCGTCAACCCGTACGGCTTCTCGCATCTGCACCGCACCAACGAGGACAACATCGACCTCAACCGCAACCACATTGACTTTAGCGCTCCGCTGCCGGTGAATGCCGAGTACGCCAATGTCGAGCCGCTGGCGCTGCCCGCGAATTGGCCGCCGACGCCAGCCGACCAAGCGGCCGTGGATGCTTACATCGAAAAGCATGGCATGCGCGCCTTCCGGACCGCCCTCACAAAAGGCCAGTACGGCTCGCCCGACGGCCTGTTCTACGGTGGCACCGAACCGACGTGGAGCAACAAGACCATCCGCGCCATCCTGCGCAAGTACGCGGCCTCGGCCACTCACCTGGGTTGGATCGACGTGCACACGGGGCTGGGCCCTTATGGACACGGCGAGAAGGTGTATCCGGGCCGCAACACGCCTGAAGATCTCGCGCTCGCCCGAGCTTGGTGGGGTGCCGACGTTTTCGCGCTGTTCAGTCAGGACTCCGTGTCCGCGCATGTGTCGGGGCCGGTTGTCTCGGCCGCATACGACGAATGCCCGCAAGCACGGATCGCACTGATGGGCCTCGAGTTCGGCACCATTCCCGACCACGAGATGCTGTTTCGTCTGAGCGCCGACACGTGGCTGCGCCGTCATGGCGAGGCGCCCGAGTCGCAGCGAAGAGAGATTCGCCAGCAGTTGCGCGATGCTTTTTACTGTGACAACGACGAGTGGAAGGGCATGGTGCTGGGCCAGACGCGCGTGGTGCTTCTGCAGACGCTATTGGGCTTGCGCGCGACTTAACGTTGCCACGCAGCTCCAACGGGACTGGTTTCGCTGCGGCTGACATCGAAGGTGAGTTGCTGCGCTGGACCATATGCTTGGTTATCCGACGGCGAAGCGCCATCTCGATGTTGAAGCGCAGTGAATTGCTGCGGCGTGACGACCAGCCCACTCATCCCGACAGCGGATGAGTCGAGAAATGTGCAGCGCAGATGCGCACAGCTTTGCAAGCGTGTGCAAATGGTGTTCCAGGATCCGTTCCGCTCGTTCAATCCGCGCCGCAGGGGGGCCGCACGTTGGCAGAGGGACTGATGAATTTCGGCGTCATTGCGAGCGAGGTGCATGCCCGGATGCTGAAGATGCGACTGGCTACCAACCTTCGCTACCGGGTTCGCCTTTGAAGGGGCCGACCAGATCAGGAGTAATCCAGCCCCCATAGAAGGGGCCCGCCTGTGGCTGGGCCTTCGATCCGCCGACACGGCAGTCAAGATCGTGGGCATAGAAGGCTACACAGCCGGCCAGCGGCTCGGCGCCAGACAAGGGATGGGGGTAGCTCCAGGCGACCTGGTCCAAGCGGCGCGCGCCGTCGACCAGATTCCAATAGCGCGCCGGTCCCTTCCACTCACAGAACGAGCCGTTGCCAGCGGGCTGCAACAGTCCAGGCCGTACGTCGGCCAGCGGCAGGTAGAAGGTAGGGGGGTGGGCCGTTTCGCGGACTGCCCAGGCGGCGCGGGTGCGCGCTACCTCGAGATTGCCCCAGAGCACGACGATCTCACGGGCTTCGCGTACGAGCTCTGGCGGCCTCGGGAAATCCCAAACCGAAACCTGCCCCGGCGCAGGGACATCGGCGAACGGGGGGCGCTTCTGCCCTCGCCAAAGCCACTGCGCGCGGGCGCTATCAAGCCAGTTGGAATCGCCGCTCATGATGGGCTGGAAGATACACGACGATGCCAAGTGCCGGTCGAACGCCGAGAACCAGGGCGGTTCGCAACAATGAGCTTTCGGCAGAGACCGTGATGCCGATGATGTGCACCTGCGGCCAGAACATTTTCCTTCAGCGCTTGGCCGGATGGCTGCTAGTCAGGCGTGCGCAGTGGCGCTACCGCTGCAAAGCTGACGTGTGCTTCCCCAAGCCGTATGACTGCAATGGGTTCGATGCAACCCTTTGTGCGGCAGGTCGACCGGCCGCTCTGCAGCGGTTGCCGACATCCCTCGGCCTCACGCGAGTGGGTACTATCGGCCAGAACCGGTCTTTCGCCTAGCTCGGCAAAATCCGACAACAACCCGGACCGCCGCCAAGATTTAGTCCCGGCTACAGCCGGCAACAACGACGTATCTGGATGCGCAATGTCTTGGGATGTTTCACTATTCAAGTTCAGCCGACGGTACAGCTCTGTATCCGAAATTGCCAGCGATGAAAGCCTTGTGAGCCTAGGCTCACTTACTGCTGTTCAGACAGTTGTGACATCGATTTTTCCTGACACGGACTGGAGTGATCCGCATTGGGGCATCTTCTCCAGCAAGATTGGTTCGATTGAGTTCAACGTGGGAAAGACAGACCCCGTTCAAAGCATCGGACTGCATGTGCGTGCCGGTGACGAAATTGTTCATGGCATCCTGCTGCTCTGCGGCAATCTCGAATGCCAAGCGATAGACCTGAGCGACGGTAGTTTTCTTGAGCAGTCCAATGATCCCGCGCGCAACCTGAAAAGATGGCGTGAGTACCGAGATCAGATCGTTGGCGACCGCACGTGACCAGTGTGGTGCCCGAGAACGGCCATAACCAGACCTTCGCCATGACGCCAGAAAATTACCCAGTGGTTGGCAGATTCAAGAACGAAACCGTTTTCGCTATGACGCTGTATCTTGAGATGCTCCCTGAAGAGGTAATCCTGGAGCCTGGCGATGAAGTGGAACTGCGCTACCCACTGACAACCTGCTGCCTCTCGACGTAGCCCCCGTGGAGGGCGGTCTCCACATACACGCACACAAAGAGTGGGACCCGGATTGGCACGTAAGATTCAGAGGCAAAGTTATCAAGGCCGGCAATCCAACCCGTCTTTCTGACTACCGCTGAAGCCAACATCTGAGATGCTTGCATCGAGACCGCCAGGCGACCGGCCAATGTCGGCCGCATGCGCCTGCTCAACGCGGGCTACTCTTAGCGTAGTCGAGAAAAATCACTTCGCACAATATCCTATGAAACGAATTCCCAATCGCCACGCGCCAGACGACTGGACTGAAGAAGGAGCCAAGATTCTGTCTGAGGCAAGCCTTGCGAAGATAAAGAATGCGTTGGCCAGAGGTCCCGTCATTGTTCAGCATTGGTTCTATCGAGGAGCCAGTTCGCCACGTGTCATCTCCTTCGAGGACATCGAGGAATTCGAGGCCCACTTGGAGCAGCATGCGATTCCGGGTGACGCCTTTGATATCTGGAGCTTCAACGAGGTCTGCAAGATGGAAAACGTCCTCACTGAAGGCAAGCTGCACGACACGGATGGCTGTGTGCCCAGGGGCGGCGCCTATTGAAGAGCGCCGCGTGCTGCTTCAGTCGGCCAGCAGTGAACCTTCACAAACCACGTTCCAAGGAATCAAATGAGTGCCCTGCAGTACGAGCGTGCGTTGGCCTTGCTCGAAGCACCCGAGACTTACCCGGCCCTCGCTCACAGGAAGTGCACAAGGCTGTTGCGAGTGTGGGTGTACCCGTCATTTAAGCCGTCTGCGTCTTGGTCCGTCATCCAAGAGGGCAGCAAATTCTTCATTCGCCGGGTCGTATGGGACCAGGTCCAAACCGTCGATTCAGAGCCAGTCACCTACGGCGCGGAATCTCCCATAGAGGAAGAAGGCTTGCGAGACTTGCTGTCCGAGCTTCGGGCCATGCACGTCACCCCGTTTGCCTTGGCTTCAACTATGGGAATTGACGGCACCTCGTGCGGCATAGAAGTGGGCGGATTCTGTATCTCGGGTCGGATGAGCTGGTGGGGAAAGCCGCCGATCGAGTGGGTACCCCTTCAGGAGTGGCAGGCGCGAGCTATAGAGCTTTTCGAGTTATTGCTGCCTGCGAGCATCAGTGAAGTGCCTCGTTCCGAGAGTCCGCTTTCGAGCGGCGCGTAGGGCCGCTTCGGGCCCGAAGCGGCTATACAGGATTCTCTGAAGCAGACGCAAAGAGGTGCGTGGGCACAGCATGACCATGAACAGCACCCCAAGCTTGTGGCAGGTGATTTCTATGATTTATTACCGCAACCGGCGCAATTGAGCGAACTCTTCGTACCGTAGCAAGCCATCGAAAACTACCTCATATGTCGCTTGGATGTTGTCCGTCGTGTGACCCCAATATTGACCGAAGTCAAAAGCCGTAGCTTGTGCTGATTCAAGCTGCTCTGCTGCGAGTGAAAGCCACTCTGGGCACGGCGGAAGTGAACCCAACATTTGTTCGTCATCTGCCCAGGCTGTACCAACGTAGTGGTCAGCCAGGGCCAAGCGCCAAAAACTGATTGGTCCAACGTTCTCATCGATACAGCGCAGAAATTCGGCAGCTATGCTGCCCGGTCCGGCCAGCCACCCAAGCGCTGCGTCACGGTGCCAACGCAGCATATGCGCATCGTCCGGAAATTTTCGAGTTGCTACCAAAGCTGTCGTGAAAGCTTCTTCGCGTGCTCCAACTGCGTTGTAACTTCGAAACAGGCTCAAGAACTCGGCTTGAGTGAGTTCCTCAAGGGTACGGCTTTCAAGCAAGTGGAGCTCCACTCGAGAAATAAAGTGCTTATGTCGGGAATTCATTCGGCTGGTCAGTCAGTACCACTCTTCGGCCGCATGACGACCCGAGCGGAGCCATTGTTTCAAACGTTGGCTCGTGGCCGTCTGCTGCCGGTCTGTTCGGCTACGGCAGTTTCGGCCGAAAGCCATTCATGGCAGTGTTGAAAAGACGCGCCGCCTCTTCCCGGCCGGGGTTGCACACCATCAGCAGATTGAGCACCTTCCGGCGCGTGACGTAGCCAACGTAGAGAAATACGTTTTCACCTGAGACTTCCGCCGCGTAACTCATCTCGAGTCCGATGCCGCCAGAATGTGGTTTGACAGACCGGCGCAAGACCTCAACGCGGCCTGGCGACTGCTGCTCATGCGCCGCGATTCGGCTATTCACGTTGACGTCCGCAAACTCCGCAGCCTTTTCCGCGGGAACCTCGAAGAACTGAACGCTGAGAATGATGGCTGTGCCTTCCTTTTCTGAATGCAAATTCAGCGTATTGGAATCCGGCCCGGGATATGACTTCCAATGGTCGGGAAGGTCGAGCATGAACTCGTTGTAGGTGTGCTGCACGACCCCAGCCAGACGAACTTCCTTTGGCGGATTTGGGGGATTCACGGAGAACGTGTAGTTCAGTTTCAAGCTGCCCTCGAAAGAAATTGTTCTTTGCCCCGCCTGTAAAGTTCGCGGCGCTCGCCGCAACTTTAGCCGCGCCGCAAAGGTCAGCGTCTACTCACCTAGCGCCGAAACTGAGGGGGCGTAACGAATCTCCGCTGCTGGCCGTATGCAGCGTTCACGGGTCACTTTCCCGACGACACTGTCCGCTGAAAACGCCGCGCAAACTCGAGAAAGTCGTCAGCCACCTTGATTGCTGCTGCTGGCTCCATGCCGATCATCGGAAGCATGAAGACAGCGCCCCCCGCGTCGAAGGCATAGATTTCACCACCGCCGTTCCCAGCGAAGGCCACGAAACCTGGCGCGTACACATCCACGTCCATCTCTGAATTGGCGGTAGCGACCTCATCTTCGCCCCAGAGGATCACGTAGTGTTCGTCACCCGACAAGTCCGCGAAGCCCTCAAACAGACCGTTCGTGTCGATGAAAACGCGGTAGACAGCAGGCAGCTGGATGGTCATTGGGAATGTCTGGTTGTGGCCGACTGTAGCCGCTCACGCTGCCGTCGCGAAGGGGCCCGTTGCTAACGTTCACGCCGTCGCGCTGAGCGACAGCTCTGCAGGGCGGATTCAACCGGTCGATGCAACACATTCGCTGAACATTTCAGCAGGTGTATGGAAGCCGAGCGTCTTGCGCGGTCTCTCGTTCAATTGTCTCGCGATCGCGTTGAGTTGAAGCTGTGAGAACCCTGAGATGTCCATGCCCTTCGGCATGTACTGCCTGAGCAACCCATTGGTGTTCTCGTTGCTGCCGCGCTGCCAGGGGCTCTGGGGATCACAGAAGTAGACCTGGATGTCGGTGGCCATCGTGAATCGCTTGTGACCGTGCATCTCCGTGCCTCGATCCCAGGTCAATGACTTGTAGAGCTCCTGCGGCAACTTGCGCGCGTTCTTTATCAGCGCGTTGACCACCGACTGCGAGTCCTTGCCTTCGAGCTTCACCAACATCACATATCTCGTTTGCCGCTCGACCAACGTGGCGATCTGGCTGTTCCCGCTGCCGAACACCAAGTCACCTTCCCAATGACCAGGCACCGCCCGATCCTCGACAGCTGCGGGGCGCTCGCTGATCGACACGGCATCGGCAATCTGCCCATGGATCGCAGTCTTCTGCGTATAGGAACGAGAGCGTCGCATGCCGTGCGTGCGTCTGAGGTGCTCCAGCAGCTCCTTCTTCAATGCGCCGCGCGCTTGAATGAACAGGCTGCGGTAGATGGTCTCGTGTGACACATGAAGGCTCGGGTCGTTCGGATAAGTATGCTTGAGCCAGCCGGCGATCTGCTCCGGCGACCACAGCATTCGAAGCAGGTCCGCCACGACGCCAGCCAGCGCCCGGTTCTTGACCAACTTGCATCGCTTCGGCCGCAGGGCACGGTTCCAGGCAGCTTCGTCGGCGACGCTCGCCCGATAGCCGCCTGGCCCTGCGTTGCGCCCGATCTCTCGGCTGATGGTCGACGGTGCCCTGCCAAGTCGGGCGGCTACCGAACGCATCGATTCACCAACCATCAGAGCGCGAGAGATCTCTTCCCTCTCTGCCAGGGTTAGCGCATTGGCGCCACGCCGTCGTTCCGGAGGTCGAATGCCACCGGTCTTGGACAAGATGTTCTGGATGGATGTGTGAGGTCGGTCAAACAGCTTGCCAATCTGGTGAAGGGTCCAACCCTCCCTCCACCGCTCCCACATCAATGCCTTCTGGGTACTCGTGTAGTAGGTCCGTGTCCGGTACTTCATCTGCAACACTCCTTCTGCCTACGCAGTTATAAGTGTGTTGCATCGACCGGTTGAATCCGCCAGCGGTTGCTGTCGGTCGCGTTGCCCTAGGGACTGGCTGCTATTGCCACCTTCTTGGCAATAGGGGAGTCGCTCATGTCTGCAGGAAGACCTGCGCGCTTGAACATTCCATCGACGTTTACCGGCCCAGCCGCCTGGACCCGCCCAGACGTCGGGCATGGCCGCCGGCATCAAGCAGCGACGCAAAACTTGCCGTTGCACGGTTGTGGAGCATGTTGTCCCTCACCGGCACCAGGATCACCGGTATGGTGCAGCGCCGCCATCGACTTCGGAAAAACCGAAGTCGTACAGGCTTCGTTGTGAATTGTTGATCTGGATCAAGCTTTCTAGCATTCATCGCATGCCGCAGGCCCCTGGCGGCGCCCCCCACACGGAGCGATGAATGACGACGAAGAAGACCATCCTGATCAAGCCGTACTCCGCCTACGAGCGCGAGCAGTCCACGTCGGAAGACGCGGAGCTGACGCACGTCGAAGGCAACGCGCCGGCCGGCGAGTACCTGCGGCGCTTCTGGCAGCCCATCGCGCTGTCGTCCGAACTCGGTGAGCTGCCCAAGAAGGTCCGGATGTTCGGCGAGCCCCTGGTGCTGTTCCGCACCAAGAGCGGCACGCCGGGCCTGCTGGAACTGCACTGCAGCCATCGCGGCACCTCGCTCGAGTTCGGCATCTGCGAGGACGAAGGCCTGCGCTGCTGCTACCACGGCTGGCTGTTCGGCGTGGACGGCACGATCCTCGAAACCCCCGGCGACCCGCCGGAGTCGACGCTGCGCCACAACGTGTGCCATGGCGCATACCCGGTCATCGAATACAAGGGCCTGATCTTCGGCTACTTCGGCCCGCCGGAGCTCAAGCCCGAGTTCCCTGTCTACGACTCGTACGAGCGCGAGGGCGACCGGCTGGTGCCGTACGTCATCACGTATCCGTGCAACTGGCTGCAGGTGCATGAGAACGTCATGGACCCGGCGCACGCTGTGTTCCTGCACACGCGCATCAGCTTCACGCAGTTCGCGGAAGTGTGGGGCGAGCTGCCGGAGATGGACTTCGTGCCGACGCCGGCTGGCATGGTCTACGTCACCACGCGCCGCTGGGGCGACAACGTGTGGGTGCGCTCCAACGACATCCTTCTGCCGAACCTGGCACAGGTCGGCCACATCTGGGAAGACGGTGCCGAGCCCAAGGCGTTCAGCCGCGTGGCCATCACCCGATGGACCACGCCGGTGGACAACACCACCTGCCGCATCATCGGCTGGCGCCACTTCCATCCCGAGGCGGACCCGCGCGGCATCGCCGACGAAAGCCTCTGCGGCGTCGAGTCGGTCGACTTCTTCGGCCAGAACGGCGACCGCCCATACGAAGACCGCCAGCGGATGCCGGGCGACTTCGACGCGCAGGTTTCGCAGCGCCCCATCGCGGTCCACCAGATGGAGAACCTGACGCGCTGCGACCGGGGCGTGGCCATGCTCCGCCAACTGCTGCGCCGCCAGATCAAGCGCGTGGCCGAGGGGCAGGCGCCGACGCTCTCGCCGGTGCGTTCCGGCGGGCTCGTGCCGACCTACGCGCACGACACCGTCGTCCAGATCCCGGCCGCCGAGTCCGCCGACCCGCAGGCCGATGCCGAGCGGCTGCGCGAGATCGCCAAGGCCATCACGAACATCGTGGTGAAGGGCGCGCACCACGAGGCCGCCGACCGCGACGCGCAGGTGCATGCGCTCATCCGCGCCTATGTCGACGCGCAGCGCGAAACCGTTTCCTGATTTCCAACGCCTTCCAGAAAGAGCCTCACCGATGACCCACGCTCCATCCCCCATCCATCCGGGCCGCGTCGACTGGACCGGCGACAACCCGGGCATCTACCTGAAGGACACGCAGGACGGCCCGTGGACCGGGCTGGCCACCTTCTTCCGCATCGTCTACTCGCCGTACGGCATGGGCAGCGGGGTGCTGCTGCTCGACCAGCCCGACGTGGCCCAGGGCCTGCCGGCGGTGCAGAACTTCTGCATCAGCGACAACGAGACGCTGGCGCGCTTTCTGGTCGACAGGTTCTTCTCGAAGTTCGCATCGTTCAGGGTCTCGAGCGGGCTCGGTGCCATCAGCTACCTGCAGGCCACCGAGATCAGCCGGGCCGGCGACACGCGCTCGCGCTACCAGGAGATCGTGAAGTCCAACGACTTCGAGGTCGTGATGACCTGGGAAGGCCTCGGCGCGCCCTATGCGGTCGACATGCCGGTGGAAGCCGGGCCTACCAAGGAGCACCAGATGTACAGCCTGTTCCTGGATGCCGAGGACGCGCATGTCACGGTCAACGGCCGGCGCCTGAACGGCCGGGTGGTGCAGCGCGACTTTGCCGGCACCCGCAAGAGCACGGCCTTCCTCGCCTTCTCCGAGACCTGGATGCAGGGCCAGGCACCCGGGCGCGCGCTGTGACCGAGTTCCTCCAGTACCTGGCGTCCGGCCTGGTCGTCGGATGCATCTACGGCCTGGTCGCCGTGGGCTTCACGGCGGTCTACAACGTGACCGGCATCGTCAACTTCTCGCAGGGCGACATGTCGATGCTCGGCGCGCTCGGCGCCGTCGGGCTCATCGGCCTGGGCCTGCCGATGCCGGTCGCGCTGCTGGTTTCGGTGCTGGTCGTCGGCCTGCTCGGCATCGCCGTCGAACGCATCGCCATCCGCCCCGCGGGCTCGGACGTATTGCGCGGGATCATCATCACGATCGGCATCGGCGTGGCGCTGCAGGGCATCGCGGTGATCGTGTGGGGAACCGACGCGCAACCGCTGCCCGCGTTCTCCGGCGAGACACCGATCGACATGGGCGGTGTCACCGTGCCGCCGCAGGCGCTGTGGGTGCTGGGCTGCGCCGCCGCGCTGATGCTCGCCCTCTACGTCTTCTACACCAAGACCTACATCGGCAAGGCGTTCCGCGCCTGCGCCATGAACCCGAAGGCCGCGGGGCTGATGGGCATCCCGAACACCGCGATGCGCGCCATCGGCTTCTTCCTGTCGAGCCTGGTGGGCGCCATCGCCGGTGTGATCGTGGCGCCGGTGGCGCTCATGCAGTACGACACCGGCGTGTTCCTCGGCATCAAGGGCTTCGTGGCCTGCATCATCGGCGGCTTCGGCAATCCGATCGGCGCGGCACTCGGCGGGCTCGTGCTCGGCAGCCTCGAGTCGCTGTCCACGGGCTACCTGAGCTCGGGCTTCAAGAACGCCATCGCGTTCGTGGTGCTGCTCGGCTTCCTCTTTCTTCGGCCCGGCGGGATCCTGGGGGAAATGGACACGGTGAAGCGATGAAAAAGCAGTTCGTCATCCCCGCCATCGTCGTCCTGCTGGCGCTGGTCCTGGCCTCGGGCAATGCCTACCTCATCAACCTGTGCGTCGTCGCCGCGATGACGACGCTGCCCGCGGTCGGCCTGTCGCTGCTGATGGGCTACACCGGGCAGATTTCGCTGGGCCACGCCGCCTTCGTCGGGCTCGGCGCCTACGCCTCGGCATTGCTGTGCAAGTCGCTGGGCCTGAACCCCTGGCTCGCTATCCCGCTGGCGACCGCGCTGTCGGCCGTCGCGGCCTGGTGCATCGGCTGGCTGGTGTTCCGCCTGCGCGGCCACCACCTGGCGATGGCCACGCTCGCCTTCGGCATCATCATCCATGTCGCCATGGTCGAGTGGCGCGGCCTCTCCGGTGGGCAGGACGGCCTGGCGGACGTGCCGTCGCTGCAGGTGCTGGGTTTCGACCTGCGCTCCGATGCCGCCATGTTCTGCATCGCCTGGGCCGCCTGCCTGCTGGCCATCGTGCTGGCGGGCAACCTGGTGCGCTCGCCCTTCGGCTTCGCCATGCGCACGGTCGCCGAGAACGAGGCCGTTGCCGGCTCCATCGGCATCGCCAGTGCGAGCCTCAAGCGCAAGGTGATGGCGCTGGGCGGCGCCTATGCGGGCTTCGGCGGCGCGCTGTATGCGCACTGGCTGGGCTACATCAGCCCGGGGCCGTTCGACGTCGGATATTCGGTGCGACTGCTGCTCATCGTGGCGCTCGGCGGCTTCTCCGGCCTGTGGAGCGTGGTGTTCGGCGTGTTCTTCGTCGTCATCACGAGCGAGGCCCTCAAGCCCTTCGGGCGCTTCGACGTGGTCATCTACGGCGTGCTGCTGGTCTTTGTCATGGTGCGATGCCCGCAAGGCCTGCTTGCCGGTCTCCATCAGCTGTTCGACAGGCTGTCCGGCGGCGCGCGCCGCCGGGCCGGGAGCGACGCATGAACAACGCAAACATCCTGCTCGACGTGCAGGGCGTGAGCCGCCGCTTCGGCGGGCTGCAGGCGCTCGGTGACGTGTCCTTCGACGTGCGGCGCGGCGAGATCCTCGCACTCATCGGCCCCAACGGGGCGGGCAAGTCGACGCTGCTGGGCGTGGTGTCGGGCTCGATCGCGGCGGACACGGGCACCGTCAGCTTCAAGGGCGAACGCATCGACGGGCTCGCCGCCGAACAGGTCAACCGGCGTGGGCTGGTGCGCACCTTCCAGGGCGCCGAGGTGCTGCGGCAGATGACGGTGCTGGAGAACGTCATGGCGGCGGGCGTGGCCCATGCGCAGTCGGGCATCCTCTCCGGGCTGCTGGGGTTCGGCCGCGCCGCGGAGGTCGGCCGGCAGCTGCGGTCCACGGGCATGGAGAAGCTGCAGGTCGTGGCCCTGGAGCGCCTTGCGAACACCAATGCCGCGCTGCTCACGGCGGGCCAGCAGCGACTGCTGTCGATCGCCCGTGCGCTGGCGACCGGCGCCGAACTGCTGATCCTCGACGAGCCCGCGGCCGGCCTCAACACGCTGGAGAAGCGCGTGCTGGCCGACGTGATCTCGCGCATCCGTGCCAAGGGCACCACCGTCGTCTTCGTGGAGCACGACCTGGCCTTCGTCAGCCGGCTGGCCGAGCGCATGGTGGTGCTCAACCACGGGCGGGTCATCGCCAAGGGCGCGCCCGAAGACGTGCGCAAGGACCCGGCCGTGGTCGAGGCCTACCTGGGCAACACCGACCTGAGCGGTGCCCGGGCCGCCACCGGCCCCGTATGGGTACGGCCCGTGGTGCTGGCCGTCGACGGGCTGCGCCTGCGCTACGGCGGCCTGACCGCGCTCGACGGCGTGGACCTCGAGGTGCGCGAAGGCGAGATCGTCGCGCTCATCGGCGCGAACGGCGCTGGCAAGTCCACCTTGCTCAATGCCATCGCGGGCACCGAGACGCCCGACGGCGGCACGCTCCGGTTCGAAGGCAAGGACCTGGCGCCGTTGAAGAAGGAACAGCGCACCGGTGCCGGCATCAGCCTGGCCCCTGAAGGGCGCGCGTTGTTCCCGGCGCTTACCGTGCACGACAACCTGTTGATGGGACGCTATGCACGGATGCGGCTGTCGGGTCTCACGCAGTTGCTCTGGCCGCGCGGCACCGCCCGCGGCGAGATGGATGCGGTGATGGAAGAGGTGCTGGATTTCTTTCCGCGCCTGCGCGAGCGCCTGCACCAGCAGGCCGGCACGCTCTCCGGCGGCGAGCAGCAGATGCTGGCCATCGGCCGCGCGTTGATGAACCGGCCCAAGCTGCTGATGCTCGACGAACCCTCGTTCGGCCTGGCGCCGCAGGTCTCGCGCGAGATCCTCGAATCGCTGGTGCGCCTTGCGGCGCGCGGCATGACGGTGCTGCTGGTCGAGCAAAACGCGCGGTCGGCGCTGCAGGTGGCGGACCGCGCCTACATCCTCGTCAACGGCCGCATCGTGGCGAACGGCGCGAGCCAGGAGCTGCTGAACCGCCCCGACATCACGCAGGCCTATCTCGGCTGGGAGTCGGAGCCGGCCGGCGCGGAAGACGACACGCCGATGAAGGTGGCGGCATGAGCATTCGTCACCATCACCCGGCGGATGCCGCGGGCTTCGATGCGCTGGTGCAGGTGGTGCCGGTCCTGGTCGACCTGGTGCCGGCCGGCGATGCCTTCGACTTCCCCGCCCGCACGCTGCTGCATGCCGGTCCGCCGTTCGATGCCCTGGCATCGGTGCCGGCCGCCGTCTTCAACTCGGCCGCGGCTGCGGCGGTGTTCGAGGGCTGGGCCGTGGACCGCGAGGACGCCTTGGTGCGCCTGCGCTCGGGCGACCTCACGCTCGCGGCGGCGCAGGACTATCGCTGCGCGGTCCCGCTGGCCTCCGTGCTGTCGCCAAGCCAGTTCGTGCAGGTCGTCCACGACGCGAACCGTCCGGACCGCCGAGCCTTCTCGTCGCTCAACGGCGGGAACGGGCCGGCGCTGCGGCTTGGGCTGCCCACGCCGAACGTGGTTGACCACCTGCGGTGGTTGAACGGCGCGTTCGCGAATGCCATCCGGCCCGGCTGCCGACGCGGGACGGCGCTCATCCCGATCGCGGACTTCGCGCTGACGATGGGCGACGACCTCCACGGACGCACCGCGGCAGCCACCGCGCGGCTCGTCGAAACGCTGTCATCGGGCAATGCCTGGCCGAGCATGGCCACGGATTTCCTCGACGCATCGCCGAGCTTCTTCCTCAACCTCTGGATGGCCGCGACGAAGTGCATTCTTTCCGGCGCCGAGGGCATGCAGGACTGCAGCCTGGTGAGCGCGCTCGGCGCCAACGGGCACCAGGTCGGCATTCAGCTGGCGGGCCGCCCGGGCCACTGGGTGAGGTCGCCGTCGAGCCCGCCGCGCGGGCGGCTCGATGCGGGCATCACGCCGCAAGAGCGGCTGCCGGCCATCGGCGACAGCGCGCTCATCGAGGCCTCGGGCCTGGGCGCGATGGGCTTCGAGCATTCGCCGCCGCAGCGTGAGAGCTTCGCCGACTTCATGTCGCATCCGCCGGCCGAACTGGCGCGCGCGCTGCTGATGGCGCCGCACCCGGCCTTCGCGCGTTCCAAGGCCCGATTCGGCCTCGCGGCGCGGCAGGCGGTGGCGTCCGGCCATGACCTGATCGTCGCGCTCGGAATCATCGACATCGAAGGGCGCCGCGGCCGCATCGGCGGCGGCCTCTGGTCCTCGACACCCGAACTCTTCCAGCGTGCGCTGGAAGGCCTGCATCCCACACCTGTTCACCCTTGATCCACCACGAAAGAAACCCATGAAGCACATCGTCGCGCTCGCCGCCGCCTTGCTCACCGCCGCCGTCGTCCATGCGCAGGACATCAGGATCGGAGGGCTGCTGGAGACCTCCGGCTTCGCCGCTTCCCTCGGCAAGCCCGGGCTGGAAGGCGCGCAGCTCGCCATCGACCAGGTGAACGCCCAGGGCGGCATCAACGGCCGCAAGGTGCAGCTGATCAACGTCAACTCCGAGAGCGACAACACCAGGACGGTGTCCGGCGTCAAACGGCTCATCGAACAGGAAAAGGTGACGGCCATCATCGGCCCGATGAGCAGCGGCTCGGCCTTCGCCATCGTCGACACGGTGGAAAAATCGAAGATCGCCATGGTCGCCAACGCGGCCACGCGCGCCGTGGTGCTGCCGCCGGAACAGAAGACCTTCTCGTTCCTCGCACCGCTCACCGATGCGGTCGTGCAGGTCGCGCTGCTCAAGGACTTGCAGGCACGAGGCATCACGAAGATCGCGGTGCTCCATTCCGACGTGGCCTTCGGCACCAGCGGGCGCGACTCGCTCGTGAAGCTCGCGCCCGACTACAAGATCGAGATCGTCAACAAGGAAACCTTCGGCAACGCGGACACCGACATCACGCCACAGCTCACGAAGATCCGGGCGTCGGACGCGCAGGCCATCGTCGTCTGGGCCACCGGCCCCGGCCTGGCGATCGCGACCAAGAACCATCGCTCGCTGGGCATCAAGACGCCTCTGTACATGGCGCATTCGGCCAACGACTTCAACTACCTGCGGCTCGCCGGCGAGTCGGCCAACGGCATCTTCGTGCCGTCCACCAAGCTCTACGTGACCGCCTCGCTCGCGCCGAGCGACCCGCAGAAGGCCGTCGTCTCGCGCTTCGTGAGCGAGTACGAGGCCAAGTTCGGCCAGCCGCCGGCGACCTTCGCCGGCAACGGGTACGACGCCGCCATGCTGATCGTGAACGCCATCCGCAAGGCCGGCACCGACCCGGTGGCCGTGCGTGACGCCATCGAGGCGACCAAGGACTACGCCGGCGTGACCGCGGTCTACAGCTATGGCCCGCAGGACCACTTCGGCACCCGCCCCGAAAGCGTGGTGATGCTGACCGTCAAGGCGGGCAAGTTCGAACTGGCCGGCGCGGCGAAGTAAGTCCGCCGCCCGTCCCCGCAACCTCTTCAATCGGCCCGGAACGCCAAATGCTCTGCAATCGTCGTCACCATCTCGGAGATGGATGTGGATGCGCGCGTGAACCGGTAGCTGTGCGAATGCGCGAGCACCAGGTTCGGCGCGCGCAGCGAGGACTTCAGCTCGACCGAATGCGTGTTCGGCGGGCAGAAGTTCAGCAGGGAGAAGCCCTGGCCGTTGTTGACCAGGCCCAGGAGCATGGTCATTGTGTTCACGCGGTGCGCGATGCGCGGCGCGACGCCATCCGCACTGAAGGCCGAGAGCATGTAGTTGCGGGTGCGCGGCGTGTCCAGCAGGATGAGCGGCTCGGTGGCCAGGTCGCGCACCGACACATGCAGCCGGCGCAGGAACGGGTGGCCGGGCGGCAGCACGGCCTGCAGCGGTGCCGGCCGGATGACGATGCATTCGATGCCGGAAGGGATCTCGAAGTCGTACGTCAGCGCCAGGTCGAAGGCGCCGGTCTGCAGCCCTTCGAGCAGGTATTCGTGGTGGCCTTCGTTCCAGTGCAGCCGCGCCTTCGGCAGGTTCTCGGCGGCCATTCGCATCAGCGGCGGCAGGACGTAGGGCGCAAAGGAAAAGAGGCAGGCCAGGTGCACCTGCCCCTGGACGTGCCGGGTGTCGGCCAGGCGGCCGGAGCCCAGTTCCCACGACTGCAGCAACAGGTTGCGGCATTCGACGGCGAAGGCGCTGCCGACATCCGTCAGCACCAGCCCGCGCGCGTGCCGGCGCAGGAAGAGCTGCACGCCGAGCACCTCTTCGAGATGCGCAATGGCCGCAGACACGGCAGGTGCCGAGACGTGCAGCGAGTCGGCCGCCTTCTGCAGCGACTGATGCCGGGCGACGGCAACGAAGTACGAGAGTTGGCGCAGAGAGAAGTCGGGCGCTCTCAGCTCCGCGCTGCTTTCGCTGGTGGTTTTTTGGGCCGGTTCTTGGCTCATGGGCGGGAGTATGTCGGAATGGTGACAGGCTGCAAGGACGGGCCATGACGGAATCGGTCAACCCTTTCAAATTCCAGGCCAGCCGGGTGCCGCCCCCGCTCGGGGCCACCGAGGAAGCGCGCCGCTACGTCAAGGTGCGGCTCGCCGCTGCCTTCCGGCTGCTGGGCGCCCTGGGGCTCAACACCGGCGTGGCGGGCCATCTGAGCGTTCGCGACCCGATGCTGTCGGACCATTTCTGGGTGAATGCCTTCGGGCTGCCGTATGCATCGATGCGTCCGGAAGACCTGACGCTGGTCCGGCATTCGGGCGAGGTGGTGCAGGGTGGCCCCATCAATGCGGCCGCCTTCGCCATTCACGCGGAGATCCACCGTGCCCGCCCCGATGTGCATTGCGTTGTGCACGGACACCCGCCGTACGGCACGGCCTGGGCCGCGCTCGGCCGTTGCCTTCTGCCGATCAACCAGGACGTGTGCGCCGTATCGGAAGACCACGTGCTGCACGGCGAGGGAAGCGGACTGGTGGTGGGCCTCGACGAAGGCCGTCGCATCGCGCAGAGCCTGGGCACTCACAAGCTGGCCATCCTGCTGAATCACGGGCTGCTCACCGTCGGCCAGACGGTGGACGAGGCCGTGTGGTGGTTCGTCCTGACGGAGCGCAGCTGCCAGATCCAGTTGCTGGCGGAGGCGGCGGGCGTCCCCAAGGTGCTCCCGGCCGACGTGGCACGCGGCATCGCCGAGGAGATCGGGACGCCGGTGTTCGGCTGGTTCCAGTGCCAGCCGCTCATCGCGCCCTACGTGGCGCAGTTGCAATGAGCGCAACGACCGGGATGCCGACCTCGGCGCCGCCTTCCGCGCTGGCGCGCGACTGGCCCGCGGCATGGTTCGCGCTGCACCATCGGGCGAAGCTGCAGGCCCGCGAATCCGTGTTGGTCCTCGATGCGGCCAGCCCGGTCGGCGTGGCATGCATCAAGCTCGCGAAGGCGGCGCAGGCGCACGTCGTCGCGCTCACGCAGACGCGCTCGCAATTCGACGCCGTGCGGCGCGCCGGTGCCGACGACGTCGTCAGTCTGCAGGAAAGCCAGTGGGTCGAAATCGTCCGCGAGCACGGCGGCGCCGACGTGATCGCCGGCATCGCCGACGCCGACCTGCTCACGCGCAGCATGCGCGCTCTCGCACGCCACGGACGCCTGCTCGTGATGGCACCACCCGATGCCCTGGCGGCCGAGCTGCCGCTGAAGCCACTGCTGCTTCGCAGCGGCACCCTGCACGGCGCCTTCTGGTCGCCAGACCATGCGTTCCGGATGGCCGAACCAATCCTGGCGGCGTTGACCGCGCTGTGGGCACAAGGCGCCATCCGGCTCGATTCCACCGGGCCGGGCGTCGACCCGGCCCGCCCCCACATGCCAGGAACCTCCAAACCATGACCGCCTCTTCAAGCCCGGCCCTGCCGATGAATGCCACACGCATCCGCGAGCAACTCGCAGGCCGTTCGACCAGCGCGCGTGCCGTGCTCGAGCAATCGCTCGATGTCGTCGCCGCGCGCGAGCCCACGGTGCACGCGTGGAAAGTGCTCGGCGACGCATCCGCTCGACGGTGGGCGGACGCCCTCGACGAAGACCTCGATCGACGTGACGGAGGGCTGCTCGCCGGCATCCCGGTCGCGGTGAAGGACCTGATGGACACCGCCGACATGCCCACCGGCTACGGGTCTGCGATCTACGCCGGCCATCAGCCGGCGCGCGACGCGGCATGCGTGACCCGGCTGCGCGAGACCGGTGCCACCATCCTGGGCAAGACCGTCACCACGGAATTCGCCTACTTCGCGCCCGGCGAGACGACCAACCCCTGGGACGCATCGCGCACGCCGGGCGGCTCGTCGAGCGGCTCGGCCGCGGCCGTCGCCTCCGGCATGGTCCCGTTGGCGCTCGGGAGCCAGACCGCCGGTTCGCTGATCCGGCCCGCGTCGTACTGCGGCGTGTTCGCGCTCAAGCCGACGCACGGCGTGTTCGACCTGCGCGGCGTCAAGGGCCTGTCGCCGTCGCTCGACACGCTCGGATGGCTGGCCCGGACCGCGGACGACCTTGAGCTCATGCGCTGTGCGTTGCTCGGAGACGCCTACGCGCCACTGGACCGGTTGCGGGCCTCCACCTGCCGCATCGGCTTCCTGCGCACGCACGAGTGGTCCAACGCGCAGCCCGACGGCCGGGCGGCCTTCGACGAGGCGATACGGCGCCTGCAGGCCGGCGGCATGCAGCTCATTGAAAAACGCCTCCCCGACGAACAGGCCACTCTCGCCGACGACCAGAAGCAGGTGATGGCGTACGAGGCAGTACGCGAGCTGGCGTTCGAGTTGCAGCACCACGCCGCGGCCTTGAGCCGACCCCTGCGTGAACTGCTCGAGAAGGGCCAGGCCGTGACCGAGGCCGAGTACCTGGCGTCGCAATCGCGCGCGGCCACGGGCCGGCGCGTGGCGCGAGAGCTGATGGCCGACGTCGATGCCCTGCTGGTGCCGGCAGCGCCGGGGGAGGCGCCTCAGGGCCTGGACGCGACCGGCGACCCGGTGTTCAGCCGGGTCTGGACCCTGCTCGGCGTGCCCTGCGTCAACGTGCCCGGCCTCCGGGGCCCCCACGGCATGCCCATCGGCGTGCAACTGGTCGGCCAACAGCATCAGGAGCGGGCGCTGCTGGCGCTCGCCGCCAGCGTTCACACCGTGCTCGACACACACTCATGAAACTCATCGTACAGACCACAGATCTCGTCGCGGAGGGAGTGCGTCGCCTTCGCCTCGCCGCCGCGGACGGCCATCCGCTGCCGCCGTGCAACGCCGGCGCGCATCTCAAGTTCACGCTGCCCGTCGAGGCAGGCGGCTCGCGTGAATACTCCATCGTTGGCCGCGGCGCCGAAGGCGACTGCTACGAAGTGGCGGTGCTGCTGGACCCGTGCGGCCGCGGAGGCTCCCGTGCGATGCACGCCCTGGCGGCCGGCGACGCGGTCGAGGCCGAAGGCCCGTTCAACGAATTCGCGCTCAGCGACAGCGCCGCGAGCCACGTGCTCATCGCCGGCGGCATCGGCATCACGCCGATCCTGTCGATGGCGCGGGAACTCGGCGCAGCCGGGCGCCCCTTCGAGTTGCACTATGCCGCGAAGTCGCGCCGCCGCATGGCGTTCCAGGACGAGGTCGCGGCGCTGCCCGGCGCCGTGCTGTACTGCAGCGACGAGGGCGCGGACGCCCGCATGCCCATCGCTGCCATCCTTGCCGGTCCTGCGCCGGGCCGGCACGTCCATGTCTGCGGCCCGCGCTCGCTCATCGCCGAGGTCATCGACACGGCGCGGCGCCTGGGATGGGCAGACGGCCAGGTCCACTTCGAGACCTTCAACGGGGCCGTTGCTCTCAAGGGCGACCAGCCCATCCGTCTCGAGCTTCGCGCCAGCGGGCGGACGATCGTGGTCCGGGCGCAGGAGTCCATCCTCGACGCCATGCTCGCCGCCGGCATGGACCCGCTCTACGACTGCCGTCGCGGCGAGTGCGGGATGTGCATGACGCCGGTGATCGAAGGCGTGCCCGACCACCGCGACCATGCGCTCACCGCCGCGGAGAAGGCGGGCGGAAAGGTGATCTGTACCTGCGTTTCGCGCGCGTTGACGGCCGACCTGGCGCTCGACTTCTAGGGGTGCAGAACACCAGCAATGCAGTTGATTGAATGCTCAAGCTGTGAGGCTTGGCACCGCCCGGAGCGCCGCCTCTCCCGAGAACAACTACAGAGTCAGACCTCCGTCGATGGTCAGGCTCGCGCCTGTCATGTACCCTGACTCTTCGCGCGCAAGGTAGGAGACCAGGGCCCCGATCTCCTGGGGCTTGCCGACGCGCTTCAAGGGGCTTCGCTGCGCCAGTGCCTCGGTCCAGTCCGCCGTCAGGTCGGTCTCGACCGGGCCCGGCTGGATGTTGTTGACCGTGATGCCTCGCGGCGCCAGGTCCAGCGCCGCGCCCTTGACCAGGCCGGCGACCGCGGTCTTCGTGAGCTGGTAGACGCTGGAGCCGGCCTGGCCGGTGCGCAGCGCCACGTTGCTGCCGATGGTGATGATTCGCCCGCCATCCAGCACATGCGGCACGCTCGCCTGCACTGCCAGGAACACGCCACGCACGTTGATCGCCAGCATCTGGTCCAGGTCGGCCAGCGGCACCGCGTCGATGCTGCCCGCCTTGTAGATGCCGGCATTGACGACCACGACCTGCAGGGCGCCGAAGCGCTCCACGGCCAGGGCGACTGCGCTGCGAATGGCCTGGGCATCGGCGCTGTCGGCCGCGATGGCGTGGGCACGGCCGCCGGCCTGCACGATCTGCGCGACCAGTGCCTGTGCGCTGTCGGGCCGCGACACGTAGGTGAACGCGACCGCGTAACCGTCGGCCGCCAGTCGCTGCACGGCGGCGGCGCCGATGCCGCGTGATCCGCCGAACACCAGGGCGGCGCCGCGGGGCGTTGTTGCGTCTTTTCTCACTGCATTTTCCTTTCCGGACGCCATGGTCCGTCACTCACCGAACACCTGCACGCACGCAGGACCAGAAATCAGGGGGCACGTGCCGCGGCATCAGCCGAACGTGAATGCGTAGCCGCGCGCCCCGGAATCAAGAAAGCGGATTTCCACTGTGCGGGCCTTCACCGCGCCGCTCTGGCGCACGAGCTGGTACAGGCGGGTGGCGTCCACCACGCCGTTGCCATCGGCATCCACGTCCGTGCCGTGGTGCCGCCCGGGGGGCTGGCCGTCCAGCGTCAGTCGAAAGCGCACCGGGCCGCTGGCGCCCGCGCCGAGCACCAGGTTGGCGTCGCGGGCCTCGAAGCGCATTGCAAGGCCGCCACCCGCATCGGCCCCTTCCACGAACTCGGGCTTCAGCGTCCAGGTGCCGGACAGCGACCAGGTGTTGGACTGCAGCGCGGCGGGCGTGTAGTGCGCCGGCTTGTCGGGCACGACCTTGCCGGCGACGCGTGGGCTGCTCCCCTTCTCGTAGCCAAGATAGGTCTCCGGGCTGCGCAGGGTGTCGGCGTCGGCGGCCAGGCCGGGGCCGCGCAGGTCCGGCGCCACGTTCGGCGCCGGCACAGGCTGCGCATCGCCCGTGCCGGGCGCACCGGCCTCGCGCAGCAGCTCCTCGATCACGCGCTCGGAAGCCGCGTACCCGCCCTCGCCGAACTGGTGGTGCCGCACGCGGCCCTGTGCATCGACGAAGTACAGGGCCGGCCAGTAATGGTTGTCGAACCCGCGCCAGATGCGGAAGTCGTTGTCCTGCACCACCGGGTAGGCGATCTGCAGATCCTGCAATGCGCGCCTGACATTGCCGGGGTCTTTCTCGAAGGCGAACTCGGGCGTGTGCACGCCCACCACCACGAGACCACGGCCGGCGTATTTCTGCGCCCAGGCTTTCACATAGGGCAATGTGCGCAGGCAGTTGATGCAGGAATAGGTCCAGAAGTTGACCAGCACGACCTTCCCTTGCAATGCGGCGATCGACTGTGGGGCGGCGTTGAGCCACTGCGTGCCGCCTTCCAGGCTGGCCCGCGCTGATTCCAGCGGCAGCCGGGCGGGCTGCGGCGCGGCCGCAAGCGCGGCGGGAATCAGGCGTTGCAGCAGGCCGGCTTCGAGCCCGCTGTCGCCCAGGCCGCCGAACTGGGCCAGCAGGCGCGTGTCGATGCCGGTGCCCACGGCCACCACACCGGCCAGCATGGCGACGCCCGCGATGCGGCGGCCAGCGATGCCGGGCAGCAGCCTGGCCTTCAAGGCGGCCAGCGGCCTGGCGCCGACCCGCAGCGCCACCCACAGCGCCACGCCGGCACCGGCGCCGTACGACAGCAGCAACAGCAAGGTGTGGGCACCCGGCCCCGTCAGCGCGGCCGTGGCGAGCACCAGGCCCAGCACCGGGCCTGCGCACGGCGTCCAGATCAGCCCCGTGGCCGCGCCCAGCAGCGCGGCGCTGCGCCAGCCGCCGCGCTGCTGCTTGTGCGCCAGGCGCTCACCGGCCCGCACCAGCGGCGCACTCCACCACGCGGCCAGGCGCGGCGAGAGCAGCGATGCCCCGAACAGGGCCAGCGCCGCCAATGCGGCCCAGCGGCCGATCTGGTTCAGCTGCACGGCCCATGCGCCCGCCACGGCGCCGAGGGAGGCCACGGCCGCGAAACCAGCGACCATGCCGGCGAGCAGCGGCAGGTTGCCCTGCGCGAAGGGCCGGTCATGGCGCGCGAAAACGAAGGGCAGCACCGGCAGGATGCAAGGGCTGAGCACGGTCAGCATGCCGGCGACAAAAGCGGCGATGGCAAGGGTCATGGCAGATCCGAAGCGGTGGTGCGGCTCAGAGCCGCGTGACGTCGATCACCGCCTGCGCAAACGCGGCGGGCGCCTCCTGCGGCAGGTTGTGGCCGATTCCGCCGTCCAGCTGGCGGTGCTGGTACTTGCCGCTGAACTTCTTCGCATAAGCGGCCGGATCGGGATGCGGCGCGCCGTTGGCATCGCCTTCCATCGTGATCGTGGGGACGGCGATGACGGGGGCCGTGGCCAGCCGCTGCTCCAGCGCGTCGAAGCGCGGCTCGCCGGCCGCCAGGCCGATGCGCCAGCGGTAGTTGTGGACCACGATGGCCACGTGGTCCGGGTTGTCGAAGGACTGCGCGCTGCGCTGGTAGGTGGCCTCGTCGAAGCGCCAGCGCGGCGAAGCCTGCTGCCAGATGAAGCGGTTGAATGCCGCCGGGTTGGCGGCATACCCGTCGCGGCCGCGGTCGGTCGCGAAGTACGACTGGTACCACCAGGCGAACTCCGCGGCCGGCGGCAGCGGCTTGGCGTTGGCTTGCGGGTTGCCGATCAGGTAGCCGCTCACCGACACCAGGCCGGCCACGCGCTCGGGCCAGATCGCGGCCAGGATGCATGCCGTGCGCGCGCCCCAGTCGAAGGCGCCCAGCACGGCCTGGCGGATGCCCAGCGCGTCCATCAGCGCCACGATGTCCTGCGCCACCGCGCCCTGCTGGCCGTTGCGGGGCGTGGCGTCGGACAGGAAGCGCGTGTCGCCGTAGCCGCGCAGGGAAGGCACGATCACGCGATAGCCCGCCGCCGCCAGACGCGGCGCCACGTCGACGAAGGCATGGATGTCATACGGCCAGCCGTGCAGCAGGATGGCCACGGGGCCATCGGCCGGGCCGGCCTCGGCATAGGCCACGCGCAGGTCGCCGGCGGCGATGGTCTTGAGCGATGCGAAGCCGGTGGCGCCGGTGCCCGTGGCGGCCCGCGCCGGGGAGGCGAGCAGGTTGGCAATGGGCGCGGCGGCGAGGCCCAGGGCCGCGCTGGCGAGGAAGTCGCGGCGGCGGGTGGTCGTTGCGGTTGTCGTGTGGGCGGTGTGCATGGAATGGCCTTTGGCTGCGGTTGGGACGGTGCCGGCGCGGTCTGCGTCGGCTGGCCCCTAGTACATCGCCCAGATGTATGTGGCATGTGTCGTGGGCACTCCCCAATTGCATGGCCATGTCGCGGCGGCGGGGCCGGATACACAGCCATACAAACTCGCCATCGACTGGCGCATCGCGGATGGGATGCCCTGAAACGACACCGCCACCCGGAGGTGGCGGCTGGAGGCAAAAGGGTGGAAGCAGGCCTGCGCTCAGGAACGCCGCCTCCGCAGCGGCGGTGCAGCGCTGGCCGAAGGCATGGCACACGGCCGCCCCGCAGACTGGCTGATTTCGGACGCGAAACCGCCGACGAGGAAGAACAGCGAGAACAGCAGCTTGCGCATTTCTCTATGCGTCTTGCGCTTCGACCTGCGCGGCGAACACGTAGCCCTCGCTACGCACGGTCTTGATGTAGCGCGGCTCGCGGGCGTCGTCGCCCAGGCACTTGCGCAGTCGGCTGATCATCAGGTCGATGGAGCGCTCGAACAGCTCGGCCTCGCGGCCCTGCGTGATCGAAAGGATCTGGTCGCGCGTGAGCACCTTCTGCGGATGGTCCACCAGCACGCGCAAGAGCCGGTATTCCGCGCCGCTGAGCGACACCACCGTGCCTTCGTGGTCCAGCAGCATGCGCTCCACCGTGTCCAGCCGCCAGTCGCCGAAGGCCAGGTAGCGCGCCTCGTCGGTGATGCGCATGTTGGGCGGCAGCATGCGCGTGCGGCGCAGTACCGACTTGATGCGGGCCAGCAGCTCGCGCGCGGCGAAGGGCTTGGCGAGGTAATCGTCGGCGCCCATCTCAAGGCCCAGTATGCGGTCGGCCTCGTCGCCGCGCGCGGTGAGCATGAGGATGGGCAGCGCCTTGTGCTTGCCGCCGCGCAGGTCGCGGCACAGCGTCAGGCCGTCCTCGCCGGGCAGCATCAGGTCGAGGATCACGAGGTCGAAGGGTCCGGCGGTCTCCAGGATCTGGCGCATGTGGCGGCCGGTGGGCGCGGTGGTCACGCGCAGACCGTTCTTCTGCAGGTAGGCGCCGACAAGCTCGCGGATCTCGCGGTCGTCGTCGACCAGAAGGATGTGGTCGGCGGCAGGCGTGGTGGTGTTCATCGGATGTCCTGATTCGTGGCGGCGGGCAGGCGCAGGCTCGCGCGCAGGCCGCCTTCGGGCCGGTTGTGCAGGGCCAGCTCGCCACCGAGCGACAGTGCCAGCTGGTGCGCGATGGCCAGGCCCAGCCCGGTGCCGCCGGTCTCGCGGTTGCGTGAGCTTTCCAGCCGGTAGAAGGGCTGCAGCACGGCGGCGAGCTGGTCCTCGGGAATGCCGGGGCCATGGTCGCAGACCTCGACCAGCACGGCACCGTCCTGAAGCCGCACGCCGACCTCGGCGCGCTCGCCGTATTTGAGCGCGTTGTCGACGAGGTTGGTGAGGATTCGGCGCAACGCGTGCGGCCGGGTGCTGAGCGACACGTCGGCCTCGTGCACGAGCGTGACCGGGCGACCGGTGTCGGCGTAGTCGTTGACGATGCTGTGCACCAACGCGTCCAGCTTCACGCGGCGCGGCGTCTCGTCGGAGCCCTGCAAGGTCTTGGCGTAGCCCACGCCCTCGTGCACCAGCGTGCGCATGGATTCGAGGTCCTGGCGGAACTTGTCGGCCTCGGGCATGTTGTCCGCCAGGTCCACGCGCAGGCGCATTCGCGTGATGGGCGTCTGCAGGTCGTGCGAGATGGCGGCGAGGATCTGCATGCGCTCCTGCACGGTGCCTGCAATGCGCCGCTGCATCGCGTTGAAGGCGCGCGCGGCCTGCGCCACCTCGGCCGGCCCGGCCTCGGCCACGGGCGCGGGCCGCAGGTCGGGGCCGAGCCGGTCGGCGGCCCGGGCCAGCTGCGCCAGCGGCCGTGTGACCAGCCGCATGCCGGCCCAGGCGCAGGCCGCGAGCACCAGCAGCTGCGCGAGCAACAGCCAGGTCACCCAGTCGGCCACCGGCATCGGCACGCGGCGCGCCAGCACATACAGCGAGGAGCCGTCGTTCAGCCGCACCTGCATGCACGCCGTCTCGGGCTGCTGCGGAAGCTGGCCCACAGCGACCACGGGAAAGGGCCGCAGCGCGTTGGTCACGATATCGGCGAAGCGCGCCAGGGCGGGCGAGGAGGGCGGCGCCATGTCCCCCACGCCCTCCAGGGAGAAGCGGTAGTTGGGCCGCTCCAGGCGCTGGAACCATCCGGCGCGCTCGGCGGCGGGCAGGCGGTCGAGGATGGCCACGGAACTCGCGATGTCGCGCTCCACGCCGCTGACCATCAGGTTCATCAGCGTCTGCCCGCGTTCGTAGCGGATCGCCGTGTAGGTCAGCACCTGGGCCAGCGCCATACCCACCACCACCAGCAGCGTGACGCGCGCCAGCAGGGTGCTTGGCCACAGCCTTCGGAGGAATGCGGGCATGGGTGGGGGCCGGTGCGTGGGTCAGGCCACCGACAGCGCGACCTCGATGTTGCCGCGCGTGGCCTTGGAATAAGGGCACAGCTGGTGCGCGCCTTCGACGATGGCCAGGGCGGTGTCGTGCGGCACGCCGGGCACGAGGACCTGCAGCCGCGCCGCCAGCCTGAAGCCGTCGGCACCTTCGACCAGGTCGACCTCGGCATTGACGGCCAGCCCTTCCGGCAGGCGCACGCCCTGGGCCTGGGCCGCGCGGGCCATGGCGCCCATGAAGCAAGCCGACCATCCGGCTGCGAACAGCTGTTCGGGGTTGGTGCCAGGACCCACGGTACCGAAGCGCGTGAGCGTGACGTCGAGCCGGCCGTCGTCGCTGCGCGCGGCGCCGCCGCGTCCGCCGGTGGTCTGGGTACGGCCGGTGTAGAGAACCTTGTCTTGGGTGGTGGTGTTCATGGTCGTTGTCCGTCAGAGGGAGTTGTGGAAATGGAGGCGCGATTGTTAGGGCGCGCAGCGCTTTCTCCGAGGGTGTTCTTGACCTTGTGTACGAGCCGCTCATGCAGGCTACAAAACTATACAAAAGTCGCCCATCCAGCAGCGCGAGGCGACTCCGCCGCCGTGCTTCATGGAAAGCCCGCCCGCTTGCTGGCTGTCCCGATTCGTGGCAAAAGCTGGCGTGTTCCCATCCTTATGAGGTAAATCAACCGTGTGTGATCTGAACGACCAGGAAGAACTCAAGAAGTACACCCGCCGCGACTTCGCTACGTGGGCCGCATCCGCCGGCGTACTGACGGCGTTGCCCAGCGTGGCCAACGCCGTCGCCGTTGCCGAGCGCGAGGTGACCATCGCCACTGCGGATGGCAACTGCGACGCTTACTTTGTCGCACCCACCTCGGGGCCTGCACCCGGCGTGCTGGTGTGGCCCGACGTGTTCGGTCTTCGCCCGGCCTTCAGGCAAATGGGTCGGCGGCTGGCCGAGTCGGGCTACAGCGTGCTGGTGGTGAATCCCTTCTACCGGCAGAAGAAAGCGCCCACTGCCGCGCAGGGTGGCCAGACGCCGATCGCCGAAGTGATGCCGCTGATGCAGGCGCTGACGCCCGCCATGCATCTGAGCGACGGCAAGGCCTTTGTGGCGTGGCTCGATGCCCAACGCGAGGTGGACAAGGCGCGCAAGCTGGGCACCACCGGCTATTGCATGGGCGGCCCGATCGCGGTGCGCACTGCCACCGTGGCCCCCGGCCGCGTAGGTGCTGTCGGAACCTTCCATGGCGCCGCCATGGTGACCGCGGCGCCCGACAGCCCCCATCGCCTGGTGGCCCAGACGCAGGCGCGCTACCTGATTGCAGTGGCCCAGAACGACGACGCCAAAGATCCCGAAGCCAAGGTCACGCTGCGCACTGCGCTCGAAAGCGCGAAGCTGCCAGCCGAGGTGGAGGTGTACCCGGCGGCCCACGGCTGGTGCCCGCCCGATACCCAGGTCTACGACGCCGCCCAGTCCGAGCGCGCCTGGACGCGCCTGCTGGCCACGTTCAGCACGGCACTGGCCTGATCATTTCGGCGTGAGCCGATACAGGCCGCCCTCGCGGTCGTCCTCGATCAGCCACAGCGCGCCATCGGGCGCCTGCTCGACGGCGCGGACGCGAAAGCCGACCGTCCAGTGCTCCGCCGGTTTCGCGATCGCGCCGTTGACCTCGATCCGGTGCAGGGCACGGCTGACGAGGCCGGGCGCGAACGCCGAGCCCTTCCATTTCGGAAACATCGCGCCGCTGTAGAACATCAGGTTGCCGGGCGCCAGCACAGGCGTCCAGTAGATCGCGGGCTTGGCGAGGTCGGCGCGCGTGTCGGGGCTGGCAATGGGCACGCCGTCGTAGTTCACCGCATAGGAAACGAGCGGCCAACCGTAGTTCTTGCCCGGCTCGATGAGGTTGAGTTCATCGCCGCCGCGCGGGCCGTGCTCGAGCTCCCAAAGGCGGCCATCCGGCGCGAATGCGAGGCCGTAGGGCGTGCGATGCCCCGAACTCCATGTCTCGGACGGCGTCAGATTGGGGCCATCGAAGACATGGGTGCGCACGACCGGCGCGGTCTTCGCGGCCTCCGTGTCTCTCGGCGGATCGATCACGGGGACCGACTGCGCACCCGTCTTGCCTTCCATGGGGTTGCCGGGTGCGGGCTTTCCGTCCAGGGTCAGTCGCAGGATCTTGCCGGCCGGTTGGTTCGGGTCTTGCGCGGGGGTGAAGCGCTGCCGATCGCCGACCGTGAGAAAAAGAAACTTCTGGTCCGGCGAAAAGGCCACGGCGGCGCCGACTTGGCCTCCCTTGCCCTTGATCGGGTCACGCCAGACGACCTTCAGGTCCTCCAGCGAGGCGGTGCCGGTGCCGATCCTGAGCGTCGCGCGGGCGAGCGCCAGGCTCGAGGTACCCGTGACTTGTCCGGGCTCCGAATAGGTCAGGTAGATCGCCGCATCGCTCGCAAAGGACGGGGCCAGGTACACGCCGAGCAGGCCGTTCTGGCTTTGGTAGAGCACTGGCGGCACGCCGGTGACTTCGAGCTTCTGCCCGGACTGGGTCGTGAGGTAGAGCTTGCCGATCTTCTCGGTGACCAGCATGCGCCCATCCGGCAGGAAGGCGATGCGCCATGGCAGGTCGAACTGCGCGACCTTCGTGAGCTTGAACGGGGGCGACGGGGTGGGGGGCAGAGTGCCGGCGTTGATCTGCGCGAACACGGTTGTTGCACTGAAGAGCAACAAGGATAGGCTTACGGACTTCATGGATGGCATGCCCCGCGTCAGGGCGCATTGCGGCGCAGGAACACATGCGTGGCGCGCTCGCCTGCCACCTGCCGCTCGCAGCTGTAGCCCAGGGCCGGCAGGTCCAGGCCGGCGAAAAGCGCCTCGCCCTTGCCCAGCAGCACCGGCCGCACGGCCAGGTGCAGTTCGTCGATCAGCCCGGCCTTCAGGTATTCGCGCACGGTGGCCACGCCGCCACCCACACGCACGTCGCGCGTGCCTGCGGCCGCCCGTGCCAATGCCAGTGCCTCATGGATGCCGCCGGTGACGAAGTGGAAGGTGGTGCCGCCTTGCATCGTCAGTGGCGCGCGGGCATGGTGGGTCAGCACGAAGACCGGCACATGGTAGGGCGGCTCGTCGCCCCACCAGCCTTTCCAGCTCTCGTCGGGCCACGGACCGCGCACCGGTCCGAACATGTTTCGCCCCAGGATCCACGCGCCCATCTCGGCGAAGCCCTGCTCGGCGATCCCGTTGTCGATGCCGGTCTCGCCGTTGGCCTCGCCCGTGCTGTGCATCTGCTGCCAGACGCGCGTGGGAAAGAACCAGTTCATGAGTTCGGGGCCGCGAACGCCCAGCGGATGCTCCAGGCTCTGGTCCGGGCCGGCAGCGAAGCCGTCGAGCGAAACGCCGAAACTGCGTACTAGCAATCGGGTCATGGCGGGGTCTCCTGGAAGAACGAAGCGGCAGTCTAGCGTGGGCGGTGCCTCGCGGAGGTCCCGCTTCGACCAGATGTTTCACTCTTGAAACGCATGCGCCCGGCCATCCGCCGCCGGGGCGTTTAAAGTTCGGTCCCCGGTAGCGCTTTCTCGCTACCGTTTTTTTCCAACCGCTTGATTGAAGAAAGAGCATCCCGTTTTGAACAAGACCGAACTCATCGCCGCCATCGCCACGGACACGAACCTCAGCAAGGCCGATGCCGGCCGCGCGCTCGACGCCGCGATCGAAAACCTGTCGCGCGCGTTGGCCGCCGGCGACACGGTGCAACTGATCGGCTTCGGCACCTTCGCCGTGGCAAGCCGCCCTGAGCGCACGGGCCGCAACCCGTCGACCGGCGAGCCGATGACCATCAAGGCCAGCAAGGCGCCCAAGTTCACCGCCGGCAAGGCGCTGAAGGACGCGGTCAACGCCGTTGCCGCCAAGTAAGCGGCACGCCTCGCGTCAATTTCTTTTGCATCTTCTCCCTCCGCGGCGCCGGCGCAGCAGCGCAGACCCCGGAGGGCGTGGCCTCTTCTTCAGGAAGCGGACGCGTTCCGCGCTAGAGTGCGTGCACGTTCACAAGCTCAGCCATCCGACATGTCCGACGCACCTGTGTCAACGCCACGTTCCCGCATGCCCGCGCCACCTCGGCTGCTTCAAATTCTCGTCATCGCTGCCTGCCTCCTGATGGCGGGCTGCGCAAGCCCTCCGGGCCCGCGCCAGGGACGAGGCCCCGCACCGTCGATCACCAGCACGCCGCTCACGGACGAGCAGTCGAACAGCATCGCCATCCACGCGCTGGGGCTGGTCGGCACGCCATACCGCTATGGCGGCAACACGCCGGACGGCGGCTTCGACTGCAGCGGGCTCATCGGCTATGTCTATCTCAACAGCGTGGGGCAATCGCCGCCGCGCACGGTGGCGCGCATGTCGGACTTCGGTCAAGCCGTGGCGATGTCGCAGCTTCGCACGGGCGACCTGGTGCTCTTCGGTTCGTCCACGCCCACGCATGCCGGCATCTATGTGGGCGGCGGCCGCTTCGTGCATGCGCCGTCCACGGGCGGCGAGGTGCGGCTCGACCGGCTCGACGGCGTGTACTGGTCGCGCCAGCCGACGCAGGCACGGCGGCCCTGAGCGTCGAGCCCGGGGCGCATCGACCGGTCAGTCTTCCGCGTCGCGCTGTTTTCTTCGTCGCCAGCCGGCCCGCTCGTCCATGCGTGCCCAGGCGTTGAGCAGTGCGGCGCGCGTGATGTCGCCGGCCATGCGGATGGCGATGGTGTCGTCGGCGTTCAGCGGGCGCCAGTCGGTCGGATCTTCCGCGCGCGAGATGCTCATCCACCGGGCGCCGCAATGGCTGCACGATGCCACGAGGACGTTGCCCGTCTCGACGTGGCCGAGCATGGTCTGTTCGTCGAGTGCCGGCGTGCCGCAGCATGACCAGTAGAGCGTCATGTCGGGCCGTGCCTGTGCCTGCCGGGCCCAGGCGGCCGCGTGATGCCAGAGCGTCGCGTGCAGTGCCATGTCACGCCCTCTCAGGCGGCATGCGCGGCATGCGCCGCCTGCGCGGCTTGTCGAGCCGATAAAGCCTCACCAGCGTCTCTGCCGAGACGACCCACACGGCCGCGACGGCGGCCAACCAGACGATGTCCATTGCTCACTCTTGTTCGGGAGTGGATGGAGTATCGAAAGACGCGCATAAAAACGGCATCGAATGCCGGTGGCCGCGCGTAAAAATTTCATAAAGACCGGTGCGGCGAGGTCACGTGCTCCGGCCGCACGCCCAGCCCCACCGCCCGTGCCGGCAGCCTGCGAAGCACGGGCCAGCGCGAGAGCAGCCGCAGCGGCCACGGCACGTGGCCCGCCACCGCCGTCATCTTGCCGCCGAGCACCGGCACCAGCACGCGGTCCTGCACCATGCGCTGCGCCGCCTGCGTCACGCGCACCGGCCATTCCCTTCGCCGCTGCAGCTGCGGCAACATGTCGTCGATCTGCTTGTCGGTGGCCGTGCCGGCCAGCATCGGGGCCAGCAGGTTGGCCGCGGCCACCGCGTCCTGCACGGCCAGATTGATGCCGACGCCGCCCACGGGCGACATGGCATGCGCCGCGTCGCCAATGCACAGCATGCCCTTGCACGACCACGACTCGAGCCGGTCGACCGTCACTTCGAGCAGCTTCACCGCGTTCCAGTCGGGCAGTGCCGTCGCGAGCCGGTCGGCGAAGAAAGGCGCGATCTTGCCGATCTCGGCGTGGAAGGCGTCGATGCCCCGGGCCTGCAGCGCGGCGTGCCCGCCCTTGGGAATCACGAACGCGCACTGCCAGTAGTCGCCGCGGTTCAGCGTCACCAGCAAGTGCCCGGCAGCGATGTGGCCCGCGGTGGCCTCCGGGTCGCCGCTTTCCCTGGGAATGCGCATCCACAGCACGTCGATCGGCGCGCCGTAGCTGATGTGCGGCAGCGCGGCGGCATCGCGCAGCGCGGAGTGGCGGCCGTCGCTCGCGACCACCAGCGAGGCGTGCAGCTCCACGTCCTGCGGCTTCCCGGCCCGGCGCCCGCGCCGCACCTTCACGCCGTTGACGCGCCCCTTGTCCTGCAGCAGGCCGACGGCCTCGGCGTCGGTCCACAGCTCGAAGCCCGGATAGCGCCGCGCCTCGTCGCACATGAAGTCCAGGAACTCCCACTGCGGCATCAGCACCAGGAACTTGCTGTGCGAAGGCAGGTGGGTGAAGTCGGCCACGGGAAAGTTCCGGCCCTCGAAGCTCGCGCACAGCTGCTCGATGCGGTCGTGCGGGCGCTGCAGGAAAGCCTCGAGCAGGCCCAGTTCGTGCAGCACCTCCAGCGTCGACGGATGCACGGTGTCGCCGCGGAAGTCGCGCAGGAAGTCAACGTGCTTTTCCAGCACCACGACGGGGACGCCGGCCCGCGCGAGCAGCAATCCGAGCACCATGCCGGCGGGGCCGCCGCCCGCGATGCAGCAGCGCACCTGCGCCTGGCTTGCCTGGGTCGCCTGGGTTGAAGTAGGGGGAGCGGTGTCGGTCAATCGGCTGGCTCGCTTGTTGAAGACAGACCCCTATTGTTCCGGCTTGGTCCGGTTCGTGCGTGTAGGCCCGCAGGCATTGAACTGCGGGCCTCGGGCATGGGCATGCGGGTTTTCCATTACGCAAAGCCACGCGCCCGGCCCGCGCGGTCCGACGGATGCGCCGCGGCGCCCGCGCGGCAAAACTCCCGGGGTTCAATCCTGGAGACATCCCAATGCAAAGCATCCGACGCCACCTGGTGTGGCTGGTCGTGGCCGTGGCCGGCGCGTTTTCGCTCGCCACCGTGGCCCTGACCCGAGGTGAGAGCGTCAACGCCCTCTGGGTGGTGGCCGCCGCGATCTGCACCTACCTGATCGCCTACCGCTACTACAGCCTCTTCATCGCCGACAAGGTGCTGGGCCTGGACGGCAACCGCAAGACGCCCGCGCACCGCCACAACGACGGCCTGGACTACGTGCCGACCGACAAGAACGTGCTGTTCGGCCACCACTTCGCGGCCATTGCCGGCGCGGGCCCGCTGGTGGGCCCGGTGCTCGCGGCGCAGATGGGCTACCTGCCCGGCCTGCTGTGGGTGCTGGCCGGCGTGGTGTTCGCCGGCGCGGTGCAGGACTTCATCATTCTCTTCATCTCCACGCGGCGCGACGGCCGCTCGCTGGGCGACCTCGTGAAGCAGGAGATGGGCGTGGTGCCCGGCATGATTGCCCTGTTCGGCACCTTCATGATCATGATCATCATCCTGGCGGTGCTGGCGCTGATCGTGGTGAAGGCGCTGGCCGAGTCGCCGTGGGGCACCTTCACGGTGGCGGCCACGGTGCCGGTGGCGCTCTTCATGGGCGTGTACCTGCGCTACCTCCGCCCGGGCCGCATCGGCGAGGTGTCGCTGATCGGCTTCGTGCTGCTGATGCTGGCCATCTTCGGCGGCCAGGCCGTGAGCCAGAGCCCCGAATGGGCGCCGCTCTTCACCTTCGACGGCAAGGCGCTCACCTGGATGCTGGTGGGCTACGGCTTCGTCGCCGCGAGCCTGCCGGTGTGGCTGCTGCTGGCGCCGCGCGACTACCTGTCGACCTTCCTGAAGATCGGCACCATCATCGCGCTGGCCATCGGCATTGTGTTCGTGATGCCCACGCTGCAGATGCCGGCCGTCACGCAGTTCGCGCAGGGCAACGGCCCGGTGTGGTCGGGCAGCCTGTTCCCGTTCCTGTTCATCACCATCGCCTGCGGCGCCGTCTCGGGCTTCCATGCGCTCATCTCTTCGGGCACCACGCCCAAGATGCTCGACAACGAGCGCCATGCGCGCTTCATCGGCTATGGCGGCATGCTGGCCGAATCCTTCGTCGCCGTGATGGCGCTGGTGGCGGCCTCGTGCATCGAGCCGGGCATCTACTTCGCAATGAACAGCCCGGCCGCGCTGGTGGGCAGCACCGCGCAGCAGGCGGCGCAGACCATCTCGAGCTGGGGCTTCGTGATCACACCCGAAATGCTGGTGCAGACCGCCAGGGACGTGGGCGAGACCACCATCCTGGGCCGCGCAGGCGGCGCGCCGACGCTGGCGGTGGGCATGGCCCACATCCTGCACCAGGTGATCGGCGGCCAGGCCATGATGGCCTTCTGGTACCACTTCGCGATTCTGTTCGAGGCGCTGTTTATCCTCACGGCGGTGGACGCCGGCACCCGCGCCGGCCGCTTCATGCTGCAGGACCTGTTGGGCAGCTTCGTGCCGGCGCTCAAGCGCACCGACTCGCTGCCGGCCAACCTCGTGGCCACGGCACTGTGCGTGGCGGCCTGGGGCTACTTCCTGTACCAGGGCGTGGTCGATCCGCTGGGCGGCATCAACACGCTGTGGCCGCTGTTCGGCATCTCCAACCAGATGCTGGCCGCCGTGGCGCTGATGCTGGGCGTGGTGGTGCTGTTCCGCATGAAGCGCGAGCGCTACGCCTGGGTGGCCGCCGCGCCGGCCGCATGGCTGCTGGCCTGCACGCTCACCGCGGGCTGGCAGAAGATCTTCTCGGCCGACCCGAAGATCGGCTTCCTGTCGCATGCCGCCAGGTACACCGAGGGCATCGCCAACGGCGTGCTCGTGGCGCCGGCCAAGACGCCCGAGGCCATGTCGCGCATCGTGTTCAACGACCGGCTGGATGCGGCGCTGTGCGCGCTCTTCATGTTCGTGGTGCTCAGCGTGCTGGTCTACAGCATCAAGGCCTGCCTGGCGGCACGCGCGGCCAACCGGCCGACCACGCAGGAGACGCCGTTCGAGCCGCTGGCCGCATCGGCCGCGCGCTGAAGCCATGGGCCTCGCATTGCCCGAAGCCGGGCGCTACTTCGCGCGCTCGCTCAAGCAGTCGCTGCGGCTCATGGTCGGCATGCCCGACTACGACGCTTACCTGACCCACATGGCAGCCACCCACCCGGACCGCCCGCCCATGAGCTACGAAGCCTTCTTCCGCGAACGGCTGGAGGCGCGCTACGGGGCAGGCAAGGGGCGCTGCTGCTAGCCAGCGCTTCGTCTGGCGTTGTTCGTGTTCGCTTGACCCGCGCAGAATGCGGGTGATAGCCTGCCCTCGCCTCGCGAGGGGCAGGCTTTTCTTCGTCGAACACCAGCGAACAACACAACGCAACCCATGATTTCTTCCAAGCGCTCATCCGCCACCAAGCTCACCAACAAACCGGCGCCGCTGCGCTCCGTCTGCCACGGGGTGGTGCTTGCATGCGCGCTGCTGGCCGGCGGCAACGCCCTGGCCCAGAAGCCGCACCAGGGCGCGCTCGATGCGGCCACGCAATACAAGGACGAGGCGCTCCAGATGCTCGAGCGCATGGTCAACATCGACTCGGGGTCGGCCAACACCGAAGGGCTCGACAAGGTGCGAGAGATGGCGGTGGGCGAACTGCGCAAGCTCGGCGCGCGCATCGAGACCTTCCCCGCCGACCCGCACCCCGGCACCAACGTGGTGGCCACGTTCACGGGGCAGGGCAAGAAGAAGATCCTGATCCTCGCCCACATGGACACCGTGTTCAAGGACGGCACGGCCGCCGCCAAGCCCTTCTACGTCAAGGACGGCCGCGCCTACGGCCCCGGCGTGATGGACGACAAGGGCGGCGTGGTCGCGGGCCTCTATGCGCTGAAGATCCTGCAGCAGATCGGTTTCAAGGACTATGGGCAGATCACCTTCCTGCTCGACACCAACGAGGAGACGGGCTCCGTCGGCACCAGCGCGCTGATCGAGCGCGTGGCCAAGGAGCATGACGTGGCGCTGAACCTGGAGCCGGGCCGCCCGGCCGACGGCCTCGTGGTCGAGCGCAAGGGCTCGGCCACCGCGCTGGTCGAGGTGAAGGGCGTGGCCGCGCACGCGGGCGTGGCGCCCGAGGCCGGCCGCAATGCCGCAATGGAAGTCGCGCACCAGGTGCTGCAGCTGTCGAAGACGGCCGACCCGGTGAAGAAGACCACGGTCAACTTCACCGTGATCACCGCCAACGGGCCGACCAACGTGATTCCCGCCACCGCGAGCGCCAAGGGCGACGTGCGCGCGGCCACGCCGGAAGAGTTCGACCGTGTCGAGAAAGACCTGGTGCGCATCGCGCAGAACAAGCTGATTCCCGAGATCGAGGTGCGCGTGCGCCTGGTGCGCGGCCTGCCGCCGATGCCGCGCCTGCCCGCATCGGAGAAGCTGGTGAAGATGGCCGAGGGCATCTACGCCGAGATCGGCAAGAAGCTCACCATCGAGAGCAGTGGCGGCGCGGCCGACGCGAGCCTGGTGGCGGGCGTGGGCGTGCCGGTGCTCGACGGCTTCGGCATCGTGGGTGGCGGCATCCACACGCCCGAGGAGTATGCCGAGGTCGAGAGCGTGGTGCCGCGCCTCTACCTGCTGTCGCGCATGCTGATGGACCTGAGCGCGAACAACTGACCCGGTGCAGGCTGCCTTCCTCGCGGCGTTGCGAGGCCGCAGGCTCAGGCGAAGGCTGAGGCCGCCTGAGCCAATTCCAGCTTTTCCCATCGGCGCCGCGAAGAGACGATGCATGCCATCTCATTCGCGGAGCTTGCCGATGTCATCCGAACTCAACCAGATCGCCAGCTGGTCCTTGCGCTGGCGCATTGCCTTGTCGGGCGCGCTGTGCGTCGCGGCCGCGTTGTGCGCCGCGCAGCCGACCGATGCCGGCGCCCAGCTGCATGCCGAGCAGCGCTTCCAGCTGGCCCTCGAAGCGCAGTCGGACCGCGACTACGCCACCATGCTCGACATGCTGCGGCAGGCCGCCGACGAAGGCCATGCCCAGGCGCAGGAGATGCTGGGCATGGTGCTGCTGACCGGCCCGAGCCTCTATGGCGCCGCCGTGAAGGCCGACCGCTGCGAGGCGCGCGCATGGATGCATCGCGCGGCGGCGCAGGGCAGCGAGAGCGCGCGGGCGCAGCTGGTGTTCCTGAACCGGCTGCGCGGCTCGCCCGAAGGGCGCGGCGCCTGCGGCTGAAGCCCGCGCCGCGGGCGGCTGGCCTTCAGGTCAGAATCGGGAGTTGATGGAACTCCGATCCCTGCGCTACTTCATCGCCGTGCTCGAGGCGGGCAGTCTCTCGCGCGCCGCCGTGGCGCTGTATGTTGCGCAGCCCGCGCTGACGGCGCAGATCAAGAAGCTGGAGCTCGAACTCGGCACGCAGCTGTTCGAACGCTCGCACGCGGGCGTCACGCCCACGGCCGCCGGCCTGCAGCTCTACCAGGATGCGCGCAAGCTGCTGTCGGATGCGAGCGCGATGCGCGATCGCCTGCAGCGTCCGCCCGAGGGGCCGGAGGGCTCGGTCACTGTCGCGGTGCCGTTTCTGCTGTCGTCGCTGCTGCTCGGCCCCGTGCTGGCGCGGCTCAAGCGCACGCATCCGCGCATCCGCGTGTTCGTCATCGACGACCTGAGCCTGATGGTGCGCAAGGCCATGGTCGACCGTCGCGCGGACATCGGCCTGCTGGTCGATACCGAGTACCTCAACGGGCTGGACGTGACGCCCTTCGTGCGCGAGCCGATGTTCATCTGCGGCTACGACCCCGGCGGCGACGTGGCCGCGATGACGCTGCCCTCACCGGGCGGGAAGAAGCAGGGGCGGGGCAAGGCCGCCACGTCGCGGCGCCCCATGCTGCCGTTCGCGCGCGCTGCCGGGCTGCCGCTCGTGCTGCAGTCGCGCCGCTTCAGCATCCGCGCGAGCGTGGAGGCGGCGGCGAACGACCTGGGGCTGGAGCTCAACATCGTGCACGAGCACGATTCGGCCCGCGTCATCCGCTCGCTGTACCTCGCGGGCGCGGGCTTCACCTTCTCGCCGGCCTGCGCGATGGCCGACGCGCCGCCTGCCGGCGGCGGCTGGTTCGCCGCGCGCGTGGTGCAGCCGGATCTGGCGCGCACCTACTACCTCGCGACCTCCTCGGCGCGCGAGCCCGACCCCGCGACGCGCGCCGTGATGCAGGTGCTGGTCGACGAGACCCGCGCGCTGATCGACGCCGGCCGCTGGGAGGCCGAGTTCCTGCCAGGCCGGCGCGGCAAGACGGCCGGGCCATAGCCGCGAGCGCAGGGGCTCGGGCTGGCCATCATCTTTTTTGATGGCCGCGCATCAGCAATCGGTATTTGTTGTCCGGCGCCGTCTGCGGCGAAAGTTGCCCGTACCGCGTGCTTGTGGCACGCGCATGAAGGAGACAACCTTGCTGCCCCCAGCCGCCCATGAGATCGCCAATGTCGGCGCGCTCGTATCCCGCGCCGCGCGCATCCACGCCCGGCGCCTTGCCGTCACGAGCGCGTCGCGCGCCGTCACCTACCAACAGCTCGAGCAGCGCTCCAACCGGCTGGCCAACGCGCTGTGCGGCCTGGGCCTGCAGCGCGGCGATCGCGTGGGTGTCTACTTGCCCAACTGCATCGAGATCGTCGAGCTGGAGCTGGCCTGCTACAAGGCGGCGCTGGTGAAGGCCCCGATGAATGCACGGCTCGCGCCCGTCGAGGTGGCCGAGGTCATCGCCAACAGCGAGGCTGCGCTGGTCGTCACCACCGCCGAGCGGGCCGAGAGCTTCCTGCCGCACCTCAAGGGCGCCGCGCCGCGCCTGCTGCTGCTCGACGCCGCCCAGGACACGCCCGCCTCCTACGAGGGCCGCATGGCACTGGCCAGCGACAGCTTCGCCGCCGCGCGCGTGCATGCGGACGAACTCGCGGTGCTGCACTACACCTCGGGCTCCAGCGGCGTGCTCAAGGCGGCCATGCAGACCTTCGGCAACCGGCTCGCGCAATTGCGCAAGTTCTTGATGCGCGCCGACAACCCGCGTCCCGGCGATCTGCTGGGGCTGGTCGGGCCGATCACGCATGCGTCGGGCATGCAGCTGGTGCCGGCCCTGTGCAGCGGCGCGACGATCCGCCTGTTCGCCGGCTTCGAGCCTGCGCGCTTCATCGCCGAGATGAAGCGCGAGCGCGTGACCCACACCTTCATGGTGCCCACCATGATCAACATGCTGCTGGCCGAAGTGCAGGGCCAGTACCGTCCGCTGCCCGACCTGCACCGGCTGGGCTACGGCGCGGCGCCCATGGCGCCGGCGCGCATCATGCAGGCGATGGACGTGTTCGGCCCGGTGCTCTCGCAGGGCTACGGCGCGGGCGAGACCACCTCCGGCGTGTGCGGCCTGAGCGTGGACGACCACCTGTTCGCGCGCGCCGCGATGCCCGAGCGGCTGGCCTCGTGCGGGCGCCCCTTCCTGGAATCGCAGGTCGACATCTGCGACGACGAAGGCCGGCCCGTGGCGGCGGGCGAGATCGGCGAGATCGTGGTGGGCGGGGCCGACGTGTTCGCGGGGTACTGGCGCGCGCCCGAACTCACGGCCGAGGTGCTCAAGAACGGCCGCTACCACACCGGCGACCTCGCGCGCGCCGACGACGAGGGCTACATCTACATCGTCGACCGCAAGAAGGACATGGTGATCAGCGGCGGCTTCAACGTCTACCCCTCGGAGGTCGAGGCCGTGCTCTACCAGCACGCGGCGGTCGACGAGGCCTGCGTGTTCAGCGTGCCCGACGACAAATGGGGCGAGGCCGTGGCGGCGCACATCGTGCGCAAGCCCGGCGCCGTGCTCGACGCCGCCGCGCTCGATGCCTTCTGCGCCGAACGGCTTGCCGGCTTCAAGCGGCCCCGGCGCATCGAGTTCGTCGACGCGCTGCAGAAGAACGCCAACGGAAAGATCGCGCGCAAGGCCATCCAGACGCCGTACTGGGCCGGGCACGACCGCCGCGTGAACTGAGGAGCAGCCAGAACACCATGAATGCCGAAACCATGACCCCCGGGCCCACCTTGGCGGCCGACGTGCGCGCACCGCTCTTCGACGGCCCCTTCGAAGGCTCGCCGCGCGCGGCCGAACTGATCGCCCGCATCGGCGACTTCCTGAACGGCGAGCTTGCCGCGCTGGTGCATGAGAAGGGCATCGACCACGAGCACAGCCCCGACAAGGCGACGCTGCAGCGCGTATGGCGCCGCTCGCACGAACTCGGCTTCTACGGCATGACGCTGCCCGCGCAGATGGGCGGGCTCGGGCTCTCGCTGCTCGACCATGTGCTGATCAAGGAGTCGATCTATTCGAGCGGCTCACCGCTCGCGCCCCATGTGTTCGGCGAGCTCAGCGGGCCGCCGCGCGTGGGTGCGCTCGCGCGCTTCGCCTCGCCCATGCAGCTCGCGAAGTTCATCCTTCCCGTGGCGCAGGCCGAAAAGGCCATCTGCTTCGCGCTGACCGAAGCCGAGGCCGGCTCCGACGCCGGCGCCGTGCAGACGCAGGCGCGGCGCGAGGGCGACGTCTTCGTGCTCAACGGCCGCAAGCGCTTCATCTCGGGTTCGCCCTTCGCGGACTACGCGGTGCTGATGGCCTCCACCTCCGATAGCCCGGAGCGCCGCGATGTCTCGGCGTTCTTCGTCGACCTGGGGCAGCCCGGCGTGGAGGTGCAGTCGGGTTACAAGACGATGGCCGGCCAGTCGACCACCGGCGACATCGTGCTGACCGATTGCCGCGTGCCGGCCACCCACCTCATCGGCGAGACCGGCCGGGGGCTTGCGCTGGCGCTGGGCCGCATTGCCGTCAACCGGCTGCTGCATTGCCCCGGCATGGTGGGCCTTGCCACCGTGGCGCTGAAGGACGCGCGCGACTACGCCCGCACGCGCCGCCAGTTCGGCCGCCCGATCGCGGAGTTCCAGGCCATCCAGCATTCGCTGGCCGACATGGCCACGCAGCTGGCCGCGGCACGCGCGCTGATGATCTCGACAGCGCGCCAGCTCGACGCCGGCGGCGACGCGCGTGCCGATGCCTCGATGGCCAAGCTGTTCTGCTCCGAAGCCGCGTTCCGCATTGCCGATGCGGCGGTGCAGATCCACGGTGGCGAAGGCATCGTGCAGGGGCGCCGCGTGGAGTTCCTGTTTCGCATGCTGCGCATGTACCGGGTGCTGACCGGCACCAGCGAGATCCAGAAGAACATCATCGCGCGCGAACTCATCGGCGAGGCGAAGTAGCCGCCGCACAAAAAAATCCCAGGAGACAAAAGACCGTGCAAAACCATCTCACGCGGCGCGCGCTGTGTCGCGCGCTTGCGACCTCGCCTTTCATCCCCCTGCTGCCGCTGGCCGCCACGGCCGCGAACGCGGCCGACCACTGGCCGAGCCGGCCCATCAAGTGGGTCGTGCCCTACCTGGCCGGCACCGGCCCCGACATCGGCGCGCGCATCCTGGCGGAGGCGGCCGGGCCGTTGCTGGGCCAGCCGATCATCATCGAGAACAAGGGCGGCGCAGCCGGCAACATCGGCGCGCGGCAGGTGGCGCGCGCCGCGCCCGACGGCTACACCTGGATCTACTCGGCCGGGCCCATGGCCGCCAACGTCCGGATGTACAAGAGCCCGGGCTACGACGTGATGAAGGACTTTCGCCACGTCATGCGCATCACCACGTCCGACGTGCTGCTGGTCGTGGGCGAGTCGTCGGGCATCGGGTCGGTGCAGGAGCTGATCGACAAGGCGCGCGCCAACCCAGGCAAGCTCGACTACGCATCGGGCGGCGTGGGTACGCCCTCGCACCTGGGCGTGGAGCTGTTCCTCCATGCGGCGGGCATCACCGCCACGCATGTGCCGTACAAGGGCGCGTCGGAACTGGTGAACGCGGTGCTGGGCAACCAGGTGAGCTTCGGCATGCCCATCTTCGCGGTGGCGTATCCGCACGTCAAAGGCGGCAAGCTCAAGGCGCTGGGCGTGGCGGGCGCGAAGCGCAACCCCGCGCTGCCCGAGGTGCGCACGCTCGCCGAGCAGGGGCTGCAGGGCGTCGAGCTCACGTCGTGGGGCGGCCTCTCGCTGCCGGCCGGCACGCCCGACGCGATCGCGAACCGCATCTACGAAGTGTTCAGCGGCCTGCTCAGGGAGCCGAAGGTGATCGCCGCGCTGACGGAGCTGGGCAGCCAGGTCATGCCGTCGACGCCGCAGGACTACCTGCAGGTGATCCGCAGCGAGATCGACCTGACCGGGCGGATGATGAAGAGTGCCGGGATTTCGCCGCTGTAGCACGCTTGTCTCCTGTGCGTACGCACAGGCGGGTTTCAACGGAGGCCGGTGGCGCAAGGGCGGTGAGAGCATGGCGCGACAACACAGGAGCCCAAACCGATGAACGTCGCCATTCCACGTGTCGCAGCGCTGCTCGCGGCCCTCGTGCTCGCCGCGTGCGCGCAAACCCCGCAGACCTATGCCGACAAGGCCACCGCGCAGGCCGCCGCCAACGCGCAGCCCGGTGCGCGGCGCTCGCCGGCGCAGGTCAGCCCGGTGCCGGTCAACGAGGTCAGCCCGCAGATGCAGGCGCTGATCGCGGGTCCGTATCCGTCGCACTTCAATGCGGCGCCGCGCAACGCGGCCGAGTGGAAGGAGCTGGTCAACCGCCGTGCCGCGCCGGTGATCGCCGCGATTCCGGCTTTGAAGGAAAGGCTCGGCGTGTCCGTGCAGTCCGTGAAGATCGCGGGCGTGAACGCCTTCGTCGTCACGCCCAACAGGATCGCGCCGGGCAACGAGAAGCGGCTGCTGATGCATGTGCATGGCGGCGGCTATGTGTTCGGCCCCGGCGAATCCGCGCTGCCCGAGGCGATGCTGCTGGCCGGCTTCGGCGGCTACAAGGTGGTCTCGGTCGATTACCGCATGCCGCCGGACTATCCCTACCCCGCGGCCATGGACGACGCCATGGCCGTCTGGAAGGAACTGCTCAAGACCAACAAGCCGCAGAACATGGCGGTGTTCGGCACGTCGACCGGCGGCGCGATGACGCTCGCGCTGGTGCTGCGCGCCAAGGCCGAGCGCGTGCCGCTGCCCGGCGCCATCGCGCCGGGCACGCCCTGGTCCGACATCGCGAAGATCGGCGACACCTACCAGACCAACGAATGGATCGACAACATCCTCGTCACCTGGGACGGATGGCTCGGCCGTGCCGCGCTGCTCTACGCCAACGGCCGCGACCTGAAAGACCCGCAGCTTTCGCCCATCTACGGTGACTTCAAGGGCTTTCCGCCGGCGATCCTGACCACCGGCACGCGCGACCTGTTCCTGTCGAACACCGTGCGCACGCACCGCAAGCTGCGGCGCGCCGGTGTCGAGGCCGAGCTCAACGTGTACGAAGGGCAGTCGCACGCGCAATACGGCATCGATGCGAACGCGCCGGAAACGCGCGAGGCGTTCGGCGACATCGCACGCTTCTTCGACAGGCACCTGGGGCGCTAAGTAGGCAGGTCAGGCAAGGCGCCGTCCGACGCGAGATGCCCCACGGGGCCGGTACGCTTCGCGCTCCGATTTCCCCCTGTGGAGGCACGATGAAGCGATCCCTGCGAACTTTCCTGGCCAGCCCGCCGGTTCTCATTGCCGCGGGCGCGGCGGTGGCCTTGCTCATTGCGGGCTGCGCGGTCTCGCCGCCCACGATCCCGCCGGTCAAGCAGGTCGACCTGCAGCGCTTCATGGGCGACTGGTACGTGATCGGCAACATCCCGACGCGGCCGGAGCGCAATGCCTTCAACGCGGTGGAGTCGTACACGCTGCAGCCGGACGGGCGCATCGACACGCGTTTTCGCTACCGCGAAGGCGCGTTCGACGGCCCGCTGAAGACGATGAACCCGGTCGGCAGCGTGGTGCCGGGCACCGGCAATGCGGTGTGGGGCATGCAGTTCATCTGGCCGGTGAAGGCCGAGTACGTGATCGTCGATGTCGACAGGGACTACCAGCTCACGATCATCGGCAGGAGCGATCGCGACTACGCCTGGATCATGGCGCGCACGCCGACCATTCCCGAGCCGGTGTACGAGGCGGCGGTCTCGCGGCTGAAGACGCTGGGCTATTCGACGGACAACCTGCGCCGGGTGCCGCAGCGCTGGCCCGAAGACGCCGCGGCGGCTGCAAAGTAGCCGCGCAACGGGCGTTCAGCCGGGGGCTTGCGCGTTCAGCGCCGCGAAGCCGCGCGCCAGGTCGGCCGTGAGGTCGGCCGGCGACTCCAGCCCGATGTGCAGCCGCACGACCGCGCCGCGCCCGCTCCAGTCGGTCACGCTGCGTGCCGCCCGCATGTTGGTCCAGGCCACGAGGCTCTCGTAGCCGCCCCATGAAGAGCCGCGCCCGAAGAGCGTGAGCGCGTCGACGAAGCGCTCGACCGCCGCGTTGCCGATGCCCGGCTGCAGTTCGATCGACAGCAGCCCGTTGGTGCCCTTGCAGTCGCGCTTCCAGAGGTGGTGCCCCGGGTGCTGCGGCAGCGCGGGGCAGAACACCGTCGCCACCTCGGGCCTGGCCTCGAGCCAGTGCGCCACGTCGAGCGCATGGCGCTCGTGCACCTGCAGCCGCGCCGACAGGGTGCGCATGCCGCGCAGCACCAGCCAGGCGTCGTCGGGGCTCACGGTCATGCCGAAGGCGTCGCAGCGCTCATTGAGCGGGCGCCATGCGGCCTCGGTGGTCGCGACCGTGCCCATCATCACGTCGGAGTGGCCGCCGAGGTACTTGGTCGCGGCCATCGTCGAGATGTCCGCGCCCAGCGCGAGCGGGCGGTACTGCAGGCCCGACCCCCAGGTGTTGTCCGCCGCCAGCAGCGCGCCGCGCGCATGGGCCAGCGCCGCGAGCCGGGGCAGGTCGCACATCTCGTAGACCAGCGAGCCGGGGCATTCGGCGTACACCAGCCGGGTATCGGCTTCGAACAGTTCCTCGATGCCGCTGCCGTCCGCCGCGAAGAAGCTGCTGCGGATGCCGTAGGGCGCGAGGAACGAAGTCACGAGGTTGCGCGTGGGTTCGTACACGCTGTCCGACATGAGCACGTGGTCGCCCGGCTTCAGGTATGACAGCAGCACCATGCCGATGGCGGCGAGGCCCGTGGGAAAGAGCCGCGTGCGGTAGGCGCCTTCGAGTTCGCTCACCGCGTCTTCGAGCGCGAAGGTGGTGGGGGTGCCGCGCGCGCCGTAGCTGAAGACGCGTTCCTCGTCGCGCCGCGCGCGGGCGTCGCGCATCGCGCCCACGCTGTCGAACAGCACGGTGCTGGCGCGCACCAGCGGCGTGTTGACGGGGGCGCCGCCGGCATACGAAGGCGTCTTGCCGGTGCGCGTGAGCCGGGTGTCGAGGGACTGGCCGGCGGGGTCGTCGTGGTGCGAAGCGGACATGGTTCGATGAAGGGCGAAAGTGGGCGGCAGGCCGCTATGTTGCGTCAATCCGCCTTGGCACCGGAAAGCTTGACGATGCGCGACCAGCGTTCGATGTCCTGGCGCAGCTGCGCCGCGAAGGCTTCGGGCGTGCTGGCCACCACCTCGCTGCCGCCGTCGGTGACGAGCTTGGCCACTTCGGGCAGGTGCAGGGTGCGCACGATGGCTTCGTTCAGGTAGGCCACGCGTTCGGGCGGTGTGCCGGCCGGGGCGAAGAAGCCGTACCAGTCCTCGAAGCGCGCGCCGGCGTAGCCCAGTTCTTCCAGCGTCGGCGCCTTGGCGAACACGCCGATGCGGCGCGGGCTGGTGACGGCCAGCACGCGCAGCTTGCCGTTCTGCACCATCCCCGCCACCGACGAGGTGGAGGTGACCAGGATGTCGACCTGTCCGCCGAGCAGGTCGGTCAGGGCCGGGCCGGCGCCCTTGTAGGGCACGTGGGTCATGGCGATGCCGTTGTCCTTCGACAGCACCACGCCGACGAGGTGCGACAGGGTGCCGTTGCCGGGCGTGGCGTAGGTCACCTTGCCGGGGCTGGCCTTGGCCTTGGCGGCGAGGTCTGCAAAGCTCTTGAGCGGCGAGTTGGCGTCCACCACGAGCGCGAGCGGCGCGGCGTTGATCTGCGTGATCGGGATGAAGTTCTTGACCGGGTCGAAGCCGGGCGATGCGTAGAGCGAGGGGTTCACCGCCATGATCGACACCTGCGAGGTGAGCACGGTGTAGCCGTCGGGCCTGGCCTCGGCGACGGCCTTGGCGCCGATGTTGCCGCCCGCGCCGCCGCGGTTGTCGACCACCGCGGCCTGGCCCATGACTTCCGGCAGGCGCGTGGTCACCAGGCGCGCCGTCGCGTCGTTGCCGCCGCCGGGCGGGAAGGGCGACACGAAGCGGATCGTCTGCGACGGAAATCCGTTGCGCGGCGCCAGCGTTTCGGCTGCGGCGGCAGCGGGCTGCAGGGCGGATGCCGCGAGCCAGGCGGCAAGCGCCGTGACACCGGCGAGACGGACAAGATGCGGGATGCGGCTGGCGAACGACATGACAGGACTCCTGGAATAGGAACGGACAAGGACGAACAGAAAGGGCGGCGGGGAAAGGCGGGCGTCAGCCCTGGGCGTGCGGCGCGGCGGCGGGTGGCAGCCGGAAGGCGGCGCGCTCCTGCGCATCGAGCTGCGCGACGAGGCCGGTCTCCCATGCGAGGTAGCGGCGCGCGGCTTCCTTGTTGCCGTCGTGGCGGTCGTGCACGAAGAACAGGTAGTCGATGCAGTCCGCGTCGGCGGGCAGCGCGGGCGTGGCCTCGACCGGCAGGCCGGCGGCGCGCCATGCGGCCATCCCGCCTGCGAGCAGCAGCGGCGCGGGAGCGCGGCCCGCGAGTTCGGATGCGGCGGCCCAGGCCGCGAGCGATGCGTCGTCGGCCACCAGCACGAGCTGGCGCGGCTCGTGCTGGAGGTCGCGGGCCAGGCGCGGGCGGATCGACCAGCGCGCCTGCGGGATGTGGCCGGCGCGAAACTGCATGCTGCCGCGCAGGTCGACCAGCGCGACGTCGTCTTGCTCGAGCCGCGCGGCGAGCGTCCGCGCGTCGATGGCGGCCAGCACAGGCGCGGCCGGCGCGTCGGCGGGTGCCAGCGACAGTCCGCTTGCCAGCCCGCCTTCGAGCACGCTCGCGTCATGCCCCATCTGGCGCAGCCAGCTCGCGACGGTCGGCGCGCGCACGCCGTCGTCGTCGAACAGCACGAGGCGCGCGTTGCGCACGCCGAAATACTGGTCGCCGGCCTGCATCAGCTGGCCGCCGGGCGTGTGCTGCGCGCCGGGCAGGCTGCCGGCCGCGAATTCCTCGGGCGTGCGCACGTCGCACAGGAACAGGCTGCGCTGCGCATCGCCGGCCCACTCGCGCACGGTCTGCGCATTCACGGTGGGCACGCCGAAGCGGGCGGCCAGCGCCTGGGCCGCGGGGCGCAGGTCGGTGTTGCCGCTGTCGTCGGCATAGCGGCGCGTGCCGCCGTGCTCCAGCACATGGTCGCCGAGGTACCAGCCCTGCGTGCCGTTCTCCAGCGCGTAGACCGGGTTCGGCAGGCCCAGGTTGATGAGCGTCTGCGCGCCGATGATGCTGCGGGTGCGGCCCGCGCAGTTGATGACGATGGGCGTGGTGGTGTCGGGCACCAGCTGGCGCACGCGATAGGCCAGCTCGCCGTTGGGGCAGCAGGTGGCGCCGGGGATGTTCATCTTGTGGAACTCGCTGACGGGGCGGCCGTCGAGCACCACCACCTTGTCCTTGCGCGCCAGCATCTCGGCGAGCTGGCCGGCGCTGACGCGCGGCGTGTGATAGGCCTCCTCGGCCAGTTCGCCGAAGGTCTTGGAGGGCAGGTTGACGCCCGCGAAGAGCACATGGCCCGCGGCCTTCCAGGCACGGGCGCCACCCTGCAGCACATGCACGGCGCCGTAGCCGAGCGCGGCCAGTCGCGCGGCGGCGCGCTCGGCCACGTCGGTGTCGCCTTCGTCGTAGACCACCACGCGGACGCCGCGGCGCGGCACCAGGCGCGGCGCGTCGAGTTCCAGCCGGCTGAAGGGCAGGGGAATGCCGTAGAACAGGTGCGCCTCGCCGTACTGGCCGTGCTCGCGCACGTCGAGCAGCGCGATCTCGCGGCCGTCGTGCAGCCAGGTCTTGAGGGTCTTCGGGTCGATGAAGGAGGTCATGGGGGCAAGTCGTTGGGACGAACGAGGTCCTGCGAGGCCGCTGTGCGCGGCCCGCATGAAGAAAAAAGAAGGTTGGAGGGGGCGCCTCAGCGGCGCGTCTGCACGCCGATGCCCATGGTCTGGTACGTGCCCGCCGCCAGGTCGTAGGCGGTGCGGCTGTTCAGCGTTTCCAGTGCGCGGCCGTACATGTGCAGGTGGCGGATCACCTGCTCGCCCTGGATCTCCACCGAATGGATGTCCTCGGGCATCAGCGCGATGCCCCGGCCCGGCGCGACCACCACGAGCGCGGTTTCCTCGAGCTTGCCCACGCCGGGCACGCTGCCGTCGTCGGTGCGCGCGTACACGCGGTTGTGCTCGGTGCCTTCCACGGCCGCGATGCAGGCCCAGGTCGTGTGGTTGTGCGGCACGATCTTCTTGCCCGGGCGCATGACGTTCAGGTAGAGCGCATAGCTATGGTCCGGGTCTTCGGCAATGAGGTAGCGCGCCTGGTGCTCGCCGGCCTCGGGCGCCGGAAAGTCGGCGGCGCCCCAGTACTCGGTATGCGCGGCCAGGTCCTGCAGGGAGGCGAGCACCGTGTCGAGCGTTTCCCGGGTCGCTTCAGCGCCGCCAATGGCTTTCTTCATGGTGGCGATGGACGCGGCGACGGCCTGCTTGCGTTGCTCGGACGGGGTGCTCATTCGGTTTCTCCAGTGGGGTTGCCTGTTTGGTGTGCATTCACTGTAGTGACGGCGGCGTGACGCAACAATCCAGGCGGCGCAAGAAACACATTAATAAAATTGATGCATGCCCACGCTTGACCTTGAACTCCTGCGCTCCTTCGCCGCCGTGGTCAGCCACCACAGCTTCGCGGCGGCGGCCGTCCACCTGGAGCGCACGCAGTCGGCCGTGACGCAGCAGATGCAGCGGCTGGAAGAGCAGATCGGCCATCCGCTGTTCGTGAAGCAGGGGCGCCAGAAGCGGCTGACGGGGCACGGCGAGCGGCTGCTCACCTACGCGCACCACATGCTGGCGCTGAACGACGAAGCGCTGCGCAGCCTGCGCCAGGGCCAGCTGGAAGGCAACCTGCGCATCGGCGCGCCGCACGACGTGGCCGAGACCATGCTGCCGCTGCTGCTGACCGAGGTGGCGCGCACCTCGCCGCTGCTGCAGCTGGACATCCACATCGGCCGCAGCCCCTACCTGATGACCTCGCTCAAGAGCGGCGAGGTCGACATGATCATCTCCAACCGCGCGGACGAGCAGTCGCAGTTCGAAGGCGTGGTGCTGCGCAACTCGCCCACCGTGTGGCTGTGCGCCGCGAGCTACGTGCACGACCCGGCGAAGCCGGTGCCGCTCATCATGGCCGACGGACCCAGCATCTTCCGGCGCATCGGCCACGAGGCGCTCGACGCGGCGGGCGTGGCCTGGACGCCGCGCTACACCTCGTCGAGCCTGATCGGCATCAAGGCCGCGCTGCGCGCGGGGCTGGGGGTGACGGCACGCGGCGTGGAGCAGCTCGACGCGGGCCTGCGCGTGCTGGGCGCGGGCGACGGCATGCCGCGCCTGCCCGACCTGGCCTACCACCTCTACGTGCGCAGCCACGTGGTGAACCCGGTCACGCGGCAGGTGTTCGAGACGCTGAAGAAACACCTGCGGCTGCCGCCCGCCGACGAATCCAGCAAGGGTTTCGCCGCGTAACCGATGTGCTTGCGTGCAACAACATCGGTCGGAGACAAGGGCATTCATGAACTTCTCATCTCGCGCGGCTTCGCGCCTCCCGCGGCCGTGGCTGCTCGGTGCGCTGTTCGGCAGCGCGGCGGCCTGCGCGCAGCAGCAGAGCCATCTGCCGGAAATCCAGATCGTCGGCCCGCGCGATGCGGCCATCGGCACGGCCGACAGCGCGAGCGAGGGCGCGGTCGAGCGCGAGTCGTTCCAGTCCAGGCCCAAGCTGCGGCCCGGCGACATCGTCGAGGCGGTGCCCGGCGTGGTCGCCACGCAGCATTCGGGTGACGGCAAGGCCAACCAGTACTTCCTGCGCGGCTTCAACCTCGACCACGGCACCGACTTTGCGGTGACGGTCGACGGCATGCCGGTGAACATGCCCACGCACGGCCATGGCCAGGGGTATGCCGACCTCAACTTCCTGATGCCCGAGCTGGTGTCGGGCGTGCGCTACCGCAAGGGGCCCTACTTCGCGCAGAGCGGCGACTTCTCGCTCGCGGGCAGCGCGTCGCTCGACTATTTCAGCGCGCTCGAGTCGCCCTTTGCCGAAGTGACAGTGGGCTCGCACGGCTTTCGCCGCCTGCTGGCCGCGGGCTCGCGCACCGTGCAGGACCAGACCTGGCTCGGCGCCATCGAACTCGAAGGCAACAACGGCCCCTGGAACGTGCCCGAGAACCTCAGGAAGACCAACGCCGTGCTGCGCTATTCGCAGGGCTCGCAGACGCGCGGCTTCAGCGTTACCGCCATGGCCTACAAGAGCCAATGGACCTCGACCGACCAGGTGCCCGAGCGGCTGATCGACAGCGGCGAGCTGCCGCGCTTCGGCAGCCTGAACCCGACCGACGGCGGCAAGACCCAGCGCATCAGCCTGTCGGGCAAGTGGTTCGACAAAGGCCCGGGCGGCGACACCGAGTTCAGCGCCTACGCCATCGACTACCGCTTCGACCTGTTTTCCGATTTCACCTACTTCCTCAACAACCCGGTCAACGGCGACCAGTTCGAGCAGACCGACCGCCGCCGCATCTTCGGCGCGCAGGGCTCGCACGCGATGGCCAACAAGATCGCCGGGCTCGACGGACTGCTGAGCTTCGGCGCGCAGTGGCGCGGCGACCGCATCGGCGAGGTCGGCCTCTACGACACCGAGGCGCGCCAGCGCCTGGGCACCGTGCGCAACGACAAGGTCTCGCAGGACCTGTTCTCCGTGTATGGGCAGCAGCTCGTCAACTTCAGCGACCGGTGGCGCGGCTACGTGGGCCTGCGCGGCGACGCGCTGCGCTACAACGTGCAGGGCCGAGAGCCGGTGTATGGCCCGCTCAACAGCGGCAAGGGCCACGATTCGCAGCTGAGCCCCAAGTTCGGCCTGGCCTTCTCGCCCACGCCGGCGCACGAGTTCTATCTGAACGCGGGCGTGGGCTTCCACAGCAACGACGTGCGCGGCGCCGTCATCGCCGCCGACCCGCGCAGCGGCCTGCCGGCCGACCGCGTGCCCGCGCTGGTGAAGGGCCGCGGCGCGGAAATCGGCTGGCGCTTCCAGCCCGACGAAGACCTCACCGCCACGGTGGCGCTGTGGAAGCTCGGCCTGGCTTCGGAGCTGGTCTATGTCGGCGACGCGGGCACCACCGAGCCGGGGCGCGCGAGCACGCGGCGCGGGCTCGAAGCCACGCTGCGCTGGAAGTTCGACCGCGCCTGGCGCCTGGAGGTGGACGCCGCCGTGTCGCGCGCCCGCTTCAAGGGCGCGGCGCCCGAAGGCGAGGGCAACTACATCGACAACGCCGTCGAGCGCGTGCTGGCGGCCGGCATCACCTACGCCGAAGGCCCCTGGACCGCATCGCTGCGGCTGCGCTACATGGGGCCGCGCGCGCTCGACACGCTGAACAGCGTGCGCTCGCGCGCGGCCACGCTGCTGAACTTCGGCGCGCGCTATGCGGTCGACAAGCGCCTGACGCTGGGGCTCGACGTGTTCAACCTGGCGGGCCGCAAGGGCAACGACATCGAGTACTACTACGCCTCGTGCACCGCGGGCGAGGTGGCGGGCGGCACCTGCGGCGGCGGCGTCAACGACCGGCACATCCACCCGATGGAGCCGCGCAGCGTGCGGGTCAGCGCGCGCTACACGTTCTGAGCGGCCGCGACACAGTGGCCGCGCCCGTTCTGCTTGGCCCGGTACATCGCCTTGTCGGCGGTGGACAGCAGGTCCTGCGGGGTTTCACCGCCGCTGCCCAGGGCGATGCCGACCGACGCGCCGATCACGATCGGTGACCGCGCCAACTGCAGCGGCCGGGCGATCGCCTCGACGCATCGCCGCGCCAGCGCCAGGGCGTTCTGGTCCGCGGGCCCTTCGATGTCGGCGGCCAGCAGCACGAATTCGTCGCCGCCGATGCGCGCCACCGTGTCGGTCTGACGCACCAGCGCCTGCAGCCGGCGCGCGATTTCCCGGAGGGCCTGGTCGCCCGCCTCGTGGCCGAGGGTGTCGTTGAGCATCTTGAAGCCGTCGAGATCGAGATAGAGCACGGCCACCCGGTGCGAATGCCGCCTGGCGCGCGCCAGCGCCTGCAGGAGCCGGTCGTCCAGCAGCTTGCGGTTGGGCAGGCCGGTCAGCGTGTCGTGATGGGCCAGGCGGGCCAGCGCCTCCTGGTTGTCCTGCAGCTTGGCCAGCAGCCGGTTGAATGCCTGGGTCAGGTGGCCGATCTCGTCGTTGCGCACCACCCGCAGCGGTGCGAGCGCGAGTTCGCCGCGCGTCATCCGGTCGGCCTGGTCGGCGGCGCGCAGCAGCGGGCGCAGCAGCCAGGCCATGATCAGGCCGATCACGACCAGCACCGCCGCCACCGCGGGCGCGCGCTGCTGCAGGATGAAGGTCTGCATGCGCCCCACCGGCGCCAATGCCTGCGCCACCGGCAGCCGCGCCACCACGAACCAGCCGCTGGTCGGCACCGACGCGATGGCGGAGATTTCCTCGATGCCCCTGGCGTTGCGGGTCGTTCCGCTGCCGCGGTAGCCGGCCATGGCCCGGTCGTGCAGGGGATTCACGCCCTCGGGCGGGGTGGGCGTGAGCGACATGCCGACGTCCGTGGAGGCCACGAAGATCCGGTCGCGCGGCGACACCACCAGGATGCCCCCGTCCTGGCCCACGCGCCCGCGCTGCAGGTGGTCGAGCAGGCCGTCGGCCGAGAGGTCCGCGGTGCCCAGCAGCACGGCGCTCACCCGGCCGGCGGCGTCACGCAGCGGGACGGCCATGGGCAGCACCGAGTGCCCGGAGGCGGCTGCCCGGGCCCGGCCCAGCGCCGGCTGCCCGTGGCGCGCGGCCTCGAATTCCGGATCGTCCGTTGTGAGTTGGCCCGCGCCATCGAGACGCCTGCCGGTGGCGTCGGCAACCTTCAGGCCGATCGGGAAGAGGGCGCTGAGGGTGCTGCGTTCTTCCAGCCAGGCCCGCAGCCGCTCGGGCCGGGCCAGGAGCTCGGGCGGCAGCGTGGCCGCCAGGCGCTCGAGGAACGAGAGGCGCTCGCCCAGGTAGTTGTCGACATCGCGTGCCACGTAATCGGCTAGGGCCGTCTGCTGCACCGCCACCGACCGGGTGAGGTCTTCCCGCAGGAAGCGGGTGAGCTGGGTGTAACTGGCGGCGGTCCCCAGCATGGCCATCAGCAGACCCATCACGAGCAGGCGAACAACCAGACTGTTGGCAGATTTTCTGAGGTTCACTCGGGCGGTGGCGTCGTGGAGCGGATGTTGCGGACTGTAAACGAATTACTTCATCTTTTACCCGAACCTTCTGCGCCGCCGCGACCGATCGGCCCGGGCTCCTGCCCGGCGAGGCGTGTCACTCCATGCGCACACCGTTGCGCAAGACGCCGATCGCGTCGACCTCCACCTCGACACTGTCTCCCGCCTTCATCCACACGGGTGGCGTGCGCTTGGCGCCCACGCCGCCGGGCGTGCCGGTGACGATCACGTCGCCCGCGGCCAGCGGCATGAAGGCGGAGATGTGCGCAATCTGCCGGGGAATGCCGTGGATCAGCTTGTCGGTGGTGGTGCGTTGCATCTCCTGGCCGTTGAGCCGCGTGACCAGCGTCATGACCTGGCCGTCGGCGATCTCGTCGCGCGTGACCATCCACGGACCGAAACCACCGGTGCGCCAGAAGTTCTTGCCGGCCGTCCACTGCGGGGTCGCGGTCTGCCAGTCTCGGATGCTGCCGTCGTTGTAGCAGGCGTAGCCGGCGATGTGGTTCCACGCATCGGCCTCGGCGATGCGCCGTCCGCCCCGGCCGATGACGATGGCGATCTCGCCCTCGTAGTCGAGCTTGCTCGACTCGGGCGGCAGCACGATATCTTCGCCGTGCGCCACCTGCGACTCGGCCACGCGCAGGAAGAGCGTGGGCTTCTCGGTGATCTCGCGGCCGGTCTCGCGCACGTGCTCGCCGTAGTTGAGTCCCACGCAAACGATCTTGCCGGGGTTGGGGATCACGGGCAGCAACTGCACCTCGCTCAGCGGGAGCGTGGCGTCGGCCTTGGCGATGGCGGCGGCGGCTTCGTCCAGCAGGCCGGCGGCGATCAGCGCCTTCAGGTCCGTCGCGCGGCTGCCGAAGATGCCGCGCAGGTCGGCAACGCGGTCCGCGCGCTCCCCTGTCACCGCACCGTAGCTGTCGATGCCGTTGTGTTGGTAGCTGATGAGTTTCATGGTCTGTCCGTGAGGCCCGCGAGGGCACGTGGTGGTTGTGGAAACGGATTTACGCCAGGCGACCTCCAATGCGCGAAGCGCCCTCGGTGATCAGGTGAACCATCTTGTCGAGATCGACGATCGACAGGCGCGAGGTGTCGAAGACCAGCGAGATGGCGCCCCACGCGCCTCCATCGGCCTTCAGGATCGGCGCGGCGACGGCCGCGAGCTGCGGCTCGAGCTCGCCGATCGAGATGTAGTGGCCCGCCTTGCGGATCGCCGCGTAGTAGCGGCGGAACTCGCTCCACTCGGCGGGCAGCCCGCAGCGCACCAGCTCGTCGTGGCGGGCGTCGAAGACCTTGCGCAACTGCGCCGGCGCGAACGTGGCCAGCAGCACCTTGGGCGCGCCGCCCTGGAACAGCGGACGCGGCCTGCCGCGTCCGTAGGCCAGCGCGGGCGGCGCACCGCCCATCTCGCGGTGCGTGTCGAGCACCTGCATGCCGAACAGGCCCGAAGCGACGCAGTCGAAGCCGGTGGCCGCCACCAGCTCGCGCATCACCGGAATGCCTTCGCGCAGCACCGGGTCCGCCTTGCGGATGTAGTGGTCGAGCAGGATGATGCGCGGCCCCAGCGCGTAGTGCGAATCCTCCACGCGCTGCAGCAGGCCGGCCTCCAGCAGCAGCCGCACGTAGCGGTAGCCCGTGGGCAGCGACACGTCGAGCGCGGCCGAGATGTCGTCCGCCGTGCGTGTCAGGTGCGTGTCGTCGAACAGGTCGAGAACGCCCAGCATGCGGCCCAGGCTGGACAGGGATTTTTCCGGCACGCGATTTCCTCCAGGATGTCATGGCGCGACGGGGAGGTGTTGCGAGATGCGATCCAGATCGAGCCCCGTGCGCGCGACGCCGACGATATATCGGTCGGGCCGCAGTATCACCGCTTGCGCTTCCTGCGCGTCGAGCCAGTCGCGCAGCGGCGCGTCGGGCTGGTCGATGACCATCGCGTCGGCGCGTCGCCAACGCTCGACGGTGGCGGGAGCGGCGGCCGCGAGCGCGGCGGGTTGGCCGATGACCGCGCTGCGGCGACCCAGCAGGTCGTCGAGCAGCCGTCCGTCGCAAAGGCGCGGCTGCGGAAACGGCCGGCCCGCGGGCGAGCCGGGCTGCGCGTCGAAGGCGCCTTCGCCCAGCACCTGCGGCGGCAGCTCGAAGATCTCCGGGCGGCCTGCGCGGAACCTCGCGTCGCGCTCGGCGGCCAGCGCCGGGTCGGTGGTCTGGATGATGTTGCCCAGCCGCACCGCCAGCTCGATGAGCGCGCGCACATGCGGTGCGCGTTCCGACTCGTACGTGTCGAGCAGCGCATCGGGGGCCTGACGCGCCAGCACCGCTTCGAGTTTCCATGCGAGGTTGGCCGCGTCGCGGATGCCCGCGCACATGCCCTGGCCGAGGAAGGGCGGCGTCTGGTGGCAGGCATCGCCCGCCAGCAGCAGCCGGCCGCGGCGCCAGCCCTGCGCAATGACGGAATGGAAGGTGTAGATGGCCGCGCGTTCCAGCCACGCCTGGTCGGGCCGCACCCACGGCGCAACCAGCCGCCACAACGATGCGGGCTGCACCAGCGCTTCGCGGTCGTCGCCGGGCAGCACCATGATCTCCCAGCGCCGACGGTCGCCGACCACGTTGCAATAGGTCATGGGTCGTGCCGGGTCGCAGTGCTGCACCGTGTGCGTGGGCAGGTCGACCGGCTGGGTGAGCACCACGTCGAACACCAGCCACGGCTGGCGCAGCCCGAGGTCGAGCATCGCGCTGCCCATGTGCCGTCGCACCGGCGAGCGCGCGCCGTCGCAGCCGATGACGTAGCGCGCGCGCACGGCGGACGCCCGGCCGCTGCCGGTTTCGCGCACGGCCAGGGTGGCGCCGTCCGCGTCCTGCGAGACGCCGGTCACCTCGCTGCACAGCCGCACCTGCACATTGCGAAAGCGCGCCAGGCCTTCGCGCAACACGGCCTCGAGCTCGGGTTGGTGAAAGTAGTAGTTGTTGGCGCAGCCGTGCGGCCCGAGCGCGGCGCTGCCGCCGCGTATCAGCATGGTCTCGCCCGCGCCGTTGACGAAGTGCATGCCCTGCTCACCGGGGCGCGCGATGGCCAGGGCCTGCTCGCGCAGTCCCGCGCCCTGCAGGATGCGCAGCACCTCGCCGTCGAAGTGGATCGCGCGCGGCAGCGGGAACACGCCGGCTTCCCGCTCGAGCACCACCACCGACAGCCCCGCCGCGCCCAGCAGGTTGGCCAGCGTGGCGCCGGTGGGGCCGAGTCCGACGATCGCGACGTCGTGCATGTGCCGCGGCTCAGCCACGCTGGTCTTCTTCCATGCGGCGCGCCACCTCGGCCTGCCACTCGGCGCGGCTCATGAACTTCGGAAACCGCCTGGCGATGGCTTCCGCACGCCCAAGGATGACCTCGTCGGACTGGGACAGGTCGACCGGTTCGCGCAGCGGCTGCTCGCAGTACCAGGGCGTGTCCATGAAGAGCTCGAGCCGGTTGCCCTCGGGATCGCGGCAATACACCGACACCGCGTTGCCGTGCGTCACCGGGTGCATGTCGCTCGCGCCCTCGGCCAGCAGCCGGTCGTGGAACTGGCGCAGCGTGGCGATGTCGGGCACCCGGAAGGAGATCTGGTTGACCACGTTGAAGCCCGCATCGGCCGGCCGGCCGGTGGCGAGCACCAACTGGTGGTGCTCACGCGGGTCCCGGCTCAGGAACACCAGCTGCACCGCACCCAGGTCGCCCGCGTCGGTCTGCGTGAAGCGCAGGGCCTGGCGGTAGAAGCGCGCCATGCGCGGGAGGTCGCTCACGTACAGGCCGATGTGGCTGAACTGCAGGTTCGATGGGCTGCTTTCGGTCAATTCAATGTCTCCTGGCGATAAAGCGGGCCGGTATCCGGCTCTGCGTTGAAGAAATGATATTGAGATTATCGTATTTTGACAATACAACTTATTTATCTATCATTCGACCTCGTGCAAACGGCACGCAAGATCAACAGGAGACAAACCGATGAGAGTTCTGAAGATGACGGTCCGCCGCTGGATGGCCCTCGGCGTGATGGCCTCGGCCGGCGCAGTGGCCGGCGGCGCGGCGGCGCAGGCGGATTACCCGAGCAAGGCGGTGCGCATCATTGCCCCCTTTCCCGCGGGCAGCGGGCCCGACGCGAATGCGCGCGAGATCGCCGCCGAGCTCACGAAGATCCTGGGCCAGACCTTCTTCGTGGAAAACCGGCCTGGTGCCTCGAACATCATCGGCACCGAAGTGGCCGCCAAGGCGCCGGCCGATGGCTACTCGCTGTACATCGGCACGACCAGTTCGCTGTCGGTGGTGCCGCACCTGTACGCGAAGCTGCCGTTCAACGCCGAGAAGGATTTCGCGCCCGTCAGCCTGCTGGGCGTGCTGAACACCGGCCTCATCGCCACGCCCGGCGTCGAGGCGAAGGATGCGCGCGCGCTCATCGCGGCACTCAAGGCCAGGCCCGATTCAGTGGCGGTCGCGACGGCGGGCATCGGCAGCTATTCGCACCTGTCGGCCGTGTGGTTCAACAACGTCGCGGGCGTGAAGACCAACCTCGTGCCCTACAACAGCACCAGCCCCTACACCGATCTGATCGCCGGACAGGTGCAGGCCATGTTCGACGGCCTGCCCGCTGCGGCCGGAAGCATCCGCGCCGGCCGGCTGAAGCTGCTGGCCATCACAGGCAGCAAGCGGCATCCGAGCTTCCCCGAAGTGCCGACCTTCGCCGAGGCGGGCCTGCCGGACTACGCGCCCATCGCCTGGCAGGGCATCCTCGCGCCGGCCGGCACGCCCAAGCCCATCCTGGAGAAGCTCAGCGCCGCCATGCAGAAGGCCTGTCAGTCCGAAGAACTGGCGAAGAAGTGGCGCGACTACGGCGGTGAGCTGCGCTGCAACTCACAGGCGGAGTTCGCCGCGTTCATCCATGACGATCGCCAGATGTGGGGCCAGGTGATCAGGCAGGCCAACATCAAGCTCGACTGACGCGCGGCCGGCCATCGAACGAGGAGGCACCTCCGGGTGCCCTCTTCGCGGGCTATACGTTCTGCGCCGCCAGCGCATCGCTCGCCGGCCCCAGTCGGCACGACCAGACGGTGATGCCGGCCATGGCCAGCACCAGGAAGCCGCCGAACCCCGCCAGCGTGGGCAGCAGCGGCGCATCGAAGTAGAGCAGCGCGCCGTAGACCCCCAGCATGGCCAGGGAGGCCAGGCTTTCGTTGAAGTTCTGCACCGCGATCGACTGGCCCGGGTTCATGCGCAGCAGGCCGCGGCTTTGCAGCAGCGCGTTCATCGGCACCAGCAGCAGGCCCGCGAGCGCGCCGATCGCCACCAGCAGCACGGCCGCGACGATGGGTTGCGTGACCAGGGTCATCAGCAGCACCGTGGCACCGAGCACCACGCCCAGCGGCAGCGCGCGCCGGGCGCGCGGCAGTGGAAACCAGCGCGATGCGCCCAGCGCACCCAGTGCCATGCCGATGGCCACCGCGATCTGCAGCAGCGCCCCTTGCGACAGCTTCAGCCCCAGCCGTTCGGCGGCGAAGCGCAGCACCATGAACTGCAGCGTGGCGGAGGCGGCCCAGAACAGGCTGGTGACTGCCAGCGAGATGCGTGCGTCGGGGTCGCGCCACAGCAGCCCCAGCGAATGCCTGAAGTCCCGCAGCAGGAGGCCCGGATGCGCCAGCGCCGCGCGATCGCGTGCCGGGTTGTGCGGAATCGCCAGCGTGCACGCCGCGGCCAGCAGGTACACCGCGCCAATGGCCACCAGCGCCTGGCTGCTGCCGACCAGCGAGCTGCCGAGCGCCACGCCGAACAGGATCGACAGCACCGTGGTCGCCTCGATCCAGCCGTTGGCGCCCACCAGCGCATCCTGCGGCAGCAGCTCCGGCAGGATGCCGTACTTGGCCGGCGAATAGGCGGCCGCGCCCAGGCCGACCAGCGCATAGGCCACCAGCGGCTGCACGTGCCACAGCAGCAGGCCGCAGCCGCCGAGCTTGACGAGGTTGGTGGCCATCAGCACCCGGTCCTTGGGCGCGGCATCGGCGACCGCGCCCGCGAAGGCGGCCAGCAGCACGTAAGAGACGTAGAAGAACACCCGCAGCGCCGGCGTCATCCAGCCCGGCGCGTGCTGCTGCATGAGCAGGTCGATGGCGACGATCAGCAGTGCGTTGTCGGCCAGCGAGCTCAGGAACTGCGCCCCCACCACGGAGGCTAGCGCGCGCCGCGGGCGTGCGGCCAGCCTCACGTGGACACGCCGCAAGGCACGCCGGAAGTCACGCCAAAGAAGTGCTGGCGGTAGCGCGGCGCGATGTCGTCCAGCCGCAGCATCAGCGGGAGGTCGGCGGTGTTGAAGGCCGCGTCGAGCGCGGGCGGCCCGAGCAGGCGGGCACCGCAGCGCAGGTAGCCCTTGATGAGCGGCGGCGCGGCGGGCGCGGCGGCGTCGCTGCGGGCATCGGCCTCCAGGTCGGTGTCCAGCGGCAGCGCGATGCGCGGCTCGACACGCCAGCGCTGTTCGACCAGGTGCGTGCGGCACAGCCGGTGCCACAGCCGCGCGGCGGCCAGGCCGTGGTCTTCCATGCCGATGCTGGCGCAGCCGATCATGGTGTCGAGCCGGTGCTCGACCATGTACTGCCCGAGTGCCGTCCACAGCGCCATGATGACGCTGCCCGAGCGCCACTCGGCATCCACGCACGAGCGGCCCAGCTCCAGCGCGCGGCCGCGCAGCGGCATGAGCGGGGTCAGGTCGAACTCCGTGTCGGTGTAGAAGCCGCCCGCGCGCCGCGCCGCATCGGGCGTCAGCACGCGGTAGGTGCCGATGAGCGGGCCGGGGCCGTGCTCCGGGTCGATGGCGCGCACCAGCAGGTGGTCGCAGAAGGGATCGAAGCGGTCGGCGTCCAGCCCGGGGGGCGTGCCTTCGGGCGGTGCCAGGTGCGCGCCCATTTCCTGCGCGAACACGCGAAAGCGAAGCCGCTGGGCGTCGCGCAGGTCTTCCTCGCAGTCGGCCCAGCGCGTTTCCAGCACGGGTGCGTGCGCGGCGGGCCGGTGGATCTGAAAAGCGTGCGGGGCGATGGTTTCCGTCTGCATGCTGATCTCTCAGTTGGAAGGCGGGTACCGCTCGACCAGGCGGTTCTGCCGCCGGTTGAGCCGTGCCAGCGCCAGCAGCCCGATGGGCCGCACGCCGTTCCTGCGCTGCGCGGCGCCGATGGCGAACAGCAGCCGCTGCTTCGCGAAGACCATGCGAAAGCCCTGCAGCACGCCGATGTCGGGGTCCCAGGCCTCGATGGCTTCGGAGCCCGCGCCGTTGATCTCCATGATGGTGAAGCCGCGACCGGCGGCCAGCTCGCGCAGGCTGTCGAAGCGCACGTCGAAGCGGCCGAAGTGAAATGCGGGCATGTCGCGCGCGATGGCATCGACGGCGCGCGCGAGCTCCGGCGTGGCCAGCGCCGCGCCGTTGCGGTAAAGCCCGCCGACGCGGGTCGAGCCGATGGTGGCCAGCCGCACGTGCTGCCCGGCGGCGGGCACGCTCGCAAGCGGCACGCGGCATTCGTGGCGCGGCGAACGCGCGATGCGGCGCGCGCGCGTGTCGGCCGCGATGAGCTCGCCCACGGTGCTGCGGCCGTCGCCGGTCACGCGCGGGAAGTAGCGCAGCGCCAGGCCGATGATGCGGCCCTCTTCCGTCACCGGATCGCGCGCGTAGAAGATGCCGGCTTCGCCCTCCTGCGGCAGGTAGCGCTGCAGTACCACCGTCTCGTCGCGCGGGAACACCGCGAGGTAGGCCCGCAGCGCGGCCATGTCGTGCAGCAGGCGCACGCCGTAGCCGCACAGGCCGAGGTTGGGCTTGACGACCACCGGGAAACCGAAGCCGGCGCGTTCCATGGCCTGGCGCAGCGCGGGCTCGGTGGCGGTGTCGTCGTTGCGCACGGCGCAGTGGTCGGCGGTGAAGGAGCGCGCGAGCGGGCCCATGCCGTCGAAGTACTCGAGCTTGCCTTCGCCCACCAGGCCGCCCGACGTGAGATGGGGGTTGGCCGCCGACGGCACGGTGACGCCGCCGTGGCGCACCGACAGCCACAGCCACTGCACGACCAGCGGCACGCAGATGAGCCACTTGGGCATGCGTTCGAGCAAACTGCATTCGCGCACCTGCGACAGGCGGCGCGCGTCGGGGCCGATGTCGAGTTCGGCGGCCACTACCCGTCTCCCAGCGGACGGCGGGCGACGAGGCCGACCGCGGCGATGCGGTCGATGTGCGCGTACACCGGCCGCTCCAGTTCCTCTCCGAACACGTCGGGGTCGATCTCCGCATACGACCACTCGAAGCCCGAGGCCGCGAGCAGCGGTTGCAGCTCGCGCAGGAAGGGATCTTCGCCGTCCACCATGGCCACGCCGGTGTACAGCAGCAGCCGGCCGCCCGGCGCAAGACGCTTCAGCGACTCTGCCGCGATGCGCACGCCCAGGGCTCGCCCGAGCCGCGCGCCGCCGTGCCGGTAGGCACGCTGCGCGGCGTCGTCGAGGTAGGGCGGGTTGGAGATGATGAGGTCGAACGTGCCCTGCACCGCCGAGAGTGCATCGCCCTGCGCCAGCGCCACGGGAATGCCGGCCACCTCCGCGTTGACGGCGGTGTATTGAAGCGCAAGTGGGTTGATGTCGTTCATGACCACCGTCGCCGCCGCGCCGGCTTCGGCCAGCGCGCGCGCCGCGACGATGCCGCCCGCACCGCTGCCGCAGCCGATGTCCAGCACGCGCAGCGGGACTGCGCCCCGGGGCTTGAGCGCTTGCAGGGCATGGCCGATGAAGCGCGCGAAGCGGCTGGTGTCGGGGCCGAAGAACACGGCGTTCTCTTCGACCGTGGGGTATGCCGAGTGGAAGAACAGGTCGTCGCCGAGGCTGGCGATTCGCACGGTGCTGCGCAGCAGCGAACCATCGCGCCGCACGATGCCGGCCTGCTCCATGCCGGCCAGCAGCGCGGGCGGCAACGCACCCGCTTCGAACGGGAGGTTCCAGCCGAAGACGTCGCGCAACGTCGAGCCCGGCTCACGACCGCGTCGCGCGAGCACGCGCTGGTGGGTGAGGGGGGTGACGGTGGTGAAGCGATAGCCCGTGGCCGCCACCTGGCGCAATACGCCGGCGGCATTCAGCATGCGGCGGCCTCCTCGATCTGCAGTTCCGCCGCATAGCGCGCGAAGCAACGCGCCCCGCAGGCCAGCCGCATCAACGCGCCCTCGGCGATGAACTGCCCGCAGGCCGGGTCTTCCGCGACCAGCGGGCGGATCACTTCGCGCAGCCAGGCGCGTGCATGCGACACGTCGAGCGCCGCATGCAGGTCGAAATAGGCCCGCGCGCGGCCGCTCAGGCCCAGGCGGCGCATGCCGGCCGCCACCTTCTTCACACGGCCCGGCGCGGTGAGCTCGATCACGCCGAGCGCGCCCACGGCGTGGTACGCATAGCGCCGCGAGGTCGCAAGACCCACCATGGTGTTGGCCAGCGCGAGCGACTCCCACGCCGTGGTGTCGATGGCCGGATGCAGGTCAAGTTCGCGCACCATCTGCTCGAGCATCTGGCCGTGCATGGCGCCTTGCTTGCCGTGGCCCATCTCGTCCCAGAAGTTGCGCGCGCACTCGAGCTTGGGCTGCGGCGGCAGCTTGACCTGGGTAAAGGCCAGCAGGTCTTCGAAGCCCGCCTCGCCCGCGGCCTCCTGCGTGAGGAACCAGCGCATCTGCGCCAGCTTGGCTTCTTCCGCCAGCCAGTCGAACAGCGGGTGGTGCTGGCCGGGGCCGGTGCGCTCCAGCGTCTCGAACCAGCTCGCGAAGTGGTCCGCATTGCCGGCCGCGGCGGACGCCGCCACCTGCACCTGGCTGCGCAGGGCCTCGAGGAAGTCGCCTTCCAGCAGCCGGTGTTCGTGCTCGCGCGCGAGGTCTTCGCGCCACTGCGGGGAAGGAGTGCCCGGCTTCAGCCGGGCGGCGTTGAAACGGGCGAGGCGCCGGTGCAGCAGCCGTTGCGCGGCCGGGTCCGTGATGTCGTCTGCGGACATGGGCGATCCTTCTCGGGCGGTGGAGGAAAGGGGCCAGCGTGCGCTCTTGCGGGGAGGCTGTCCGTCAGACGGGGTCTACACATGCGTTCCCGCGATGGGGCATGCGGATGGGTGCGCTATGAAAAAGGAAGCACCTTGACGTCGAACACACGCTCGCCGAGCCAGATGGCCGCCACCAGCACCGCCAGCGCCGAGCCGCCGCGCAGCACCAGCGGCGGATAGCGCTGCCAGTTGCGCAGCGCCAGCAACGCGACGAGCACCACGGCCACCACCATCAGCTGTCCGGCCTCCACGCCCAGGTTGAACTGCAGCAATGCGATCACGAAGTCGCGCAGCGGCAGGTCGAGCTCGGCCAGCGCGCCCGCGAAGCCGAAGCCGTGGATCAGCCCGAACAGGAAGCTGAAGAGCTTGCGGCGCCCGCGCAGCACCGGGTAGATGTTGTCGACGGCCGCCAGCATGATGGTGATGGCGATGCCGGGCTCGATGATGCGCGGCGAGATGGTCACGATCTTCAGCCCCGCGAGCGCCAGCGTGATCGAGTGTGCGATGGTGAACATGGTGACGATGCCCAGCATCGGCCACACCGCTTCGCGCCATGCGAGCACCGGCTCCCAGCCGTCCGCACGCCGGCGCAGCACGGCGGGCAGCAGCAGGCAGATCAGGAACAGGATGTGGTCGTAGCCGATCAGGATGTGGTGGATGCCGTCGCGAAAGAAACCGCCGTCGGCCTGCGCCGCCGCATCGGTGCCCGCAGCGCCGGCCTCACCGGCATTCCCGGGCCACGGCAGCGAAACCGGCCCGGCCGACGGGTCGAGCGAGCGCACCGTGGGCTGTGCGCTGGCGGCGTCTTCCGCTTCCATGCGCAACAGGCCGCGGTGCGTGGGATCGACCTCGCGGAACAGGCGGTAGTCGATGTCGAGCGCGGCGCCCGCCTTGCATGGCGCCTGCAGCCGCAGCACGAGGTAGGCGCCGTCGATGCGCTCTTCGACGGCCGGCGGCTGCGCTTCGGCCAGCACGCATCGGCCCTGCTGCAGGCGCAGGCGCGCCAGCGCATAGGCGCGGATGTCCGCAAGGCGCGTGCGCACCTCGCCCCAGCTGAGCTTGCGGTCGGCGTTGGTGTCCAGGTCGAGCATCGCGTCGAGGTCGCGCAGCGCGATGTCCCAGCGCAGGTCGATCGTGTCGCCCTTGCGCTGCAACTGCAGGTAGGCATCGCTCGCCTTGTGCGCGTGGGCCGGCGCCGCGCCGAGGAGCAGACCGACCAGCATCAGCATGGCGAGCGCGGCCAGCCCGGCGCGTTCAAGGCGTTGCATCGACACGCGCATCCTTCAGTCCGATCTGTTGCATCAGCGCCTTCACTTCGTCGCGCGCGGTGGTGTCGTTGGCGGCCGAGGCGGCTCGCGCGAACACCAGGAAGTCGATGGGCTCGCGCTGCAGCCTGAGGTTCAGGCGCGCGAGTTCGAGCGCGCGCTTCGGGTCGTTCTGCACGTCGAGCGCGAACATGGCTTCCTCGCGCGCATGCAGCGCGGTGGTGCCGGGGCGAAGCGCGGCGGCCTCGAAGCGCTGGCGCAGTTCGTCGGCTTCGGCCTGGGCGCGCTTGTCGCGCGCTGCGGCGCCGGCAATGGCCAGCCGCAGCAGCACCGCGTCGCTGCGCGCCTCGTTGGCCAGCAGCCTCGGGATTTCGGCATGGCGCCCGGCGCGCTGCAGATAGTCGCTGTAGGCCAGCAGCAGGTAGCCCGAGCGTTGCGCCGCCACGGCCTTGCGATAGGCGGCGTCGGCTTCGGCCTGGCGGCCCGCCAGTTCCTCCACCTCGGCGACGCTGGTCAGCAGCCACTGCCGCGTGCCGGCCTTGTCTGCGTCGCGCAGCGCGGGGTCTGCCAGCAGGGCCTGCAAGGCTTGGCGGGCGTCGGCGTGGTTGCCGCGCAGCCCGGCGTTTTCCGCGAGGCAGGCCACGCCGTAGAAGGCGGGGCCCGATCGTCCGAGCGAGCGGCAGGCGGCGTCCGATTCGTTGTAGCGCCCGCGCACGCGAAGAATGGTGGCCAGCGTGATCCACGCCTGCGCATCGTTGGGGCGTCTGGCGAGCGCCATCCGCAGGGTGGCTTCGGCACCGTCGAAGTCATGCAGGAACTGCGCGACCGTGGCGCGCATGACCAGCACCGCGGGTGGGATCTGGGCCGGCGGCGTGGCTTCCCAGGCCTGCAGCGCGCCCATGGCGTAGCCGGCGTAGCGCGCGTCGCCCTGTTCGCGGGCGAGGTCGAGGTAGGTGGAGGCCGCCGCGATGGCCGTGGCCTCGTCGTTCGGCCGCTGCGCCAGTTCACGGCGCAGCCGGCGTTGTTCGCCCGACCAGCCGGCGACGACGGGCAGTGTCTCCACCACTTCGTCGTCGCTGGCGGGCACGCGCGGCACCGCGTGCGTTGCAAAGGCGGCCAGCGCGAGCACGGCGCCTGCCACCCATGCTGTCGCGGATGCGGTGCGGCGCATGTCGGCTACTGCGTGGCGACCGGCTCTTTGGTCTCCGACGTCGGCGGCGGGTCGAAGACCGCCACGTTCGCCGGTTCGCTCGTGTCGAGCATGGTGGCGACCATCGCCTGCACATAGGCGATGAACTGGTCGTAGGGATCGGCCTGTGCGGGCGGCGGATTCTGCGGCGGGTTGTTTCCGCCGATCGGGAACGGGTAGAACCCGCCCCCGCCGCCACCTCCGCCTCCGCCGCAGCCGGCAAGGGCGGTGGCCAGCAGCAGGGCGGCGCCGATGCGATGGATGTTCCGGTTCATGCCGTGCTCCCGTTCATGGTGCCGCTGCGGCGTTGACGGCGCCGGGCAGCGGGGTGTTCAGGTAGGGGAACGCAGCCGGGAACTGCGACGGGCTCTGCAGCGCGCCGTCGGTGATGGCCGCGCCGCCGGCCGGCGCATCGGCGGGCTTGCACCCGACCTTGAGCGCGTCGTTGGCACCCGTCAGCACGCACAGGGCGCCCATGGCCACGCGCAGCTCGATGTCCACCACGTCGTCGCCCGGGCGTCGCCCGTTCGGGAAGCCCGCGTTGTCGCCGCCGGCCACGCCGAGGTTGCTCTGGCTCGCCATCGCCGTGGGCGCGATGCTGGTGTTCAGGCGCAGCATTTCCGAGGCCTTGACGTTGGCGGGCTTGTTCAGGCCGTCGATGCCCGTCAGGAAGGCCGCGACGAGGTCGGTGCGCGGGAAGTTCGTGGGCGCCGGTGCGCTGGGGTACAGCGACTGGATCAGCGCGGGCAGCGTCGGGTTGGTCACGTAGGTGGCGAACTGGCCGTCGTCCATCGGCTTGGAGCTGTTGAACGCGTCCTTGTCCTTCAGGCCGATGACCACTTCGTTGACCAGCGGCATGCCCAGGCGGGAGACCTGCGCCCATGCGCCGCCGTTGAGCGTCGTGGTGCCGTGGCCGCTCTTGGGCGGGCTGGCGATCAGGCGGCCCTGGCGCGCGCTGGCCGTGGTCCAGCCGCCGATGATCGGGCCGGTTCCGCCCGCGGTGAGGCAGGAGATCGGCACCTCGAGCGCCAGCGTGCTGACGTTGCGCGTGGCGAGCGTGCCCGCGCCGTAGGCGCTGGTCGAGCCGAGCGGGTTGAGGTTGATCAGGTCGAACACCTGGCCCAGCGCGACCGCGAACGGGTCCTGGCGCTGGCCCGCGAACACGCGGCCCCCCGCGGCGCAGCCGGGGATGTTGATGTTGTAGATCTGCTGGGCCGCATAGGCGGCATAGCCGTTCGGGCCGCCGAAGGTTTTCTCGCCGATGTTGTCGGTCGGCCGGTCGAACACGGTGTTGCCGTTGGCGGCATTGGTGACGGCGGCGGCCTGGCCCTTGCGGCGGTCGCCGCGCACGATGGTGAGCGTGAACGTCTCGCGCAGGTTGCTCGTGGCCTGGTTGGGCGCCGAGATCTGGCCGGCCTGCACCAGCGGAATCGAGACCTGCTTGCCCGAGATCGGCAGCTGGATGTCGCGCAGCGTGTTGGTGAAGCGGAACTGGAAGGTCAGCGCTTCCATCGCGCTGCCGGTGTTGTCGATGTGGATCTCGTACAGCCCGTTCGGATCCATCGAGTAGTAGTTGGGGCCGCCGTACGCGCCCTGGTCGGGCTGGTAGTTGGCGATCAGCGTCACGTAGTCCTGGCGGTTGGGCTCGTAGCTGCGGAACATGTAGAAGTCTGTGCCGTCGAGCTTGGGCATCCCCGCGATCGAGGGCGCCTCGCGGTGGCTGGAGGCGAATGCGCTCACGGCGGCGAGCGCACTGAGCGCGAGAACACAGGCCTGGACAGGCGTTTTGGACAATCTCATCGACGTCACCTCGGTAGTGAAAGTGTTGGAATGGGCACGGACGACTTGCGCGGCCGCGGGCCGGCGCTGTCTGAGTACGGCCAACAAGTTCAGCTGGATGCGTCGAAGCGGCTAGGTGCTTGCTCGCTTGCCAAGCCCGCCGTTGTGGTGCAGACGCACGCGGGCGCGGTCAGGAAGGAGCGCGGTCAGGTGCGCCGTCGGCGCTCAGGTCGCCCAGATGCGCGGCGTGGCGCTCGGCAACTGCCACAGTTCGCCGCGCCATGCCTGCCACACCTGGCGCAGCAGCTGCATCGCGGGTTCGACCACTGGCGCCAGCACCCGCAGCACGACCACCTCGGCATGCGGGCTGGTGGCGCCGGCGCTGCCGTGCAGCGGGCCGGCTTCCAGCAGGCCGCGCGCATGCGCCAGCAGCGCGTCGCGGCGCGCGCGCGCCAGCGGTGAACCTGCCACGAAGAACAGCGAGGCCATGCAGCGGTGGCCGCCCAGGCCCAGCGGGCTTTGCAGCAGCCGATGGTCGGCCGCGTCGATGCGGCCACGCTCCAGCCACACGCCCGGCACTTCGATGTGCTGAAGGTAGGTGCCGCGCTCGAAGGGCTGGCCGGCGTTGGGCAGGCCGAGCGCGGTGACGTCCCAGCCGATCAGCTCGGCGCCGGGCGCCACTTCGATGCTCAGGCGGTTCTCGGCCCGGCAGCCGCTGTAGCAGATGGCTTCGAGCGGCAGCCATTCGAGCCGCGCACCGGCCGCCAGGCGAATGCGGGTGCGCTGCAGCGCCAGTTCGCCTTCGGAGCGGTAGAACCGCGAGGCACCGGGCGTGGTGATCAGGCCATGGCTGCCGTCGGCAGCCTCGATGTCGATGTCGAGCGTGTCGCCGCCCACCAGCCCGCCCGGCGGGTGCACCAGCACGTTGTGACAGACGGCGTCGCCCTCGGGGTAGAGGCTCTGCAGGATGCGCAGCGGGCCGTCATGGCGAAAGCGGGCGACGGTGCGGGCGGCTTCTTGTGTGTAGGCGAGATGGAGACGGGCGTGCCAGGGCATGCGGCGAGTCTAGTGCGCCCGCTTTCAGGTCTTCCAGGCGCCGTCGTGCGCGGCGCTGGCTTCGTCGACGAGAGCGGGGCCGATGCACTCGATCGGATGCGGCGAGGCGCGGAACACGTCGCGGCACGACAGCTCAGCGTCGCGCTGGTCCTGCCGCTCGCCGCGGAACACGCGCAGGCGCTCGGCGTCGATGCCGAACACCACCCGGCCGATGTTCGACCAGAAGATCGCGCCCGCGCACATCACGCAGGGCTCGCCCGAGGCGTAGAGCGTGGCACCTGCCAGCTCTTCGCGCGAGATGTTGCGCCCTGCCAGCGCGCGCAATGCGTTGACCTCCGCATGGGCGGTGCAGTCGCCGGTCTCGGTGTTGCTGTTGCCGGCCTCGGCCAGTACCTCGCCGGCGGCCGAGACGATGACCGAGCCGAAGGGGCGGTTGCCCCGTCGACGCGCCGCGTGCGACCACACGATGGCCTTGCGCAGGTAGCGGCCGTCGCGCTCGTCGAGCGTCGTTTCGGCGGGGTAGGCGGTGTTGTTGTTGCTGCTGAGGATGTTCATGCCTTGGGGAGGGAGCGTTCGCTGCGCGATGGGAGCATTGAAGTGTTGAAGATGGCGTCGGACGCGGGCTTGACCTTGAGGCCGAAGACATCGGCCACTTCGTCGACCTGCTGCTCGAGCGTGAGTTTCTTTATATCGCCAAGCCCGTGGCCGCGCGTGTCCGCCGCGCCCACGTACTGCGCCGTGATGCCCCAGCGCTCGAGTTCGATCTTCTCGTCGAGGATGGGTTCGCGCTGGCGCATGGCCGCGATGCTCGGCGCCGGGTTGGCAAAGGTCTCGACGATGGCGCGGTTGCTCGCGCGCAGGAAGGCGGCCACCACCTTCGGGTTCTGCGCCACGAGGTTGCTGCTGGCGAGGATCGCGTTGCCGTACAGGTTGACGCCGGCGTCCGCGTACTTGAGCACCGACAGCTCCTCCGGCTTCATGCGTGCGAACAGCGACACGGCCGAGTCGTGGAAATAGGTGGCGGCATCGACATCGCCGCGCACCATCACGTTGTCGCGCGCGCTGAAGTCGGTGGTCTGCCACTGGAAGGCATCGGCGCGCATGCCCTGCTTGCGCGCCACCATCGGCCAGGCGCGCCGTGTCGACTCGACGGCCGCGGCGGCCACCTTCTTGCCCGCGAGGCTCCTGAAATCTGCGCTGACGCCACGGTCCTTGCGGCCGATGATCACGAATGGTGCGCGGTTGTAGTACTGGTAGACGGCCTGCACCATCGGTGTGCCCGGGTTCTGCGCGTTGAACTCGACCAGCGAGCTGATGTCGCCCAGGCCCAGTTGGTACACGCCGCTGGCAATGCGCGTGATCGAGGCGACCGAGCCCGCGCCGGTGTCGATGCTCACATCGAGCCCCTCGTCCCTGTAGTAGCCCTTGGCCAGTGCAAGGAAGAAGGGCGCGGTCTGCCCGTTGATGCGGAAGTCGAGCGTGAACTTGAGCGGGGTGAGCTTGCCGGTGCTGCCCTGGGCGAACACGGACGGCGCGGCGATGGGGGCAAGGGCGGCGGTGCCGGCCGCAAGAAAGAATCGACGTTGCATGTGGGGCCTCGGAGTCTTCGGGTCTTGAATCCCTCCGCCGCAAGGCAGAAGGCGTTTCAAGAGCAATTTCCGGGCGGGCGCACGTGGATGGTGCGTGCGCTGCTGAACGCTTCTACTCTTGCACTGGTCGATGCACGAGGCATGCCAAGGCTTTTGCTCGGGCATTGCGAAAGAAAGCGTGCATCGCGGAAAAAGCGGAGCCACAATCCGGGCGCGCAATTTGCAAGGCAGCTTGCGCAGAGTAGAAGCGTTCAGCCACGCGGCGGGCATCGTCCGTCCCTGGCAGGAAATTGCTCTTTCAGTTCGTCCCCACACGACCACAGAAGGAGTCCGCGCATGCTCGTTACCCAACAACCCGTCTTCCGCAAGTTCTGGCATGCCGTCATGCCGCTCACCGAACTCGCCCACGGCCCGAAGCCTTTCAAGCTGCTGGGAGAGGACATCGTTCTCTTCATCGATTCGCACGGCCAGCCTGCCGCGCTGCGCGATCGCTGCTGCCACCGCACCGCGAAGCTGTCAAAAGGCTGGTGCGTGGACAGCGAAGGCCAGGCCTGCGGCACCGGTGCCATCCAGTGCGGCTACCACGGCTGGACCTACGACCGCAGCGGCCAAGTGGTGCGCATTCCGCAGTACGACGCCGACCGCAAGATCTCGCCCGAGTACCGCACCACCGCCTACCACTGCACCGCGCGCTACGGCTATGCCTGGGTGGCGCTGGAAGATCCGATCGCCGACATCCCCGTCATTCCCGAGTTCGACGACCCGGGCTACCGCACCATCTTCCAGTTCTACGAGAAGTGGCAGACCAGCCCGATGCGCGCGCTGGAAAACTCGTTCGACAACTCGCACTTCAGCTTCGTGCATCGCGCCACCTTCGGCGTGGCCGCGAGCCCCAAGCCGAGCAAGTACGAACTGGTGGAAAACGAGACGGGCTTCTATGCCGAGACGGTCATCGAGGCCACGAACCCGGTGAAGTTCCACGCGATCAGCGGCGTGACCGACCCGATCACCACGCGCCACATGCGCAACGCATACTTCCTGCCGTTCTCGCGGCGGCTCGACATCGAGTATCCGAGCGGTGTGCGCCACATCATCATCAACTGCTTCACCCCCATCGACGACGGGCGCATGCAGCTGTGCCAATGGCTGTTCCGCAACGACACCGAGGCCGACTGCGCGGCGCAGATGCTGATCGACTTCGACGATGCGGTGACGCGCGAGGACAAGGACATCCTCGAGTCGACCGATCCGGACGCGCTGGTCGACACGCGCCGGCGCGGTGTGGAGTATTCGATGGAGTCGGACAAGCCGGGCATGCTGATCCGCAAGCACCTGATGCAGTTGCTGGCGAAGCATGGCGAAGCCGAGGTCCACCGCAGCATGGGCGCCGTCATTCCTGTTGCGAAGGCCGCGTAAGGGTCTGGGCCTGGGTCTGGGACGGCTGCATCTGGCGAGGCTGGGGAAACGCGGGCATCGGCAGGCACTCGAAGCCCGGCTTCGCGAAGAGGTAGCCCTGGAACAGGTGCACGCCTTCGTCTTCCAGCCAGCGCAGCTGGTCCGTCGACTCGATGCCTTCGGCGATCACGTCGATGCACAGCTCGCGGCACAGGCCGACGATCGCCCGCACGATCGACTGGCGCGGCCCGTTGACCTGAATCTGGCGCACCAGGGCGATATCCACCTTGATCTGGTCGGGCTGGAATTCGGCGAGCAGATTCAGCCCCGAGTAACCGGCCCCGAAGTCGTCGATGGCCACCTTCAACCCCTGGCGCCGGTACACGTCGATCGACTCCGAGAAGCCGCGATGGTCCTGGATGGCCTCGGTCTCCGTGATCTCGATGACGATGCGGTCGAGCCCGATACCGCATCGCCGGGCCGCGGCCACGGTGCTGTCCAGAACGCGCGGGGACGCGACGGCGCTCTGCGGCATGAAGTTCAGGTTCAGGTCGCAGGCGATCCCCAGGCGCGCCGCTTGAGCGATGGCTTCGGTTCGGCCTTCGGCGTCGAAGCCGTGGAGCTGCGCGGCAGGCACCGCCCCCAGCACCTGGAAGGCCGATTCGCCGCGGGCTCCGCGAACGAGGGCCTCATAGGACACGACCTTCAGTGCCGCCGTGTCGACGATCGGCTGATAGGCATAGCTGCGGCCGTACGCCGACGCCCAGGCCGCCGATGCGGGCGCGGTCAAGTCCGGCGCGTCGGTGGCCGCGCCGGGGACGGTCGCCCTTCCTTGCGATGCGCGCCCGACGATGTTCTGCCGCCAGCGTCCGTCGGCAAAGGCGGCAATCACCCGGCGCGCCTGTGCCGGATTCAACTGCGTGAACGTGGCGTCTGCGTCGAAGACGTCTTGCAGCCCGTCGATGGCGCGGAGTTCGCCCGGCGCCATGGCCATGAACGACATGGACCATTCGTCGAACTGGCGCGCGGGAAGGGGCTCGTTCAGGATGCGGACGATCTCGCCATGCCGCGCGTCGGCGACGATCTTCTGGAAGGTCTCGTCGACAACGGCCGGCGGACCTTCCAGCAACTGAAAGAAATGGCGGTTGTCGTAGAGCAGAAAGCCCGTGAGTCCGCGGCGTTCATTGGCGCTGCTTGCGCTCTGCATCAGCTGCGCCAGGGCGCCGGGGTCGAAGGCTTGTGTCGCTTTGCTCGCGTAGGCGATGTGAATGAGGGGTTGCATGAGTTGGATCCGTCCCCTCGAGGGTAGCGGCGGAAACCAACCGTGCAACCGCGAGGTTGCGGCGATCCTGTAGGCCAATGTGCCGTGACGGCGTGGCCCAAGCCTTCGTCAGGTGCGTCAGGCGGGTGCGGCAGCGGTGCTGGGGCGCGTTGCGCGCGGCGCGCCCTGTTCGTAGCGGTCCATCGCGAGTCCGTCGGTACGGATCTCGGGGCGCTGGCCCATCACCATGTCGGAGATGAGCTTGCCCGAGCCGCAGGCCATGGTCCAGCCCAGCGTGCCGTGGCCGGTGTTGAGGAACAGGTTGGCGTAGCGTGTGCCGCCGACGATGGGCGTGCTGTCGGGCGTCATCGGGCGCAGGCCGGTCCAGAACGTGGCGCGCGGCACGTCGCCGCCGGGGAACAGGTCGGTCACCACCTTTTCGAGCGTGGCGCGGCGCGCCGGGTTCAGGCGCAGGTCGAAGCCGCCCAGCTCGGCCATGCCGCCCACGCGGATGCGGTTGTCGAAGCGGGTGACGGCCACCTTGTAGGTCTCGTCGAGCACCGTCGATTGCGGGGCCAGCGATTCGTCCAGCAGCGGCACGGTCAGCGAATAGCCCTTGACCGGGTAGACCGGGATGTCCAGGCCCAGCGAGGCGATGGCCGCGCGCGAATAGCTCCCGAAGGCCATCACGTAGCGGTCGGCGGTGAGGATCTTGCCGGTGGTGGTGCGCACGCCGGTGATGCGGCTGCCGTCGGTTTCCAGGCCGGCGATGGTCTGGCCGAAGCGGAAGTCCACGCCCAGGCCGCGCGCGATTTCCGCGAGGCCGCGGGTGAAGAGGTGGCAGTCGCCGGTTTCGTCGTTGGGCAGGCGCAGGCCGCCGGTGAGGCGGTCGCGTGCGCCGGCCAGCGCGGGCTCCACGCTCGCCAGCGAATCGCGGTCGAGCAGTTCGTATGGCACGCCGCACTCTTCGAGCACCGCGATGTCGCGCTGCACCGCGTCGAGCTGGGCCTGCGTGCGGAACAGCTGCAGGGTGCCGCCGGTGCGCTGCTCGTACTGCAGGCCGGTGTCGGCACGCAGCTGCTGCAGGCAGCCGCGGCTGTATTCGGCCACGCGCATCATGCGCTCCTTGTTCACGGCGTACGCCTCGGGCGAGCAGTTGCGCAGCATGGCGGCCATCCAGCGCAGCTGGAACATCGTGCCGTCGGGGCGGATCGACAGCGGCGCATGCTTCTTGAACATCCACTTGATGGCCTTCAGCGGAATGCCCGGCGCTGCCCACGGCGTGGAGTAGCCGGGCGACACCTGGCCGGCGTTGCCGAAGCTGGTTTCCTCGGCCGGACCGTCCTGCCGGTCGAGCAGGGTGACCTCCGCGCCGGAGCGGGCGAGGTAGTAGGCCGTGGTGGTACCGATCACGCCGCCGCCGAGAACAATGACTTTCATGGTGTATCCGCCGATTCGAATGGAATGAAAGGAATTTAAGATGCACAATCCAGTGGATTCCATTGTTTTTTGAGATTCGGCAGTGAAATCCGCTGCTGGAAATCACCCAAGGCCGCCTGCGAAGTGAAATGCCCGAACTCGACCGAATCGACCGCCGGATCCTCGATGCCTTGCAGCGCCAGGGCCGCATTTCCATGACCGAACTGGCCGAGCACATCGGCCTGTCGGCGTCGCCCTGCGCGGAGCGGGTGAAGCGCATGGAGCGCGACGGCGTCATCACCGGCTATCACGCGCGGGTGTCCCCCGAGGCACTGGGCAAGACGCTGCTGGTGTTCGTCGAGATCAAGCTGTCGGCCAAGTCAGGCGACGTGTTCGACAAGGTCAAGCAGGAGCTGCTGCACATGCCCGAGGTGCTCGAATGCCACCTGGTGTCGGGCAGCTTCGACTACCTGGTGAAGGCGCGGCTCAGCGGCATGAGCGAATACCGCCACCTGCTGGGCGACATCCTCAAGAAGCTGCCGGTGGCGGCCGAGTCGCACAGCTACGTGGTGATGGAGGAAATCAAGGAAACCCTGACGCTGGCCGTGGACCGCTGAACAGACCGCTGAACAGACCGCTGGACACAACGATGAGCACGGACCGCGACATTCCCGGCATCACCATCCGCCCCTGGCGGCTGGACGACTTCGACGCCGTCAAGGCCATCCTCGACGACACCTTCGCGAGCACCTGGCTGCCGCAACTCAGCCCGGAGGCGTTGCGCACCTACCGCGAGAGTGGCGAGCCCGTGGGCTACATCGACGAGATGGGTCCGGCCTTCTTCGTTGCCGAGATCGAAGGCGAGGTGGTCGGCATGGTCCATTGGGAGCATGACTTCGTGCATGCGCTGCACGTGCCGGCCGCGCAGCAGCGCCGCGGTATCGCACGCGCGTTGATGGCCTTCGCGGAAGACGGCATGCGCGCCAGCGGTGTGACGCTCGCGCGGCTGGAGACCGACACCTTCAACACGCAGAGCCAGGGCTTCTACCTCGCGCTCGGCTACCGCGAAGCCGACCGCTACCCCGATCTCGAATGGCACAGCGGCTTCACGACCATCCTGTACGTGAAGCCGCTTGCATCCTGAACAGCAACCTCCCACCAAGGACATCCGCATGACCATCTCGATCCGCCGCGACGGCACCACCGGCACGCGCCACATCCTGAAGATCCGCAACCACGAGATCCCGGTCGATGCCTCGCCGGCCGGCGGAGGCAGCGACGCCGGCCCCGAGCCGCACGACCTGTACGACGCGTCGCTCGCGGCCTGCAAGGCGCTCACCGTGCTGATCTACGCGCGCCGCAAGGGCATTCCGGTGGAAGACATCGAGGTGGTGGTCGACCGCGACGACAGCGAGGAGCGCAAGGGCGTCTACCGCCTGAAGTCCGGCCTGCGCGTGAGCGGCGACCTGAGCGAGGCGCAGCGCGACGAACTGCTGCGCGTGGCGGGCAAGTGCCCGGTGCACAAGCTCATGACCGAGGTGAAGACCGAGATCGAGACCGGCTGGGCCGACTGAGCCAGCGCGGCATCCGTTCGCGCTCAGTTCAGCACGCGGTACGCCCGCAAGGCGCGCAGCAGCGCCCACAGGCCCGCCTCGGCCGGCACGCTTTTCTCGTTGAACGACACGGCGATGTACACGTCGTCGGCCGGCACATAGGCCACGACGCTGGTGAAGCCCTCGATGCCGCCGCTGTGGCCCAGCATCAGGCCGGGGCCGTCGGGCACGTCGTAGAGCTGCACGCCCATGCCGTAGAACGAATTGCTCCCCGCGTAGGGCCCGAGCATGGCGGGCATCGCGGTGAACATGCGGTGCACCGAGGCCTCGGGCAGCACTTGGCCGGCCAGCAGCGCGTGCCAGAAGCGCACCAGGTCGCCGCCCGTGGAGGCCAGCGCGCCGGCCGCATAGGGCGTGGCGTACTGGTCGGGGGCATCGACCGGCCGGCCGGCCGCGTGCCCGGTGGCCACGGGCAGCTCGACGCCCGGCCTGCGCATGACCGTGTGCGTGAGCGACAGCGGCCGGATGAGCCGCTTCGCGAGCACGTCCGCCAGCGGCGCGCCTTCGACCTTCTCGATGATCACGCCGAGCATCGCGTAGCCGGTGTTGGTGTAGCTCCAGTTGGTCCCGGGGCAGAACTGCGGCTTCTGCGCAGTGCCGAGCGCGATGATCTCCGCCGGCGTCCGATAGGCCGTTCCGAACGTGGGCAGCGCGTTGAAGCTCACGATGCCGCTGGTGTGGCGCAGCAGCTGCTCGATGGTGATGAGCCCTGCGTTGGGTGCATCGGGAAACCACCTGTCGATGGTGTCGCCGAGCGCGAGCTTGCGCTCTTCCACCAGCTGCAGCACGACTGCGGCCGTGAGCGTCTTGGCGGTGCTCGCCACTTGGAAGGGCTGCTCGGGTGCCACGGGTTGCGGCGGCTCCTTGCGCGCCAGCCCGCGCGTGGCCGACCAGGTGCCTTCGCCCGGAATCGCGACCGCCGCGCTGGCGGCGGGCACGTGCTGCAGCATCTTGTCGAGCGCATTGCCGAGCGAGGCCTGCAGCCCGGCGGGAAGCTCCCCGTCGATGGAGCGCCTGAAGTCTTTCTGCCAGACCGCATCGGGCGCTGAACGCATGGGCGGCCCGGCGTAGACGGGCGACGGCGCACACGCCGGCTGCGCTTGCGCCAGGCCCCACGACACAGAGGTGGCGAGCAGCACCGCCGACGAAATTTTCAGCAACGACATTCGGGATTCCGGTTCACGAGGCTACGGCTGCCTGGCCGCCTGCGCCTTGGCGCGCGCGGTCTGTACGCGCTTGGCGTTGCGGTCGCCCCAATCCGCCAGCGGGCCGAGTGCCTCGTTGAGCGATGCGCCCAGCTTGGTCGCGGAGTATTCCACGCGCGGCGGCACTTCATGGAACACCTCGCGGTGGACGATGCCGTCGGCTTCGAGCTCGCGCAGCTGCTGGATCAGCATCTTCTCGCTGATGCCGGGCAGCTGCCGCTTGAGTTCGCCGAATCGGAAGGACTGCGCGTCGAGTTCGCGCAGGATCACGGCCTTCCATTTGCCGCCGATGACGTCGAACGCGGCGGCGATGCCGGCGTTGCCGGGTTTCTTTGATTTCATTGTGGGCCTGGAGGATTGCACCGTCGGGCTCACGCCCATGTCATGAACTGGATCGCGCGCAGCACTTCGGCTTCGCGCTCCATGAAGAAGTCGGTGTGGTTGCTGTTGTCGAGGGTCAGGCGATTGGGCGTGTCGAGCGCTTCCACCAGGCGGTTGGAGTCCGCGATGCGTGCGCGCCGGAAGATGCGCAGCATGTCGGCTGCGTCCTTTTCAGTCCTGGCGTCCAACGGCTGTTCGAGCCACGGGAACAGGTCGCGGTTGTCGGCCGGCAGGGCCGTGACCACCAGCGACGGCACGCGCACGGCCTTGTAGTCGGGCGAGAAGTTGTGCGCGGCGGTGTCCATGGCGGTCTCCACGTCGTCGGGCGTGTTCATGCGCACGCTGCCGTCGGTGCCCACCTCGACGGCGTCGCGCAGGTTGGCCTCCAGGACTGGCCACCAGTTTTTGGTCTTGCGCCGGTTGAAGGCGATGGCGGCCTGCAACGAGCAGTGGTCCGCGGCCGTCGCCCGGGGCTCGTCGAGCCTGCTGTTCATCGGCAGTTCTTCGCCGCCGCGTTCACCGTCCTTCGTGTAGTCGAAGGTGGTGTCGAGGTAGATGAGCCCGCGCAGGCGCTCGGGGTGGCGGCCGGCGAAGTGGGTGAGCTCGTTGCCGGCGATCGAATGGCCGCCAAGCACCACGCGCAGCAGGCCCAGGTCGTCGAGCACGGCTTTCAGGTCGCTGCCGAGGGTCTCCACCTCGTAGTGCTGGGTGGCGCTCTTCACCGGCAGAGGCTTGTCGGACAGGCCATAGCCGCGCCGGCTGATCGCCACCACGCGCGAGCGGGCGGCCAGCGCGGGCGCGAGGCTGTCGAAGCAGCGCGCATTGCCGCCCAGCCCGGCCAGCAGCACGATGGTGGGACCGGTGGTGCCGGCGCGCTGCCAGTCGCGCACCTGCAGCGAAACCTGCGGCGAGGCCGAGACCTTCACGCGGCGGTCGATGACGCGAACCGGACCGGTGCCGCTCGCCGAGCCCGTACCTGTTGCCGCGGCGCTCCCCGCGCGCGCGCCGCTGCCTCCTCCGCAGGCCGCGAGCCCGGCGGCGCCGGTGAGGGCCAGGGCGCGCAGAAGGCCGCGGCGCTGGGGTTGGAAGCGGTTCGGTGGGACAGGTGATGAATTCACGTCGATGTTCCGTTTGCAAGGGGTCGCTCGAGTGTGGTTTTCGTACCTGAAGGCCCGCTTGGGCGTTCATGAAGATTTCCTGAAGCACCCCGCAGCCGCTTGTCTGATACTTCGGCCTCGTTCCCGCCACCGGGCGGGGTTCGTTCGCATGGAGGCCCATGAATCTTTTGCTTGTTGAGGACGACCTTGATCTGGGCAACGGCGTGCGCATCGCGCTGGCCAATCAAGGCATGGATGTGGTGTGGGTCCGCAGACTCGACGACGCCCTGCGCACCCTCGACGGCGGCACATTCGACATGGTGTTGCTCGACCTCGGCCTGCCGGACGGCGATGGGCTCGACCTGCTGTTCCGCCTGCGCCGCGACCGCCAGATATTGCCGGTGCTGGTGCTGAGCGCGCGCGACGCGCTCAACGACCGGCTGCGCAGCCTGGACGACGGTGCCGACGACTACCTGGTCAAGCCTTTTGCGCTGGCCGAGCTGCTGTCGCGGGTGCGTGCGCTCGCGCGCCGCAGCTACGGCTTCAACGACGAGACCATCCGCATGCGCGGGCTGGCGCTGCACGAACCCACGCGGGGCGTGCTCGTCGACGGCGAGCCGGTCGAGCTGTCGCGCTGCGAGTTCGACCTGCTGGCGCTGCTGCTCAAGCGCACCGGCCGCGTGGTCACGCGCCGCGTGATGGAAGAGCAGGTGCTGCCCGGCGGACAGGCCAACGGCAGCAACTCGCTCGAGGTGCATATCTCCAACCTGCGCCGCAAGATCGGCCAGGGCTACATCCGCACGGTGCGCGGCATCGGCTACGTGATCGACGTGCAATCGCTGGTGCGGAGCACGACGAAATGATGCAGGCGCTGGCGCAGCGCTGGAAGAACTGGAAACAACCTTCCCTCATGCGGCGCCTGCTGCTGGCGCAGATGGGCGTGGTGGCCTTGCTATGGACCATGGCCGTCGCGCTGCTGCTGTACGACTCGTACGAAGACCCGGAACTGCTGAAGTACGACAAGATCTTCCAGACCGTGCTGGCGATCTCGCAGAACACGGCCGACCATCCCGACAAGCAGCAGGAAACGCTGGCAGCCTTCGACGCGGCGCTGCTCGAGACGGTGGGCGACGGCGACGCCGCGTCCGATTCCGCCCCGGTCATGCAGGTGTGGCAGGGCGACAGGCTGATCTACAGGTCGACCGCGGCGGTGCCCGTGATCCTCAACTCGGTGCCGAACCGCATCGAGACAGTGAAGGCCGGCAACCGCGAATGGCGCGCGCGCACGCTGGTGTCGCCCACCACGGACACCCGCGTCATGCTGGCCGAACCCAGCGTGTGGCGCCTGACCGTGACCGTGATGTACCGGGGCTACTACCTGCTGCCGCTGGTCATCAGCCTGCCGTTCCTGGTGTTCCCGGCGTGGCTGTCGGTGCGGCTTGCGCTGAGGCCCTGGCGCCAGGTGAGCAAGGAAACCGCCGAGCGGGGTCCCGCCGACCTCACGCCGCTGTCGTACACGCCGCCGCACAAGGAGCTGCAGCCGCTGGTGCAGAGCATCAACAGCCTGCTGCAGCGGGTGCGCGACAGCACCTCGCGCGAGCGCAGCCTGATCGCCGATGCGGCGCACGAACTGCGAACGCCGCTGGCCGCCATGCGCGTGAACGTCGAGGCCCTGAAGGAGCAGAGCACCGACGAGGGCCAGCGCGAGCTCATGGGCAACCTGTTGCGCAGCAACGACCGCGCGGCCCGGCTGGTGGGGCAGCTGCTGCAGCTCATGCGCAGCGATGCGGTCCCGGACAACGCGCTGCCGGTGATGCTGTCGCTCGACGCGCTGGTGCAGGACCGCCTCGCCATGATCGAGGGCCTGGCCAGCGCCCGGGGCATCGAGCTGGAGCTGGTGTGCGAAGACAACGTGCCGGTGCTGGGCGAACGCGAGAGCCTGGTCTCGATGATCGACAACCTCGTCAACAACGCCATCAAGTACAGCCCCGCGGGCGGCACGGTGATGGTCCACGTGGCGCACGAGGGCCCGCATGCGCTGCTGACGGTGTCCGACCAGGGACCGGGCATTCCGGCGGCGCTGCGCGAGCGGGTGTTCGACCGCTTCTTCCGCAACCCCGACCAGACCCAGAGCGGCAGCGGGCTGGGCCTGGCCATCGTGAAGTCGGTGGTCGACCGGCACGGCGGCGAGGTGACGCTCGGCGAAACCGCCGAAGGCGGCCTGCTGGCGACGGTGCGGCTGCCGCTGGCGATGGCCGAGGCGCCGCAGCCCATGCTCTGCAGCTGACACCGCCCCCGGGGCGGCCCAAAGGGCAATCGGCCCGAGTCAGGTCCGTTTCGGGGCGACGATTTACACTACCCGGCGCCGTTTACAGGACACTTTCCAATGAAGTGGGTCATTCTTGCCATCTTCGCGCTCAGCGCGCTCTACGTTCATTTCCGCGGCCAGGTACGGCATCGTTTCTTCAGACAGCTCTCTGATCACTCGACCTTCCTCGCCCCGCTGAACGTCTTCATGTACCTTTTCTCGAAGGTACCCGGTACGCCGTACCTGTCGCCCGCGCAGTTCCCCGAGATGCGCATCCTCGAGGAGAACTGGGAAGTCATCCGCGAGGAAGCCCTGGCCATGCGCAACGGCGGCAGCATCAAGGCCTCGAGCCAGTTCAACGACGTGGGCTTCAACTCGTTCTTCAAGAGCGGCTGGAAGCGCTTCTACCTCAAGTGGTACGACGAGGCGCATCCCTCGGCCGCCGTGTTGTGCCCGCGCACGACCGAGCTGCTCAAGGGCATCGGCACCATCAAGGCCGCGATGTTCGCGGAGCTGCCCCCGGGCAGCCGCCTGGTGCGCCACCGCGATCCGTTCGCGGGCTCGCTGCGCTACCACCTGGGCCTGTGGACGCCGGGCGTCGAGGGCTGCTACATCGACGTGGACGGCCAGCGCTACCACTGGCGCGACGGCGAGGCGGTGGTGTTCGACGAGACCTTCATCCACTACGCCGAGAACACGACCGACCACGATCGCGTGATCCTGTTCTGCGACATCGAGCGCCCGTTGAAGTACCGCTGGGCCAGTGCGGTGAACCGCTGGTTCGCCAAGAACCTGCTTGCCGCGGCCAGTTCGCCCAACGACGCGGGCGACAAGACCGGCGGCATCAACCGCGCATTCAAGTACATCTACCAGATCCGCGTGGTCGGCAAGCGCCTGAAGGCATGGGACAAGCGGGTGTACTACCTCGTGAAGTGGGCCATCTTCGGCGGCCTGGCCCTCTGGATCTTCTGGTAAGCCTTCAGGCCCCGGCCGGCACCAGCTCGCCGCGCGGGCTGCCTGCCCGGCACACGACGGCAGCAAGCAACGTGCCGCCCAGCACGTCGAGCAGCACATGCTGCCGCGTCGCCAGCGTCGAGTAGACGATGCCAAGCGCCCACAGCATGTTCAGTGCCTGCACCCACGCCGGTGCCTGCACGCTGCGCAGCTGACGCCGCAGCAGCACCGCGGTGAACACCGCGAACGCGACATGCAGCGACGGGAACGCATTGCCGCCCACGTCTGTGGCTTTCAGGAACTGCAGCGCCGGATATTGCGACCAGTCGACCGGGAACACCGGCACTGTCGTGGGAAAGAACCAGAACACCATGAGGCCGATGGCCGCCATGATGGCGGCGTCACGCGCGCAGGCTTGGAGTTGCGCCTTGTCCTTCGCGAAGGCTGGCGCCAGCGAGATGTAGAACCACAGCGAGCCGTAGAGCACCATCGCGTCGCCGCTCACGCCCACCCAGTGGTCGAGGCGCGTGAGCGGCATCACCGTCGGCGCCGAAGGCGGGTGGTGCATCACCCAGAAGTACACGACGAAGAAGCCCGAGATGCCGACGGTGGTGCCGATCATCTTCACCAGCCAGAGCGTGGCGATCCGATGGCCCAACGCCAGGTACCAGGGCCGCGAAGGCAGAGGGGAGGAAGTCGCCGGGCGGGAGGTCATGGAGCGCCCCAGCTTATGCCGCTGCATTGCGTGAACATTGCGTCGCGTCAAAAGCCCTCTCCTAGAATGGCCCGCCTCTTTTCCCGCATCCAGCCCCTGCCGCATCCCTCATGAGAATCCTGCTCGTCGAAGACGAAGTCGACCTCGCGCAAGCCCTGGCCTCGGCCCTGCGGCAGAACCAGGCGGTGGTCGACGTGGCGGGCTCGCTGCGCGAGGCCGAGGAAGCGGTGCTGAGCGCGCCGCACGACGTGATCGTGCTCGACCGGGGCCTGCCCGACGGCGACGGACTGTCGCTGGTGCGCTTCCTGCGGCACAACGAGATTTCCACCGCCGTGCTGGTGCTCACGGCCATGACCGATGTCGCCGAGCGGGTGCTGAGCCTCGATGGCGGCGCCGACGACTACCTGGCCAAGCCCTTTTCGATGGACGAGCTGATGGCCCGCGTGCGCGCGCTGGCCAGGCGCCCCGCGGTGCGCGCCAACTTCACCATGACGCTGGGGCAGCTGAGCTTCGACCACCACATGCGGCAGGCCCACGTCGGTGACCTGAACCTCACGCTGCCGCGCCGCGAACTGCTGGTGCTCGAGACGCTGCTCGAGCACCGCGGCCGCACCGTGCTGCGCGAGACCATGCAGGACCGCGTCTACGGCGACAAGGACGAGATCCAGTCGAACGCGCTCGACACCCACGTGTCGCGGCTGCGCTCCAAGCTCGACAAGGCCGGCGCGCAGGTCGAGATCCATGCGATACGCGGCGTGGGCTACCTGATCTGCGCGGCTACGCCGCCGAACATCGGATGAGCCTGAGCCTGCTCTCGCTGCGCTGGCGGCTGATCTGGAGCCTGATCCTGCTGCAGGTGGTGGTGGGTTCGCTGGTGCTGGGCGGCTTCATCGGCCTGGCGTGGGTGGCCGGCCGCATCGTCGACGAGACCGGGCAGGAGACCATCGCGGTGATCCAGCGCGCGCTCACGCGCGACGCCGAAGGTCGGCTCGCCGTTGCGCCGACCCCCGAAATCCGGCGCCTGGACGAGGCCGACTCTTCGTTCTGGTTCATCGCGCGCGACGCCGCGGGCTCCGAAGTGCGCCACGGCGATGTACCCGCGAAGTACGCCGGCCTGGCGACCACGCTCGACGGCATGGAGCGCCTGACCATCGACCCGTCGAAGGACAACACCCAGCCCAAGGCCCGCTTCGAACGCGTGGAAACCGACGCGACGGGCCCCGTCAACGTGGTGGCCCAGACCGGCGCGCCGCTCACCGTCAAGACCACGCTCAAGGGCACGGGCCTGGTGTTTCTCTTTCTGGTGGCGCCGATGGCGCTGGTGACCTGCCTTGGCGTGATCCTGGCCACGCCCTTCGTGGTCAAGCGCGGGCTCAAGGGCGTGGTGGCCACCGCCGAGCATGCGGAGAGCATCGACGTGCACGAGCGCACCACGCGGCTGCCGCTGGCCAACGTGGCAAGCGAGATCCGCCCGCTGGTCAACGCCGTGAACCGGGCCTTCGACCGGCTCAACGAAGGCTACGACCGGCAGGAGCGCTTCCTGGCCGATGCCGCGCACGAGCTGCGCACGCCCATCACCACCCTGCAGATCCACCTGGAGCGGCTGCCCCACGATCCGCTCAAGGTGAAGCTCAGGCAGGCCTCCGCGCGGCTGGCCACGCTGGCCGAGCAACTGCTCGATTTGCAGCGGCTGGACCGCATCGCCTCGCACGACGCGCAGGTCGATCTGAAGCCGCTGTGCGAGCGCGTGGCGGCCGACATCGCGCCGCTGGCGATCATGAACCGCTGCACGCTGTCGGTCGATGCGCCCCGGGCGCTGCTGGTGCGCGGCGACGCGCCCTCGCTCGAACGCGCGCTCACCAACCTGATCCAGAACGCCATCGAGCACGGCGGGCAGGGCTGCGACATCCAGGTGCGGCTGTGGGAGCCCTCAGGCTTCGAGGTGCTCGACTCCGGGCCGGGCATTCCGGAGGCCGACCGCGAGCGCGTGGTGGCGCCGTTCCACCGGCTGGTGCCGCGCGGGCGCGGCGCGGGGCTCGGCCTGCACCTGGTGGCCGAGGTCGCGCGGCTGCACGGCGGCCAGCTCACGATCGGCTCGAGCGAATCGGGAGGTGCAAGGATGCGGCTCGAACTGAACCTGGCGGCCTGAGGACCTTGATGCCATGAACCCCATCGACCGGCTGCCGGAACCCACCAACCTCGCCGAAGCGCAAGCGCTGATCGTGTGCGTGCAGGCGCTGCTCGACGCGCAAGGCGTCGTCCTGCGCCCACCGCCGCCCGAGCCCACCACCTGCTGCGGGCGGGGCTGCAACGGCTGCGTGTGGGAGGGCTGGCTCGCGGCGGTGAACTACTGGCGGGACGAGGCTTCGCTGTTGCTGGGGTGAGTGGGGGGCCGGGGCCGGCAACCGACCTGCCAGCTTCGCGGGCTGCAGCCTACTGGTTCTGCGAGCCGCGGTGCGCCCACCCCGTGGTGTGCTTCTCGATCACGCTGAAGAGTTCGTACATCAGCATCGCCATCGCACCCACCACCATCAGGCCCGCGAAAGCCAGGCCCATCTGCATGGCGGAGCCGGCGGAGATCAGCAGGTAGCCGATGCCTTCGTTGGCCGCCGTCATCTCGCTCACCGTGGTGCCGACGAAGGCCAGCGTGATCGCGACCTTCAGCGAGCCGAAGAAGTAGGGCATGGAGCGCGGCAGGCCGATCTTCATGAGTACGTCCCAGCGCTTGGCGCCGAGCACGCGCAGCACGTCTTCGAGTTCGGGCTCCAGCGTCGCGAGGCCGGTCGCGATGTTGACCATGATCGGGAAGAAGCTGATCAGGAAGGCCGTGAGGATCGCCGGGCCCACGCCGATGCCGAACCACACCACCAGGATCGGCACGAAGGCCGCCTTGGGCAGTGCGTTGAATGCCGTCATGAGCGGGTAGATCGCCGCATACGCGATGCGCGAGCTGCCGATGACGAAGCCCATCAGCACGCCCACCACGATCGCCAGGCCGAAGCCCGCCATCGTGACCCAGAAGGTGCGCCACGCGTGGCCCGCGATGATTTCCTTGAACTCCCAGAACTGGTTCCAGATGCGCAGGGGGCTGGGGAAGATGAAGTCGGAGACCTCGAAGCCCGCGCAGATGACCTGCCACAGCAGGAGCACCGCCACGAGCAGCAGCCACGGCGACCAGCGTTCGATTTGCTTGGTGTTCTTCATGGTGATGCGCGGCTCAGTGGGACACGGCGGCGGCGGTCTGCGCCGCGCTGATGCCGGTGTTGCGGATGGCGCCGATGTGCCCGCGCAGCTCCAGCACGATGTCGGTGAACTCCTTGGTGTAGGTCAGCTCCAGTTCGCGCGGGCGCGGCAGCTCGATCTCTCGCTTGACCACGAAGCGCCCCGGGCTCTTGCTCATCACGTACACCGTGTCGGCCAGGAACACCGATTCGCGCAGGTCGTGCGTGACCAGGATCACGTTGAACTGCTGCTCGGTCCACAGGTCGCGCAGGATGCACCACAGCTCTTCGCGCGTGAAAGCGTCGAGCGCGCCGAAGGGCTCGTCGAGCAGCAGCATCTTGGGCTCGTGGATGAGCGCGCGGCAGATGCTCGCGCGCTGCTGCATGCCGCCCGAGAGCTGCCACGGGAACTTGTCTTCATAGCCGCCGAGGCCCACCTTCTGCAGCAGCCGGCGGGCACGCTCCTCGTATTCCTTGCGTTTCGACTTGAAGTTGGAGCGGTAGGGTTCGACGATCTCCAGCGGCAGCAGCACGTTGTCGACGGTGGTGCGCCACGGCAGCAGCGACGGCGCCTGGAAGGCCATGCCCGAGATCTTGAGCGGCCCGGTCACGGGCTGGCCGTCGATGCGGATCTTGCCCATCGACGGCATCTTCAGCCCGGTGGTGAGCTTCATGAAGGTCGACTTGCCGCAGCCCGAGGGGCCGACGATGGCGATGAACTCGCCGCGCCTGACCTTCAGGTCGATGGCCTCGACCGCGAAGTGGTTGGCGCGAAGCAGCTCCTCGTTGTAGGCGAGCCAGACGTCCTGGAAGTCGACGAAGGGGGCGGCCGTATTTGTTGCGAGCGATGCGTCCGCCATCACTTCTTCGTCAGGACGTTGAGTTCGGCCGCCGGCGGCAGCATGGCCGAGGTCCACACGGCGTCGGGGTTCACGCGCGTCTTGGTGGCGAAGGCGTCGGACACCTGCGAGGCCATGAGCGACATGCGGCCCGAGTTCACCGCGCCGAAGCCCTCGGCGCGCGCATCGGCGCTGTTGATGACGGTGTCGATCGCCAGCTGCAGCCGGCGGGTTTCGAGCTTGCTGTCGATGATGCCGTCGCGCGCCTTCACCGACTCGATGGCCACGGCCGGGTTGGCGATGACTTCCTTCGCGCCCTTGGCAAAGGCCGAGAGGAATTTCTTCACCGCCGCCGGGTTCTCCTTGATGAGCTTGGGCGAGGCGATGATGACGTTGCCGTACAGCTTCACGCCGTAGTCGGGGTAGGGCAGGATCACCACGTCGGCCGCCTTGGCGCCGCGCGCCTCGAGGTTGAGCAGCGAGGTGAAGGTGAAGCCGGTGATGGCGTCGATGTCGCCGCGCATCAGCATGGTCTCGCGCAGCGTCGGGTCCATCGCGGTCCAGTTGACGGCGCCGATGTTGTTGGCCTTGGCGAAGATGGGGAACGCGCGGCGGCCCGCGTCGAACACCGGCGCGCCCAGCTTCTTGCCGGTGAGGTCGCCCGGCTTGGTGATGCCGCTCTTCTTGAGCGCCATGACCGAGGCCGGCGTGTTGTTGTAGACCATCATCACCGCGACCGGCTTGTTGGGGCTGTCGGGGTTGTTGGCGTGGAACTCCATCAGCGCCGCGAGGTCGGCGAAACCCATGTCGTAGGCGCCCGAGGCCACGCGCGTGACGGTGCCGCCCGAGCCGTTGCCCGCGTCGATGGTCACGTCGAGGCCGGCGGCCTTGAAGTAGCCCTTGGCGGCGGGATGCAGGAACAACGCGGCCGGCCCTTCGAAGCGCCAGTCGAGCTGGAACTTGATCGGCGTCGAGGTCTGCGCGAAGGCCGGAGCAAGGCCGAAGCTGAGCGCCGAGGCGGCGAGGAAGGACTGGAGCAGGTGGCGCTTGTTCATGCGGGATCGTTCCGTGAAAGGTGAATGCAAGGTGTTGCCGGCATTCAAGCAAAAACGGTGCCCGCACGTGATTGGTGCGAACCCTCCCCGTGGATCAGAGTGGTGCGTAGCCCCTGGAATCTGCACCTTCGACGGGAAATCCCTTCGATTTCAGGGGGCGCTTGCACCGAATGCGAGCCAACATGGGTCGTCCACGCCCGATCGGGGCCAAGAAAAACGCCCCGCTGCGAGTGCCGCAGCGGGGCGTTTTCATGGGTGGGAAAACCGTCTTACTTCAGCGCGGTCGTTGCGTTCGCCACCGCCAGCGCCGTCATGTTGACGATGCGCCGCACGGTCGACGTGGGCGTCAGCACATGCGCCGAACCCGCCGCGCCCAGCAGGATCGGGCCGACAGTGATGCCGTTGGCGCCCGTCATCTTCAGCACGTTGTAGAGGATGTGCGCCGAGTCCAGGTTCGGGCACACCAGCAGGTTGGCTTCGCCGGTGAGCGTGGTCTCGGGCAGGGCGGTGCGGCGGATTTCTTCCGACAGTGCCGAGTCGCCGTGCATCTCGCCGTCGCACTCGATGTCGGGCGCCATCTGCGCGAACAGGTCGCGCGCCAGGCGCATCTTGCGTGCCGAGCCGCGGCTGGAGGTGCCGTAGTTCGAGTGCGAGAGGAAGGCCACCTTCGGCGGCAGCCCGAAGCGGCGCACTTCCTCGGCGGCCATCATGGCGATGCTGGCCAGCAGCTCGGCGCTCGGGTCTTCGTTCACGTTGGTGTCGGTGATGAAGACGGTGCGCTTTTCCAGCGTGAGCGCGTTCAGCGTCGCGAAGCCGGGCGCGCCGCGCTTCAGGCCGATCAGGTTGCGGATGTGCTCCAGATGCACGTCGAAGCGCCCGACGAGGCCGCAGATCATGGCGTCGGCGTCACCCAGGTGCAGCATCAGCGCGGCGATGATGGTGTTGGAGCGGCGCACCATGGTCTTGGCGGCCTCGGGCGTGACGCCGCGGCGGCCCATGAGCTTGTGGAAGCTCTCCCAGTAGATGCGAAAGCGCGGATCGTCCTCGGGGTCGACGACTTCCACGTCCGTGCCGACTCGGATGTGCAGGCCGGCCTTCTTGATGCGCGCCTCGATCACGGCGGGGCGGCCGACCAGGATCGGCTGTGCCAGGCCTTCGTCGACGGCCAGTTGGGCGGCGCGCAGCACGCGCTCGTCCTCGCCCTCGGCGTACGCCACGCGCTTGGCGGCGGCGATCTTGGCGGCGCTGAAGACCGGGCGCATGAACATGCCGGTCTGGTAGACGAAGCGCGTCAGGTGCTGGCGGTAGGCCTCCATGTCCTCGATCGGTCGCGAGGCCACGCCCGAAGCCGCGGCCGCCTTGGCCACCGCCGGCGCGATGCGCAGGATCAGGCGCGAGTCGAAGGGCTTGGGAATGATGTAGTCGGGGCCGAAGGCCAGCTCCTGGCCGGCGTAGGCGGTGGCCACCTCCTCGCTGATGTCGGCCTTGGTGAGGTCGGCGATCTCGCGCACGCAGGCCAGCTTCATTTCTTCCGTGATCTTGCTGGCGCCGCAATCGAGCGCGCCGCGGAAGATGTAGGGGAAGCACAGCACGTTGTTGACCTGGTTCGGATAGTCCGAACGGCCGGTGGCGATGATGCAGTCCGGCCGAACGGCCTTGGCCAGTTCGGGGCGAATTTCAGGCTCGGGGTTGGCCAGCGCCAGGATGATGGGTTGCGTGCCCATGGTCTTGACCATCTCTGCCGTCATCACGCCCGGGGCCGAGCAGCCCAGGAACACATCGGCGTCCTTCACCACGTCGGCAAGGGTGCGGGCGCCGGTGTCTTTCTGGGCGTAGCGTGCCTTGGATTCGTCGAAACCGCCCGCGCGGCCCATGTAGATCAGGCCCTTGGAGTCGCAGGCGTAGATGTTGGCGGGCTTGGCGCCCAGGCCGACCATCACGTCGAGGCAGGCGATGGCGGCGGCGCCGGCGCCGGAGACCGCGATCTTCACTTCCTCGATCTTCTTGCCGACCAGTTCCAGGCCGTTGAGGAGGGCCGCGGCCGAGATGATGGCCGTGCCGTGCTGGTCGTCATGGAACACCGGGATGTTCATGCGCTCGCGCAGCTTCTTCTCGATGTAGAAGCACTCGGGCGCCTTGATGTCTTCCAGGTTGATGCCGCCCAGCGTGGGCTCCAGCGCCGCGATGATGTCGACCAGCTTGTCGGGGTCGTTCTCGGCCAGCTCGATGTCGAACACGTCGATGCCGGCGAATTTCTTGAACAGGCAGCCCTTGCCTTCCATCACCGGCTTGGACGCCAGCGGGCCGATGTTGCCCAGGCCCAGCACGGCCGTGCCGTTGGTGATGACACCCACCAGGTTGCCACGGGCGGTGAATTCGGCCGCCAGCGACGGGTCGGCCGCGATGTCGAGACAGGGATAGGCCACGCCCGGCGAATACGCCAGCGACAGGTCGCGCTGGTTCAGCAGGGGCTTGGTCGGGGTGATCGAGATCTTGCCCTTGACGGGCGAGCGGTGGTACTCGCGCGCTGCCTCGCGAAGTGCTTCTTCTGCAGGGGAAAGGGGTGCAGCCATGAAAGTCTCCTTGTTTCTGACGGGCAACGAGGCTACCGCAAAAGGGCGGCTTGTTCTTACAGGGGGAATGCCGAAAACGCCTGGATCCATATCTTCCGGCGGATAAGGCGGGGCGGTCGCTTCGCTAAACTGCGCAACTGTTAATTAGCGTTAACCAGCAGCACAACCACAACGAGGGACAAGAGCGTATGACACCCGGACCTTTCACAAGCACCGACCCTGACGTCGTCGTCATCGGCGGCGGCCCTTCGGGTTCGACCGTGGCGGCCCTGCTGGCCGACAAGGGCCACGACGTGGTGCTGATCGAGAAAGCCCAGCACCCGCGCTTCCACATCGGCGAGTCGCTGCTGCCGATGAACATGCCGCTGTTCGACCGCCTGGGGGTGCGCACCGAGGTCGAGGCCATCGGCCTGCGCAAGCACGGCGCCGAGTTCGTCTCGCCCTGGCACGACCACAGCAGCCATTTCGACTTCGGACAGGCGATGGACAAGAGTTTTCCCTACGCCGTGCACGTGCGCCGTTCGGAATTCGACGAGCTGCTGTTCCGCCATGCCGGCAAACGGGGCGCGCGCACCTTCGAGGGGCAGCGCGTCATGGGCGTGGACATGGATGCGGGCAAGGGCACGCCCGACAACCGGCCGCTGGTGAAGGTCAAGGCCGACGACGGCGCCGAGACCAGCTGGCGCCCGCGCTTCGTGATCGATGCGAGCGGGCGCGACACACTGCTGTCGAACCAGTTCGACGCCAAGCAGCGCAACCGAAAGCATGCGAGCGCCGCGCTCTACGGGCACTTTGCCAACGCCGAGCGCCGGCCCGGCCGCTTCGAGGGCAACATCTCGCTGTTCTGGTTCGACCATGGCTGGTTCTGGTACATCCCGCTGAAGGACGGCACGGTGAGCGTGGGCGCGGTGGCGTCGCCGGCCTACTTCAAGCGCCGCAAGGGTTCGCTCGAGGAGTTCCTGATGGAGACCATCGCGCTGGCGCCCAAGCTGGCGGCGCGGCTGAAGAACGCCACGCTGATGGAAGGCGCCACCTCCACCGGCAACTACGCCTACGACTCGAAGTTCTGCCGCGGCGACCGCTTCATGATGGTCGGCGACGCCTATGCCTTCGTCGATCCGATGTTCTCGTCGGGCGTGTACTTGGCGATGAACAGCGGCTTCGAGGCCGCCACCGCGGCCGACCACTGGCTCAAGGGCGAGGCGAGGGAAGCCGAGCGCGCCTTCCGCCACTACGAGAAGGTCATGAAGCGCGGGCCGAAGATGTTCTCGTGGTTCATCTACCGCATCACCTCGCCGGCCATCCGCCGGCTGTTCATGGCGCCGCGCAACATCTGGCGCATGCAGGAGGCGTTGCTGTCCATCCTGGCGGGCGACCTGTTCCGCGACACGCCCATCGGGCCGCGCTTCTGGGGCTTCAAGGTGACGTACTACGCGTCATGCCTCGGCATCCTGCCGCAGGCCGTGAAGACCTGGGCGTGGCGCCGGCGCAATCTGAAAGAGTCTCTCGACGCGGTGAAGACCTGATCTCTTTTCAGGCACTGCGGGGGTATTCGGGGCTCGCTCACGCCGACGGGGTACCTTGCTCCGCGAATGTCCTCCGGCCTGCGGCCTACCCCTTTATTTCGCTGCGCAAGGCACCCCGCCGTCGTGATCGTTCAGCGCACTTGTTGATCAGCCAGCGCAAGAGCAGCGCTCGTTGTGCACAGGGCGCCGGGTGCTCCCCGCAGCGAAATAAAGGAGGAGCCGAAGGCGGGGGACATTCGCGGAGGGGAGTACCCGGTGCCCTGTGCACATACCCCGAATGACCCCTCGGGATCCCGGCAGCCCCTCAGTCCGGCGAAACAGTGTGCTGAGCAAGCGCCTCGAGCGCCTTGACCAGCGCCGAGTGGTCCAGCTGGCCATAGCCCAGCGCCGCGCATGCGTTCATGAGTTGCGCCGCATTGGCCGTCTGCGGCAGCGACACGCCCAGCGTGCGCGCGCTCTGCATCGCCAGGTTCAGGTCCTTCTGGTGCAGCGAGATGCGGAACCCCGGCGCGAAGGTGCGCTTGATCATCCGCTCGCCGTGCACTTCGAGAATGCGCGAGCTGGCAAAGCCGCCCATCAGCGCCTGCCGCACCTTGGCGGGATCGGCGCCGGCCTTCGAGGCGAACACCAGCGCTTCGCTCACGGCTGCGATGTTCAGCGCCACGATGATCTGGTTGGCCACCTTGCAGACCTGGCCGTCACCCGCGCCGCCCACCAGCGTCACGTTCTTGCCCATCCTGTCGAGCAGCGGCTTCACGCGGCCGAAGGTGCCTTCGTCGCCGCCGCACATGATGGTGAGGCTCGCGGCCTTGGCGCCCACTTCGCCGCCGGAGACCGGCGCGTCGATGTAGCCGGCGCCCAGCGACGTGATGCGGCGCGCGAAGTCTTTCGTCGCGATCGGGTCGATGGAGCTGCAGTCCACCACGATCTTGCCGTGCGAGTCCTTCAGGCCGGCGGCCACGCCTTCCTTGCCGGGTTCGCCGAACAGCACCTTCTCCACGTCGGGCGTGTCCGGAACCATGATGAAGATGATGTCGGCCTGCCGCGCCACCTCGGCGCCCGAGGCGCAGATGGTGGCCTTCGACACGAAGGGCTCCGGCGTGTTGCCGTGCGTGTTCACGAACAGCTGGTGGCCGGCGTCGAGCAGGTGGCCCGCCATGGGCGCGCCCATGATGCCGAGGCCGATGAATCCGATTTTTTGCTGGGTTGCCATGTCTGTGTTTCCTTGTCTGTCCGGTGCTTATTGCTGTTGCGTGAGTGACTCGCGCCAGCCGAGGCCGTTGACGGTGTCGGTGCGCGGCTTGTATTCGCAGCCGATCCAGCCGTCGTAGCCGAGCGAATCGATGTGCCGGAACAGCCACGGGTAGTTGATCTCGCCCGTACCCGGCTCGCCGCGTCCGGGGTTGTCGGCCAGCTGGATGTGGCCGATCTGCGCCAGGTGCTTCGAGAGCGTGTTGCCGAGTTCGCCCTCCATGCGCTGCGCGTGATAGATGTCGTACTGCACCCGCAGGTTGGACGAGCCGACCGCCTCGATCAGCGCCAGCGCCTGGTCGGTGCGCGTGAGGAAGAAGCCCGGAATGTCGAAGCTGTTGATCGGCTCGATCAGCAGGCGCAGGCCCGCGGCCTCCAGTTCGCGCGCGGCCAGGCGCAGGTTGTCGATCACCGTGCGGTTGACAACGTTGATGTCGGCGCCCGGCGGCACCTTGCCGATCAGGCAGTTGACCTGCGGGCAGCCGAGTGCGCTCGCGTAGTCGATGGCCATCGCGATGCCTTCGGCAAACTCGCCGGTGCGCTCCGGATGGCAGGCGATGCCGCGCTCGCCCTTGTCCCAGTCGCCGGCCGGCAGGTTGTGCAGCACCTGCTGCAGGCCGTTGGCGCGCAAGGCGGCTGCGAGCTCCTTCTTCTCGAAGGCATAGGGGAACAGGTACTCCACGCCCTTGAAGCCCGCCTCGGCGGCGGCTTCGAAGCGTTGCATGAAGGGCAGCTCGGTGAAGAGCATCGTGAGGTTGGCTGCGAATTTGGGCATGTGCAAGGTCTCCTCAATCCAGCATTGCCACGGCAAGGGCCGTGGGTGCGTCGGCCGTGCTCTCGGCCAGCGGTTCGAATTCGTTGATGGCGTCGATCTCGGTGCCCATCGCGATGTTGGTCACGCGCTCCAGCATCACCTCGATCACCACGGGCACCTGGAACTCGGCCATGAGCGCTTCGGCGCGCTCGATGGCGGGTGCCATCTCTTCCTGTTTGCGCACGCGGATCGCCTTGCATCCCAGGCCCTCGACCACCTTCATGTGGTCCACGCCGTAGCCGCGCTCGATGCCGCTGTCGGCCGATGCGTTGATGTTGTCGAACGCGAGCTGCACGCAGTAGTCCATCTCGAAGCCGCGCTGCGCCTGGCGGATCAGCCCGAGGTAGGAGTTGTTGACCACGATGTGCAGGTACGGCAGCTTGAACTGCGCCCCCACGGCCAGCTCTTCGATCATGAACTGGAAGTCGTAGTCGCCCGAGAGCGCGACGATCTTGCGCGTGGGGTCGGCGGCGCGCACGCCCAGCGCGGCGGGAATGGTCCAGCCTAGCGGGCCGGCCTGGCCGCAGTTGATCCAGTGGCGCGGGTTGTACACGTGCAGGAACTGCGCGGCCGCGATCTGCGACAGGCCGATGGTGCTCACGTAGCAGGTGTCGCGGTCCAGGTGGTTGTTCATGCACTGGTACACGCGCTGCGGCTTCATCGGCACGTCGTCGAAATTGGTCTTGCGCAGCATCGTCCTCTTGCGCTCGCGGCATTCGCCGGCCCAGGTGACGCGGCTCGGCAGCTTGCCCGCGGCCTTCATCTCCTCGGCCACCTGCACGAAGAGCTCGAGCGCCGCCTTGGCGTCCGACACGATGCCGAAGTCGGGCGTGAACACGCGGCCGATCTGCGTGGGCTCGATGTCCACGTGCACGAAGGTGCGGCCCCTGGTGTAGACGTCGACCGAGCCGGTGTGCCGGTTGGCCCAGCGGTTGCCGATGCCCAGCACGAAGTCGCTGGCGAGCATGGTCGCGTTGCCGTAGCGGTGGCTGGTCTGCAGGCCGCACATGCCGGCCATCAGCGGATGGTCGTCGGCGATGGCGCCCCATGCCATCAGCGTGGGAATCACCGGCACGCCGGTGGCCTCGGCAAAGCGCACCAGCAGGTCGGCCGCATCGGCATTGATGACGCCGCCGCCGGCCACGATCAGCGGGCGCTCGGCCGCGTTCAGCATGCCGATGGCCTTCTCGATCTGCGCGCGCGTGGCGGCGGGCTTGTACGGTGTGAGCGGCTGGTAGGCGTCGATGTCGAATTCGATCTTCGCCATCTGCACGTCGAACGGCAAGTCGATCAGCACCGGCCCGGGGCGGCCCGAGCGCATCAGATGGAAGGCCTGCTGGAAGACCTGCGGCACCTGGCCGGGCTCGCGCACCGTGACCGACCACTTGGTGACGGGCTTGGAGATCGACTCGATGTCCACCGCCTGGAAGTCCTCCTTGTAGAGCCGCGCGCGCGGCGCCTGGCCGGTGATGCAAAGAATGGGAATGGAGTCGGCCCACGCCGAGTACAGGCCCGTGATCATGTCGGTGCCCGCCGGGCCCGAAGTGCCGATGCACACGCCGATGTTGCCGGCCACCGCGCGGGTGTAGCCCTCGGCCATGTGCGAGGCGCCCTCCACGTGGCGCGCCAGGATGTGCGCGATGCTGCCGCGCTGGCGCAGCGCCGAGTACAGCGGGTTGATTGCCGCGCCCGGCACGCCGAAGGCCTGCGTCACGCCTTCCTTTTCCATCACCAGAACCGCGGCCTGGACCGCTGTCATCTTTGCCATTTGCATGTCTCCTTGAGGTGGTCCCACTGTAGGAAGCGGGGCGCATTCGAAGAAGACGGCTGGAGGCCATAAAACCTATTCCGCCATGGAATAAGTGGCTACCATCCGGCCATGGACAGATTGCTGGCAATGGAAATGTTCGTGCGCGTGGTCGAGACCGGCAGCTTCTCGAAGGCGGCGCGCGAGTTCAACACGACGCAGCCCACCGTGACCAAGCAGGTCGCGGCCACCGAGGCGCGGCTGAAGGTGCGGCTGCTCAACCGCAACACGCGCGGCGTGAGCCTCACCGAGCCCGGTGCGCTGTATTACGAGAAGTGCAAGACCATCGTGCGCGAGGCGGAGGAGGCCGAGAGCATCGTGCAGTTGCGGCAGAACCAGGCGCAGGGGCTTCTGCGGGTGGGCACTTCGGTGGCCTTCGGGCGGCGGGTGGTGGTGCCGCTGGCGCTCGAATACATGCGCCGCCATCCGCAGGTGCAGCTCGACCTGAGCTTCGAGGACCGCTACGTGGACCTGATCGCGCAGGGCATCGACGTGGCCATCCGCATGGGCAAGCTGGCCGATTCGTCGCTGGGTGCGCGCTACCTCGGCGCCAACCCCTGGGTCATGGTCGCGTCACCGGCCTACCTGAAGAAGCATGGCACGCCCAGGCGTGCACAGGACCTGAGTGGGCATGTGGCGCTGATCTACAGCAGCGTGGTGGGGGACGAGTTCTGGCGCATGCACACGCCCCGGGGCGAGCCTGTCACGGTGCCGGTGTCGGGGCGCTTTCGCTCGAACAACCTCTCTGCCGTGCTGGCCGCCGCGAGAGACGGGCTCGGCATCGCGCTGATGCCGCGCTATGTGGCGAGCGAGTCGCTGGCCACCGGCAAGGTGCGCGAGGTGCTCGGCGACCATGCCTTGCCCGAGCAGGAGATACATGCCGTGTTTCCTTCGCCTAAGCTGGTGCCGGGCAAGGTGTCGGGCTTCGTGGCTTTCCTCCAGGGGCGTTTTGACGAAGGCTGGTGGGCGGGGTGAGAGGTTATCCGGGGCGTGTGCACAGGCCACCGGGTACTCCCCTCCGCGAATGTCCCCCATCGGCGTGAGCGAGCCCTTAACAGTGCCCTCCTCAAGCCTGCACGAAGACCCCGTGAAGGCCCAGCGGAAGCGCATAAGGCAGCGTCGCCTGCGCCACCGGACCCGCCGCCAGGTGATCGGCCGCGAAGCACGACAGCACCGTCTTGCGCCGACCGAAGTCGAGCACCGTGCCCAGCACCCAGCCCGGCTTCGAGCCATCCGGTACGAAGACATGTTCTTCCACCATGGCCTGCGCGCCGTAGCTGAAGCGCTGGCTGCCGCCGGTCTCGACGTTGGTGCGCGCGACTGCGCCGAAGCCCGGCAGGTCGGGCCGGATCTGCGTGGCGTGCACCACCTGGCGGTGGCGCAGGCCGACGCGGCGCGGGTCGACGCGCGGGAACTCGGCCTCCTGCGCCAGCGCCGCCTGCGTGGCCTTGCCGGTGCCCAGGTTCAGGGTGGCCACGGTCAGGTGCGGATCGGGGCCTCGCACGCGGCGCGCGCGCATCACCTCGCGGTTGGTGGTGAACACCGAGTCGGCGTTGTCCGAGCGCACGTAGTCGACGTGGATCAGCGTGCCGCGCGGCGTGTCTTCCTCCCAGGCATTGCCCACGTGGAAGAGGAAGCCGGCCGGCAGCTCGAGCATCTGCCGCCGTTCCCAATCCCGCTTGTCGACGACCAGCGCGCGCATGCCCAGTTCGGGGCGCCAGACGTGGGCATCGAGAAAGGTCGCGCCGGCATCCTTGCGCTTGCCGTCGTACACCAGCGGCGGCAACAGGAACACGAGATGCCGCTCGGTCACCGCGAAGTCGTGGACCATCGGCATGTCGGCGACCGGCACCACGGCAGCGCGGCGCAGCGAGCCTTCGGGCGCGATCTCGTACAGCGCCAGCAGGCCCTGGCCGGAGCTGACGCCGAAGTTCCACACCGTGCCGTCCGGGTCCACCTTGGGATGCGCCGAGAACGGCATGCCCGCGAGGTCGGCGCGCCAGGTCTTCACACCCAGCGTGTCCAGCGTGCGCGCGTCGATGCGCGTGGCCGAGCCGCCCTCCCACAGCGCCAGCACTTCGCCCTGCAGCGGCAGCACGCTGGTGTTGGCGACGTTGATGCTGTCGGGCGACGTCGGCGGCTCCCCGCCCGGCGGCATGGTGCCGAAGGCCTCGTACAGGCGACGGCCGGCCCGCGCCTCGGCGACGCGCTTGGGCGTGGCAACGTAGCGGCCCTGGTGGCGCACGTCGGTCCCATCGATCACGAAACGATGCACCATGCCGTCGCCGTCGAACCAGTGGTGATAGCGCTCACCGCCCATGTCGTGGCCGGCCGGGCCGATGCGAAACAGCGTGCCCGCAACCGCATCGGGAAAGCGCCCGCGCACCGTGGCGCGGGCGAGCGGCAGGTCGTCCGGGGGCGTGGCAAAGCCGATCTTCCAGGGCGCCCCGTCGGCCTCGAACTGGGCCTGCCAGCTGTCGGTGCCGGCGGCGCGCGCCAATGGCGCGAGGAGGGGCAGGGCGCCGGCCGATGCCAGCAGGCGCAGGAGTTCGCGTCGTTCCATGGCGGGCACCTCAGCGCAGATGAATGACGGTCTGCAGGTCGGCGTCGACGCGGATCGCTGCCGCCTCGAAGTCGGGTGCCGCGCGGTTGCCCTTGGCGTCGTTCGAGAAGCCGTAGCGTTCCGTCGGCATGCCCATGAGGTTGGTGTCGAGCTTGCCGTTGCCGTTCTCGTCGGCAAATGCGCGCAGCGCGTAGCGCCCCGGGGCAAGGCCCGGGAACACGAGCCGGGCCTTGCCCTCGCGCATCGGCGTGGTCTGCGAAGCCACCGGCTTGCTGTCGGCGTAGCCGGCGGCGTCGCTGTACAGCGCGACGTAGAGCGTCGCGTCGGCCGCCGGGCCGTCGGCGACGCCCAGGCTGAGGTCGGCGGCCAGTGCGCCGGCGGGCACGAGGATGGCGGCGGCGCAAAGTGCGCGCACGATCGGGCGGGACAGGAGGGCGGGAAGTTGCATGAGGGGCCTCGTCGGAAGTTGAGGCCCCGACGATCTCTCAGGCCCCGCGCGGTGCCCAGCGCCATGCGACGGAATGCCGCACAGCGTGCGCGAAATGCGCGCGGCGCGGCATGGAGCGGGTGAGCCCGCGCCTCAGCTCCGCTTCTTGTGTTCGGTGTCTTGGGTGGTTTGGACGGCCTGTGTGCCTTCGGCCGGCTCGTCGTGCCCCGTTCCCACATGCCCCGAGTCCGCGAACAGGCTCCACGCCGCCATGAACAGCGCCGCGATCACCGGCCCGATCACGAAGCCGTTGATGCCGAAGAGCGCCATGCCGCCGATGGTCGACATCAACACGATGTAGTCGGGCATCTGCGTGTCCTTGCCCACCAGCAGCGGGCGCAGGATGTTGTCGACCAGGCCGATCACGAACACGCCCACGAAGATCAGCACGCCGCCCTGCCAGAAATGCCCCGTGGCCAGGAAGTAGATGGCCACCGGGCCCCAGATCAGCGCGGCGCCCACCGCCGGCAGCAGCGACAGGAAGGCCATCAGCACCGCCCACAGCAGCGCACCCTGCACGCCGAGGAACCAGAAGGCCAGCCCGCCGAGCGTGCCCTGCGCGATGGCCACGGCCACGTTGCCCTTGACGGTCGCGCGGATGACGGTGGTGAACTTGTTCAGCAGGTAGTGCGTGTGGGGCTTGGCCAGCGGCACGGCGTCGCGCATGCGCTTGGATAGTGCCGCGCCGTCGCGCAGCAGGAAGTACAGCAGGTACAGCATGACGAAGAAGCTGACCACGAAGTCGAAGGTGTTCTGGCCGATGGCCAGCGCCTGGCTCGCGATGATCTGGCTCGCCTGGCCGGCGGCGGCCGAGATGCGCGCCTGCCACGCCGCCATGTCGCCGAGGTTGAAGCGTTCGACCAGGTTCAGCAGCCACTGCGGCGAGGCGTCCAGGATCTGCTGGAAGTAGGCCGCGAAGTTGATCTGCCCCGAGCGGATGTTCTGCGTGACCAGCGCCACTTCCTGCACCAGCGACACGCCGACCATGGCCAGCGGAAGAATCACGATGAACAAGCAGATGGCCAGCGTCAGCAAGGCGGCGGCGTTGAGCTTGCCTGGCATCTTCCTGAGCAGCCAGCGGAACAGCGGCGTGAACAGGATCGCCAGTGCCACGCCCCAGAGCACCGCGCCGAAAAACGGCAGCAGCACCCAGATGAAGGCAGCGGTGACAGCGGCGAGAAGGGCGAGGAACACGCCGCGCTGGAGTTGGGGTGAGTTCATAAGTGTCTCGGACTGTAGCCGAGCCGGAACCCGCACCTGTGTCAGCGGGCGCGCCCTCGTATCGGCCGAGGGGATTCATAGGGGAAACTGCCGGGAGTCGCTGCGCGGCTGGGGATCGCTGCTATCGAACCGATAGCAGTCGCCGGTGCTAGTACACAGCTTCAGCGCCTGGCGCGCGGCAATGCTACGGGGGCCAGCGTAGCCTTCAGCCTGCTCGTCGCATCCGGCTCCGCCGCAGCGTCGACTTCCAGCGCCCGCTCGACATTGCCGATGTGGTCGAGCATCAAGCGGCGCGCCTGGTCCGTATCGCCCGCTTCGAGCGCCGCGACGATCGCGCCATGCTCCGCGCACGACTGCCCCGCCTCGTGCTTCGACTGGTAGAGCGTGGCCGCAAGGGTGGTACGCGCCGTGAGGTCGCGCAGCACGTCGACCAGCAACTGATGTCCCATCTGCTCGGCCAGGCACACGTGGAAGTCGGCCAGCAGGAAGGCGCGGGTGGCAGCGTCGGCGCCTTCGATGGCGCGCTGCTCGTCGGCGATGTGGTCGCGCAGTTTCCGGATCACCTTGCCCAATGGGCGGCCCTCGCTCGCGGCCAGGATGCCGGCCTCGACGATGCGGCGTGCCGAGAAGGCGTCGCGCGCCTCTTCGGCCGAAGGCTCCACCACATACCAGCCGCGGCGCGACTGCACCTCGACGAAGCCGCGCGCCTGCAGCTGCATCAGCGCCTCGCGCACCATGGTGCGGCTCACCGAGAAGTTTTCGGCCAGAGCCTGCTCGCCCAGCCGCTCGCCCGGCGCGAGCTTCTGCGCGAGGATGGCCTCGACCACGCGCTCGGCGATGGCGGTGGGGCTGACGTCGGTGGGCATGTGGCTCACTCAGTGTGCGGGGGTGGTGGTGGCGGTGCCTGTGTTTGCCACGGGCGCGGCCTCTGCCAGCGGCTCGCCATCCAGGGCTTCGGGGGCGTAGTTGCCGTCGAGCACCGCGTGCGCGCGTTCGCGGTCGATGTCGCCTTCCCAGGCCGCGATGGCCACCGTTGCCACGCAGTTGCCGATCAGGTTGCCCAGCGCGCGGGCAATGCCCATGAACCAGTCCACCGACAGCACCAGCACCAGGCCGATGGCGGGAATGGCCGGGATCGCATGCAGCGTGGCGGCCAGCACCACGATGGCCGAGCCTGGCACGCCGTGCGCGCCCTTCGACGTGACCAACGCAATTGCCAGGATCGTCATCAGGTCGGCCATCGAGATCGGCGTGTTGGTGGCCTGCGCGATGAACACCGCGGCCAGCGTGATATAGATCGAGAAGGCATCGAGGTTGAACGAATAGCCGGTGGGAATCACCAGCCCGACCGTCGAATCGCGGATGCCCATGCGGCGCAGCTTGGCCATGACCTGCGGCAGCACGCTGTCCGACGAGGTGGTGGCGAACACGATGGTGAGCTCTTCGCGCAGGTAGCGCAGCAGCTTGATCAGGCTGAAGCCAGACATGCGCATCACCAGCCCGAGCACCACGAACACGAAGACCAGCACTGCGCCGTAGAAAAGAGCCACCAGCATGCCGAGCTGCTTGAGCGAGCCGATGCCGTACTGTCCCACCGTGAACGCGATGGCACCCAGCACGCCCAGCGGCGCCAGCTTGATGATGATTCCCATGATCTTGAACAGCACCAGCGAGAGCGCATCGACTACCACCGCCACCGGCTTGCCGCGATCGCCCAGCAGCGTGAGCGCGCATCCGAACAGCACCGCGAACAGCAGCACCTGCAGCACGTCGCCGGTGGCGAAGGCGTTGACCACCGTGGTCGGAATGAGCTTCATCAGGAACTCGACCGTGCCGCCGCTCGTGAGCTTGTCGGCGTTCGAGGCGTAGGCGCTCATGGCGGCCGGGTCGAGTTTCGACGGGTCGACGTTCATGCCGGCGCCCGGCTGGAACACGAAAGCCAGCACCAGGCCCATCGCCAGCGCGATGGTGGTCAGCACTTCGAAGTAGATGAGCGACTTCACGCCCACCCGGCCCACGCGCTTGAGGTCTCCCGCGCCGGCAATGCCATGCACCACCACGCAGAACACCAGCACCGGGATGATCATCTTGATCAGCTTGATGAACCCGTCACCCAGCGGCTTGAGCTTGACGGCGTACTCCGGGGCAAGGAGCCCCGCGAGCACGCCAAGAACCAGCGCGATGACCACCTGACCGAAAAGCGATTTGGCGAAGCGAGGCATGGAGTCTCCTGTCTGTCTTGTCGAGGTTTTGCATGCAAATAATGCCTTTTCTTGCATACAAGAAATGTAGGCAAGAAGACTTTAGGAGGGTCAGAGGGTTATCCCGGGAGGGGTGTTGCTGGCGTGTCGCGCTTCGGGCACGGGCGGTCGGTTGCCGCCGCAACCCTCGAATTCAGCGGTGCGGTGCCTCGGCTTGGCAGGCCAGCTTCGCTCGATGCAGCGCACAATGCCTCTTGTGCAAACCGGTATTGGAAACATCAAGGGAGCTTCGACAGTCGCCCTGCTGCTCCTGGCATTTGGGGGTATTGCGAGCATGACTGTCTGGCAGCAGGACGTCCCTCGTCCGGAAAAACTTACAAGTGAAAAGGGGACGCTGGTCGGTTTCGAGACAAAGCACAGCCGCTATTCAAGCTATGAGTACTTGCTGATGCGAATCAACGGTCGCGATGAGCGATTGCGTCTCTGGGCCTGTGTATCCGAGCTGAAGCGCTTGCCGCTTGAAACTGAGATCGACGTGCTGCGCATGGACGAGACGTTGTTCGAATTGGCTCAAGCTGGCAATGTAGCTTGCTCATATACGGACTCTGCTCGAGCGCTCGGAAAATTTCAGGCTGGCAACAGATTCTTCGTCGGGCTGGCACTGGCAGCTGCGACCTGTTTGGTCGCTCTTCTGGCCTGGACGAATTGGCGTACCCGTCGTCATCTCGACAAGCTGGCATCGGCGCGCCGATCGCTCGGCTGATTCAGGATCTCTGCTCGATAGGGCGCTCGACTCACCACGAGAAAGTGCTGCGGGTCCTGCGATCAGGAAGTTCAGGAGCGGCACGTTAGATCGGGCGCGTCGTTCGGTTGCCTCATTCGCTTGATTCGCGGCTCCAGTCGATTCAGTACCTCTTCGGTGACGAACATCCGCGCGTCCGTTGTCTTGGCATCGCGGCGCAACTCGACGAGTATCGACCGCTCGGGTTGTGCGGGCCCTGTTGCACTCGAAGGTATGTAGATGAACAAAGGAACCTGACTCTTGACCGCTATCGGCGCGGGCGGAGCTCGAAACACGAGCATCGCAACGGCGGTGCGCTGCACGAACGCATCGGCCCAACGCGACGGCGTGCGAGACGAGCCCAGGCATCGATCATTTTGTTCAGAAAAATGCCGACGCTAGAGTCGCTCAAAGAAATAGTCAGAAAATACGAACACCCCAATAGTCACAAAAATAGAAATTACAAAAATCCAATAAACTGCTTTCTGCCTGAGTGGCAGCTCTTGATATATCTGACCCCTGGTTTTAGCCAGACTTCTTTTTACATTCCGCTCAAAGGCGTCTTCCATTTTTTCCATCTGAAATTAACTTTTTTGCCTTGACGCGCGATAGGTGGCGGCGAGACTGAATAGTCTGGGAGTGCCAATGCCTATTTCTCTTGTAGTTGCAACAAGTTCGCCCTACATATCCTGCCAGTAACTCGATCCGTCATATAAATTAATTGCAAATCTGCCGGAGGGTACGTAGAAATTTCCTTGAGCCGGAATGTAATCCGGTTGTTTATGCAAGCCATTTGGAGACATGCCCACCGCACACAAAGCTGTTGCGCACTGAGGTGATCTGGCGTTTGGCTTGGCCCGTACAACATACCGGTGGTGTCGAAAACGTAGGGTGACCTCGCTCCACCAGTGCCCTGAAAGATGAAGTTCATCAGTTCTAGGCGGGGGGCTCTGGGCGATGCTTCTTGGAGGGCGTACCCATTTGCTGCAACCCTCAGGCCGGGGTCATAGGTCATGTCACCAACCAGCCACCGTCCGGGTCGGTGACTGCGAGCCGTAGGCCTGCCCGGTCGCTGAATCATAGGACTGCCAACTGCCCGACGGATTGACGACGTTGCCTGCTGCGTCACGCAGACCGCATCCGTCAAACATTGACGGCAACTGAAGCTCCCACGCCTGCAGTGCCAAAGCGCCCCAGGGGAGCCCGGGGCGCATTCGCCATGCCTACTGCGCCGCCACCTTCACGAACACCGGGTTCGAGTAGAACCACAGATCCGCGTAGTTGCGTGCATTGATGGCGTTGAAGCGCGCGACGTTGTCGGTCACCACCACCTTGGCGTCGGGCAGCGGTTCGCCTGCGGCCGTCTCGCCCGGCACGTCGGTGCCCAGGTTGGTGCCGCGCAGGCGGAAGTACTGGTTGTTGCCGGCTTTCACGGTGTAGCTCACGGCGAAATAGCCGTCGGCGTCCAGCTTCCAGTCGTTGCGGGTGAAGCGCTTGAGCACGCGGGTCGACGTGTTGGTGTCGCGCGAGTAGCCCGGCGTGCCCGGCTTCTCCAGCCCGGTCACGTCGCCGGCGATCAGGTCGATGTGGTCGACCGCCGGCTTCACGTTGGCGAAGACGCCGCTGCCGAGCTGGTATTCGAAGTTGTTGCGCTCGGGGCTCTTGAAGCGGATGGTGATCTTCAAATCTTCGCCGGCCTTGGCCGCCACTTCGGAGCCCATCTCGCCAGCGCCCTTGGCGCTCTGCACCTTGAAGTCGAGCGCGTTGATGAGGTCGCCGTTCACCGCGAAGAGCTTGCCCGAGCGCATGGCCGCGAGCAGCGACTTCGGGTCCTTGATGTCGCCCCACAGGTGGTTCTTGGCGTATTCGCCCGGCGCGTAGCCGCTGCTGTACTGGCCCTGGGAGATCGTGAAGTGGTAGTCGGAATCCGCCACGTTCCAGATGTGGCGGCCTTCGGACAGCAGCGCGTCCCAGGTGCCGCCGAGCTTGGCGACGAGGTAGTCGACACCGCCGTAGACGCGCGATGGCAGATTGGCCGGAATGTAGTCGCTGGTATAGCCGCCGCGGTCGGGCTCCATCTGGTTGCCGACCATGCCTTCGAGCGAGAACACGATGTTCGGCGCGAGGTCGTTCATTTCACGCAGCTGCGCGATCGTGTATTTGCCGGGATTGCGCGACGGATGGTTGATCTGCAGGTAGCTGGTGTCGGGGTAGTTGCTCTTCAGCCACGCGATGGCGGCCAGCGTCTCCGCGTGGGTGTTGTAGCCGGTGCCGGCCTTCGGACCCCAGGCCGCCACGTCTTCCGGCGCGAAGGCCGAGGCGGGGCGGTTGGTGAAGAGGTACTCGAACTGGTTCGCGGCCTTCAGTGCCGTGGCCGACATCGGGTTGTCCGTCAGCAGCCCGACGTTGCCGTGGTCGTGCGAGGGCATGTCCCACTCGAAGGACGCGAAGATCGTCTTGTCCGCGTACTTGCCTGCGGCCTGCAATGCCTTGATGCGCGGCACCTGGTACTTGGCCATGCCCTCCGAGAACGGGATCGCCGTCGCCAGCTTGTTGCCGTCGTTGTCGTAGGAAGACATGCGCAAGTGGTCGGACAGCGCAGCCCAGTCGAGCCCGAAGCGGTCGAATGCCTGGGCGAGGACCTGGTCGAGCTTGTTGACCTGCTGTGCGTCGTCCGACTGCATCGTGTGGATGTGCAGGTCGCCGATGGTCCAGCGGCCCGTGGGGCCGGCTGCCGGGGCTGGGGCCGGTGCAGGGGCGGGGGAGGGCGCCGGAGCCGGCGCGGTGGCCGTCGGCAGCGGCACGAAACCCGGAGCATCGGAGCCGCCGCCGCAGCCGGCCAGCATCAGCGTGCCAATGGCGAGGGTGGAAAAGAGCGTGCGGCGGAAGGGGGGAGCAATCGAAAAACGGTAGGACATGGCGTTCTGAAAAGATGACAGGCGTGTTGAACACGTGGACCCAAAAAGGGCTACGGAGTCTCGGAGGCAGCCATGACGCCTCGATGAAAGAGAAACGAAAGTTCGTTGTTCCCGCACCCCAAATTCGCGAGAACAAGGCCTTCGCTGGCCGCACGGTCGTTCGCGCTCTATAAACTCGACCCCTTCCATGAATCTCAGCGCGCCTCTCCCCACGCTCACCGCTTCCGTCGATGCTGAGTTGCTCTCGCGCATGGTGCGGGCCGACCAGCTGGTGATGGTGCGCCGCAGCGTGCTCGCCGCGATTCCGATCAACATCGTGCTGAGCTTCACCGCGACCCTGGTGGCACTCAACTCCGGCCGCGCGTTCGAGGGGCTGTGCTGGCTGATGCTGTCGCTCGCGGTGAACGGGCTGCGCAGCTATGTCAGCCGCTGGCCGTTCGCGCTGTCGCGCGGCGTGCTGCTGGACGGCAGCGTGGCGACCTCGCCCAAGGGGCGACCTGTCGAATGGCACCTGCGGCTGGCCGCGGTGCTGGCCGGGGTCTCGGGCCTGGTCTGGGCGCTCATTCCGCTGCTGTGCAACGGCTACTCATCGCCGCAGGCGGTGTTCTATCTGACGGTGGTGTGCGGCATCTGCGCGGGCTCCGTGACCTACGGCACGGCCTTCGCGTTCGTGCCGATCAGCTTCATCACGCCGGCGTTGCTGTCGGTGGCGGGGTGCCTGGTGTACTGGGGCGGCTTCGACAACTTGAGCCTGGCCGCGATGGTGCTGCTGTACCTCGGGGCGCTGGTGCGCAGCGCGGTGCACAGCGAACGCACCTTCCGCGAGGGCAGCCGGCTGCGCAACGAGGCCACCGCGATGGCGGAGCAGCTGCGCCAGGTGCATGCGCTGTCGATGGACGCGACGCAGCAGCTCTCGTTCCGCGCCTCGCACGACTCGCTGACCGGGCTGCTCAACCGCGAAGGCTTCACCGAGGCGGCGACGCTGCACATCGTCTCGTCCCGCGGCCAGCAGCACTGCCTGTTGCTGCTCGACCTGGACGGCTTCAAGGCGGTCAACGACGCCTTCGGCCACAAGGTCGGCGACCGCGTGCTGCAGGACGTGGCCGGCTGGCTGCAGCGCGAGCTCACCGACCTGCGCGCGGTGCTGAGCCGCTGGGGCGGCGACGAGTTCGCGGTGCTCTACAGCCTCCAGGGCACCCGCCAGGCGCCCGCCGCCATCGCGCAGGCGCTGATCCGCTCGATATCGTTCGCCACCGCGCACTACGGCGGCCACCTGGGCGTGAGCATCGGCATCTCGGTGTCGGGCGACGCCGAAATCGCCGACATGATCAGCTTTGCCGACGAGGCGCTCTACGAGGCCAAGCGCACCGGGCGCAACCGCTACCAGTTCTTCGACGCCCCCCTCAACCTGCGGCTGGGCACGCGCAGGGACGTGGAGCGCGACCTGCTCAACGCCATCGAAGCGCGCGCCATCGGCGTGTGGTACCAGCCGATCATGGGCTGCGACGGCAAGCACATCCACAGCCTGGAGGCGCTGATGCGCTGGCACCATCCGCGCCACGGCCACATCGCGCCGGAGGAAGTGATCTTCGCCGCCGCCAACACCGGCGTCGCGGAGCCGCTGCTGCGCCACCTGGTCGACGAGGTCTGCCGGGCGATGCGCCAGCTCGAGGCCTCGGGCTCGGTGCTGGCGAACGTGCCGATCGCCATCAACGTGTCGCCGCGCGAGATGGCGCAGCTCGCGGTCGACGACATCGTGCTCGGCATGCTGAAGACGCGCGGCATCGCGCCGACACGGCTGCAGATCGAGATCACCGAAGAGGTGGCGCTCGACACCCACGCGACGCGCAGCCGCCTCAGCGCCCTGTCGGCCGCCGGCGTGGCGATCGTGGTGGACGACTTCGGCGTGGGCTATTCATCGCTGGCATCGCTGCGCAGCGAATACGTGCGGCAGGTCAAGATCGACCGCAGCTTCATCCTGGGGCTGGCGGCGTCGCCGGGCAACGTGGTGCTGGTCGATTCCATCGTGCAGCTGGGCCGCTCGCTGAACATCCAGGTCGTGGCCGAGGGCGTGGAAACGCAGGAAGAACTCGATGTCCTGCGCACGCTGGGCTGCACGCTGGTGCAGGGCTACCACCTGGCACGGCCGGCGCCCCTGCCCAACATGACGGCGTGGGCCGAGGCCCGGACCAGGGCGGCCGCGGTGATCTCCCCCATGTCGGGCGCCAGGCCGGCCTGAGCAGGCAGGCCGCGCGCCCGGAGCGCTCAGGCCAGCAGGTCGCTGAGCGTGCGTGCGATCACCTTGGTGGCGCGGCGCAGGTCTTCGAGCACCACGCGCTCGTCGCTGCGCTTGGCGTGCGACTCGAGCACGGTGCGCGGCCCGGCCCCGTAGATCACGCCCGGAATGCCGGCCTCGACGTACAGGCGCACGTCGGTGTACAGCGGCGTACCCATGGCCTTGATCGGCTCGCCGAACACGTCCTGGCCGTGCTTCTGGATGGCGTCGACCAGCGGCTTGTTGCCGGCCAGCGGCTTCATCGAGTTGGCCAGCAGCAGTCGCTTGATCTCGACCGTGATGCCGGCGCTCTCGGCCGCGGCATCGGCGATCACCTTGCGGATGGTGGCTTCGACCTCGGCCGGGTTCTCCTCGGGGATCATGCGGCGGTCGAGCTTGAACACCACCTTGCCGGGCACGACGTTGGTGTTGGTGCCGCCTTCGATGCGGCCTACGTTCAGGTACGGGTGCGTGATGCCCTCGACCTTCGACGTGACCTGCTGGTAGAGCGTGTTCTGCGCATACAGCGCGTTGAGGATCTTCACCGCGCCCTGCAGCGCGTCGATGCCGGTGGCCGGCACGGCGGCGTGGGCCATCTTGCCGTGCACCGTCACTTCCATCTGCAGGCAGCCGTTGTGGGCGGTGACCACCTCGTAGCTGAAGCCGGCCGCGATCATCAGGTCGGGCTTGGTCAGGCCCTTGTCGAGCAGCCAGCCCGGGCCGAGGATGCCGCCGAATTCCTCGTCGTAGGTGAAGTGCAGCTCGACGCTGCCCTTGGCGGGCCTGGCGACGGCTTCGAGCGCGCGCAGCGCGAAGGTGAAGCTCGCGAAATCGCTCTTGCTGACGGCGGCGGCGCGGCCGTAGAGGCTGCCGTCGACGATCTCGCCGCCGTACGGGTCGTGCGTCCAGCCTTCGCCCGGGGGCACCACGTCGCCGTGGGCATTGAGCGCGACCGTCAGGCCGTCGTTGCCGTACTTGCGGCGCACGATCAGGTTGGTGATCGATTCGAGGCCGTAGTCCTTCACGTCCTGCGCGGGCACGGCGTGCTTCTCGGCGTCGAGGCCGAAGTCCTTCAGCAGCTCGGCGGTGCGGTCGGCGTGCGGCGCGTTGTTGCCCGGCGGCGTGTCGGTGGGCACCTGCACCAGTTGCTGCAGGAACTTCACTTCCTCGTCGAAGTGGGCGTCGATCCAGGCGTCGAGCTTTGCGTAGTCGGTCATGGTTGTTCTTCTGTGAATCAGTGGGCTTGTTCGGCGGCCAGGTTGTCCAGCAGCAGCTGGAAGGCTTGCACCGCGAGCTGGATGTCGTCGTTGGTGCTCGATTCGAGCGGGTTGTGGCTGATGCCCGAGTTGATGCCGCGCACGAAGAGCATGGCCTGCGGCATCACCTCGTGCAGCTTCATGGCGTCGTGGCCGGCGCCGCTGGGCATGCGAAAGAGCGGAATGCCGAGTGCGTCGACCGCCTTTTCCCAACGCTGCTGCCAGGCCGGCGCGCTGGGGGCGGCGGCGGCGCGCATCGTCTCTTCGAGCTCGAAGCGCACGCCGCGTCGCTCGCAGATGTCTTTCAGCGCGTTGACCACGTTGGTGGCCAATGCATCGCGCTGTTCGTTGTTGGGCGCGCGCAGGTCGAGGCTGAACTTGCAGCGGCCCGGCACCACGTTGATGGAGCCGCTCGGCACTTCGAGCATGCCGACGGTGCCGACCGAGTCGCCATCTTTGGCGGCGCGCTGCTCGGTGTAGAGGATCAGCTCGGCCACGGCGGCCGCGGCGTCTCGGCGGCGGTCCATGGGCGTGGTGCCGGCGTGGCTGGCCATGCCGATGACCTCGCCCACGTAGCGCACGCTGCCGTTGATGGAGGTGACGATGCCCAGCGGCAGGTCGAGCTCGGTGAGCACCGGGCCCTGTTCGATGTGCACCTCGACGAAGCCGAGGTAGCGCGCCGGGTCGCGCTGGATCTTCGGGATGTCTTCCTGCTTCAGGCCCGCGTGCTGCATGGCTTCGCGCATGGTGACGCCGTCGGCGTCCTTCTGGTCGAGCCAGCGCGGGTCGAAGTGGCCGATGAGCGCGCCCGAGCCCAGGAAGGTCGCCTTGTAGCGCTGGCCCTCCTCTTCGGCGAAGCCCACCACCTCGAAGGCGAAGGGCAGGCGCTTGTTCTGCCGCTTGAGTTCGCGAACGCAGGCGATCGGCACGAAGATGCCGAGGCGGCCGTCGTACTTGCCGCCGTTGCGCACGGTGTCGTAGTGCGAGCCGGTGAGCAGCGTCTTTGCGTCGGGCGTCGTACCTTCATAGCGGCCCACCACGTTGCCTACGGCATCGATGTGCACCGAATCGAAACCCACGTCGCGCATCAGCGCGCTGATCTGCGCGGCGCAGGCGCGGTGCGCGTCGGTCAGGTAGGTGACGGTGAGCTGGCCCTTCTCGGCGTAGCCGGGGTCGGTGTGCACCGAGAGCTGCTCCTGCCAGTCCCACACGTCGTTGCCGAGCGTGACGTCGGCGGCAAACTTGTCGTTCAGGCGGATCTCGGCGATGCGGTGGATGTTGCGCAGCGCCTCGCCCAGTTCGAACGACGGGTGGTTGTGCAGCCGGCGCTCGAAGGTCTCGATGATCTCGCGCTTGGCCAGCCCGGTGCCGCGCGGTCCGCGCACGGCCAGGATGAACGGGAAGCCGAACTTGGCGTTGTAGTCGGCGTTGAGCTGCTGGATCTTCGCGAACTCCTCGGGCGTGCAGTCGGTCAGGCCGGCCTTGCTCTGCTCGTTGGTCGACTCGGCCGTCAGCGTCTTGCTGACCATGGCCTTGCCCGCCAGCTCCGGGTGGGCGCGGATCAGGCCGATCTGTTCGTCGGCCGACGATTCGGCCAGCGCGCGCACCAGCGCATGCTTGAGGTGCGCGAGCGAGCGGAAGGGGCGGGCGGCCAGCGCGCGCTGCGCGATCCAGGGCGAATGCTCGTAGATGCCGTCGAGCAGCGCGACGGCTGCGGCCGGCACCGCGGCATTGAGTTGGGCGATGGTGAGGCTCACGATGCGGCTCCTGCTTCGAAGGGGTGCGCCTGCTTCCAATGGCGCGCGATGTCGACGCGGCGGCAGACCCACACCTTGTCGTGCCGTGCGATGTGGTCCAGGAAGCGCTGAAGCGCGGTGATGCGCCCGGGCCGACCGAGCAGGCGGCAGTGCATGCCGATGCTCATCATCTTCGGGCTGTTGTCGCCGGCGGGGTCGCCCTCGGCGTAGAGCGCGTCGAAGGTGTCCTTCATGTACTGGAAGAACGGATCGGCATGCGAGTAGCCCTGCGGCAGCGCGAAGCGCATGTCGTTGCAGTCGAGCGTGTAGGGCACGATGAGCTGCGGCACCACCGTGCCGTCGGTCTTGCGCACTTTCATCCAGAAGGGCAGGTCGTCGCCGTAGTAGTCGCTGTCGTACTCGAAGCCGCCGTAGTCGGCCACGAGGCGGCGCGTGCGCGGGCTGTCGCGGCCGGTGTACCAGCCCAGGGCGCGTTCGCCGGTGAGCTTCTCGATGGCTTCCATGCCCAGGCGCATGTGTTCGCGCTCGGTGGCTTCGTCGAGGTTCTGGTAGTGGATCCAGCGCCAGCCGTGGCAGGCGATTTCATGGCCCAGTTCCTTGAAGGCGGCCGTCAGCTCCGGGTAGCGCTCGAGCGCCATGCCCACGCCGAACACGGTGAGCGGCAGGCCGCGCTTCTCGAACTCGCGCAGGATGCGCCAGACGCCGGCGCGCGAGCCGTATTCGTAGATGCCCTCCATGCTGATGTGCCGGTCGGGAAAGCTCGCCGGGTTGAACATCTCGGAGAGGAATTGCTCGGAGCCCGCGTCGCCGTGCAGTGTGGCGTTCTCGCCGCCTTCTTCGTAGTTCAGCACGAACTGCACCGCGACGCGCGCGCCGCCGGGCCACTGCGCGTGGGGCGGGTTGCGGCCGTAGCCGACGAGGTCGCGGGGGTAGGGCAGGGTGGAGTCGTAGACGGTCATAGGCTTTTCAGGACAGCGCCAGCGAGATGTCGTTGGTCGGGACCTTGCGGTCGAAGGTCAGGTTGGCCTCGACGTGCTCGAGGTGTTCGGTCATGAGGCGCACGGCCCGTTCCTCATCGCGCGAGGCCAGTGCCTTCACGATGTCGGCGTGCTCGTCGTTGGAGTGCTCGGCCGCGCTGGTGCTCTGGTACATCAGCGTGATGAGGGCGCAGCGCGAGATCAGCTCGCCGAGGATCTGCGCCAGCACTTGGTTGCCCATGAGCTCGGCCATGCGCACGTGGAAGTCGCCGAGCAGCTCGGTGCGCCCGGAGATGTCTTCGCCCGATACCGCGGATTTCTCGAGCGCCACATGCTCCTTCAGCGCCTTGATCTTGGCGGGCGTGACGGTGCGCACGAACTCGCGCGTCATCTCGGCCTCGAGCATGCGGCGCACGGCGAACACCTGCTTGGCTTCGTCGACGGCGGGCGCGGCCACGAAGGCGCCCCGCGCGGGCTCCAGGCGGATGAGCTTGTTCTGCGACAGCTGGAACAGGGCCTGCCGCACCAGCGTGCGCGACACGCCGAAGTGATCGGCCAGCTTCTGCTCGGCCAGCTTGGTGCCGGGCTGAAGCCGGTGCTCGACGATGGCCTTGGTGAGCGCATCGACGATCGAACGGGTGGTGGAGGACTCCATGTTTTTCATGATAGACCCAAAGCCGCGAACTGTATACACTTTTGTCCACCGGAATATCCCGCACCCACCGATCCAACCTTCGGACTTTCAAGGAGCGCCCCATGGGCCTGAGCACTCACGTACTGGACACGATGCATGGCGGCCCCGCAGCGGGCATGGAGGTGGTGCTGTACACCACCGACGGCGACGCCGCCACGCTGGTCAAGCGCTTCACGCTGAATTCGGACGGCCGCAGCGACGGGCCGCTGTACGACAACAACTCGTTGAAGGCCGGCACTTACCGGCTGGTGTTCGACGTGGCGGGCTACTTCAAGGCCCGCGGCGTCAAGCTGCCGGAGCCCAATTTCCTGAACAAGGTGTCGCTGGACTTCGGCGTGGCGCACACCGACCAGCACTACCACGTGCCCCTGCTCGTGAGCCCGTGGAGCTACTCCACGTACCGCGGCTCCTGATGCTCGCCCCCAGGCTCCGCGCACTTCGTGTCGCTTCTCCTACCCCCTACCGGGGGCGGGCCGGCCGCTTCGGGCGGCCGTGCGCGGCGACCCCCACGCGAATGTCCGGCGTTTTCCCCGATCCGACGGATCGTCAATCCCCTTGCTGCTGGCCTTCGGTCAAGGTGTCGAGTTGAAAGCGGCCGCTTTCGTCCCACAGCCAGGTGTCCGTCCATGTGACGGTGCCCAGGCGGGTGGCCGGCGGGAAGGGCGAGGCCTTGAGCACCGTGCGCTCGATCTCGGCGATCACCTCCGGCGCGTGCTTGGGCGCGCGCAGCCAGCGCATCGAACGCACCTTGCCGCCCGTGTCGAGGTTCACTTCCAGCGTGCCCACGGCATAGAGCACCGGCGGCAACTGGCCCTTGTAGATGCGCGAGCGGTTGGCGTCGTAGATGTGGCGCGCGGCGTCGCGGCGGTAGTCGCGCGCGCTGGCCGCGTTCGATGCGCGCGGCACGGGGCCGGAACCCACGTCGCCGCTGGCGCCGCTCAACTGGCCGGGCACCGACCCGGTGGAGCCGCAGCCGGCGAGCCAGAGGGCCGAAAGAAGGGAGGCTGCGAGCGCGAGGCGTCGGGGCGTAAGCTGGCGATTCATCGCCGGGTTTATACCGTGACTCTCCACGGGCCGGGCAACCGGAGGTATCAATCACCATGAGCGGTGCGGTCGACCAATTGCTGGCGCGTCTTCGCCAGGAAGACGGCGTGCTGGTGCGCGTCGAGTCCACGCAGGGCTCGGCGCCGCGCGAGGCCGGCACCTGGATGGCGGTGTGGGCCGACGGGCTCACGGCCACCATCGGCGGCGGCCAGCTTGAATTCCAGGCCACGAAAGAAGCGCGCGAGTTGCTCGCGGGCCTGCGCGCGCCGTTCGAAGGCATCCAGCGCTACCCGCTGGGTCCCAGCCTGGGGCAGTGCTGCGGCGGCGTGATGTTCCTGTCGTACCGGCGAATCACCGCGGCCGATGCGCCCGTGCTGCAGCGCGAACTGGTCGCGCAGCTCAAGCCCGTGGCGCTGTTCGGCGGCGGGCACGTCGGCGCCGCCCTGGCGCGCCTGCTGGCCGCACTGCCGTTTTCGGTGCGCTGGATCGACAGCCGCGACGGCGTGTTCCCGGACGAACTCCCCGCGCAGATCGACACCGAGCATTCCGAGCCGGTGCAGGACGCCGTGGCAGCGATCGCGCCGGGCAGCCGCGTGCTGATCATGAGCTTCAGCCATGCCGAAGACCTTGACATCGTCATCGCCTGCCTCAAGCGCCTGCGCGAGCGCGACGACCTGCCTTACATCGGCCTGATCGGCAGCAAGACCAAGTGGGCCACCTTCAGCCACCGGCTCGAAGCGCGCGGCTTCACGGCGCAAGAGCTGGCCCGCATCACCTGCCCCATCGGCGTGCCCGGCATCACCGGCAAGGAGCCCGAGGTGATCGCCGTGGCGGTGGCGGCACAGTTGTTGCAATCGCTGGACTGAACAGGGTTTTCCCGGCGGTGGCGCCCCAAAAAAAGCATCCCGCCCTTTGCCAAAACTGTATACACTTTCGGTCGACAACAAGCCGCAGCGGAGCGAGGCCCATTCCATGGAGCCTGCGTTCGCGGCACTTTCTCTGCTTACAGCGCCCGCGGTGGTGAGCAGGCTGAAACCCCTTTGCGGCGTCCCCACGCGCGCACAGGGTTGAGAGAGAGCACATGGAAAGCTACTACCTCGACTGGGCCAACCTGCTGCTGCGCTGGGTCCACGTCATCACTGCCATCGCCTGGATCGGCGCCTCCTTCTACTTCGTGATGCTGGACAACAGCCTCGAGAAGCCGCAAGACCAGGAATCGCTCGACAAGGGCGTGGGCGGTGAACAGTGGGCGGTGCACGGCGGCGGCTTCTACAACATGCAGAAGTACGCGCTGGCGCCCAAGAAGCTGCCGGACCACCTGCACTGGTCGTACTGGGAGAGCTATTCGACCTGGATCACGGGTTTCTCGCTGTTCACCATGTCGTACCTGTGGAACGCGAGCACCTATCTCATCGACAAGTCGAAGATGGACTGGCAGCCCGGTGCCGCCATTGCCGTGGCGCTGGCCTTCTTCGTCGTGTTCTGGATGGTCTACGACGGCATCTGCCAGATCTTCGGACGCCGCAAGCACGGCGACACCATCGTCGGCGTGCTGATCGCCATCTTCATCGCCTTCGCGACCTGGCTGGCGTGCCACTGGTTCGCGGGCCGCGCGGCCTTCCTGCTGGTGGGCGCTATGATGGCCACGACCATGAGCGGCAACGTGTTCTTCTGGATCATTCCCGGCCAGCGCAAGAACGTGGCGGCTCTGCGCGAAGGCAAGCCGGTGGACCCGGTGCACGGCCAGCGCGGCAAGCAGCGCAGCGTGCACAACACCTACTTCACGCTGCCGGTGCTGTTCGCGATGCTGAGCAACCACTACAGCTTCACCTACACGCACAAGTACAACTGGATCGTGCTGCTGCTCATCATGCTGGGCGGCGCGGCGATTCGCCAGTTCTTCGTGGTGCGCCACCGCTTCAAGCTGGGCAATGCGGGCAACCCGCTGCCCTATGCCATGGTCGGCATCGTGGTGCTGGGCCTGACCATCGTCTGGATGAAGCCGGAGCCGGTGGCTGCGCCGGTCGTCTCCGCCGCGGCGCCCGCCGTGCCTTTCTCCGACGTGCAGAAGGTGCTGGAGCAGCGCTGCTTCATGTGCCACGGCCCTGCCGTGCAGATGAAGAACGTGCGGGTCGACTCCCCCGAGCAGGTGGCCGCGCACGCGCAGGCCATCTACCAGCAGGTGGTGGTGACCAAGATCATGCCGATGAACAACGCGACCGGCATCACCGACGAGGAACGCGCGCTCATCAGCCGGTGGTTCCAGGCCGGCGCGAAGACGACCAACTAGGCATCGAAAAAACTGACCGGCAGGGGCGGGGCCTGGTCCGCAGCACAATTGCCGGTCTGGAGACAAACCGCAATGACCGCTTCGAATCCGTCCTTGGCCCCCGCCCCCGATCCACGCAAAGACCCGCGCGCCTTTCTCGAACATCTCTACCGCGTGGCGGTGGACCGCGCGCTGCCGTTGTCCACGCTCGGCCCCCATCTGCCGCCGCCGCCCAAGGGCCGCACGCTGGTGCTGGGCTGCGGCAAGGCGGGCGGCTCGATGGTGCAGGCGCTCGAAGCCCTGTGGCCGGCCGACGCGCCGCTGTCGGGGCTGGTCGTCACGCGCTACGACCATATCCCGCCGCGGCCCGAGGGCGTGCCGCAGCGCATCGAACTGGTCGAGGCCGCGCACCCGGTGCCTGACGAGGCCGGCCTGCGGGCGGCCGAGCGCATCCTCGCGCTCACCAAGGGCCTCACGGCCGATGACCTGGTGCTGTGCCTGATCTCGGGTGGCGGCTCGTCGCTGCTGGTGCTGCCGGCCGAAGGCCTGACGCTGGCCGACAAGCAGCGCATCAACACGCAGCTGCTCGAGAGCGGCGCGAGCATCGGCGAGATGAACTGCGTGCGCAAGCACCTCTCCCGCATCAAGGGCGGCCGGCTGGCCGCGGCCTGCGCGCCTGCGCGTGTCGTCACCCTCACCATCAGCGACGTGCCCGGCGACGACCCGGCCATCATCGCCAGCGGACCGACCGTGCCCGACGCCACCACCTGTGCCGACGCACTCGCCATCCTCGAGCGCTACGCCATCGACGTGCCCGCGCCGGTGCGCGCGCAGCTCGAAAGCGGTGCGCTCGAAACGCCCAAGCCGAACGATCCGGTGTTCGAGGGCCACCAGACGCATGTGATCGCCACGCCCCAGCAGTCGCTCGAAGCGGCCGCCCGGGTGGTGCGCGCCGCCGGCCTCGAGGCGCACATCCTCAGCGACGAAATGGAAGGCGAGTCGCGCGAGGTCGGCAAGGTGCATGCCGCGCTTGCGCGCGCGGTGGCGCTTCGCGGCGAGCCCTTCGCCAGGCCCTGCGTCATCCTGTCGGGTGGCGAGACCACGGTGACGATCCGGCCCCGCAAGCCCGGCCAGGCCAAGGGCCGGGGCGGGCGCGGCGGCGAATTCTGCATGGGCCTGGCCGGCGCGCTCATGGGCCAGCCGGGCGTCTGGGCGCTGGCGGGCGACACCGACGGCATCGACGGCATGGAAGACAACGCCGGCACCTTCGTCACGCCCGACACGCTGGCGCGCGCGGCCGCCAAGGGCATGAAGCTGTCGGACCACATGGACCGCAACGACGCCTACACCTACTTCGGCGCCATCGGCGACCTGCTGATCACCGGGCCATCGCACACCAACGTCAACGACTTCCGCGCGCTGCTGGTGTTGTAACGGGGCTGTTCGCCCGGCGCGGGCGGGCTTTGTGAACTCGGGTTAATCTACGCGTTCCGGCGGCCGTTGCTGCCGTCGTCGCCAGCGCACCCTTCGGGGTGCCGCGTCGCACAGACCCGATTTCCCCTTTTCATCATCCAGTCCCCGAAGGAAAAGTTCGTCATGACCGCTACCTACACCGACACCCGCCTGCTGATCGACGGCCAATGGGTCGACGCCGCCGACGGCAAGACACTCGACGTGCTGAATCCCGCCACCGGCAAGGCCATCGGCAAGGTGGCGCATGCCGGCATCGCCGACCTCGACCGTGCCCTGGCTGCCGCGCAGCGCGGCTTCGAGGCCTGGCGCAACACGCCCGCGAACGAGCGCGCCGCCGTCATGCGCCGCGCCGCCGGCCTGATCCGCGAACGCGCCCCTGAAATCGCCAAGCTTCTCACCCAGGAGCAGGGCAAGCCGCTGGTCGAAGCCAAGGGCGAAACCCTGGCCGCCGCCGACATCATCGAATGGTTCGCCGACGAAGGCCGCCGCGTGTATGGCCGCATCGTGCCCTCGCGCAACCTGGCCGCGCAGCAGCTCGTGCTGAAGGAGCCGCTGGGCCCCGTCGCCGCGTTCACGCCGTGGAACTTCCCGATCAACCAGATCGTGCGCAAGCTCGGTGCCGCGCTCGCCACCGGCTGCTCGTTCCTGGTGAAGGCACCTGAAGAAACCCCGGCGTCGCCCGCCGCGCTGCTGCAGGCCTTCGTCGATGCCGGCATCCCGCCCGGCGTGGTGGGCCTGGTGTTCGGCAACCCCGCCGAAATCTCGAACTACCTGATCGCCCATCCGATCATCCGCAAGGTCACCTTCACCGGTTCCACCCCGGTCGGCAAGCAGCTGGCCGCGCTGGCCGGTGCGCACATGAAGCGCGTGACCATGGAACTGGGCGGCCACGCCCCGGTGATCGTGGCCGAGGACGCAGACGTGGCGCTGGCCGTCAAGGCCGCCGGTGCCGCCAAGTTCCGCAATGCCGGCCAGGTCTGCATCTCGCCGACCCGCTTCCTGGTGCACAACAGCCTGCGCGAAGAGTTCGCCCGCACGCTGGTCAAGTACACCGAAGGCCTGAAGCTCGGCGACGGCCTGGCGGAAGGCACGACCATCGGCCCTCTGGCCAATGCCCGCCGCCTCACGGCCATGGCCCATGTGCTGGAAGATGCCCGCAAGAAGGGCGCCACCGTGGCCGCCGGCGGCGAACGCGTGGGCGACACCGGCAACTTCTTCGCGCCGACCGTGCTGACTGACGTGCCGCTGGATGCCGACGTGTTCAACAATGAACCCTTCGGCCCCATCGCCGCCATCCGCGGCTTCGACACGCTCGAGGAAGCGATCGCCGAATCGAACCGCCTGCCGTTCGGCCTGGCCGGCTACGCCTTCACCAAGTCGATCAAGAGCGCGCACCTGCTGAGCCAGAAGCTCGAGCTGGGCATGCTGTGGATCAACCAGCCCGCCACCCCGTCGCCGGAAATGCCGTTCGGCGGCGTGAAGGATTCGGGCTACGGTTCGGAAGGCGGCCCGGAAGCGCTCGAGGCCTACCTGAACACCAAGGCGGTTTCGATCCTCGGCGTCTGAGCCGGCGCTTGCCGGTCACTCTTCGGCGGCGGCATTCCAGAAGGCTTGCTGCACGCCGTCGAGGGCTTCGAGATCCTCGATGACACGGTCGAGCTCCGCGGGCTCGACCGCCGTCGCATAGAGCGTCGCGCCGATCTCGGTGTCGGCCGGCCCGAAGGGGTGCTGGTCGACATCGCGCACCGGATAGTTCGCGGCCTCGAGCAGCAGCAGCAACTGGTCCATCACCTCGGGCCGCGCCGCGCGCGTGCAGATCACGCGCACTACATAGGTCGCTTCGCTCGCGCCCTCGCTGATCGGCTGCCGGTTGATGCGGTTCACCACCGGCCGCAGCAGCGTGTTGCTGGCCAGCACGAACAGCGCCGCGATCAGCGCTTCGCCCAGCAGGTCCGCCCCCGCGCAGGCGCCCACCGCCGCCGACCCCCACAGCGTTGCCGCCGTGTTGAGCCCCGTGACGTTGGCGCCTTCCTTCATGATCGCGCCGGCACCCAGGAAGCCGATGCCCGACACCACATAAGCCACCACCCGCACCGCGCCGCCGCTGCCGTCGAGCCGGTAGGCCATGTCGACGAACACCGCCGCTCCCACGGCCACCAGCGTGTTGGTGCGCAGGCCGGCCGTGCGCTGGCGTATCTGGCGCTCCAGGCCGATCACCGAGCCGAGGATGAAGGCGGCCGCGACGCTGACGAAGGTGTCGAGCAGCGAGTTCAGGTTGATGTTTTGAATAGCTTGCATCGAGAGTTCTCCTTGTTGTTTGTTCTGATGCCGATGGTCGATGGAGTAACAGCTTTCCTCTGATCGAGGCTGGCAGTTTGCTGGGCCAGGGTGTCATATGCGTGTCAAAGAGCCCGAGGCGCATTTGATTTCAGGTGGGCGCGCTCACGCCGACGGGGTACCTTGCTCCGCGAATGTCCTCCGGCCTGCGGCCTCCCCCTTTATTTCGCTGCGCAAGGCACCCCGCCGTCGTGATCGTTCAGAGCACTTGTTGATCAGCCGGCACAAGAGCGGCGCTCGTCGTGCGCAGGGCGCCGGGTGCTCCCCGCAGCGAAATAAAGGAGGAGGGGCGCAGCCCCGGGGGACATTCGCGGAGGGGAGTACCCGTTGGCCTGTGCACGCACCCTGAACCTGAACAATGCCCCTCGAGACTCGACAAGAGTCACTGCCACCCATACCGCCGCCCATACCACCCCTTCACCGTCTGCGTCAGCACCGCATAGCCGACCAGCATCGCCACCAGCCACGGGAAATACGCAAGCGGAAGCGCCTGCAGCTTGAAGTAGTGCGCCAGCGGCCCCATCGGCAGCCAGATGCCCACCGCGGCAATGGCCGCGCCCATTGCCAGCAGCGGCCACGACGCGCGGCTTTGCAGGAACGGGATCTTGCGGGTGCGGATCAGGTGCACGATCAGCGTCTGCGACAGCAGGCCCTCGACGAACCAGCCTGACTGGAACAGCGTCTGGTGATCCACCGAGTTGGCGGCGAACACGAACCACAGCACGGTGAACGTCAGGATGTCGAACACCGAACTCAGCGGCCCGAAGAACACCATGAAGCGGCCCAGGTCGGCCGGGTTCCAACGCTGCGGGTTCTTCAGGAACTCGTCGTCCACGTTGTCGAACGGGATCGCGATCTGCGACACGTCGTACAGCAGGTTCTGCACCAGCAGGTGCAGCGGCAGCATCGGCAGGAACGGCAGGAACGCGCTGGCCACCAGCACCGAGAACACGTTGCCG